>JALSKC010000001.1 GCA_026989055.1 Paracoccaceae bacterium
CGCCTTCGGGGCCGCCACGACCGAGCGGATCGCCGACATCGCCGCCTTCCGCCCCAAGGCCACCGCCAACCGCTGGATCATCGGCGAGGTCGCCCGCGCCCGCGAAGAGGTGGACGCGGCGCTTGCCGCCTACCGCTTCAACGACGCCGCAAACGCGCTCTACGCCTTCACCTGGGGCAAGGTCTGCGACTGGTATCTGGAGTTTTCCAAGCCGCTCCTGAACAGCGACGATGCGCAACTGGTCGCCGAGACCCGGGCCAGCATGAACTGGGTGCTGGACCAGGTGCTGATCCTGCTGCACCCGTTCATGCCCTTCATCACCGAAGAACTCTGGTCGATGGACCCGGCCCGCCCGCAGATGCTGATCCACGCCGAATGGCCCGAATACGGCGCCGCCCAACTGCTGGACGAAGAAGCCGACCGCGAAATGAACTGGACCATCGCACTGATCGAGGCGATCCGCTCGGCACGGATGCAGATGCACGTGCCGGCGGGCGCGAAAATCCCGATGCTGCTGATCGAACTGGACGCGGCCGGGCGGCGGGCCTGGGCCGACAACGAGGCCCTGATCAGGCGCATGGCCCGCATCGACAGCCTGAGCGAGGCCGCCGAGGTGCCAAGGGGGGCCGTGACCGTGCCGGTCGAGGGCGGCATCTTTGCCCTGCCGCTGGCCGATATCATCGACATCGACGCCGAGCGCGCGCGGCTGGAAAAGACGCTGGGCAAGCTGGAAAAGGAAATCGGCGGGCTTTCGGGGCGGCTGAACAACCCGAAATTCGTCCACAGCGCGCCCGAGGAGGTAGTCGCCGAAACCCGCGAGAACCTGGCCGCGCGCCGGGACGAAGCGCAAAAGCTCCGCGAGGCGCTCGCCCGGCTGGCCGAAATCGCCTGAGCGCGAGGGGCGCGCGCGGGGGGAGGTCGAGGCGAAGCGCCGGCCCCGGCCGGGCCGCAGAAAGCCGCGAACGGACAGGAGGGCCGATGATGGCGCCGCGACTGACCAGACTTGTCCAGAGCCTGCCGGCCACGGTGCCCTTCGTCGGCCCCGAGGCGCAGGAACGCGCCCGCAGCGCCCCCTTCGCTGCCCGCATCGGCGCCAACGAAAACCCCTTCGGCCCCTCGCCCCGGGCGGCAGAGGCGATGCGGCAGGCGGCGGCGGAGGTCTGGAAATACGGCGACCCGGAATGCCACGACCTGCGTCACGCGCTGGCCGCCTTCCACGGGGTGGCCCCGGAAAACCTGGTGATCGGCGAAGGGATCGACGGGCTTCTGGGCTGTCTCGTGCGGCTGGTGGTGGAGCCGGGCGACCGGGTGGTGACATCGGACGGCGCCTATCCGACCTTCAACTACCACGTGGCGGGATTCGGCGGGGTGCTGGAGACGGTGCCCTACCGAAACGATCGCGAAGACACCGCCGCGCTGGCCCGCAGGGCACGCGAGGTCGGAGCCCGGCTGGTCTATCTGGCCAACCCCGACAACCCGATGGGAAGCTGGAATACCGCCGCCGAGATCGACGCGCTGCTGGCCGGGCTGCCCGAGGGCTGCCTGCTGGTGCTGGACGAGGCCTATGTGGAATTCGCCCCCGAGGGCACGGCCCCGCCGCTGGAGATGGACGACCCGCGCCTGATCCGGATGCGCACCTTTTCCAAGGCCTACGGGATGGCCGGCGCGCGGATCGGCTATGCGCTGGGCCAGCGCGCGCTGATCGCCGCCTTCGAGCGGATCCGCAACCACTTCGGCGTCGGCCGGATCGCCCAGGCCGGGGCGCTGGCCGCGCTGCAGGACCGGGACTGGCTGGCGGATACCCTGGACAGGGTGGCCGCGGCCCGCCGGCGCATCACCGGGATCGCCGCACAGAACGGCCTCGCCGCCCTGCCCTCGGCCACCAATTTCGTGACCGTGGATTGCGGGCGCGACGGCGATTTCGCGCGCGCGGTCCTGGATGGGCTGATCGAACGGGGCGTCTTCGTACGCATGCCCTTCCGGCCGCCGCAGGACCGCTGCATCCGCATCACTGCCGGCCGGCCCGCCGATCTCGACGCCCTTGCAGCAGCCCTGCCCGGCGCGCTGGACGCGGCCCGCGCCGCGAGCTGACCGACCCACCCGCCGGCGGCAGGGGCGCCGGAAGGCTGCCACGCGCTCCGTTCCTCCCGCTCTCCCGGTTCCATTCTCCCGCGCGCGCCGCCTGCCGGCAGTTTCCGCCCCCCTGCCCGACCTCCTCGCCACGCCGGTCCGCCTCCGGCCGCGCCACAGCCCCGCCGCCGCGGGACCTCAGCCTGCCGCGAGCACGGCGGCGGCGGCCTCCACCGCCCCGGTGCCGTGCGGGATTTCCAGCGCCGTCAGGCCGGCCTCGATCGCGCCGAGCACCCCGAGCAGCATCTGCGCGTTCACATGCCCCATGTGACCGATACGGAAGAAGCCGTCGGCGCGCGGATCCTCCTTCGTGCCCATGCCCAGCCCGATTCCCAGGGTCACCCCGGCGTTCTCCGTCAGCCAGCGGCGCAGCCGCGTGCCATGCACCGCGCCGATGGAAAGCGTGGTGACCGAATGCGCCCGCAGCGCCGGATCGCGCAGATGCAGCCGCAGCGGTCCGCCCCTCCCCCAGGCGTCGGCGGCGGCCCAGACGGCGGCGGCCAGCCGGGCGTGGCGCGCCCAGGCGGCCTCCAGCCCCTCTTCGCGGATCATGTCGAGCGCCGCGCGCAAAGCGAACAGGTGGTGGGTGGGAGCGGTTCCGGCGAAATGCTGGTAGAAGCTTTCCGGCCGGGCGCGCGGGCGCCAGTCCCAGTAGCGGCTGGGGGCGCAGCGCGCGCGAGCCGCCTCGGCCCGGTCGTTGAAGAACACCAGCCCCAGCCCCGGCGGGCACATCAGCCCCTTCTGGCTGGCGGCGACGAGGACATCGATGCCCCAGCTGTCGGTTTCGAGCCTCTCGCAACCCAGGGAGGCGATCGCGTCCACCATCAGCAGCGCCGGGTGGCCGCTCTCGTCCAGTGCCCGGCGGAGCGCGGCGATGTCGCTGCGCAGGCTGCTCGAAGTATCCACGTGGCAGACCAGCAGTGCCCGGATCCGCCGCTGCCTGTCGGCGACCAGGGCCTCGGCCACCCGTTGCGCCCCTGCCGGCGCCGCGGTGCCGAAGTCGAGCAGCCGCACCCGCGCCCCCAGCCCGCGCGCCACCTCTGCCCAGCCGTGGCCGAACAGCCCGGTCGCGGCCACCAGCACGCTGTCGCCGGGGGCGATCACATTGGCCAGCGCCGCTTCCCAGGCGGCATGGCCGTTGCCGATGTAGATGGCTGCCTGATGCCGGCTGCGCGCCACCGCCTTCAGGTCGGCGATCAGCCCCGGCACCATCTCGACGAAGGGGCCCTCGTAGATGTCCGGCGCCGGGCGGATCATCGCCTGCAGCACCCGTTCGGGGATCACCGAAGGGCCGGGGATGGCCAGAGCGTGACGACCGGGAGAATGGGTCATGCGTTCTCCGAAACTCGACCTGCGCTGCACAGCTTTCGATCCGCCCCCGGCGGGGGCCTTCCTTCGCGGGCAGTTTGCGCAGATATGCCCCCTCCCTTTCAAGCGGAAAAACGCCCCGCCCGGAACCTCCCGCCCCCGCCACGGCCCGCATGAATGCAGCCCGCCGGCAGGGCGCGCCCGCGAAGCTGCCGGGAGCTCCGCGGACAATGCTTGCCGGAGGCGGAAAATGCCGCTACATGCTCGACGCCCGGAACGGCCCGGGCAGGTCGAAAGGGCATCATGTTCGACAAGCTCAACGCCAAGATAAAGGACTGGGAACGCGCGCTCGGCCAGTCGCTGGGCACCGACATCTCCACCCCGCGCGGCCGGCGGCGGGCGATCTGGCATTTCCATCTGCTGGATCACGGTTTCCTGCGCGCGCTCTGGAGCAACTTCTTTCAGGTCGCGCCAGGGGTCTGGCGCTCCAACCAGCCGTCTCCCCGGCGGCTGCGCAAGTTCAAGAAGATGGGCATCCGAACGGTTCTCAACCTGCGCGGCGCCAACAACATGAGCCCCTACCTGTTCGAGGAGGAAACCTGTCGCGAACTGGGGCTGGAGCTGGTGAACTTCGGCTTTCAGGCCCGTCACCTGTGCAGCCGGCAGGTCGTGCTCGGGCTGCTGGACCTGTTCGAGACCATCGAGCGCCCCTTCGTCATGCACTGCAAGTCGGGGGCGGACCGCGCGGGGCTGGCCTCGGCGCTGTATCTGATGCACATTCACGGCGTCCCGGTGGAGCGGGCGAAACGGCAGCTCAGCATCCGCTTCATCCACTTCCGCTCTTTTCAAACCGGAATTCTCGACCATATGCTGGAGGCCTACGAGCGCGACAACAAGGTGACGCCGATGCCGATCCGCGAATGGATCGCAACCCGTTACGACCACGTGGCGCTGACCAGGGAATTCGAATCGAAGCGGGCAAGATCCTGAGCATCCTGGAAACAAAACGCTACCCGGCCGGGGTGCTGGTCAGATGGTTCTGGAAGCGCTACGTGCGCTCCCGGCTGCCGGCCCTGATGATCGGCTTCCTGCTGATGGCGCTCGAAGGCGGAGCGCTCGGCGCGCTCAGCTACCTGGTCCGTCCGCTGTTCGACAACGTGTTCATCGCCGGCAACCGGCAGGCCGTTCTGGTGGTGGCGCTGATCGTCTTCGCCGTGTTCATCGCCCGCGCGATCGCCGGATTTACCCAGCGCATGCTGATGGCGCTGGTCGCGCGCAAGGTATCCGCCGACATCCAGTGCGACCTGGTCGCGCACATGCTGACGCTCGACAGCCGCTTCTACCAGGAAAACTCCCCGGGGATCCTCATGGAGCGGGTGCTCGGGGATCCGGGGGCCGCGGCCGGGGTGATCTCC
Organism: Paracoccaceae bacterium; assembly: GCA_026989055.1. Taxonomy (GTDB): domain Bacteria; phylum Pseudomonadota; class Alphaproteobacteria; order Rhodobacterales; family Rhodobacteraceae; genus JAJRUE01. Next base: position 4,854 of record JALSKC010000001.1, read on the forward strand.
ACCACCTTCTCCGCCTTCGGGCGCGACCTGGTGGCGCTGGTCAGCCTGCTCGGGGTCGCGCTCTACATCGACTGGCTGTGGACCCTGATCGCCATTGCCGGCGCGCCGCTGCTGGTGCTGCCGATCCTGCTGCTCCAGCGCCTGGTGCGCAACATGTCGCGCGCCACGCTCAACGCCTCGGCGCGGGTGACAAACCGGCTGAGCGAGCTGTTTCACGGCATCAACACCGTCAAGCTGAACACGATCGAGGAACACGAGAGCCGGCGTTTCGCCAATGCGGTATCGCGGCTGGTGGACTACACGCTGCGCGCCGCGGCCGCCAATGCCGGCATCCCGGCGCTGATGGACGTGATCGCGGCGATCGGCTTCCTGGGGGTTCTGACCTACGGGGGGTATCAGATCATCGACGGCTCCAAGACGGTGGGGGAGTTCATGTCCTTCTTCACCGCGATCTCGCTGGTCTTCGAGCCACTGCGCCGGCTGGGCGCCATAGCGGGAGCCTGGCAGGCGGCGCTGGTGAGCCTGGAGCGGATCTACGACATCTTCCAGATGCGCCCCGCGATCACCTCGCCGGCGCGCCCGGCGCAGCTGGGCATCCCGATCGGACAGGCCGATATCCGGCTCGAGAACGTGTCCTTTTCCTACGGAAGCCAGCCGGTGATCGAGAACGCCAGCTTCACCGCGCCGGCCGGGCGAACGACGGCCCTCGTCGGGGCCTCCGGGGCCGGCAAGAGCACCGTGTTCGGCCTGCTGACGCGACTGATCGACCCGGACGACGGGCGCATCCTGCTGGGGGATACCGATATCCGCAACCTCGACCTGCGCACGCTGCGGGGGCTGTTCTCGGTCGTCACCCAGGATGCGCAGATGTTCGACGAGACGATCCGCGACAACATCCTGCTCGGCAGCGAGGCCGACGAGGCGGCGCTCGCCCGGGCGCTGGATGCCGCCCATGTCACGGATTTCCTCTCAAGCCAGCCGGAGGGGCTGGACAGCCGGGCCGGCCCGCGCGGCAGCGCGCTGTCCGGCGGGCAGCGGCAGCGGGTGGCGATCGCCCGCGCCCTGCTGCGCGACACCCCGATCCTGCTGCTGGACGAAGCCACCTCGGCGCTGGATGCCCGCTCCGAGGCGATCGTGCAGAGCGCGCTGGAGCGCCTTTCCGAGGGGCGCACCACGCTGGTCATCGCCCACCGTCTCTCGACGGTGCGCAACGCCGACAAGATCGTGGTGATGGACCAGGGCCGGGTGGTCGATGAAGGCACCCATGACACGCTGATCGCCCGGGAAGGGATCTACCGCAACCTGTATCGGCTGCAATTCTCCCCGAAGCGGGAGGAGCGGGAGAATGGCGCCGCCCCCGGAGCGAACCGCGCCGACTGACCGGCCGGGCGGCTCCAGCGGCCGCCGGGCCGCCGCCGGAATGCCGCGCTAGCGCCCGCTCCCCTGCCCCGCGCCGGGGCCGCCCCCGGGAGGCGCGTAACCGCGCGCCAGCCGCGCCGGGTCGGCGCCGCAGAAAAACCGGACCTGCCGCCACAGGTTGCCCGCGCCCTGGCGCAGCCAACCCGCATGCCGGTAGCGTTCGGGGCTTGTCAGCACCATCGCCGGCAGCCGCACCAGCCGCCCGCGCAGAGCCCGCGCCAGCGCCATGTCCTCCATCAGCGGGATGTCCGGGTAACCGCCGACCGCATCGTAGAGCGCGCGCGAAATCAGCAGACCCTGGTCGCCGAAAGGCAGCCCGGCCCGCGCCCGCAGGTTGGCCCAGCGCGCCACGATCGCCCCCGCCGCACCGCCACCGCGAAAGCGCAGCCCGAACCAGCCGGCGCGCTCCGGGTGGCGCAGATGTCCGGCCACCGCCCCCGCCCAGCCCGGCGCCAGCCAGCTGTCGGCATGCAGGAACAGCAGCCATGCCCCCCCGGCCGCTTCCGCTCCACGGCGCAGCTGCCCGCCCCTTCCCGCCGGACCGACGATCAGCCGCGCCCCCCATTCTCCGGCGATCCGCGCGGTGGCCGCATCGCCCTGCCCGTCCGCTCCGGCCGCATCCGAGATCACCACCTCGCGCAGTATCCCCGCCTGCAACCCCTCGCCCAGGAAACCCAGCATCGCCGGAAGCCCGGCGGCGGCATCGCGGGTCGGAATGACGACGGAGACGGGCGCGCGCATGGTGGAGTTTCCGCTTCTGGCGCCCTATATAGGGCGCCAGTGAACAGGAATGGCAACCGATGAATGACACCAAGCCGGCGCGCCGGGTTCTGGCGGTCAGCGGCCCGGACCGCGCGAAGTTCATGCAGGGGCTTGTCAGCAATGACGTGAACCGGGCAGGCGAAGGCCTGCTCTGGGCCGCGATGCTGACCCCGCAGGGGAAATACCTGGCCGATTTCTTCCTGCGGGAAACCGGCGAGCGGCTGCTGCTGGACGTGGCCGAAGCCCTGGCCGGACCGCTGCTGCAACGGCTGACCATGTACAGGCTGCGCGCCGATGTGGCGCTGGAAATGACCGATCTTCAGGTGACGCGTGGCACCGGCGCCGCGCCCGAAGACGCGCTGGCCGACCCGCGCCATCCGGCGCTCGGCTGGCGGCGGATCGGGGCCGGGGGCGGCGATGACGGCACCGACTGGGACGCCATCCGCGTCGCCCATGTGATCCCGGAAAGCGGCATCGAACTGGTGCCCAACGAAACCTACATCCTCGAAGCGGGGTTCGAGCGGCTGAACGGCGTCGATTTCAGGAAGGGCTGTTACGTGGGCCAGGAAGTCACCGCCCGCATGAAGCACAAGACGACGCTGAAGAAGGGGCTGGTGCAGGTCGAGATCGAAGGCGCGGCGCCCGTGGGCACGCCGATCACCGCGGCGGGCAAGCCGGCGGGCACGCTCTACACCCAGTCGGCGGGCCGGGCGATCGCCTACCTGCGGTTCGATCGCGCGCGCGGCGATCTGCGCGCCGGGGACGCGCGGCTTGTCTGGCACGGCTGAGGCCTGCCTGCGCCTTTTCGGCGCCGCCCCTGTCGGGCAGCGGCGCCTGCACGGCGGCGATCTTTCCGAGGTGACATGGCTGGAATTCGCGGACGGGCGCAACGTGGTGGCCAAACGCGGCCCGCGCGTGGCGGTCGAGGCGCGGATGCTGGGCGCGATGGCGGCGGCCGGGGCGCCGGTTCCCGGCGTGCTGGGGCTGGCAGGCGATGTGCTGTTTCTCGAGGCTCTGCCGGAAACAGCGCCCGAGGCTGCGGGCTGGGAAGCCGCCGGGGCCGCACTGGCCCGCCTGCACGGCTGCGAAGGGGCCGGCTACGGCTGGGGCGAGTCTTACGGGTTCGGCCGGGTCGAGATCGACAACCGCCCGGCGCCTGACTGGCCCGGCTTCTGGGCCGAGCGGCGCCTGTTGCCGCTGGCCGGCGCCCTGCCTGCGGCGTTGCGCAGACGTGTCGAAACGCTGGCCGGGGCCTTGAACGAACGGTTGCCACGGGCGCCCCGAGCGGCCCTGCTGCACGGCGATCTCTGGCAGGGGAACCTGCTGTTTGCGGGCGCAAGGGCCTGTTTCATCGACCCGGCCTGCTACTATGGGCATGGCGAAGTGGACCTGGCGATGCTGGCGCTGTTCGGCCGGATCCCGCGCGCATTTGCGGCAGGATACGGGCCCGAGGAGGCCGGCGCGGCGCAGCGGCGCGCGATCTACCAGCTTGGGCCCGCGCTGATGCATGTGGCGCTGTTCGGGGCCGCCTATCATGCCCTGGTGGCGCGCCTGTTGGACGAGGCCGGTGTCTAGGTCTACGCCCTGGGGGCCTCGGCCCCCTCTGGGCGCCGCCTGGCGCCCATTCACCCCCGGGGATGTTTTTGCGAAAAGAACGCTCCTGACAGAATGCCGTCAGGGGCGCTGTGTCATCGAGGGGCACCGAAACATTCGAAAAGGACTGCGACCAGGAGTTTTCACCTCCCAATGCCATTGTCTGGAGCGAAATTCCCGTCAGCGGCACGGAAAAGGCGATGGCGTTTCATGCCGCCGTGTCCGACCACGACATGGAACCGGACGAAAGGGCGAGCCGGGCGTCGGCTACCTGATGCGCGCGGGCTATGACCTGCCGCCGCTGATGTTCAGCCGCGACGAGATCGTGGCGCTGGTGGCAGGCGCGCGCACCGTCCGCCCGCCGGGGCTGTGGTTCCGGGGCAAGGTCTGGACACTGATCGCCTGGTGCGGGCTGCGCGACGGTTTCCGCATGTTCCGCATCGGCCGGATCAAGGACATCCGCGAAAAGGACCGCTTTCGCGCCGAGCGCGACAAGAGCCTGGCGGTGTTTTTCTCGCGTGAACGGCTCTGCGGGCAGGCGACCTGAGCGGCGCGGCGCCTGCCCGGTTGCGCTGCATCGGGACCGGCTCAGGGTCAGTTCCCGTAGATCACGCCGGCAACCGTCGCCCCCTGGAAAATGCCCGCCATCGTGTTCGAGCCATAAAACCCGCCGGTCAGCGGGACCGTGGACGTGCCACCGGAGTCGACAGCGGAAAACTGGGCCGTGCCGTTGAACTGCGTGCCCGTCAGGTTGCCAGCAATGGCGAGGTTCGAACTGTAGCCCGAGGTGTCTGTGCCCACGCCGGTCAGGGTGGCGGCATCGAAATCCACCGTTGTGACCAGGGTGCCGTAGGAATTCCACGCCGCATTTACCCCGCCCTGCCTGAAATAGGTCGCCGAATAGTAGCCTGCATAGGTGGCGGTTCCGCCGGTTGGCAGGGTAGTGGACGGCGTGCCGCTGATGTCTGCGAAAGTGGCGTGGGTCCCGGTGTCCATCCCGGCAATCGCCAGCACATCGGCGGTTTCGAGCTTGTAGCCCTTTTCCGGGCCGGTAAGGCCATTCCAGAAGTCGAGGCCAATACCGGCATTCGTGCCGTCCGGCGCCCCAAGTGCCCGCGTGCTGCCGTTCTGGGTAACCAGATAGGTGCCGCCGCCAGTGTTCTGAACAGTGCCATCGATCACCGGCGTAAACGTGGGGGAACTGCACGCCACCAGGGCGGACGCGGCAAACCAAGCAGAATGGGTGTTGTCAATTTCATTGGACCCTCACTTTTTGTTCAACTCGTCCTTTGTCCGAACCGGAAATGTCATCCAGCAGCCTATCGACGCCAGCGTAGCATGCATCGGGAAATTCGCAAAAAAAGTAGCGCTTTCCGTCCGGGCAGAAAACCTTGCGCGGAAAACCTGTTGTCCGCCGGCTCCTGTTCGGCCAAAGCGGGGTGCTCCATTGCTGCACAATGAAAAGGAAAAGGCCCCCTCCCCTTTCGCAGGAACGGGCCGAACGGGCCCTGGACCGGAAGCAGAGACCGGGTTATGCCCGTTCCACATATTCGAAGGTTTCGGTGTTGACGACGATATCCTCGTCAGGCCCGACGAAGGGCGGCACCATCACCCGCAGCCCGTTGTCCAGCACCGCCGGCTTGAAGCTGTTGGCGGCGGTCTGCCCCTTCACCACCGGCTCGGTCTCGACCACCCTGCAGGTGACTTTCTGCGGCAGCGAAGCGCTCAGCGCCTCCTCCTCGTGATACTCGATCTGCACCGTCATGCCGTCCTGCAGGAACGGGCGGCGCTCGCCGAGGATCTCGGCCGGCAGTTCGATCTGCTCGAAGGTCTCCATGTCCATGAACACCAGCATGCCATCGTTTTCGTAGAGGAACTGCTGGTCCTTCTGCTCCAGGCGCACGCGCTCCACCTTGTCGGCGGAGCGGAATCGCTCGTTCAGCTTGGTGCCGTTGCGCAGGTTGCGCAGCTCGACCTGGGCGAAGGCGCCGCCCTTGCCGGGCTTGACATGCTCGACTCTGACCGCGACCCACAGCCCCCCCTGATGCTCCAGGACATTGCCGGGGCGGATTTCGTTACCGTTGATCTTGGACATGGCAGAAACCGTGACAAATCTTTGCAATCCTTTGGGCGAGACCTATATATGCGTAGCGTCAGGGGCGCAAGACAACTACATCCTGTGGCCCGGCGGGAAGGAGGTATGCATCATACGCATGATAGATATGCAAAAACTGGATACCCGAATCATGCGCAACCTGTCATAAGGGCGCAAACCCGCGAAAGTGCAAGAGCAAGAACAAGGGAAACCCATGGCGGATTTTGTTGACGGCACGGCATTCAACCACGAACAGGGCACCCGGGCGCGCAAGCTGTTTGCGGCGGTGGTTCTCGCGGCTCTGGACGATGCGATCGCCGATGACAAGAAATACGGCAACGGACCCGAGCAGATCGCCCGCTGGGCGCGCTCTCGCGACGGGCGCGAGGTGCTGACCTGCGCCGGGATCGACCCCAACGAGAGGGTGGTCAAGGGGCTGATGGAGTTCGTCGCCCGGGGCGTGCGCACCTCGGTCGCGCTCTCGCGCGAGGAAAGCGAACGCCGCAGCGCAGCGGCGGCCGCAGCCGAGCAGGCCCGGGCCGCCTGAGAGGCGCCCGCAGAAAGGCGCCGAAGCCGCAGCCCGCTGCTTCACCGCAGGCCCGTCCCTTCTGCCGCTGCTTCACCGCAGCCCCATCTCTTCCATGGAGCGCTCCGGGCAGGAGCGCTCCGGGCAGGGCATGTCGGGCAGAGCGCCGGCGGACGCCCCTGCCCCGGGTGAAATCCGTGCCGTGCCTGTCGCAGAGCGCCGGACGGAATCGGTCCCGGAACGGGCGGAAGGGCGGGCGCCGCACGGCCGGCGAACGTCTCCGGAAGGGAGCTCTGCACCCCGGCCCCGGGCCGGAATGCCCCCCGGCAGGCACGCGGCCTGCCGGGAGCGCAGCGGGCCTGGCAGCCCCGCCTCCCCCGCCCGCAACACTCGGACACGCGGTTGCCGGGGTGGCGGTTTCCACCGGCAGCCCCCACCGCGGCCCCCGCCCGGCGGGTGCGCGGGCGGCCTGTAAGCCGGATTCTGTCCAAGGGTGGATCCCTCTGGATGGCCATTCATCTGGGCGCACCGTTGCCGGCGCGCTCGAGCTGCCAACCCGGACCTGCTGGGGCTGAAGCGGCCCCGGGGCGCGAAGGCCCCGCGCGGTCCCTATTCGGCATTGCTCCCGGTGGGGCTTGCCGTGCCACCGCTGTTGCCAGCGGCGCGGTGCGCTCTTGCCGCACCTTTTCACCGTGACCGGCGCGGACGCCGGCCGTCTGTTTTCTGTGGCGCTTTCCCTCGGGTTTCCCCGGCCGGGCGTTACCCGGCACCGTCGCTTCATGGAGTCCGGACTTTCCTCGGGCCTGTCGCCCGCGGCCATCCGGCCACCCGCGCCCCTCCGATGTAGGGGCCGCGGGCCGCCCGGTCAACCGCGCCGCTGCCCGATCACTGCCCGCCTCCTTCCGGCTCCTGCCCCGCCTCGCCCCCGGAGCGGACCGCCATCCGGAACGGCTCGGGATCCCAGTAGCAGGCGAAACCGTCGCCGTCCGGATCCAGCCCGTAGCGGTCGCGCTTCGGGCCGCCGGCCCTGAGGAAGGCTTCCTGCGCCTGATCGGAGGACGGGTATTTCGCGCAGTTGCGCTCGAAGCGCTCCCGGGAAAAGAGCCCCACCCGGCGGTAGAGCGGCTGGCCGACGCGGTTGTTCGTGGACAGGGCGTAATCCACGATCAGCGCCAGCGAGCGCTTCGGGCGTGGCGGCAGGGGCTTCGGGCGGATCAGCTGATAGGCCCGGCGCTGGGCCTCGAGCCGGGCGCGGTCGCTCTCGATGGTTTCGCGTGCACTGACCGCGTCGAAGTCCTGTTCGTCGGACAGGCCGGGGTTGTCCGGGGCAATCGGGACGGTTCCGGCCGGGACGGCAGCGGCAGGCACCGACCTGCCGCCTGCCGCCTGTGCCGTGCCTGTCCCCGCTTCCGGGGCGGGCGGATCGGCAGCCGGAGGCGCGCCGGCGGCGGCACCGGCCGGAACCTGCGCCTGAGGGCCGCTTGCGCCATCCGCCATGCGCGGGGCCGGGGCGGAGGTGGGCAGATCGAGCCCGGGGGAAATCGTCTCGCCGGAAATCTCGCCCCCCGAGACCAGCGGCACCGCAGCCGCGGCATCACCCGCGCCGGGGCGGGGCTCCGGATAGGCGCCGAAACCGACGCCGCGCCCCGAATCGGGGATCCCGGGCGCGCAGGCGGCCAGCAGCAGCGCGGCGGCGACAACCGGCAGGGCCCGGCGGGCGGCCTTCCGCCGCGGGCGCCTCGCCCGCCCGGTGCGGCCCGTCTGCGGCGCGCGCGTTCCCGGCTTCATCCCGTCATGCTCCCGCCATCATGATCCTGCAGCATCTCGCGGCCTGCATCCTACCACCATCTGGACGGTCTTGAAGCGAACCCGGCGGCGGTTTCGATCACATGTGCGGCATTCAGCAGCGCGCCTTCTTCCCAGGGGCGCCCGATCAGCTGCAGCCCCAGCGGCAGGCCCTGCGAATCAAGCCCCGCCGGCACCGAGACCGCCGGCAGCCCGGCGAGGTTCACCGTGACCGTGAACACGTCGTTGAGATACATCCGCACCGGGTCGGCATCGGCCATCTCGCCCAGGCCGAAGGCGGCCGAGGGGGTTGTCGGGGTCAGGATCGCTTCCACCCCTTGCGCGAAGGCGTCCTCGAAGTCCTTCGCGATCAGCGTGCGCACCTTGCGGGCCCGGTTGTAATAGGCATCGTAGAAACCGGCCGAGAGCACGTAGGTGCCGATCATCACCCGCCGCTGCACCTCGTCTCCGAAGCCTTCGGCGCGGGTCTTTTCGTACATCTCGGTGATACCGTCGCCGGCGCCGAGTTTCGCCCGGTGGCCGTAACGCACCCCGTCATAGCGCGCCAGGTTCGAGGACGCCTCGGCCGGGGCGATCACGTAATAGGCCGGCAGCGCGTATTTCGTGTGCGGCAGCGAGATGTCCACCACCTCGGCGCCAGCGTCGCGCAGCATCCGCCGGCCCTCGGCCCAGAGCGACTCGATCTCGGCCGGCATCCCCTCCATCCGGTATTCGCGCGGAATGCCGATCTTCCGGCCGCGGATGTCGCCGTTCAGCGCCGCTTCGAAATCGGGCACCGGAATGTCGGCGCTGGTGCTGTCCTTCGGGTCGTGGCCGGCCATCGCCGCGAGCATGATCGCCGCGTCGCGCACGCTCTTGGTCATCGGCCCCGCCTGGTCGAGCGAACTGGCGAAGGCGATGATCCCCCAGCGCGAGCAGCGCCCGTAGGTGGGCTTCAGCCCGACGATTCCGCTGAAGGCCGCCGGCTGGCGGATCGAGCCTCCGGTATCGGTCCCGGTGGCAGCGAGGCAGAGATCCGCGGCCACCGCCGCCGCCGAACCGCCCGAGGAACCGCCGGGGGTGAGCGGGGTTTCGTCGTCCACCCGTCGCCAGGGGTTGACGGCACTGCCGTAGGTGCTGGTCTCGTTCGATGAGCCCATGGCGAATTCGTCCATGTTCAGCTTGCCCAGCATCACCGCGCCGGCCTCGAACAGCCTGCTGGTGACGGTGCTTTCGTATTCCGGGCGGAAGCCGTTCAGGATGAACGAGGCCGCCTGGCTGGGCACGCCGCGGGTGCAGAACAGATCCTTGATCCCCAGCGGGATGCCGCACATGTCCGGCGCCCCCCCGGCCCGCAGCCGCGCATCGGCCGCGCGCGCCTGTTCCAGGGCCAGCTCGGGAGTTCCGTGCACAACCGCGTTCAGCGCCCCCGCCGCCTCGATCGCCGCAAGGCAGGCCTCGGTCAGCTCGACCGCGCTCACCTCGCCCCGGCGCAGCGCATCGCGCGCCTCGGCAATGGTCATCCTGTTCAGATCGCCCATCTGCTCCACCCCTATTCCACCACCTTGGGAACCGCGAAGAAGCCCTCGCGGGCATCGGGCGCATTGGCCAGGATCTTTTCAGGCATGCTGCCGTCGGTTACCACGTCGGGGCGGCGCTTGAGCCGCATCGGCGAGACCGAGACCATCGGCTCCACCCCTTCGACATCGACCTCGTTCAACTGTTCGATGAACCCGAGGATCGCGCTGAATTCCTCGGCCAGGGCCGGCAGGCGTTCCTCCTCCACCCGGATCCGGGCGAGCCTGGCCACATGGGCGGCGGTCTTGGCATCGATCGGCATCGGACATGTCCCCCTGCTCTGACCGGGAAGCGTTTAGCGCCCCCGGCGTGGATGGGCAAGGCGGCGCGGCGTGACATGGCGGATTACGGCGCTATGCTGGCCCCGGCTTCGCAGCGGGCCTGACAGCCGCAGAGCCTTTGGAAGCAGATGATACAGGGAGGACGGACCATGAAGATCATCTGGCTCGGACATTCCGGATTCCGGATCGAGATCGCCGATCAGATCCTGCTGCTGGACCCCTGGCTGACCGGCAACCCGATGTTCCCCGAGACCCGGCGCAGCGAGGCGACCGATGGCGTCACCCATGTGCTGGTAAGCCACGGCCACGGCGACCACTCGGCCGACGCGCTGGCGATCTCCGAGGCCGCCGGCGCTCCGATCGTGGGCATCTACGACCTGATGAGCTGGTGGGAGGCCACGCGGGGGGCAAGGGTGATCGGCTTCAACAAGGGCGGCACGCTCCGGCTGGGCGAGGTGGCGGTGACGATGGTCAACGCGGTGCATTCCTCGTCGCTCGAGAGCGCCTCGGGCCCCGTCTATACCGGCGGCGAGGCCGGCTACATCATCGCCGGCGAGGGGCATGTGATCTATTTTTCCGGTGACACCGACGTGATGGCCGACATGAAGATCTTCCACGACCTGCATGCCCCCGACATCGGCATCCTGGCCGCCGGCGGGCATTTCACCATGGACATGAAGCGCGCCGCCTATGCCGCGAAGACCTTCTTCGACTTCAGGACGCTGATCCCCTGCCACTACCGCACCTTCCCGATTCTCGAACAGTCGGCCGAGGCGCTGAAGGACGCCCTGCCGGAGGTCGAGGTGATCGAACCGCAGGTGCTGGAACCGATCATGATCTGAGCGTCCCCGCTTCCCCTGCCCGCACGGGACGGCCGCTTCCCCCGCCCGCCGCCGCACCGTGCTCTGCGCCCTGCCCGCACCCCGGCGCGCCTGCCTCAGCCCTTCCGGCGCTTGTGCGCGAAGAACCCGCGCAGCAGCGCCTCGGCTTCCCGGGCGGCGATCCCGTCGAGCACCTCGGGCACGTGGTGGCACTGGGGGTGCGCGAAAACCCGCGCCCCGTGCGCAACCCCGCCCGACCTCGGATCGTCCGCACCGTAGCAAAGCCGCGCGATCCGGGCCTGGCTGATGGCCGAGGCGCACATCGGGCAGGGCTCCAGCGTCACGTAGAGCACATGCCCGGGAAGCCGCTCGGAGCCGGCGGCGGCACAGGCGGCGCGGATGGCGAGGATCTCGGCATGCGCGGTGGGGTCGGACAGTTCCCGGGTGCGGTTGCCGGCGGCGGCAACGATCTCGCCCGATGGCGAGACCACGACCGCGCCCACCGGCACCTCGTCGCGCCGACCGGCCATGCGCGCCTCGGCCAGGGCGGCTTCCATGTGGCTGGCGAATGTCATGCCCCCTCATGGCCCGAAGCGGGCGCCTTGCCAAGCGGCTTTCCCTTCCCGCCGGCTTTCCCTTCCGCCGACGCCGCGCTATGGCGGAGCGCATGGAAGACGAACCGAAGCGGAGCGAGCGTATCGCCAAGGTGATCGCACGCGCCGGGCTGGCCAGCCGGCGCGCGGCCGAACGCATGATCGCCGAGGGGCGGGTGGCGGTGAACGGAAAACCGGTTACCGGCCCGGCACTGAACGTTTCCCCCTCCGACCGCATCACCGTGGACGGCAGGCCGCTGGCCGCGCCCGGCCCGGTGCGGATCTGGCGCTATCACAAGCCTGCCGGGCTGATCACCAGCGCGCGCGACGAAAAGGGCCGGCCGACGGTGTTCGACAACCTGCCCGAAGACATGCCGCGGGTGATGAGCATCGGCCGGCTCGATCTCAATTCGGAAGGCCTGCTGCTGCTGACCAACGACGGCGAGGTCAAGCGACGGCTGGAACTGCCCTCGACCGGCTGGCTGCGCCGCTACCGGGTGCGGGTGAAGGGGCGCCCGGCCGAGGCGCTGCTCGCCCCGCTGCGGGAAGGGCTGAAGCTGGAGGGCGAGGCCTTTCGCCCGATGGCGGTGAGCATGGACCGCCAGCAGGGTGCCAACGCCTGGCTGACGGTGGCGCTGCGCGAGGGACGGAACCGCGAGATCCGCCGCGCGATGGAAGCCGTTGGGCTGGTCGTGAACCGGCTGATCCGGATCTCCTACGGGCCGTTCCAGCTGGGAGGGCTGAAACCCGGAGAGGTGGAGGAGGTGAAACAGCAGGTGGTGCGCGATCAGCTGGGAGCGGGAACGAACCCGGGAGCGAAGACGCGCCGCCCCCGGCGCGGAGCAGCGGGTCCAGGCGGCTCGTGAACCCCGCACCAGCGCGCAAGCCGGCAGGAACCGCCGGAAAATGCCGCAGTGGCTTCGGTGCGCGAGCCGGGCTATAGAAGGGCTGACGTCCTGGTGGACCTGGTGAAACGGTATCGGGGGGAAAGGTGAGCGCAACCGGATTGCAGAAGCTGGCATATGTTCTGCTGATCGCTGTCATCCTCTATGTCGCGATTGCCGGGGGGAGATGATGGGCAGATCCTACGGTGGCCGGTTCAGCCCCGACCGGCAGAAGGCGAAAGCGGCAGGAGAGGCCGCCCGCACCCCGACCGTGCCGGCGCGCAACCCCTGGCGCAGCGCGCGCCCGAGCCGTGCCGGGGCGCGGGCGAACTTCCTGTTCCTGGTGCCGCTGCCGCTGGCGGTGCGCGCCTTCGGCCAGGATCCGGTCGGGCTGGCGCTGAGCCTCGCCGGGCTCGGCCTGCTGCTCCTGGCCGCCTGGCTGACCCGCGAGGGGCTGCTGGCCGAAGACGCCTACCATGCCCGCAAGATCGCCCGCCGCCCGGCGCTTCCGCGCAAGATCTTCGCCTCGGTCCTGACCGCGGCGGGGCTGGCGGTTGCCGTCCTGGGCTCCGGCGGAGGAGCGGCGGAGGGCGGCGTCCTCGCTCTTCTGGGAGGGATATTGCACCTCCTCGCCTTCGGCCCGGACCCGCTGCGCGACAAGGGGATGGAGGGAATCGACCGTTTCCAGCAGGACCGGGTGGCGCGCGCCGTGGACGAGGCCGAGCGGCACCTGGCGGCGATGCTGCAGGCCGTCCGCCGCAGTGGCGCGCGCGATCTGGAGGCACGTGTCGAACGTTTTGCCGCCACCGCCCGCGACATGTTCCGCACCGTCGAAGAGGACCCGCGCGACCTGACGGCGGCCCGGCGCTACCTGGGGGTCTATCTGCTGGGGGCGCGCGATGCGACAGCGAAGTTCGCCGACATCTACAGCCGCAGCGCCGACCCGCAGGCGCGGGCCGACTACGAGACCCTGCTGGACGACCTGGAGAAGAATTTCGCCGCCCGCACCCGCAGGCTGCTGCTTGACGACAGGAGCGATCTGGAAATCGAAATCGAAGTGCTGCGTGCACGCCTCGCACGCGAGGGGCTGCGTGAGCGGCAGATGTCAGAAGGAGAGTACGATGAGTGACGCGGTGCGCCGGAAGGCGGAAAGGGATCTCGAACTGCTGGAGGAGGTGACGGCGGCGCAGCTGCCCGAGCCGCTGCCCGAGGTGGTGCCGCTGGAGGCCGCCGAAGCACCGCTGACCGAGGAGATCCGCAAGCGGATGAAGGAAATCGACCTGGCCGATACCGGCTCGATCATCAGCTTCGGCTCTGCCGCCCAGGCCGAGCTTCAGGAAATCAGCCAGGCGATGCTGACCGACGTGCGCAACAAGGATGTCGGCCCGGCCGGCGATGCCCTGCGCGAGATCGTCACCACCATCCGCGGCTTCTCGGTTTCCGAACTCGACGTGCGGCGCAAGCGCAGCTGGTGGGAACGCCTGCTGGGCCGGGCCGCTCCCTTTGCCGATTTCGTGGCCCGCTACGAAACCGTGCAGAGCCAGATCGATCAGGTGACCGAAAACCTGCTGATGCACGAGCACCGGCTGCTCAAGGACATCAAGTCGCTCGACAGGCTCTACGAAAAGACGCTCGAATTCTATGACGAGCTGGCACTCTACATCGCCGCCGGCGAGGAAAAGCTGAAGGAGCTCGACGAACGGACCATCCCGGCCAAGGAGCGGGAGGCCGGGCAGGCGCCCGAGGACAAGGCGGTGCTGATCGCCCAGGAGCTGCGCGACCTGCGCGCGGCGCGCGACGATCTGGAACGCCGGGTGCATGACCTGAAGCTGACGCGGCAGGTCACCATGCAGTCGCTGCCCTCGATCAGGCTGGTGCAGGAAAACGACAAGTCGCTGGTGACGAAGATCAACTCGACGCTCGTCAACACCATCCCGCTGTGGGAAACCCAGCTGGCGCAGGCGGTGACGATCCAGCGTTCCTCCGAGGCCGCCGCCGCGGTGAAGGAGGCCGGCGACCTGACCAACGAGCTGCTGACGGCGAATGCCGAGAACCTGCGCCAGGCCAACCGGATGGTGCGCGAGGAAATGGAGCGCGGCGTGTTCGACATCGAATCGGTGAAGAAGGCCAATGCCGAGCTGATCGCCACCATCGAGGAAAGCCTCGCCATCGCCGACGAGGGCAAGCGCCGGCGCGCCCGGGCCGAGGAAGAACTGAAGAAGCTGGAAACCGAACTGCGCGACGCCCTCGCCGCGGCCCGCGCCCGCGGCGGCGGCACCGCGCCGGCGCAGGCGGACGGGCAGGACACCGGGCAGGACACCGGGCAGGGCAGGCGCTGACAGCCTTGCGTGCCGGCAGACGCCATATCCTGCATCTTGCCCGGGCGCTTGCCGCCACCGCCCTGCTGGCCGGCTGCGACCCGGCGCGGCTGGTGCAGGACGACCGCCCGCCGCCCCGCCCCGCCCCGCCCCGGCCCGCCCCGCCCCCGGCCCGTTCGGCCGAAAGCGAGGCCCTGGCGCGCTACTATGCGCGGGTCCAGGACAGCTTCCTCGCCCAGGGGCTGCTGCGCACCGACGGCGGCGGCCCCGATGTGCCCTTCGACGCCCGCGACCTGGTGGAGAACTTCATCCGCATCGCCCTGTTCGAGGAATACGCCACCGTGGACGGCCGGATCATCGCCCGGCAGACCCCGAGCCGGCTGCACAAGTGGGTCGCGCCGGTCCGGATGCAGGTGATCTTCGGGAGGACCGTCCCGCGGGACCAGCAGCGCCGGGATCGGGACAGCATCGCCGCCTATGTGGCCCGGCTGTCGCGAATCACCGGGCTGCCGATGCGCCTGGTGCCGGAGAACGCCAATTTCCACGTCTTCATCGTCAACGAGGAGGAGCGGCGCGCCCTCGGCGACAGGATCCGCCGGCTGCTGCCCGGAATCGACGAGGCCACCGTGAAGGCCGTGACCGACATGCCGCGCTCCACCTTCTGCCTGGTGTTCGCGCTGAATTCGGAAGAGACCGGAACCTACAGCCGGGCGCTTGCGGTGATCCGGGGCGAACACCCCGACCTGATGCGCCTTTCCTGCATCCACGAGGAGATCGCCCAGGGGCTGGGCCTGTCCAACGACAGCCCCAAGGCGCGCCCCTCGATCTTCAACGACGACGAGGAATTCGCCCTGCTCACCAGCCATGACGAGATGCTGCTGCGCATCCTGTACGACCCGCGGACAATCCCGGGCATGACCGCCCGCGAGGCGCGCCCGATCGTGGAAACCATAGCCGCCGAACTTCTCGGCGGTTCCAGCTGAGACCCGAACCGACGGAGGCCCCGATGGGAATTCTCGACTTTCTGACCGGCGAATTCATCGACGTCATTCACTGGGTGGATGACAGCCGCGATACCATGGTCTGGCGCTTCGAACGCGAAGGCCACGAGATCAAATACGGCGCCAAGCTGACGGTGCGCGAAGGCCAGGCGGCGGTCTTCGTCCATGAAGGGGTGATCGCCGATGTGTTTTCCCCCGGGCTCTACCTGCTGGAGACCAACAACATGCCGGTGCTCACGACCCTGCAGCACTGGGACCACGGCTTCCGCTCGCCCTTCAAGTCGGAAATCTACTTCGTCAGCACGACCCGTTTCAGCAATCTGAAATGGGGCACCAGAAACCCCATCATCCTGCGCGACCCGGAATTCGGCCCGCTGCGCATCCGCGCCTATGGCACCTATGCGATCAGGGTCGCCGACCCGGCGCTGTTCCTGCGCGAAATCGTCGGCACCGACGGCGAATTCACCATGGACGAGATCAGCTTCCAGATCCGCAACATCATCGTGCAGGAGTTTTCCCGGGTGATCGCCCGCAGCGGGATCCCGGTTCTGGACATGGCCGCCAACACCGATGATCTGGGCAGGCTGGTGGTCGCGGAAATCGCGGACACGCTGGCGCAATACGGGCTGGCCATGCCCGAACTCTATGTAGAGAACATCTCGCTGCCGCCCGCCGTCGAGGAGGCGCTGGACAAGCGGACATCGATGGGGCTCGCGGGCGATCTGGGCAAGTTCACCCATTATTCGGCCGCCGAGGCGATGAGTGCCGCGGCGCGCAACCCCGGCGCCGCGGGTGCGGGGCTGGGCGCCGGCCTGGGGCTGGGAATCGGCATGGCGATGAGCGGGCAGATGGCCGGGCAGATGGCGGTGCAGAGCGGCCCCTGGGGCCCGGTGGCCCGGCAGCCCTCCCCACAGCCCTCTCCACAGCCCGCCCCGGCGCCCCCGCCCGCGGCTTTCCCGCCGCCGCCGGTCGAGCGAATCTGGCATGTCGCCGAAGGCGGCAAGACCCGCGGCCCCTTTTCGCGGGCGGATCTCGGGCGGATGGCCGCCGACGGGGCGCTGACGCGCCAGAGCCTGGTCTGGAGCGCCGGCCAGGACGGCTGGCTGGCTGCCGAGGACGTTCCGGAACTGGCGCAGCTGTTCACCGTGATGCCGCCGCCGCCGCCCTCTGCGGGCTGAGCAGCGCCCGGCACCCCGAAACGGACAGGAGACCGACCCGAGTTGAGCGCTTCTCCTCCGCCTTCCCCTCCGCCACCCCCGCCTGCCGCAGGAGAGGGTTCGGCCACGCACCGCTTCCCCTGCCTGCGCTGCGGCGCCGATCTGCGCTTCGACCCGGAGCAGGGACAGCTGGTCTGCGGCTTCTGCGGCGACGCACAGCCGCTGGATGGCGGCGCGCCGCGGGAAGAGGCGCTTCGGGAAACCGACTACCGAAGCGCCCTGTCAGCGCAGCTCCCCGCGGCCGAATCGGAAGAAATCCGCACCGCGCGCTGCGCCAGCTGCGGCGCCAGTTTCGAATTCGACCCGAACACCCACGCCGCCGAATGCCCCTTCTGCTCCACCCCGATCGTCACCGATACCGGCCTCCGGCGGCAGATCAAGCCCCAGGCGGTGCTGCCCTTCGCGGTTTCCGAGCGCGCCGCGCGAAAGGCGATGACGGACTGGCTCGGCGGGTTGTGGTTCGCACCCTCGGGGCTGCGGGAATACGCCCGCAAGGGGCGGAAGATGCAGGGCATCTACGTGCCCTACTGGACCTTCGATGCCGACACCCGCTCCACCTATCGCGGCGCGCGCGGGACCGTCTATTACGTCACCCGCACCGTCACCCGCAACGGCCAGAAGGTGCGGCAGCGCGTGCAGAAGGTGCGCTGGCGCCCCGTCAGCGGCCGGGTGGCGCGATTCTTCGACGACATCCTGGTGCTGGCCTCGCGCTCCCTGCCCCGGCGCTATACCGATGCGCTGGAGCCGTGGGACCTGTCGGCGCTGGAGCCCTACCGGCCCGAATACCTGGCCGGGTTCCGCGCCGAGGGCTATACCGTCGATCTCGAAGAGGGCTACGCGCTGGCGCGCGAGCACATGGACCGGGTGATCCGCCGCGACGTGCGCTTCGACATCGGCGGCGACCGGCAGCGCATCCACCAGATCCGCACCACGGTTTCCGATGTCACCTTCAAGCACATCCTGCTGCCGGTGTGGCTGGCCGCCTACCGATACCGCGGCAAGAGCTACCGCTTCGTGGTCAACGGCCAGAGCGGGCGGGTGCGGGGCGAACGGCCGTGGTCGGTGTGGAAAATCGCGCTGGCGGTGATCGCAGGTGCCGCGCTGGCCGGGGCCATCGGCTATCTCGCAGCCCGCTCGTGAACGCCGGCCCGCGGACGCGCGGACGCACGCCGCGAAAGCGCGACCGGGGCAGGACCCCCGGAAAGCGCCCCGCAGGCCGCCCCGCCCGAGCGCCCCGCGCATCCCGGTGCATCCCGGCACACGGCCCCTTTCGCCGCATCCCGGCGCGCCGGCGCGCCGATGCACCCGCGGGCGGCCTCAGCCCTTGCCGATCCTGATCCGGCGCGCGCCCGGGGCGTCATCGGAACGGATCCGCCCGACCCGGATGGTCAGCACCCCGTTGCCGAGATCGGCCGTGACCGCGTTCGGATCGGCATCCGCCGGCAGGCGGAAGCTGCGCGAGAACGCCCCGTACTGGCGCTCGGAGAAATACCAGGTATCCCCCCTTTCCTCGCGGTGGCTCTTCTTTTCGCCGCGCACGGTCAGCACATCGCCTTCGACCAGCACCTCGATATCGTCTTCCTCGACCCCCGGCAGCTCGATCGCGATCTCGTAGGCATCCTCGCCCGACGAAGCCTCGGAAGCCGGGGCGAGCCAGTCGTGCAGCTTGGCGCCGATTGCCTGGAACGGCGCGAACAGCTGCGGGAGCAGACCGCTTGTCAGTGTCTTTTCCACCATGTCGATCCTCCTTTCCGTTCCTTCTTTGCGTTGCTCTCCTCCTGATCTAGGTATGGTTCCGGGAATTTCGAGTCCTCTCCCGATGCAGCTGCCCCCGCCCGGGCAGGAGCGGCGCAAGCAACGGGAGGAAGACGGAAGGAAAACGACGGAAGGAAGAGGAAAGGCCGGTGATCCTGTGCTGCGGGGAAGCCCTGATCGACATGCTGCCGGGCAGGACCGCCGAAGGCGAGGACGCCTTCGTGCCCCGCCCCGGCGGCGCCGTGTTCAACACCGCCATCGCCCTGGGGCGGCTGGGCGCGCCGGTCGGGCTGTTCACCGGCCTGTCGGAGGACATGTTCGGCCGGCGTCTGCGCGCGGCCCTGGCCGAAAGCGGCGTCGATTTTTCCCTGGCCGCGATCGGTCCGCGCCCGACCACGCTGGCCTTCGTCGAACTGCGCGACGGCCAGGCCCGCTATGTCTTCCATGACGAGAACACCGCCGGGCGAATGCTGGGAGCGGATGACCTGCCGGCCCTTCCGGAAGGGCTCCGCGCGCTGTTCTTCGGCGGCATCTCGCTGGCCGTCACCCCCTGTGCGGAAGCCTACGAGGCGCTGATGGAACGCGCGGCAGGCCGGCGTGTCATCATGCTGGATCCGAACATCCGCCCCGGCTTCGCCGCCGACGAGGCCGCCTACCGGGCGCGTATCGGGCGGATGATCGCGCGAGCCGATCTGGTGAAGCTGTCCGACGAGGATCTGCGCTGGCTGGCCGGCCCCGGCGATCCGCTGCGGCAGCTGCGCGCCCTGATCGGCGACAGCGCCCGTATCGCCCTGCTGACCGAGGGCGCCCGGGGAGCGCGCGCCGTCACGCGGGAATTCGAGCTCCGCCTTGCCGCGCCCGCGGTCGAGGTCGTCGACACGGTCGGCGCCGGAGACAGCTTCAACGCCGGCGTCCTGGCCGCGTTGCAGGCCGCCGGGGCGCTGCGCCGGGAGGCGCTGGCGGAAATCGACGCCGCGACCCTGCACGCGGCGCTGGAGCTGGGGGTGCGGGTGGCCGCCGTCACGGTATCGCGGGCCGGCGCCAACCCGCCCCGGGCAGAGGAACTCTGATGCGCGCCCTGCTCCAGCGGGTGCGCCGCGCCGAGGTTTCCGTGAACGGCGCCGTCGTGGGGCGCACCGGCCCGGGACTCGTGGTATTCGTCTGCGCCATGCGCGGCGACAGCGAATCCGAGGCGGCTCGGCTGGCCGCCAAGGTGGCCAGGCTGCGCATCTTCGCCGATGCGCGCGGGCGGATGAACCGCGCCCTTTCCGACATCGGCGGCGGAGCGCTGGTGATCAGCCAGTTCACCCTTGCCGCCGATACCGCGCGGGGCAACCGCCCCGGCTTTTCCTCCGCCGCGCCTCCGCAGGAGGGGCGGGCGCTCTACGAGGCCTTCGCCCGCCAGCTGGCCGCACAGGGCGTGCCGGTGGAAACCGGAATCTTCGGTGCCGACATGCAGGTTGCGCTGGTCAATGACGGGCCGGTCACGATCTGGCTCGACACCGACGGCTGAGCTCCCGGCCCGGGAACCGGGGCGGCGATGCGAAACGACCCGGGCCGCGCCCTCCGGCGAGGCTTGTCAAGCCGCGCCCGCACCCCTAGATAGGGGGCGAGAGGTTGGCGCGGGCAAGCGTCTCGCCAACCCGGTCAGGTCCGGAAGGAAGCAGCCGTAACGAGCCCTGCTTGGGTCGCTGTCCAGCCTCTCACCTCTCCCGCCATCCTGTCCGGCCGACCCGAGCCCGGGCCTCCCGTGCCGTGCCGCGCTTCCTGCCGATCCTGCCGGGCAACCCCGACGGCCGCCTGCCGCGCTTCCTGCCGATCCTGCCGCACCGGGAGCCGCCACGCGCCAGCCGCGCTCTTCTCCGCCCCACCCGGGAGGCGACAGGGCACGGCCGCCGCCGCCTCCTCTCAACCGCCCCGGATGCCGGCAAGCGCCGCCCCCAGCAACACCGCGAGCACCCCCGCAGCCAGCAGCAACGGGACCGCCGCCACCCGCCTGATGCCCGACCGGCACGGAAAGGCACGCCCCAGCCCCCAGCAGCCGATCGCCAGTATTCCGGCCACGCCCTGCCAGCCGAGAAACCCCGTCAGCCGCCCCGGCCAGGGCGCGCCGGGAAGGGGAAGCTCCGCCGGCCGCAGCAGCAGCGCCAGCGACACTCCCGATGCCGCGATCCAGAGCGCAAGCAGCACCATCAGCGCCACGATCCGCCGCGCCTGCGCCCTGTCCTCCTCCAGCTTTCGCCGCCCGGCCATGTCCCGCACTCCTCCTGCCCGGCGCCGGAACCCCGCACATGCGCTGGACGCGCTCCCGCGCAGCGCCTAACCTGCCGCGGCCACCAACGAGGAAGCCGATGAGCGACACCCCCGACAGCAGCTACCGGGTTCTGGCCCGGAAATACCGGCCCGAAACCTTTGCCGATCTGGTCGGCCAGGATGCGATGGTGCGCACCCTGAAGAACGCCTTTGCCGCAGACCGCATCGCGCAGGCCTTCATCCTGACCGGGATCCGCGGCACCGGCAAGACGACGACCGCGCGAATCATCGCCAAGGGGCTGAACTGCACCGGCCCCGACGGCACGGGCGGCCCCACCACCGAGCCCTGCGGCGCCTGCGAACACTGCCTGGCCATTGCCGAAGGGCGCCATGTGGACGTGATGGAAATGGACGCCGCCAGCCGCACCGGGGTCGGCGACATCCGCGAGATCATCGACAGCGTGCACTACCGCGCCGCCTCGGCCCGCTACAAGGTCTACATCATCGACGAGGTGCACATGCTGTCCACCTCGGCCTTCAACGCGCTGCTGAAGACGCTGGAAGAGCCGCCCGCGCATGTGAAGTTCATCTTTGCCACGACCGAGATCCGCAAGGTGCCGGTGACGGTGCTGAGCCGCTGCCAGCGGTTCGACCTGCGCCGGATCGAGCCCGAAGACATGCTCGCCCTGCTGCGCCGGATCGCCCAGGCCGAGGGCGGGCTGATCAGCGACGAAGCGCTGGCGCTGATCGTGCGCGCCGCCGAGGGTTCGGCCCGCGATGCCACCTCGCTCCTGGATCAGGCGCTCGGCCACGGCAGCGGCGAGATCACGGCAGAGCAGGTGCGCGCCATGCTAGGGCTGGCCGACCGGGGTCGGGTGATCGACCTGTTCGAGATGATCATGAAGGGCGATGCCGCCGACGCGCTGAACGAGCTTTCCGCCCAGTATGCAGACGGCGCCGACCCGATGGCGGTGCTGCGCGATCTGGCCGAGCTGACCCACTGGATTTCGGTGGTGAAGATCAGCCCCGAAGCGGCCGAGGATCCAACGGTCTCGCCCGACGAACGCAGCCGTGGCCAGGCACTGGCCGGGCGGCTGCCGATGCGGGCGCTGACCCGCATGTGGCAGATGCTTCTGAAGGCGCTGGAGGAGGTGGCGCTGGCCCCCAATGCGATGATGGCCGCCGAAATGGCGATCATCCGCCTTACCCATGTGGCCGACCTGCCCAGCCCCGAAGAGCTGATCCGCAAGCTGCAGGAGACCCCCTCCCCCGCAGCCCCGCCGCCCTCGGGCCCGCCCGCCGCCGGCGCTCCGGCCGCACCGCAGCGGAGCCCCGACACGGGCCGGGCCGGCGGCGCGCCCTCCCCTGCCGCCCCGCCGGCACCTCCCCCGCCGACGCGCGGGGGGCAGGGCGGCCCGGCCACCGCAGCGGCACCGGCTGGCGAAACCGCCCTCTCCCGCTTCCCGGATTTCGAAAGCGTCGTCGAACTGATCCGCCGGAACCGCGACATGCAGCTTCTGATCGAGGTCGAGAACTCCCTGCGCCTTGCCTCCTTCGCGCCGGGGCGAATCGAGTTCACCCCGACCGGCAGCGCGTCGGCCGACCTTGCCCAGCGGCTCGCCCGGCGCCTTCAGCAGTGGACCGGGCAGCGCTGGGGGGTGACGCTGGTGCCCGGCGCCACGACCCCCACCATTGCCGAAACCCGCAACGCCGCCGAAGCCGCCCGCAGGCGGGAAGCGCTCGACAACCCCGTCGTGCGGGCCATATTCGAAACTTTCCCGAAGGCCGAAATCAGGGATGTCCGCAGCCTGAGCACCGCCTCCCCGCCGGGAGATCCGGAAACGGCCCCGGAAGACGATGCAGACGAGGAAGGCTGGGATCCCTTCGAGGAAACCTGAACCGGCCCCGAACCCGCACGCGCCCCCGCGCGGCGGGCAAACCGCCCCGGCCATCGGGGACCGCCGGCAGCGCGCGCGACGGCTGCCCTCCGGTCCGGCCCTTGTGGCGGCAGGCCGCAATGCGTAAATGCGTATCTGTGCGGAAGCAGACCCGCCCGATCAGAGGAGAGACGCGATGCTCAAGGGCCTCGGCGGCCTTGGCGACATGGCCAGGATGATGAAAGCCGCGCAGGAGATGCAGACCCGGATGAGCGAGCTGCAGGAGCAGCTTGCCCGAATCACCGTCACCGGCGAAAGCGGCGCCGGGCTGGTCAGGGCAACGGCCACCGCCAAGGGCGAGCTGACGGCTCTGGACATCGATCCCTCGATCTTCAACGCCGATGAAAAGGAGGTGGTCGAGGATCTGATCCTTGCCGCGATCAAGGACGCGCAGACCAGGGCACGGGAACGCACCCAGCAGGAAATGCGCAAGCTGACCGAGGCGATGGGCCTGCCCGCAGGCATGGATCTGCCGGTCTGAGCCGGTGGGCGAGGCGACACGCGATATCGAGGCGCTGATAGAGATCATGGCGAAGCTGCCCGGTCTCGGGCCGCGCTCGGCCAGACGCGCGGTGCTGCACATGATCAAGAAGCGCGCGCTGCTGATGGCGCCGCTGGCCGAGGCGCTGCAGCGGGTCGCGGACTCGGCACGCCAATGCCTGACCTGCGGCAACATCTGCACCGCCGAGATCTGCGACATCTGCGCCAGCGACAAGCGCGCCACCGGCGAGCTCTGCGTGGTCGAGGACGTGGCCGACCTGTGGGCGATGGAACGCGCCGGCGCCTTCGGCGGCCGCTACCACGTGCTGGGTGGCACGCTGAGCGCGCTCGACGGCATCGGCCCCGAGGATCTGTCGATCCCGCGGCTGTGCCGGCGCGTCTCCGAGGAGAACATCACCGAGGTGATCCTGGCGCTCAATGCCACCGTCGATGGCGCCACCACCGCCCATTACATCGCCGAGGAGCTCGAGGGGCGGGTCCGCGTCACCTCGCTGGCGCAGGGGGTGCCGATCGGCGGCGAGCTGGACTATCTGGACGACGGCACCATCGGCGCCGCGCTCAGGGCACGCAAGGCGCTGTGAGCGCGCGGGCCGGGGGCTGGCCGGCTCTCCCACCCGTTCCCGGGAGCATGCTCCCCCGAGAACATCCGCCGCCGGAGCAACAGACAGGGCAACCGCCGGAGACGGCGGGCCGCCCTTCGCCCGGAGCGTGTCATTCACGCATGCCGTTCACGCCGGAGCATGCCGTGCAGGGCGGAGCATGCCGTGCAGGGGCGGGAACCGGCCGTGGCGCCTCGGAGATGCGAAACCGGAAAGCCCGGGCGTTTCGCCCTGATGCGGCCGACCCCGGCAGACACCGGCCCCTGAGGGCCTAGCTCCTGTTGTCGTCGCTTCCTTCGTCGTCGTCGCTGCCGGGCAGGTTGAACAGGCTGTCGGCGTCCAGTTCCCTTTCCCCGGGCTTTTCTTCTTCCTCACCAGAAGACAGGGTGAAGGTTTCGAGCCCCGAGATCGCGCTGGGGATCTTCGGTTCGGGATCCATGATCAGCGACTGCTCGGTGCCCACCAGCTTGCGGCGCTCGTCGTCATCCATCACGCCGCCCTCCCTGGCCTTTTTCGCCGCCGCCTTCTGCACGGCGGCATCCAGTTCCGACTGCTTGCACAGCCCGAGCGCCACCGGGTCGATCGGCTGGATGTTGGCGATGTTCCAGTGGGTGCGCTCGCGGATCGACTGGATGGTCGGCTTGGTGGTGCCCACCAGCTTGCTGATCTGACCGTCGGACAGTTCCGGGTGGAACTTGATCAGCCAGAGGATCGCCGCCGGGCGGTCCTGGCGCTTGGACAGCGGCGTGTAGCGCGGGCCGCGGCGTTTCTGTTCGCCTTCGGCGGCCGGGTTGTATTTCAGCTGAAGCTTGTGCAGGGGATCCCTTTCCGCCTTCTCGATCTCTTCCTGGGTCAGCTGGTTGTTGGCGATCGGGTCGAAGCCGCGCACCCCGGCGGCCACATCGCCATCGGCGATGCCCTGCACTTCCAGCTCGTGCAGACCGCAGAAATCGGCGATCTGCTTGAAACTGATCGTGGTATTGTCCACCAGCCATACGGCGGTTGCCTTTGCCATCAGCGGTTTGGCCATCTGAATTTCTCCTTCGGCAATTGCCAGCTTCGCCGGGAAAACGGCCGGTCCGGGCTGGAACCTCGTTTCGTTTTCGGGGAAGTTGGGTTTCATATAGTCCCGATCCGGCCCGAGGAAAAGAGCAAATGCGCCTGCCGAAGCCCCCGCTCTCCGCCGCGTTTCTGCTCCTTCTGACGGTCGCGTTTCCGGCCGGACCGGGCCGCGCCGAGGGGGCACGCGGCGGCGATTTCGACTACTGGATCCTGGCGCTGTCCTGGTCGCCCAGCTGGTGCGCGCTGGAGGGCGATGCGCGCGGCGCACCGCAATGCGACAGGGGCCGCGGCCTGGGCTGGGTGCTGCACGGCCTCTGGCCACAGCATGAAACCGGCTGGCCGAGCTGGTGCCGCACCGCTGCACGCAACCCGTCGCGGGCCGATACCGCGGCCATGACCGACATCATGGGCAGTGCCGGCGCCGCCTGGTACCAGTGGAAGAAGCACGGGCGCTGCTCGGGGCTGGACGGGGCCGCCTATCTCTCCCTGGCCCGCACCGCCTACGAAGCCGTGGCCCGCCCGCAGCTGCTGCGCCGACTGCGCCAGCCGGTGCGCCTGCCCGCACGCGTGGTGGAAGAGGCGTTCCTGGAAGCCAACCCCGGCCTGGAAGCCGATCAGGTCACCGTCACCTGCAAGGCAGGCCGTATCCAGGAGGTCCGCCTGTGCCTCGAGCGCGACAGCCTCTCGCCGCGGCGCTGCGGGGCTGATGCCCGCCGTGACTGCACGTTGCAGGACGCGCTGCTCGCCCCGATCCGCTGATCGCGGCATCCCCGCCGACTGTCGGCTGCATCACCCGCCAGCCGGTTGGCGCCGCAGCTGTCTCTGCAGAAGGCCTGTCGACCCGCTGCCGGCAGCCCCCGCACCGGCAGCGGGCCTTCAGCGCCGACGGAAGCGGCGCACCCCGACCAGGGCCAGCAGCCCCGCCCCCAGCAACCCCGCCGCCGCCGGCAGCGGCACCGGCGAAACCGTCACCAGGTTCTGGCCGCGGGGGGAATTCAGATAGGTCAGTCGGTACCCCCCGCCGGACGCCCCGGCAAGAGCGGCGAGGTAGCTGTTCGCCTGACCGATCACCGCCGCGCTGTACGGGGCGTTCACCACGCTGAAGGAACCGCCGGCGAGATCGAAGCCGCTGGAGCTGTCCGAGATGATCTCCCACAGGGCGAGCTGAAACGCCGCCCCCTGGATCCGGGTGGAGATCCCCGCATAGGCGGTGCTGAACAGCTTGTCGATATTCGAATCGACCAGCGCGCCGTAGCCGGAGCTCGCGGCGGTCGTGTAGGTGGTGCCGCTGGTCAGGAATTTCGCCAGATCGACGCAGAAGGCAACGAAATTCCCCAGCCCCCCGGTGCCCGTCAGCCGGAACGGCCCGGCGAAGACGCCGCCGGAATAGCCGGAAGAGCTGATCTCCAGGTAGCGCGACAGGTTGGGCGAGCCGAACGGCCCGCTGCCCTGATAGGTCACCGTCACGGTGGCCGATGCCGCCGGAGCCACCCCTCCGGCCAGAAGCGCCAGCGCCACCGCCAGCGGTTTCGCAAGGTCGGCAAGCGCACGACGGTCGATTGCAAGGCGTTTCATGTCCCCTCCGGAAATTGTCACTCGATACGCGGTCTTGCGATATGCGGTCTCGATATGCCCTGATGTGCGGCCCGTTCTGCCGCCCGTTGTGCCTCAATGCCATGCCCATGCCGGCGCCACATTTCGGCCATGTTGATGCCCCAATCCGGGCCGGTTGCGCAAGCCCGTGCCGCAAAACGCAGTGTTTCCTTCCGGGCCGGAAAGGCGCGCCACGCCCGTTGCGGGCCTGTCGCGGCCTGCTGGCGGGCCCGTGCGGGAGCCCCCTCCGGCAGGAATCTCCCGCGCGAAGGGCACGAACGGCGCTGATTTGCGGGTATTTCCTCGTCACGCCGGCAGCGGCGGAACCTGCCTGTCAGCGCGCGCGAACGGTGCCGCCTGCGGGAAAGTCCGCCCGGAGAGGCGAAACAATCCCCGGAAAAGCGCGTTATTGTCCACGACCGACCGCCACAGATGCGAATCACGCCCGCAGCTCACATCCTCAGCCGGCCAGCCGCAGCACGATCTTGCCCACATGCTGCGAGCCTTCCATCCGCTCATGTGCGGCCTGCACCTGTTCCAGCGGAAATTCCGAGTCCATCACCGGCGCGACGCGCCCGCTTTCCAGCAACGGCCAGACATGGGCGCGCAGCTCGGCGGCGATGCGCGCCTTGGCAAGGTCCGATTGCGGGCGCAGGGTCGAGCCGGTGATCGTCAGCCGGCGGGTCATGATCTGGGCGAAGTTCAGCTCGGCCTTCGGCCCCTGCAGAAAGGCGATCTGCACGAGCCGCCCGTCATCGGCCAGCGCCCGGATGTTGCGCCCGATATAGTCGCCGCCCACCATGTCGAGGATCAGGTCGGCGCCACCCTCGGCACGCATCATCTCGACGAAGTCGCCCTCTCGGTAGTTCACCGCCATCTCGGCGCCAAGGGATACGCAGGCGGCGCATTTCTCGTCCGTCCCGGCAGTGGCAAAGACCCGCGCGCCGAAGACGCTGGCAAGCTGGATCGCGGTGGTGCCGATGCCCGAGGAGCCGCCGTGCACCAGAAAGCGCTCGCCGGCTTTCAGCCCACCGCGCATGAACACGTTGGACCAGACGGTGAAGAAGGTTTCCGGCAGGCAGGCGGCCTCGCGCAGGCCCATGCCGGCCGGCACCGGCAGGGCATGGGCGGCCGGAGTCACCGCATATTCTGCGTAGCCGCCGCCGGGCAGCAGGGCGCAGACCTCATCGCCCACGGCCCGGTCGCTGACGCCGGGGCCGATGGCGGCCACGGTGCCGGCGGCCTCCAGCCCCGGCAGGTCGGAAGCGGCGGGCGGCGGTGCGTAGGCGCCGGCGCGCTGCAGCAGGTCGGGGCGGTTGATCCCGGCAAAGGCCACTCGGATCAGGATCTCGCCATGGCCGGGCTGCGGCAGCGGGCGCTCCACAAGGCGCAGCACCTCGGGCCCGCCCGGCTGCGCGATCTCGACCGCGCGCATGGCTCCGGGGAGTGTCATTTGCCTTCCTGTGCCTCTTCGTTCCAGTGGCCGGGCAGGTCATCGCGGCGATGGCCCGACGGGGCCTTGATGCGGCCAAGAAACGCCTCGGGCACGGCCAGCAGCCTGCCCAGAACCGGATTGGCGCGGACCCGGGTTTTCACCTTTTCGAACTGCATCACGTTCTCGATGCGCCGGTCGATGAAGGCCCGGGTATCGGCATCGCCTTCCGACTTGTCGCCAAGCCAGTAGAGCACCGCCGAGCCGTAGACCCCCGACAGGATTGCGCGTTTGGAATACCAGTTGATGTCGTCCGAGCCGTCGCCGAGCGCATTCCAGATCGCATCGGCGGTTCCCCAGATCAGCCGCGCGCCCCGGGGAGCGTTCGGGGGCAGCGCGAACAGGGCACAGGCGGCGCGCACCGCCTCCCTGTCGCCGGCCACCTCCAGGCGGATCTTCACCGCCTCGGCCACCCTCTCGCTGTAACGCAGCGCCGAAAGATCGGCCCCCCGCAACCGCGCCGCCATCGCCGCATCGCCACGCCGGTGGAAGGCGGCGGCCAGGTCGACCCCGGCCTGCGGAAACAGCGCCCTGGCCCGGGCGATGTCGATGCCGGCATCGCGCGCTCCCGCGGCCAGCGTCGCCTCGGACCAGCCGTCGAAGGGCACATGCACCAGCGCCGCATCCAGAAGACGCTCGGCGGGGGGGCGTTGTTCGGCGTTTCCGTCGGACATCGGACGGCTCCCTGCATATCCGGGGCAGCTACGGGCCAGAGCAGCTATAGACAAGAATCGCCGGCACTGCTATAGGGCGCCTCCTGCATATTCTTGCAACTCGAACCCGGAAAGGTGGTGACAACCACATGCAGGTCACTGTTCGCGACAACAATGTCGATCAGGCGCTTCGTGCCCTGAAGAAGAAGCTCCAGCGCGAGGGCGTGTTTCGCGAGATGAAGCTCAAGCAGCATTACGAGAAACCGTCCGAAAAGCGTGCCCGCCAGAAGGCCGAGGCCATCCGGCGCGCCCGCAAGCTGGCGCGCAAGAAGGCACAGCGCGAAGGGCTGCTCTAGAGCGCCCCGGACAGACCGGCGGGCCAGCCCGCCGCAGACGACCCCCGGGTGAAGGCCCGGGGGTCTGTCGTTCGGGGGCGTGCGGGGGCGTGGAACGGGGGCGTGGAAACGGACCGGGCCGGCATGCCGCCCTGCCCCGCCCGGCCGCTGTCGGCCGGAGCTAGATCGGCAGGGCGGTCGTCTTGAAAACTGTCTTGAGCGCGAATCTGGAATGCAGCTGGGCGACGCCGGGCAGCTTGGCCAGGCGGCTGCGGTGGATCCGGGCGAAATGCTCGGTGTCGAAGGCCACCACCTTCAGCAGGTAGTCGGCGGTGCCGGCCATCAGGTGGCATTCCAGCACGTCGGGGATGCGCGCCACCTCACGCTCGAATGCCTCGAGCACCTCGTCGGCCTGCCCCGACAGCGTGATCTCGACGAAAACCGTGGTCGGCCGGCCCATCAGCCGCGGATCGAGCAGCGCCACGTAATCGCGTATGTATCCGGCCCGTTCCAGCCGGTGAACCCGGCGATGGCAGGCCGAAGGCGACAGGTTCACGCGTTCGGCCAGATTGGCGTTGGTGATTCTGCCATCCTTCTGCAAAACCTGGAGTATTCGGCAGTCTATGCTGTCAATATCATTCATATGAGGGTTTTATTTCCGTTTCTGCCTTCCTGATCGAACTTTCTTCACAATTCCAGGGAAAGTTCCAGCCGCTTTTCAAAACATTCCCGAAACTTTTGCGCGATCATTGCCGCAAATCAGCGGAGAACGAAATGAAGATCGGTTGCCCGAAGGAGATCAAGCCCCAGGAATTCCGGGTCGGCATGACCCCGAATGCCGCCCGGGAGGCGATCCGCCATGGCCATGAAGTGATGGTGCAGAAGGGCGCCGGCGCGGGGGCCGGTTTCCCGGATGCGGACTATGCCGCCGCCGGAGCTGCCATCGCCGACACGGCCGAGGAAGTCTTCGCCTGGGCGGAGATGATCGTGAAGGTCAAGGAACCCCAGGCGGTCGAGCGCAGGATGCTGCGCGAGGGCCAGGTTCTGTTCACCTACCTGCACCTGGCGCCGGACCCGGAGCAGACCCGCGACCTGCTGGAAAGCGGCGTGACCGCGATCGCCTATGAAACCGTGACCGACGAGCGCGGCGCCCTGCCGCTGCTGGCGCCGATGAGCGAGGTCGCCGGGCGGCTGGCGCCGCAGGTCGGGGCCTGGACCCTGCAAAAGGCCAACGGCGGGCGCGGCGTGCTGATGGGCGGGGTGCCCGGGGTCGGCCCGGCGCGGGTGGTCGTGATCGGCGGTGGTGTCGTGGGCACCAATGCCGCGCGGGTGGCCGCCGGGATGGGCGCGGATGTGACGGTGCTGGACCGCTCGCTGGCACGGCTTCGCTACCTGGACGACGTGTTCGGAAGCCTGTTCAGGACGTCCTACGCCTCGGAAGGCAACACCAGGGAACTGGTCCATGCCGCCGACATGGTGGTGGGCGCGGTGCTGATCCCCGGTGCGGCGGCGCCCAAGCTGGTGAGCCGGGCCGATCTGACCCTGATGAAACCGGGTGCGGCGCTGGTGGATGTGGCGATCGATCAGGGCGGCTGTTTCGAAACCTCGCGCCCCACCACCCATCAGGACCCGATCTACGAGGTGGACGGGATCATGCACTACTGCGTGGCCAACATGCCGGGTGCCGTGGCGCGCACCGCGACGATTGCGCTGACCAACGCCACCATGCCCTACATGCTGGCGCTGGCCGACAAGGGCTGGCGCAAGGCCGGCGAGGACGATCCGCATCTGCTGGCCGGGCTGAACGTGCATGCCGGGAAGCTGACGAACTACGCGGTCGGCAAGGCGCTGGAAATGGACGTGCTCTCTCCGGCGCTGGCGCTCAAGCGGTAAGGCCGCGCGAACATGGAACGCGCGGCACGCACAAGGGCGCTGCCCCGCCCTCTGTGCACGCCCCCTGCGCCCCCTGTGGGGCGGTCGGTTGCGCACCGCCCGGGGCGCAGCCGGCAGGGTGAAGGAGCCTAGGTCACCGACTCATAAGCGCGCAACCAGATTCGTGTTGCGGCGCGTTTGACGAGGGCGGGGAAGTTGGCGTCGTGTTTTTCGTATCGTGTGGCCATGGCCCTGAAATGCTCGGGTTTCGAGAAG
>JALSKC010000002.1 GCA_026989055.1 Paracoccaceae bacterium
GGGCGACAACCTGAAGTTCTCGGTCGAGCTGATCGCGCCGATCGCGATGGAAGAGGGCCTGCGCTTCGCCATCCGCGAGGGCGGGCGCACCGTCGGATCGGGCGTCGTGTCGAAGATCATCGAGTAAGGACAACACGGGTCCGGTTCAGGGGGCGGGCACACGCCCCCTGTCTTTCGACCCCAAGCCGCGAAAGGCAAGTCACATGGCCATCCAAAGCCAGAACATCCGTATCCGGCTGACCGCCTTCGATTACCGCGTGCTGGATGCCAGCACCCAGGAAATCGTGAACACCGCCAAGCGGACCGGCGCCGGTGTGCGCGGGCCGATTCCGCTTCCGAACAAGATCGAGAAATATACCGTGCTGCGCGGCCCGCACATCGACAAGAAGTCGCGCGAGCAGTTCGAGATCCGCACCCACAAGCGGCTGCTCGACATCGTGGATCCGACGCCCCAGACCGTGGACGCGCTGATGAAGCTCGACCTCGCTGCCGGCGTGGACGTCGAGATCAAGGTATAAGAGGGGCAATCAGACATGTTGCGCTCTGGTGTAATTGCAAGAAAGGTGGGCATGACCCGCCTGTTCATGGAGGACGGGAAGCAGGTTCCCGTGACCGTCCTTCAGCTCGACAACCTGCAGGTCGTGGCGCAGCGCACGCCCGAAAGGGATGGCTACTGCGCCGTTCAGCTCGGTGCCGGCACTGCCAAGGCCAAGCGGGTTTCCAAGGCCATGCGCGGCCATTTCGCCCGGGCGAAGGTGGCGCCCAAGCGCAAGATCGCGGAATTCCGGGTGGACCCGGAAAACCTGATCGAAGTGGGGGCGGAGATCACCGCCGATCACTATGCCGAGGGGCAGTATGTGGACGTGTCCGGCACCTCGATCGGCAAGGGATTCGCCGGGGCGATGAAGCGGCACAACTTCGGCGGCCTGCGGGCGAGCCACGGGGTGTCGATCAGCCATCGCTCGCACGGCTCCACCGGCCAGTGTCAGGACCCGGGGCGCGTGTTCAAGGGCAAGAAGATGGCCGGGCACATGGGGGCGGTGCGCGTCACCACCCAGAACCTGCAGGTGGTCAAGACGGATGTCGAGCGCGGCATCATCATGGTCAAGGGGGCCGTGCCCGGTTCCAGGGGCGGCTGGGTCACGATCAAGGACGCGGTGAAGAAGCCGCTGCCCGAGGGCGTTCCGCTGCCGGCGGGGCTGAAGGCGGCCGGGGAAGGCGCAAGCAGGGCGGCAGAGGAAACCGCAGGGGCCGAAGGGGCCGCGGGCGATGCCGCCGAAGGAGGCCAGAGCAATGAAAGCTGAAGCCATCAAACTGGACGGCGGGAAGGCCGGATCGGTCGAGCTCGACGATGCGATCTTCGGGCTGGAGCCGCGCGCCGACATCCTGCATCGGGTTGTCCGCTGGCAGCGCGCACGGGCCCAGCAGGGGACGCACAAGGTCAAGACCCGCTCCGAGACCAGCTACTCGAAGAAGAAGATCTACCGTCAGAAGGGCACCGGCGGGGCGCGTCATGGCGACCGCAACGCGCCGATCTTCCGCAAGGGTGGTGTCTACAAGGGGCCGGTTCCGCGCAGTCATGCCCATGACCTGCCGAAGAAGTTCCGCAAGCTGGGGCTGCGGCATGCGCTCAGCGCCAAGGCGAAGGCGGGCGAACTGGTCGTCCTGGAAGCGGCGGAGCTGGAGGAGCCGAAGACGGCGGTTCTGGCGAGAGCCGTCAAGGCCCGGGGCTGGAAACGCGCCCTGGTCATCGACGGGGCCGAGGTGAACGCCAATTTCGCGCGCGCCGCCGCCAATATCGACGGGCTGGACGTTCTGCCTTCGGCCGGCGCGAATGTTTATGACATCCTCAGGCGTGACACGCTGGTGATCACCAGGGCGGGGATCGAAGCACTGGAGGCTCGACTGAAATGAGCGCGAAGCCCGAACATTACGACGTGATCCGCAAGCCGGTCATCACCGAAAAGGCCACGATGGCTTCCGAACATGGTGCGGTCGTGTTCGAGGTGGCGATGGAGGCGAACAAGCCGCAGATCAAGGCGGCGGTCGAAAGCCTCTTTGGCGTCAAGGTGAAGGCGGTGAACACCGTCATCACCAAGGGAAAGACCAAGCGCTTTCGCGGGCGGCCCGGCCGGCGCAAGGATGTGAAGAAGGCCTATGTGACGCTGGAAGAGGGCAATACCATCGACGTCAGCACCGGCCTGTAGCCGGACCCCGGTGGCAGGAAGTCCGGAGGGCCCCCGCCGTGGCGGGGGCCTTCTGCATTCCGGCCGGCGATGCCTGCCCGGGGTGGCGTTCCGCCCCTCCCGGAAGGCGGAATTGCGGTGGAAGCGCAGGAAAGGGGTTGAAAGTTATAATACTATAACATAATTCCGCGAGCGTGGCCGAGGCTGCCGTTCCGGAGACCGACATGAAACCTGCACTCAGGCTGATCCTGATCACTGCCCCGCTGGTTGCGGCCGGCATCGCCGTGCTTGCCTTCATCATTTCCAGCCGTCCCCTTCCCGAGCGGGTTCCCCTGGCCGAACGCGCCGTCCCGGTGCGCGTCGTCCCGGCACGGCCTGCGTTCCTGCAACCGCAGATCACCGGCTACGGGCTGGTGCGCCCTGCCCGAAGCTTCGAGGCAATACCGCAGGTTCCGGGCACGGCCGAATATGTGAACCCGGATCTGCAGAAGGGGGAGATCCTGCCTGAAGGAGCGGTTCTGCTGCGCCTTTCGGATGCGGACCATCGCCTGGCGATCGCCCGGGCCGAGGCCAACATCCGCGCGGCAGAGGCGCGGCTGGCAGAAATAGACGTTTCCGAGAGGAATCAGCGCGCGGCACTGGAAATCGAGCGCAAGGTGATGGAGATCCGGGAGACGGAGCTGGAGCGGCTGCGCGCGCTGGCCGGCCGCGGGGCCGCCAGCCAGGCCTCGCTCGACAAGGCACGTGCCGCCTGGCTGGCACAACGCCAGAGGCTGCAGAACCTGGAAGGCGCGCTGGCCCTGCTTCCCACCCAGCGCCGGGTGCAGGAAGAGCAGATCTCGGTTCATCGTGCCAGCCTTGCGACGGCGCGCCTCAACCTCGAACGAAGCACGCTGGTTCTGCCCTTCACCGCCCGTGTGGCAGAGGTTTCGGTCGAGGTGGGGCAGTTCGTTCGGACAGGCCGGGCGGTGGCCGTTCTCGACGGTGTTGATGCCGCCGAGGTCGAGGCCCAGGTTTCCATAGCCGACATGCTGGCGCTCATGCGTGCCGGCGCGCCGGCGGGGCGCTCCCTCGCGTTTTCCCCCGCGGCGATGACCACCCATCTGCGGGATCTCGGGTTGGAGGCGGAGGTGCGGCTGCGCCTGGATGACGAAGTCGTGACATGGCCTGCCCGGCTTGAACGTGTCAGCGACCGGATCGACCAGAAGGCCGGAACCCTGGGCGTGATTTTGCGGGTGGACACGGCCTACGAGGCCGCCGCGCCCGGCCGGCGGCCGCCGCTGGCCAAGGGCATGTTCGTGGAAGCGGTGCTGCGTGGCACCCCGCGCCCGGGGATCATCGTTCCACGCAGCGCCCTGCGCGACGGGCATGTCCTGCTGGCCGATGAAGACGATCGCCTGAAGCGTGTCCCCGTCCGGCCCGCCTTTGTGCGGGACGAGGTGGCGCTCGTCGGCGACGGAATCGAGGAAGGAGCGCGGATCGTGGTGAGCGCCCTGTCCCCGGCGATCGAGGGGATGCTGCTGTCTCCGGTCCGCGATGAGGCCCTCTCCCGGTGGTTGCGCAGCCTGGAGGCCGGCAGGTGATCCGCTATTTCGCCGCGCACCAGACCATCGCCAACCTGGTGATGGTTCTGTTCCTGCTGAGCGGCCTTCTGGCGGCGCCTGCGCTGCTGCGCGAGACCTTTCCGCAGCCCGGGCTGAGCGAGGTCGAGGTCACGGTGGCCTACCCCGGCGCCCGGCCGGAAGATGTGGAGACCGCCATCTGCGAGCGAATCGAGAACGCGCTTGCCGCGGTTTCCGGGATCGATACCCATTCCTGCGAGGCGCGCGAAGGTCTCGCCCGGGCGATTGTCAGGATGCGCGAAGGCGGGGAATACCAGCCATTCGTTGCCGAGGTGAAGTCCGAGATCGAGGCGATCGCGGATTTCCCGGAGCGTGCCGAGCCCCCCCGGATCAAGGCGCTGGGGCTGACGGAATTCGTGGCCTCGGTGGCCATCACCGGCCCGCAGAGCCGCACCGGGCTGAAGGATCTGGCCGAGGGCATCCGCGCCCGGATGCTGCTTCGAGGCGACATCCCGAAGGTGGAGACCAGGGGCTTTTCCACCCGCGAGCTGCATGTGGGGTTGCGCGAGCAGGCGCTGCGGCAGTTCGGCCTGTCGATTTCCGATGTGGCACGGGCAATCAGGAGTGGCAGCCTCGATCTGCCGGCCGGCAGCATCGAGACCGGGACGGAAACGCTGCTGATCCGGGTGAGCGAAGAGCGCCGCAGCGTGCAGGAGCTCGCCGCGCTGATCGTGCATTCCTCGCCCGCCGGCGGGCAGGTGCGGCTGGGCGATATTGCCGAGATCACCGAACGTTTCGAGACCGGGGATGACGCGATATTCTTCAACGGCCGCCCTGCGGCCTATCTGGACATCTCCAAGACCCGGGCCGATGACAGCCTGCGGGTCATCGATGCGCTCGGAGAGTTTCTGGCCGCCGAGCGGCAGCGGGTGCCTGCCGGGGTGGAGCTGGAAATCGCCGCCGACGGTGCCAGTGTCGTGCGCGAGCGGCTGCAGCTTGTGGTGGTGAACGGGGTTCAGGGGCTCGGGCTCGTCCTGCTGGTGCTGTGGCTGTTCTTCGGGCTGCGGTTTTCCTTCTGGGTGGCGATGGGGTTGCCGGTGTCGATGATGGGCGGGCTCGCCCTGATGGCGCTGACGGGCCATTCGCTGAACCTGATGACGACCCTGGGGCTTCTGATCGTGATCGGCCTGCTGATGGATGATGCGATCGTGATCGCCGAAAACATCGCCCGGCGGCGCGGCTGCGGCGAAAGCGCCTTCGACGCCGCCGTGGAGGGCGCGCGCCAGGTCTTTCCCAATGTGCTGGCCTCCTTCGCCACCACGGCCATGATCTTCGGATCGCTGGCATTTCTTGCCGGCGATCTTGGCGCGGTGCTGCGGGTGGTACCGGTCGTGATGCTGTTCGTGCTTTCGGTATCGCTGATCGAGGCCTTTCTGATCCTGCCGCGCCACCTCCTGCACGCACTGGACAGGCCGCCGAGCCGCGGGGCCGTCGCCCGCGGTGTGGAGGCGACGATGGACTTCATGCGCGAGCGCCTTGTCGGGCCGCTGGCCGATCTGGCCATCCGCTGGCGTTATGCGGTCACCGGAGCCGCCTTCGCCCTGCTTCTGGTGGCCGTGGGCATGCTGGCCGGCGGGCATCTGAAGTTCACCGCCTTTCCCGAGCTCGACGGCGATACCATCGTGGCCCGGGTGCTGCTTCCCCAGGGAACGCCCCTTTCGCGCACCCGGGAGGTCGTGGCGCAGCTGCAGGCCGGGCTTGAGGAGGTCAACGCAGAGCTCTCTGCGCAGCAGCCGGGGGGAGCCGATCTGGTCCGCCACGTGACGGTCTTTTACGGGGAGAACCGCGATGCCTTCGAGAGCGGGGCGCATGTGGCGACGGTCAGCGTCGACCTTCTGCCCTCGTCGCAGCGCAACATCCGCCCCGACGCGATCATGGCCCGCTGGCGCGAGGCGACGGGAGAGGTGGCCGATGCCATCGCCCTGAAATATGACGAGGCCACCATCGGTCCTGCCGGGATCGACATCGACATGCGGCTGAAGGGGGAGGATCTGGAAAGGCTCAAGGTGGCATCGCGCGAATTGCAGGACTGGCTGTGGCAGTATCGGGGGATGACATCGGTAATGGACGACCTGCGCCCCGGAAAGCGCGAAATGCGCATCACCCTGAAGGAGAGCGCCGGGCCGATGGGGGTTACGGCCGGGCTGGTCGGCGAGTCCCTGCGTGCCGCCTGGCAGGGGGTGACGGTCAGCGAGATGCAGGTGAACGGCCAGCAGCTGAAGGTCACGGCCGAACTGGAAGACCGGGCGCGTGCGCGCCGGCGCAGCATCGACGATTTCACCGTCATCCGCCCCGATGGCACGCTGGTGCCCCTTTCCGTGGTGGCGCATGTGGAAACGGGGCAGGGTTATGCCCGCATCAACCGCGAGGAGGGGGTGCGCACGGTCACCGTGCAGGGCACCATCGACACCCGGATCGCGAATGCCGATGCCATCGTTTCCGACACGCTTTCCCGTTTCGTGCCTGGGCTGCTGGAGCGTCATCCCGGGATCAGGCTGGATGTGGAGGGCCAGCGCGCCGAGGCGGTCAGAACCCAGAAATCCATGCTGAAGGGTTTCGCGATCGGGCTGGGCGGGGTCTTCCTCCTGCTCAGCTTCCTGTTCCGCTCCCATGTCGAACCTGTGGTGGTGATGATGATCATTCCCCTTTCGCTGACAGGGCCGATCTTCGGGCATATGGCGATGGGGCTCGATTTCTCGATGCCCTCGATGCTCGGCTATGTGGCGCTGGCCGGGGTCGCGGTGAACAACTCGATCCTGCTGATCGGCTTCGTGAAGCATGAAGGCGGCACGGCGCGGAGCGTTGCCGAAGCGGCGGGCCGTGCGGCGCGGGCGCGTTTCCGGGCGATCTTTCTGACCTCGCTGACGACCCTGGCCGGCCTTCTGCCGCTGCTCACGGAAACCAGCCTGCAGGCGCAGATCCTGATTCCGCTGGTGGCCAGTCTGGCCTTCGGCCTGATCGCGGCGGGGCTGATCGTGCTGTTCGTGCTGCCGGGGTTTTATGCGATTCTCGACGATTTCGGCCTGAGCGCCCTGGCCAGGGAGCGCCACAGACGGGGCGGGCGAGCGCCCGCGGAGCGTGGTGGCGAGGGCGGCCACGCCTGAAACCGCCGCCCCGCTCCCCTCTGCCCCGGGGCGGCGTCTCGTGAAAGCGCAACCGGCAGATGCGTGTTGCGGCCGTGTTGCGGCGCGTTTGACGAGGGCGGGGAAGTTGGCGTCGTGTTTTTCGGATCGTGTGGCCATGGCCCTGAAATGCTCGGGTTTCGAGAAGAAGCGCTCGATCCTGTTGCGGCGCCGGCAGGCGTCACGGTCAAGCGGCGGCGGTGCGGAGCGGCGCGGGATCGGGCGGATGACGGC
>JALSKC010000003.1 GCA_026989055.1 Paracoccaceae bacterium
ATTGATGAGTTCGTCAAACTCCGTGCCCCTGGCCCGGGCAAGCAGCGCATTGAGGTGGCGGGTGTGCAGCACCTGCCCCCTGGGCAGTGAAAAGCCCGAGGCCTCGGCCACTTCGCGCAGCGCTTCCAGCTTCTCGGCGGCGGGCTCCTCATGCACTCGGAACAGCAGCGGTTGCCGGCGGCGGATCAGTTCTTCGGCGGCGGCCACGTTGGCCAGCACCATGAACTCCTCGATCAGCCGGTGCGCGTCCAGCCGCTCGGCCAATGCCACCGATACCACCTTGCCGCTGTCGTCGAGGACGATCTTGCGCTCGGGCAGGTCCAGATCCAGCGGCTGGCGTTTCCGGCGGGCCTCTCCGAGGGCGGCATAGGCGGCGTAAAGCGGCTCGATGACAGTCTCTGACAAAGGGGAAGTGTGCTCATCCGGCTGTCCGTCATGGGCCTCCTGAACCTGCCGGTAGTTCAGCGACGCGGCCGAGCGCATGACCCCGCGCACGAACCGGTGGCGCAGCTTGTTGCCATGGGCGTCCAGCACCATGCGCACCGCGATGCAGGCCCGTTCGGCCCCCTCGTGCAAGGAGCACAGATCGCCCGAGAGGCGCTCGGGCAGCATCGGAACCACCCGGTCGGGGAAATAGGTGGAGTTGCCCCGCCGGCGCGCCTCGCGGTCAAGCGCGGAGCCGGGGCGCACGTAATGGGCCACATCGGCGATCGCCACCCAGACGACATGGCCGCCGGGGTTGGCCGGATCGTCATCCGGGGTCGCCCAGACGGCATCGTCATGGTCCCGGGCATCGGCCGGGTCGATGGTGACAAGCGGCAGCGCGCGCAGGTCCTCGCGCCCGTCAAGCGGGCCGAGGCGTGCCTCTTGCGCTTCGGACAGTGCCGGATCGGGAAATTCGTCGGGGATGCCGTGCTGGTGGATGGCGATCAGTGAAACCGCTTTCGGCGCGGTGGGATCGCCCAGCCGGGCGGTGACGCGCGCCTGCGGCAGGCCCAGCCGCCCCCTCGGGCCGGTCTGCTCGGCCTCCACAAGCTCTCCGTCGCGGGCCCCGGCGGCGGCCTGCGCTGCCACCTGCCATTCGCGCTCGGCGCCGCGGTCGATGGGCACGATCCGCCCGCCCTCGGCGCCGGCCCGGAAGACGCCCAGAACCTTGCGCGGCCCGCTGCCGATACGCCGGATCACCCGGCCCTCGTAGGCGTGATCCTCCTCCTGCACGGCAGTAAGCCGGGCCAGCACCCTGTCACCCTCGCCCAGCGCCGGATCCGAACGGCGCAGCACCAGCAGGATGCGCGGCGGGGCGCCCTCGCCGGCCCATTCCAGCGGTTCGGCGAAAAGATCCCCCTGTGCATCAGGGGGCAGCACCTGAACGACGGCCACCGGCGGCAGGCTGCCCGCCTCGCGGAAAGTCCTGCGCCGTTTGCGCATGTGGCCTTCTTCCTCCATCTCCCTGAGAAGACGCTTGAGCTCGATCCGCTCCGCCCCCCTGATGCCGAAGGCGCGCGCGATATCGCGCCTGGAGGTCTTTGCCGGGTTGTCGGAGATCCAGGCGAGGATCTGTTCTTTGCTGGGGATTCGTGTCATTTCGTCCGCCTAGCATTTTCCGCCGGCGTCGTCGCGCTCAAAGATCGGCGGCTCTGTCCACGTCACGCAACCGATCGACAAGCGCCACCCGCAGGCCGCCCATGGTGGCCAGGCTGTCGGACAGGGCGTGTTCGCCCGACCAGCGCACCCCCTCGAACAGGTCGCGCGGGGCGATTGCCCCCCGGCGCAGTCCCACCAGCCAGAAGCCACCGTCCTCGGCCGGGCCGATCACCGCATCGTGGCCGCGAAGCGTGGCAAAGGCCCGGGCCACCTGCGCCCGGCCTGCCGCCGGAATGTCGGCGCCGATCAGCACCACCGGCCCGCGCGCGGGGCGCAACAGCCGTGCCATGCGCGCCCCCAGATCGCCCCCGCCCTGCGGCAGGCGCGGCAGTTGGGCCGGCCAGAAGCGGCTGGCCATGCCTTCGCGGTCCGGGGTGACGGCCAGGGCGATGTCCCAGCGCCGGTCGTCCACCCGCCGCAGCAGCGCCCGGGCCTGGTGCCGGAACCACCAGGCCGAGGCGCTCATCCCGATCTCGCGCCCCAGCCGCGTCTTGACCCGCCCGGCCCGGGGCTCTTTCACCATCACGATCAGAAGGGGCCTGATTCTACCTGAAATAGTCACTGATAATCCGCGAATAGACAGCCTTGAGCCGGCGGATCTGCTCGACCTCCACACGCTCGTCCACCTGATGCATGGTGCGCCCCACCAGCCCGAATTCCACTACCGGGCAATGATCCTTGATGAACCGCGCATCGGAGGTGCCGCCCGAGGTGGACATCTCGGGCCGCAGGCCGCATTCGGCCTC
This sequence comes from Paracoccaceae bacterium, assembly GCA_026989055.1. Taxonomy (GTDB): domain Bacteria; phylum Pseudomonadota; class Alphaproteobacteria; order Rhodobacterales; family Rhodobacteraceae; genus JAJRUE01. Next base: position 2,391 of record JALSKC010000003.1, read on the forward strand.
CACCGCATTGGCCACCAGATCGGAAAGCGCGCCGGGCGGGGTGAGGAAGCTCTCGCCCGAAATCTTCACCTTCATTTCCAGGTCCGTGTCGGTTTCCTCTTCCACCCGGCGGGCCTCTTCCTCAAGCCATGCGGTGAGGCTGGCGCCGGAATGGGCATCGTTGAAGCGGATGTTGACGGTGGCGCGGCACTCGGCCGGAATCACGTTGGTGGCCGGGTTGCCGGTGTCGATGGTGGTGGGGGCGAGGGTGGAGGCGTCGAAATGGGCGGTGCCCTCGTCCAGCCGGCGCGAGGCCAGCCTGTCGATCAGCCGTGCCATGGCCGAGACCGGGTTTTTCGCGCGATGCGGATAGGCGGTGTGCCCCTGCACCCCCCGCGCCGTGAGCCAGGCACTCATGGAGCCGCGCCGCCCGATCTTCATCATGTCGCCGAAACGCGCCCGCGAGGTGGGCTCGCCCACGATGCAGGCGCTCATGGCCTCGCCGTTGGCATCCATCCAGTCAAGCAGGGCGCGGGTGCCGTGCTCGGCCTCTCCCTCCTCGTCGCCGGTAATCGCCAGGATGATCGCGCCATCGGGCGGGCTGGTGTGCACGAAATCGGCAGCCGCCGCGGCAAAGGCGGCGACGCCAGATTTCATGTCCACCGCACCGCGCCCCCACAGCAGGCCGTCGCGGATTTCGGCGCCGAACGGATCGGCGCTCCAGGCTGCGGCATCGCCCACGGGGACCACATCGGTATGGCCGTTGAAGCCCAGCGTGCGGGCATGCCCCCTGTCGCCCCAGCGGGCGAAAAGATTGCCTGTTCCGGCCCGGTCGGCCCTGTGGCAGGCAAAGCCCGCGCCTTCCAGAACCTCGCGCACCACCTCCAGTGCGCCCGCGTCCTGCGGTGTCACGGAAGGGCAGCGCACCAGGCGTGCGGTCAGTTCCACCGGGTCGGTCGCGTTGCTCGTCATCTCTCCCCCGATCCGGGCCGGGATGGCCCGCAACTACTTGTGGCGGTTTCGCTACACTCCTCCTGCGATATCGCCCCGCCGAGTTCAACCGGTTAACAAAAACCGCCGCAGTGCTGCATGATCGGGCAAAACCACAAGTCCGAGGCAGGGCGGGGGCCGCAAACAGGCCCCGATCGAGCGGAATACCAACATCACGGGCGCGCATGACGCCTTCTTTCGCTTATCCCAGCCTGCCCGGCCGAGAGGAGACATGCAGGCATGGCACAAGGCTGCCAGGTGCGGAAAACGGGCTTCCGGTGATGGGCTGGCTGGGCTTTCACGATCTTGCGGGGTGTCATCTGCACGTGCCGGAAGATGGCGGGCCAGATGCCAAAAACCCCCTGTTCAGTGACGATCTGATCACCCGCGGCACGATCGTGGCCGAACTCGACATGTTGCGCGGCGGCCGTGTGCCGGCCCGGCTGCTGGCCTTCGAAAGCACCCGCGGCTGGCAACGCAGCCTTACCCTTTGGCTCAACGCCGACGAGACGCTCTCGGTTGAAATCCGGCAGGGCCCGGCGCGCAGCTATGCCCGGCTCGACAATCTGCCCGCGGCGGGCGGCGGACGCTGGCGGCTGAGCATCTTCTGGGACGGGCCGGAGCGCTCCGGCCATCTGGCGCTCTTCAGCCCGGAGAACGCCCGCATGGCCGTGGTCCCCCTGCCCGTGCCCCCGCCCCTGCCCGGTGCCGATCTGCGCGCGATTGTCGAGGCCTCTGGCCCCTGCGAGGCTGACCCCCGCGTGACGTTCCTTGCTGTTGCCGAGGGCCACGAGCCCGCCGGCCCCGCCGCCGGGATTGCCGCCGGCACCATGGTGGATACCCCCGACGGCCCGCGCCCTGTCGAGCGGCTGCAGCGCGGCGACGTGGTGCTGACCGCCTCGGGCGCGGCACGGCCGATCCGCTGGACCTTCCGTCAGGTCCTGCCCGCCTCCGGCCCGTTCACCCCGGTGCTGTTGCGCGCCCCCTATTTCGGGCTGAGCCGCGACATCGTTGTCACGGCCGGCACGCGGCTCATGATCTCCGGCCCCGATGCCGAGTATCACTTCGGCGAAGAGGCGGTTCTGGCCGAGGCCGGCAGCCTGGCCGCCCATCCCGCCGTGCACCCCTGCCCGGCCGATGGGGCCGTCACCTGCCATCAGTTTCTGTTCGACGAGCATGAGTGCCTCTCGCTGTCGGGCGCCTGTGTCGAAAGCCTGTTCATCGGCACGCTCGGCGCAAGGCCGGTGCTGCGCGCCGTCTCGATGCTTTCGCCCCTGCCGCCTTCGGCGCTTCCCCTCCATCGCCGTCTGGCCGGTTCGGTGCTCCGGCCCTATGAATCGCGCAGCCTGGCCAGCGAAATGCGGGCCTGATCCACTCTATTGCCGCAGGCCGGTCAGGCGTGCCATAAATTCCGGAACTGGGGTTGGAGTCGATGCGCGCGATCTGGGCCGTTCTCTTTCTGCTCGCGATGGCGCCTGCGGTACAGGCGCAGGAGCTGTCGGTGGGTACCGTCACCCGCCCGCCGTTTTCCATGGTGGAGAACGGGCAGGATACGGGATTCAGTATCGAGCTGTGGGCCGCGGTGGCCAGGGAGCTGGGGCTGGAATATACCATCCGCCGCGCCAACAGTTTTCAGGAAATGCTGGCCCGGGCCCGCAGCGGCGAGACCGATCTGGCGATCGCCAACATCTCGATCACCGCCGACCGCGAGGAGGTGATGGATTTCAGCCAGCCGATATTCGCCTCCGGTCTGCAGATCATGACGGCTTCCGGCGGTAGCGACGGCCTCTCGGTTCTGCGGGTGCTGTTCTCGCGCGATCTGCTGAGCGCCATCGCGCTGGCCTTCGCGCTGCTGTTCGGCGGCGGCATGCTGATGTGGTGGTTCGAGCGCGGCAAGCAGGAATATTTCGACAAACCCGCGAAACAGGCTCTGTTTCCGGCCTTCTGGTGGGCGCTCAACCTGGTGGTCAACGGCGGTTTCGAAGAGCGCGTGCCGCGCAGTCTGTTCGGCCGGCTGTTCGGTGTGGTTCTGGTGCTGTCCTCGCTGTTCATCGTCTCGATCTTCGTGGCCAAGATCACCGCCGTGCTCACGGTGGATGCCATCCAGAATAATGTCTCGACGGTGAACGACCTCTACGGCAAGCAGATCGGCACCATCGAGGGCTCCACCGCCGCCCATTACCTGGACGGCCGCGAGCTGCGCTATGTGGCCTATCCCGACCTCACCGACCTGCTGGACGCCTTCGAGGCCGGCAGCCTGGATGCGGTGGTCTTCGATGCCCCGATCCTTGCCTATTACGTGCAAAACACCAAGGGAAAGGCCCAGCTGACCGGGCCGATCTTCCAGCGCGAGAACTACGGAATCGCCCTGCCCTCCGGCAGCGAACTGGCCGAGCCCGTCAACCGCGCGCTGCTGCGCCTGAAGGAAAACGGCACCTACGCCCGCCTCTACCGAAAGTGGTTCGGAAACAGCCCAGATCTGTGAGTCCTCCGGACCCGGGGTGTCGCGATGTGGCGAACGCTCATCCGGGCGGGCAGCCCTGCGTCGGGGCCGGGGAGGGGCGTTTATCCGCCGTCGTCGTAAAACGGAGTCATCTGTGCCACGATCACCGCGTTTTCCTTCAGCGCGCGTTCCATCAGGGCGCGTTCCTCGGGGGCGATGTCGTGGCCCTCGGCAAGGCGTTCTTCCAGCGTGCCATATCCCGAGACGTCCAGCGGCGCCATGTCGGCCTGTTTCAGGATCGCCACCGTTTCGCGCACCGCTTCCGCCTCGTCGATGCCCGAGGCATAGCACATCAGCGCCGCCCCCGTGGCCCCCTCGGGCAGCCCGTCGCCTGGCTTGCGCCCGACCTCGACCAGCAGCGTATAGACCTGCTGGCGTGGCTTCCTGTCATCTCCGGGCACACCATCCCCTTCTTCTGTCCGAAAATACTCCCGCCAGAGGCGTCAGTCCCGCAAGAGATCGTTGATCGCGGTCTTGGAACGCGTCTTCGCATCCACCCGCTTGACGATCACCGCGCAGTAGAGGTTCACGCCCCCTTTCGAGGGCATGGAGCCCGCCACCACCACCGAATAGGGCGGCACCTCGCCGTAGAATACCTCGCCGGTCTCGCGATCGACGATCCTGGTGGACCTGCCGATGAACACGCCCATGCCCAGCACCGAACCCTCGCGCACGATGCAGCCTTCCACCACCTCGGAACGCGCGCCGATGAAGCAGTTGTCCTCGATGATCGTCGGGCCGGCCTGCATCGGCTCCAGCACCCCGCCGATGCCGACCCCGCCCGACAGGTGCACGTTCTTGCCGATCTGGGCGCAGGAGCCCACGGTGGCCCAGGTATCGACCATGGTGCCCTCGTCCACATAGGCGCCGAGGTTCACGAAGGAGGGCATCAGCACGACCCCTGGGGCGATATAGGCCGAATGTCGCACCACGCAGCTGGGCACCGCGCGGAAGCCGGCCTTGCGCCATTCGCGCTCGCCCCAGCCCCTGAACTTGCTGTCCACCTTGTCCCACCAGGTGCCGCCCTGGGGGCCGCCGTCATGGGGTTCCATGTCCTTGATGCGGAAACCCAGCAGAACCGCCTTCTTGGCCCACTGGTTTACATGCCAGTCGCCGTTTTCCTGCCGCTCGGCCACCCGCAGACGGCCCGAATCCAGCGCGTTCAGCGTTTCTTCGATGGCCTCGCGGGTTTCTCCGCCGGTGGCAGGCGAGATGCTGTCGCGCATCTCCCATGCGGCTTCGACGGCGGCTTCGAGGTTTTCGTTGGACATTGCGCTCTCCGGGCTGGATCATGGGCTTTCGTCGAATGCAGCCTATAGTGCGAAGGGCTGCCGCGTGCAATTCGAGGAGCAGGAAATGGACAATAAACCGCGCCGCCACCCCTTGCGCCGTTCCCGGCAGGATGTCGAGGCCAGCCGGCACACGCCGGACACCCCGCAGACGCGCGCGCCCGCCTACCGCCTGGCCTTCAACGACCCTGATTTCCTGTGTCGTGACGAATTGCGCCCGGTGCGGCTGCAGCTGGAGCTCCTGAAGCCCGAGATGCTGATGGAGGCCTACGGCATCGAATCGACCGTGGTACTGTTCGGAGGCGCCCGCATCCCCGCCCCGACCGAACGGGAAAGGGCCGGAACGAAACCCCTGGCGGAGCTTTCGAAATACTACGACGAGGCCCGCGAGTTCGCCCGCCTCGTGACCCTGCGCTCCAGGGCCGAGGGGAACCGCGAGCACGTGATCGTGACCGGCGGCGGCCCCGGCGTCATGGAGGCGGGAAACCGCGGGGCGGCGGATGCCGGCGGGGTTTCGATCGGTCTGAACATCGTGCTGCCGCACGAACAGTCGCCGAACCGATACGTGACCCCCGACCTCTGCTTCAACTTCCATTATTTCGCCATCCGCAAGATGCACTTCCTGATGCGGGCCAAGGCGCTGGCCGTGTTCCCCGGCGGTTTCGGCACCATGGACGAGCTGTTCGAAAGCCTCACCCTGATCCAGACCGGGCGCATGGAACGGATTCCGGTGCTGCTGTTCGGCCGCGCCTTCTGGAACCGGATCGTCAACTGGGAGGCCCTGGCCGAAGCCGGCACCATCTCTCCCGACGATCTGAAGCTGTTCCGCTTCGTCGAGACCGCGCAGGAGGCGCTGGATGCGATCGACGGCTGGGAAGGCGCCGGCGAGCGGCGGCGCGACATTCCCGGGCGTTGACGGGGCCCCGAGAACGGGGCCCTGCAGAAGACGGAGATCAGAGGCCGGCTTCTGCCGCGATCTCGCGCCGGCTCCTGCGGGCCCGCTCGGTGGCCGATTTCAGCTGTCCGCAGGCGGCCATGATGTCCTCGCCACGGGGGGTGCGGATGGGGCTGGCATATCCGGCCTTGTAGATGATGTCGGCAAAGGCGCGGATCCGCGCCTCGGGCGAACGGCGATAAGGCGCGCCGGGCCATTCGTTGAAAGGGATGAGGTTGATCTTTGCCGGAATGCCGGCAATCAGCTTCACCAGCCGGCGGGCGTCCTCGTCGCTGTCGTTGACTCCGTCCAGCATCACGTATTCGAAGGTGATCCGCTCGGAATTGGACAGGCGCGGATAGTCCCGCAAGGCGGCCAGAAGCGCCGCGATGTTCCACTTCCTGTTGATCGGCACCAGCCGGTCGCGCACCGGATCCGTCGTCGCATGGAAGGAAACCGCCAGCATGCAGCCGATTTCGCGGGCGGTGCGGGCGATCTCCGGCACCACCCCCGAAGTCGAGAGCGTGATCCGCCGGCGGCTCAGAGAGATCCCCTCGCCGTCCATCGCGATCTTCATCGCATCGCGCACCGCCTCGAAATTGTAGAGCGGCTCTCCCATGCCCATGAGCACGATGTTCGACAACAGCCGCGTCTCGTTCTTCGGCGCCCGCCCCGGCGCCGGCCACTCGCCCAGATCGTCGCGCACAAGCATGATCTGCCCGACGATCTCGGCCGCCGTCAGATTGCGCACCAGCCGCTGCGTGCCGGTGTGGCAGAACGAGCAGGTAAGCGTGCAGCCGACCTGCGAGGAAATGCACAGCGTGCCGCGGCCCTCTTCGGGAATATAGACGGTTTCGACCTCGTGCCCGCCGGCCACCCTCACCAGATACTTGCGCGTGCCGTCTTCGGAAACCTGTCGGGTCACGACCTCGGGCAGTTCAATGGTGAATGTCTCGGCCAGCATCGCCCGGTAGTCTTTCGCCAGATTGGTCATCTGCGCGAAATCGCGCACGCCCTTCTGATAGATCCACTGCCAGATCTGCCCGACCCGCATGCGCAGCTGCCGCTCCGGCGTGCCCGCGGCCAGCAGCATGGCGCGCAGCTGATCGCGCGTCTTGCCGACAAGATTGCGCGCCTCGCCCGGCACGGGGCGGGCGAGCGCCGTCACTTCGGGCGTGATCGGGGTATCGGTCATGGCGTTCACCGGCAGTTTCGGGTTCGCCTTTCATAGCGCCGCCGGCGGCAAATGGGAACAGCCCGCCCCCCGACCGGTTCCGCCCGCCCGCCCCGCACCCGGCAGAGGCGCGGAAGAACCGGCACGGGATGATCCGCCCGAAGAAGTGCCGCCAGGGCGGCCCCTAGCCGGAACAGCGCTTCGCCGCGTCCTCCACCGCGGCGGTGAACCCGAGCAGCGAGAAGGTGTCCCGGGTCGTTGTCCCGCGCGAGGACAGCCCGGTCACGATGGCACGCGCCCCGCGCTTCATCGCCGTGATGATCCGGGCGTCATCGGCCTCCGAGTACGTCCAGGCGAACTCGTACTCCGGCATCGCTGTGGCCGGATCGTCCTCGGGCACGGTGAGCAGATGGAATGTCTGCTGCCCGATCTCCAGCCGCACCTGAGAACCCTTGGCGAACCGGTAGCCGCCGGTGAAGGAGACCTGCCCCCTGATCCCCCGCCCGGGAATATAGCTGACCATCAGCAGAATATCTCCCCGGCGGACCGAAACCACCCGGCCGCCCTTGGTGTTGACGGTCTCGCTGGGAGCGGCCACGACCCAGCAGGATCTGGGGTTTTCATCGGCGAAAACAGCCCAGTCCCCCTTGGATGCAACGCGCTTGTCGCTCCGCTGCTGCGCGCCGGCACCCGTGGAGCCCGCCACCAGAAGGATGGCCGCGACCCCTGCCATGAAGACAGATTTCATCGGTTTTACAGCCTCCAGCTGCATTTGCCTGCACCTGCTTCGTTCGGCATCTGCCGGCACCCGGCTTCCGCACTCCGCGCCGGATGCAGGCCGGCGGTTCCCGCCTTTGCCCGTTTTCAACTCGATGCGCGCAGCTTAACGTGTTTACGGCGGCTTGTGAAAGGCCGTTGGCGGGTTTTTGCGCAATTTCCGAAAGGGAACAGGAAGATGCCTTCAGTCCCGATGGTCGAACTCCGGCGCGGCGCGTTTCCGGAAAGCCTGCATGTCGGCGATGCCGTCATCTGCAGCGCGGCCGGCGACATCCTGCAGGCATGGGGAAACCCCGATGCGGTGGTCCTTCCCCGCTCGTCCTGCAAGATGATCCAGGCCCTGCCCCTGGTCGAAAGCGGCGCGGCCGATGCCGCCGGGCTCACCTCCGAACAACTGGCACTGGCCTGTGCCTCGCACCAGGCCGCCGCAACGCATGTCCGACTCGTGCAGGGCTGGCTGGAAACGCTCGGCCTTGACGACTCCGCCCTGGCATGCGGCCCGCAGGAGCCACGCGACCGCATGGCGCGCGATGCGCTGATTCGTGCCGGGCAGCACCCCCTGCGGCTGCACAACAACTGTTCCGGCAAACATGCCGGCTTCCTGACCCTGGCCCGGCACCTGCGGGCCGGGGGGAGCTATGTCGCTCTGGACCACCCGGTGCAGGAGGCGGTGCGCGAAGCCTTCGAGGATGTGACCGCCGCCATGAGCCCCGGCGCCGCGACTGACGGCTGTTCTGCCCCGAATTTCGCGACCACGCTGCGCGGCCTGGCCAGGGCAATGGCGTTTTTCGCAACCGCGCGCACAGGTGATGCAGCGCTGCGCAACCGGGCGGCGGCGCGGCTGGTCGATGCGATGGTTGCGCATCCCGACCTGGTGGCCGGGGAAGGGCGCGCCTGCACCGATCTGATGCGGGCGATGGGCGGGCGCGTGGCGGTCAAGACCGGGGCCGAGGGCGTCTTTGTGGCGATACTGCGCGATCGGGGCCTGGGCGTGGCGGTCAAAATCCATGACGGCGCTGCCAGGGCCGCCGAGGTCGCCATCACCGCACTGCTCGTACATCTGGGCGCGCTGGAAGAAAACCACCCGGCGGTAGCACGTTGGATGCGGGTGAAACAGAAGAATTTCGCCAGAAAAGACACTGGTTGGCTTCAGCCCGTGGCCGGTTTTCCGACCTGATCGACAAAATCCTCGCGCCGGTAACCCTGAAGATAGAGCAGCGCCGTCAGATCGCCGTGGTTGATGCGCAGCGCGCACTGCGCCGCAACCGCGGGCTTGGCGTGCAGCGCAACTCCCATCCCGGCCATATGCAGCATGCCCAGGTCGTTGGCGCCATCGCCCACCGCGATTGCCTGCTCCGGGGTGATCCCCAGCCTTGCGGCGGTTTCCTGCAGGGCCCGCAGCTTGGCGTCGCGCCCGAGGATCGGCAGCGCCACTTCGCCGGTCAGCCTGCCGCCTTCCTCCAGCAGCACATTGGCACGATATTCGTCGAAACCCAGTTCCGCCGCCACCCTGCCGGCAAAGGCCGTGAACCCGCCCGACACCAGAACCGCATGCGCGCCATGCGCCCTCATCGTCGCCAGCAGCGTCCTGCCACCGGGCATCAACGTGATGCGCTCACTCATAACAGTGTCTATTACTGCGCAATCGAGCCCTTTCAGCAAGCCGACCCGCTCTTTCAGCGCGGCTTCGAAATCCAGCTCCCCGTTCATCGCGCGCGCAGTAATCTCGGCTACCCGCGCGCCGACGCCGGCCTCGTCCGCCAGTTCGTCGATACATTCCTGCTCGATCATGGTCGAGTCCATGTCGGCAATCAGCAGCGCCTTGCGTCTCCCTTCGGCGGGCTGGATGTTCAGGTCTATCCGCTGCTCCTGAAGCGCCTCCCAGGTAGAGCGGAAACTGTCGGGAACCGCGGGCAGCAGAAATTCCGCCGCCTCGCCCCGCGCCAGCCAGACCGCCTGCGCCCCGCCCCAGGCATTGCGCAGATTTTCCACAAGAACAGTATCTAATGAGGGGTTTTTCGGGTCTGCAAGAAGGGTAACGACATGGCTCATCTGCGGCGGCACCTCGGCTGGAAATGTCGGTTTCGTATCCTGTTGCGGCGCTATAGCGGCATTTTTGCTCTTGCGAAAGCCGCGCCATGGGCATAAAGGCCGCGGCGGGACACCCTTCCCCAACGAAGGGCGCATATCTGGAAGGATACCACCGATGGTCACGAACACCCCGGCGACGCGGCCGGTCAATCCGCGTTTTTCCTCCGGCCCCTGCGCCAAGCCCCCCACCTTCACGCTGCAATCGCTTTCCGGCGCACCGCTCGGCCGCTCGCACCGCGCCGCCATCGGCAAGGCAAAGCTGAAGGCTGCCATTGATACCACACGGAAAATCCTCGGGATTCCCGCCGATTACAGGATCGGCATCGTGCCGGCCTCGGATACCGGCGCCGTTGAAATGGCGCTGTGGAACCTCCTGGGCGCACGGCCGGTCGAGGTGCTGGCCTGGGAAAGCTTCGGCAAGGGCTGGGTCACCGATGTGGTCAAGCAGCTCAAGCTGGACGCCAGGGTGCACACGGCGGATTACGGGCAGATTGTTGACCTGTCGCAGGTCGATTTCGACCGTGACGTCGTGTTCACATGGAATGGCACGACCAGCGGCGTGCGGGTGCCGGATGGGTCGGCCATACCGGCGGATCGGGACGGGTTGACCATCTGCGACGCCACCAGTGCGGTCTTTGCGGTGGACCTGCCGTGGGACAAGCTGGATGTGACCACATTCTCCTGGCAGAAGGTGCTGGGGGGCGAGGCCGCGCATGGCATGCTGATCCTGTCGCCGCGCGCGGTGGCGCGGCTGGAAAGCTACACTCCGCCCTGGCCACTGCCGAAGATCTTTCGCCTGACCAGGGGCGGCAAGCTGATCGAGGGCATTTTTGAAGGCGCCACCATCAACACGCCCTCGATGCTGGCCGTCGAAGATTACCTGCAAGCGCTCGCCTGGGCGAAATCTGTGGGTGGCCTCAAGGGCATGATCGCCCGGGCAGACGCGAATTTCGCCGTGTTAGAGACGTTTGTGTCCGAAAACGACTGGATCGATTTCCTGGCGGAAGACCCGGCCACGCGCTCGACCACCAGCGTCTGCCTGAAGTTCACCGATACCCGGATCAGGGACGGTGCCGCCTTTGCCAAGGCCGTGGCCAAACGGTTGGAAACCGAAGGCGTGGCCTTTGACATCGGCGCCTATCGCGATGCCCCGCCGGGACTGCGCATCTGGTGCGGCGGCACGGTCGAGACCGCCGATCTGGAGGCGCTGATGCCCTGGCTGGCCTGGGCGTTCGAAGCCGAAATCGCCGCGCAATCCTGAACACCGGACTTCCGAAATTCAAAAGAATGGAGCCCGTCATGGCCCCCAAGGTTCTCGTCTCCGACAAGCTTTCCGAAACCGCCGTGCAGATCTTTCGCGACCGCGGCATCGACGTCACCTTTGAGCCCGATCTTGGCAAGGACAAGCTTGCCCTGCTCAAGGCGATCGGTGAGTTCGACGGTCTCGCCATCCGCTCGGCCACCAAGGTCACCGAAAAACTGCTGAACAACGCGCCGAAGTTGAAGGTGATCGGCCGCGCCGGGATCGGGGTCGACAATGTCGATATTCCGGCCGCCTCGAAAAAGGGTGTGATCGTGATGAACACACCGTTCGGCAACTCGATCACCACCGCCGAACACGCGATTGCGCTGATGCTGGCGGTGGCGCGACAGATCCCGTTGGCAAACGAATCGACCCACGCCGGGAAATGGGAGAAATCGCGTTTCATGGGGGTCGAGGTGACCGGCAAGACGCTGGGGATCATCGGCGCCGGCAATATCGGGTCGATCGTGGCCGAGCGCGCGCTGGGGCTGCGGATGAAGGTCATCGCCTACGACCCGTTCCTGAGCGAGGAGCGCGCCGACAAGCTGGGCGTGACCAAGGTAGAGCTGGACGAGTTGCTGGCGCAGGCCGATTTCATCACCTTCCACGTGCCGCTGACCGACAAGACCCGCAATATCCTGTCGGCCGAGGCGATTGCCAAGCTGAAACCGGGGGTTCGGATCGTCAACTGCGCCCGTGGCGGGCTGGTGGACGAAGAGGCGCTGGCCGAAGCGCTGAAATCGGGCCACGTGGCCGGGGCCGCCTTTGACGTTTTCGCGAAAGAACCGGCCACCGACAGCCCGCTGTTCGGCCTGCCCAACGTGGTGGTGACCCCGCACCTGGGCGCCTCGACCCGCGAGGCGCAGGAGAACGTGGCGGTGCAGGTGGCCGAGCAGATGTCGGACTATCTGTTGACCGGCGCCGTGTCCAACGCGCTGAACATGCCCTCTGTCACGGCGGAAGAAGCCAAGGTGATGGGGCCGTGGCTGAAGCTGGCCGGGCATCTCGGGGCCTTTGTCGGGCAGCTGACGGACGAGCCGATCAAGGCGATCAACATCCTGCACGACGGAGAGGTTGCCGAAATGAACACCGAAGCGCTGAACGCAGCCGTAGTTGCCGGGATCATGAAGGCCACGAATCCGGATGTGAACATGGTCTCGGCGCCGGTGATCGCCAGGGAACGCGGGATCCAGGTCTCGACCACCAAGCAGGACAAGTCCGGCGCCTTCGATGCCTATATCAAGCTGACGGTCGCGACCGCCGAGCGTGAACGCTCGATCGCCGGCACGGTGTTTTCCGACGGCAAGCCGCGGTTCATCCAGATCAAGGGAATCAACATCGACGCCGAGGTGGGCAGCCACATGCTCTATACCACCAACCGCGATGTTCCCGGGATCATCGGTGCCCTCGGGGGGATTCTCGGCGAGGGGGGCGTGAACATCGCCAACTTCACGCTCGGGCGCACCCGGGAAGGCGGCGATGCGATCGCGCTGCTCTACGTCGATGAGGCGGTGCCGGAGCCGGTTCTGGAAAGGCTGCGCGAAACCGGGCTTTTCCAGCAGGTCAGGCCACTGGAATTCGAGGTGTCATGACAGGGCGAACGCCGATCGGCAAGGCCACGCGACGCGGGGCGGGCAGAAACCATCGGCCGCCCCGTGCGGCGCGTCGCCGTGCCCGTGCTGCCGGTAGCGGGTGCGCTCAGTTCAGAAGGGCGACCGGCGCCCCCTGCTCGCGCACGAAATCCGCCGGCGGCGAATCGAGCACCGCCGTGTTGCGCTTGAATTCGTAGATCACCTGCCCGTCTTCTTCCTGTGAGGCGATTATCAGGCACTGATACAGGTGCCGCGCGCCATCGTAGAGATCGACCAGCCCGCGCAGCGGCGGCGCCTCCTGCGCATCCAGCGTGAAACCGCCCTCCCAGAGACGCAGGACGGGAAACACCGCATCGCCGATCCGGACCCGCAGCCGACTCTGCCTGCGCAACTTGCGCCGGCGCGCCATCTCCAGCCCCTCGCGCACCTCTTTCGGCAGGAACTCCGACATCCCCGAACCCTTCGCTTCCGGTTGCCAACAATGCCGGCAAAACGATTCCGGTCAAGCGCACCATGGCAGGGTTCGGAAAGATTCTTCCACAGCCCGCCCTGTCAGCTCTGTTTTGTTTCCGTTTTCGGGCGCAATACATGCGGAATCGAGGGATCATACAGCGCGCTGTCAACAAACGACAGCTCCTCGCCCAGCGCCGGGCCCACCAGAATCAGCGCGGTGCGGGTGATCTTCTCGGCCCGCACCTTCTCGCGGATGTCGGCCAGGGTGCCGCGGATCAGTTTCTGGTCCGGCCAGCCCACCCGGTAGGCCACCACAACCGGGCAGTCCTCTCCATAGAAGGGGGACAGCCGGCGGCGGATGTCCAGCAGCGCCCGCACGCCCAGGTGGATGACCAGCGTCGCCCCGGTGCGGGCGAAGTTTTCCAGCCTCTCGCCCTCGGGCATGGCGGTGGATTTCATCGCAACCCGGGTCAGCACCACCGATTGCGCCACCTCCGGGATGGTCAGCTCCTGACCAAGCGCCGCCGCAGCAGCAGCCCAGGCGGGCACGCCGGGGATGATCTCCCAGGCGATGCCGTCGCGCCTGAGCAGCCGGATCTGCTCGGCGATCGCACCGTAAAGGGAAGGGTCGCCCGAATGGACCCGCGCCACATCCTCGCCGCGGTCGCGGGCGGCAAGGATCTCGGCGTGGGTCTGCTCGAGCGTCATCGGCGCGGTATCGAGCACCCGCGCCCCCTCGGGCGCGCAGGCCACCACCTCGGGCGGCACCAGCGAGCCGGCATAGAGGCACACCGGGCAGGCCCCGATCACCCGCCGCGCCTTCAGCGTCAGAAGTTCCGGGTCTCCCGGCCCTGCCCCGATGAAATGGACCTTCACGCAACCGCCCCCTTCATCTTGCCCGAAATACTCCCGCCGGAGGCATCAGCCCCGACCGCTCGCGCCCCCGTCCATCTTGCGCGCGTAGCCGCGCGGCGTGTACATCCGCGGCCCCTCGCCCAGCTCGACCATCCGGGATTGCGACGCGCCCACGATCACCACCGTCAGCATGTCCACCTCGTCCACCCGCAGCTCGTCCAGCCGCCGGTAACGCAGGCTCTCCCCGACCCGCCCCAGGGAGGAGGCCAGCAGCACCGGCGTGCCGGCCGGGCGGTGGCGCAGCAGGATGTCGCGCGCCTCGGCCAGCAGGCCGCGCCGACGTTTCGAGACCGGGTTGTAGAAGGCGATCACGAAATCGCCCTCCGCCGCCGCGCGCACCCGTTTCACGATATCGTCGCGCGGCGTCAGAAGATCGGAAAGGGAAATCGCGCAGAAATCGTGCCCCAGCGGAGCGCCGGCGCGCGATGCGGCCGCCTGCAGGGCAGAGACCCCGGGCGCGCTGATCACCTCCACCCGGCGGGCGGAATCGGAAACGCCCCCGGCCTGCGCCGGGCGGTCGAGCAGCTCGAACACCAGCGCCCCCATGGCGTAGATCCCCGCATCGCCCGAGCAGACCAGCGCCACGTTCTTCCCCCTGCCCGCCTCTTCCAGCGCGTGGCGGCAGCGCGCCTCCTCGCCGCCCAGCGGGAACTCGGCACGCAGCTTGCCGGCGGCCAGCGGCCCCAGCAGATCGAGATACAGCCCGTAGCCCACCAGCGTATCGGCCTCGGCAATCAGCCGGCTGGCCTCCGGCGTGCGCCACGCCGCCTGGCCGGGACCGATGCCGACGATCGCCAGCCGCCCGCGCGCACGCCCGCGCAACCGGGTGATCGGCAAGGGGGCTTCGGCCAGCGCGCAGGTGGCCGCGGCGCTCTTGCGCTTGGCCAGGCGCAGCCGCGCCTTCGGCCCGGCCGCCGCCAGCGCCGCCCCCTCTGCCACCCCGTGGCAGCCGACCTCGGCAAAGACCGCCTCCGAGGGGGTTTCCAGCCGCCCCGCCTCGGCCTCGAGCTCCGCCGCACCGAACAGCCTGAGCGCCACCCCCAGCCGCGCCGCCAGGTCCAGCACCGCCGGTTCGTCGGCTTTCAGATCCAGCGTCGCCACCGCCTTCAGGGCGCCGGGCGCCACCTGCGCCGCGGCCAGCGCCTCGCGCGCCAGCCCCTCCAGTTCTTCCGGGGCGCAGCCGCGCGCGCACCCCACACCCAGTACGAAACGCTGCGGATGGTAGAGCAGATCCGGCGGCGCCATCGTTACCGGCTTCGCGGTGCAGACGATTTCCACCGCATCGCCCTCGGGCAGATCGGCCAGCCAGCCGGCCTGCGCCGCCGCCTCGCCCGAAAGGCGCGCGCCGCCGCCCTGCAACAGCGCCATCATCGCCGCCCTGGCGTTTTCCTCGTTCGCCAGAACCCAGCCCTCGGGCGGCTCATCGAGCGCCACCCCCAGCGCCACCTCGCCCGCCGTCGTCACCGCTGCCATACCGCCCAGCGCCTCGGCGATCTGCCGCGCCAGGCGGTTCGCTCCGCGGTGTCCGCCCAGCAGCGGCACCACCACCACGCCGTCGTCGGAAACCGAAACCACCGGCGGCTCGGCCCGCTTGTCGGCCAGGAGCGGCGCCACGGCGCGGATCAGGATGCCGCTGGCGCAGACCCCGACAACCGGCACCCCGGCGGAGAACAGGCTGCGCGCATGTTCCAGCGCATCGGGAAAGAAGGCATCGGCCCTTTCCACCCTCCCCGCGCGCCCGTGCAGCGCCGCGCCCAGCGCCCGGGCCACCCGATGCGCCGTTTCCTCGCCGGCGCGCGACAGCGCCATCACCACCGGATTCACAACCACGGATCGGCCCCCTTCATCACGAGGATCATGGAAAAATACGGTGCCGCATCCGGCGCTTCGGCCAGCGGGCGGATCACCTCGCCCGCCATTGCCGCCCGTTCCACGTAATGCGCCCGCGCCGTCAGCCCCATGTCGTCAAGCAGCGCCCGCAGCCGCGCCAGATGCCGCCCGACCTTCATGATCGCGGCGCTGTCGCACAGCTGCAGCCGCTCCCGCAGCGCCGCATCGTCCAGGGTTGCCGGCAGCATCGTCAGCACCTCGTCGCGGGCTGCCAGCGGCAGGCCGGCCGCCGCCGCCGCCGCCATCGGAGAGGCGACACCGGGCACCGCCCGCACCGCGAAACGCCCGCAAAGCCGCGCCTGCAGATACATGAACGAGCCGTAGAACAACGGATCGCCCGCGCAGAGAAACACCACATCGCGCCCACGCTCCAGAACCTCGGCGATGCGCGCCGCGCCCGCATCATAGGCCGCCTGCGCCGGGGCGCGTTCGGCTGTCATGGGCACCTCGATGCGCAGTTCCTCGAAAACTCCGGGCAGCAGGGGGGCGGCAATTTCCCGTGCCAGGCTTTCCCGTCCCGGCAGGGCGGGGTAGGCCACGACCTGCGCCGCGCCGATCAGCCGCGCCGCCTTCAGCGTGATCAGCTCCGCATCGCCGGGCCCCACCCCGACCCCGAACATAACCCCCGGCTTCACCCTGCCCGAAACACTCTCGCCGGAGGCGCTCATCGCTTCACCAGGCTCCACTGGGTGACCGGGCGCAGGGGCTTCCAGCCGCGCATCCCGCCGATCGCCTCGGCCCGGGCGACCGAAAGCCTCACCAACTCACCGCCATGTTCCGCCTGCAGGCCCGCCAGCATTGCCTCGCTTTCCAGCGTCACCGCATTGGCCACCAGCCGCCCCAGCGGCTTGAGCGCCTCCCAGACAGCCGCGAAGACCTCTGCCGACAGCCCGCCGCCGATGAACACCGCATCCGGTGCCGGCAGCCCTGCCAGAACCGCCGGGGCCCTGCCCTCCACCAGCTCCAGCCCCGGGGTGCCCAGCGCCAGCGCGTTTTCCGCTGCCATGGCGCGGCGATCGGCCCGCGGCTCGATCCCGATCGCGCGGGCATGGCGGGCCGCGCGCATCCACTCCACCGCGACAGAACCGCAACCCGCGCCCACATCCCACAACAACGCGCCGCGCATCGGCATCAGCTTGGCCAGCGTCACCGCCCGCACCTCGCGTTTGGTCATGGTGCCGTCATGGGTGAACAGCTCGTCCGCAAGTCCCGGCACCCGCGGCAGGAGCGCCGCGTCGGGGGCGGCGATACACTCCACCGCCAAGGTGTTGAAGGGCGGCACCACGTGGCTCCAGCCTTCCGCCAGCCCCTCGAAGCGCCGCTCGTTCTCGCCGCCCATGTTGGCCAGCACCGTCATCCGGCTCTGGCCGAAGCCGCGCTCCACCAGGAAGCGGGCAATCTGCGCCGGGGTGTCGGCGCCGGTGGTCAGGATCAGAAGCCGCTGATCGGGCTGGATGAAGGCGATCATCTGCTCCACCGGCCGGCCGTGCACGGTGAGCGTCTCCACATCGGCCATGCTCCAGCCCATGCGCGCCGCAGCCAGCTGAAAGGCCCCCACATGGGGGTGATAGACGATCTCGGCCGGGTCGATGACCCGCCCGATCCGCGCGCCGACGGAAAACCACAGCGGATCGCCCGAGGCCAGTACCACCACCCGCCGCCCGCGCCGGGCGCGCAACGCCTCGATCAGAGCATCGAAGGGCGAGGGCCAGCACAGGCGCTCGGCCCCGATCCCCTCGGCCAGAGCCTGGTGGCGCTCGCCACCCACCAGAACCTCGGCGGCTTCCACCACCGCGCGGGTGGCCGGCGTCAGCCCTTCCAGCCCGTCCTCGCCGATGCCGACCACATGCAGCCAGGGTTTCATGCGCGCACCTCCGGCAGCCCCGCCGCCAGCGCGTTCACCGCTGCCGCCGCCATGGCCGAACCGCCGCGCCGACCCCGCAACGCCACGAATTCGCAGCCGCGCGGATCGCGCACCAGTTCCGCCTTGCTCTCAGCCGCGCCGACGAAGCCCACCGGAAACCCCAGGATCAGCGCCGGCCTCGGCCAGCCGGCATCAAGCAGCTCCAGCAGGTGAAACAGCGCCGTGGGCGCGTTGCCGATCGCCACCACCGCACCTTCGAGCCTTTCGCGCCACAGTTCCACCGCCGCAGCCGAGCGGGTGTTGCCGATCCGCGCCGCAAGCGCGGGCACGCGCGGTTCGTTCAGCGTCACCACCACCTCGTTTTCCGCCGGCAGATGCCGCCGGATGATGCCGGAGGCGACCATCTCGCAGTCGCACAAGACCGGCGCACCGGTCGCAAGCGCCGCCCGCCCGGCCTCGAAGGCGCGCGCGGAAAAGGCCAGCCTGTCGGCCACTTCGACCATCCCGCAGGCATGGATCAGGCGCACCGCCAGCGCCTCCATGCCGGGGCCGAAACGCCCCAGCCGCGCCTCGCGCCGCACGGTGGCGAAGCTTGCGGCATAGATTGCCGCCGGGTCTTTTTCATAGGGCCGCATGTTCATCTTGCCCCAAATACTCCCGCCGGAGGCATGAAGTCATTCTACCCTTCCGCCTTGCGCACGCTTTCCGGCCCCAGGGGATGTTTCGCGTGCGGATATTCCGGGTGGTGGTGGTGATCATGCTCATGATCTCCGTGATGATGATGGTGGTGCCCCGCCATCTCCAGCCGGCACTCCCCGGTGCAGAAATCATCGCACAACTCGCAATCGGCCACGTTCGAGCCCGGCGCGCTCGCCCCCTGTCCTTCCACGTGATGGTGGTGGCTTTCCTGCACCATGCCCACCTCGGCCTCGAACCCCAGAACCCGAGTGCGATACTTGCAGGTGCCGCAGGTTTCGGGCACCGCCTCGCCCAGCTGCTCCGTCACCCGCTCGGCGAAGGTTTCCAGCACCTTGGGGTGATCCCTCAGATAACCGGCCTTGACGAATTCGATTTCCGGATGCGCTGCGGCGACGCGATCGGTGAAGCCGCAGATGCGGTCGATCAGGATGCCGGTAAACAGGAAGTACGGGAACACGATCACCCGCCGGTAGCCCAGCCGCGCCACATGCTGCAGTGTCGGCGCGACCAGGGGGAAGGTCACCCCCGAATAGCCCACCTCGCACCAGCCGAAGCCCATGCCCTCCCACAGCATCCGGGCGATCTTGGCCACATTTGCGTTGGCGTCGGGGTCCGAGGCCCCGCGGCCGATCACCACCAGGCAGGTTTCCTCCAGCGGCACCTCGCCATTTTGCGCATTCGCACGCTCGACCGCCTCGCGCACCCTGTCGCCGGCGGCGGCCAGCATCTTCGGGTCCACCCCCAGCTCGCGACCGCAGGAAATCTCGATCCCATGCCGCGCCGCATAGGTATTCAGCACGGTGGGGATGTCGTTCTTGCAGTGCATCGCGGCAAACAGCATCCCCGGCACCGCGAGGATCCGCTCGCAGCCCTTCTCGCGCAGCCGGTCGAGCCCGGCGCGGATCACCGGATTGGCGAATTCCAGATAGCCGTATTCGCATTCCCACTCCGCAGGCAGCAACGCCGGCAGCCTTTCGGCCAGCACCGCAAACTCATCCACCGCTGCCTGAGAGCGCGAGCCATGCCCGCAGATCATCACGCCGATCTTCGTCATCCGTTCAACTCCCATCAGCGGTGGACGGCCCTGCCGCCACGCATCCCGCCCCCTCCCGTGCCGCCCGCAGGGGCGCGGAGGCGCAAAGGCACCTTCCGGCGATGGAAACGATGGAACCGCGGTTCATCCCTGCATCCTCCTCCCGACACCGAACAGCCGAGAGGACAGGCCGCATCCGTTCCGACGACGCTGCGTCCGATCCCCGGGGTGGGTCGATCGTCGGCAGCCACCTCTCTGGCCAAATGGCTTCGTCGGAACCGGTATAGGCGCCCCGCTTCCGCCCGGCAACGGCAATTGCACCGCCGGCTGTCGCGGGCGCGAGCGCGCCGGTGCGCCTTCGGCCCGATGCGGCTTCGGCGGGCGCTGTAACTTCAGTGGGCGCCGTAATGGGCGACCAGGGCGCCCAGATCCTCGGGGCGGACCTCGGCGGGCATCATCGCGCAGGCGTTCGGGATGTGCCGGAAGATCGAACCGTCGGAAAAGAACCGGCTGCTGGTAACGAAGATGACCTTCGCCTCGGGCTGGCGGTAGCTGCAGAAATCGGCCACGGCGAAGGCGCTGCCCTCGGTCAGGATCAGGTCCAGGATGATGATGTCCACCCGCTTCAGCTGCAGGAAGCGGATCGCCTCCTTCTGGCCGGTCGCCAGATCGACGCTGAATCCCTGCCGCTCAAGGTGCCTCCGCCAGAGGCTGCCAAGCGATTCGTTTTCCTGAACGATCAGTACATGTATCCGGTCTGCACCCACACCCATCCGATCTGCACCCAATGCTGAAGACCAATGCTGAAGACCGCCGCCTCTCTCGAACGAATTTTTCTCGAATTGCCCATGCCCCCGGGGAATTTCGGCCCAATTTGTTAACAAATGGTTAACTGTTTCCGGAATCCGTTAATCGGCCGGCGGAAACTCGCCGGTTGCACCGGAACACCGCATGGGGTCAAAGAGGTGCGGCGAGGGCATCAGGGAGCGCGACCGCACGATGACGACCTGGATCACCATCTGCGACACCTGCAGATACGCGGGGCAGGAAGGCGCCGATCTGCGCCGGACCGACGGCGAACGCCTGGCCGAGCTTCTGGAGCGGCGCGCCGCAGGAACCGCCGTGAAGACCCGCCGCGTCTCCTGCCTGATGGGCTGCGCGCATGGCTGCAACCTGACGGTCCAGGCCGCCGGCAAGATCTCCTACGTCATCGGCAGATTCGCCCCCGAAGCCGACGCCGCGGATGCCATAATCCGATATGCCGAGCTGCACGCCCGGAGCGAAAGCGGCCAGGTGCCCTACCGGCAGTGGCCCGAAGGCATCAAGGGCCATTTCATCGCCCGCCTGCAACCGCTCCCCGAAGACGGATGACGGGAACACCGGGCAGGGAGCACGGGGGCGGGCTCGACGCAGCGATTGCCCGCCACGGCGGAAGCAGGGCGGAGTGGATCGACCTTTCGACCGGCATCAACCCCCAGCCCTACCCCCTGCCGGAGCTTGCGCCGGATTGCTGGCACGCACTGCCCGACAGCGGTGCGCAACAGGCGCTGGAAAGAGCCGCGCGCCGGTTCTGGAACATTCCCGAGGGGCTGTCCGTTCTGGCGGCCCCCGGTGCCTCGGCCCTGATCACGCGCATCCCCTTCCTGATGCCGGCCGGCACGGTCTCGATCCCCGGCCCGACCTACAACGAGCACGAGGCGGCCTTTGCCGGCGCGGGCTGGCGGATCGGAACCGGCCCGATGCCGGATTCCGCAGCCGACGCGCTGGTTCTGGTGCATCCGAACAACCCGGACGGGCGGCTCCATCCTCCCGGGCTGGCCGGGCGCAGGCTGACGGTGATCGACGAAAGCTTCTGCGACCTGCAGCCCGACGCCAGCCATGTGGGCCGGGCACTGCCGGAAAACGCGATCGTCCTGAAGAGCTTCGGCAAGTTCTGGGGGCTGGCCGGGCTGCGCCTGGGGTTTGCCATCGGCCGGGCGGGGCTTCTTGCCCGGCTGGGCGAGGCGCTCGGCCCCTGGCCCGTCTCCGGCCCCGCGCTGGCGGTCGGCACCGCGGCGCTGTCCGATCCGGGCTGGGCCGAAAGAACCCGCCTCCGCCTTGCCCGGGATGCCACGCGGCTGGATGCGCTGATGCTGGCAGCCGGCGCCCGGCCGGTCGGCGGCACCAGCCTGTTCCGCCTGTATGCGGTAGCCGATGCTGGCGCCTGGCAGGCCCGCCTTGCCCGGCGGCGGATCTGGACCCGGCGCTTCGGCCACATCCCCCGCTGGCTGCGCCTGGGCCTGCCCGCCCCTGCGCAGTGGCCGCGGCTGGAGGCCGCCCTGTGAACACGGTGCAGATCCTCGCCCTGGCGCTGGTGCTGGATGCGCTTGCGGGCGAGCCGCGCTGGCTCTGGTCGCGCCTGCCGCACCCGGTGGTGCTGCTCGGCCGCGCCGTGGACCGGCTGGAGCGACGGCTGAACCGCGGGCGCCACCGTCGTGCCCGGGGGGTGGTGGCGCTGGCCGTGCTGCTGGCCGGGGCGAGTGCCGCCGGGGTGGCGCTGGAGGCGCTCCCGGCGGGGCCGCTGCCGGAGCTTCTGGTGCTGACGGTTCTTCTGGCGCAACGGTCGCTGGTCGAGCACGTGCAGGCGGTGGCCGATGCGTTGCACCGCACGCCGGAAGAGGCACGCCGGACCGTGGCCCGGATTGTCGGACGCGACACGGGGCAGATGGACGAACCCGCAATCGCCCGGGCCGCCATCGAGAGCGCTGCCGAAAACTTCGCCGACGGGGTGGTGGCACCGGCCTTCTGGTTCCTGCTGCTGGGCCTTCCGGGGGTTCTGGCCTGCAAGGCGGTCAACACCGCCGACAGCATGATCGGCCACATGTCCGCGCGCTACCGTCGCTTCGGCTGGGCGTCGGCGCGGCTCGACGACCTGATGAACTGGCTGCCCGCACGGATCGGAGCGCTGCTGATCCTGCTGGCCCACGGGTGTATCGGTGCGCTGCCCGCAATCCGGCGCGATGCCGCGCAGCACCGCTCGCCAAACGCCGGCTGGCCCGAGGCCGCGATGGCCGTCGCGCTGGGGGTCGCTCTGGCCGGGCCGCGCAGCTACGGCGGGCGGATGCGCGACTTTTCCTGGATCAACCCCGCCGGGCGTTCCCGCATCGGGGCAGGAGAGATCCACGCCACGGTGCGTGCCCTGTGGCGCGCCTGGGCGCTCGGCGGCGGGCTGGTCCTGCTGGTCGCGATTGCCTGAACGGCGCCTGCTGCTAGGATCGGCCGGACAGCACGGCGCAAGGAAAGGCGAAAGGCGGAACGGCGATGCGGTTGGCGGCGAAACAGGCACCTGTCAGGGCGGCGGCCCCGACAAGGGCTCCGAGAACGGCCCAGGTGGCGGCCGTCCTGATGGCGGCGACGATGGCGCTGGCGCCCTCCGCCACCGCGGCGCCCTGCGGTGGCCCCTTCCCCGACTTCGTCAGGGAAATGAAGCGCGAAGCCCTCGGGCGCAGCCATGACCCGCAGCTGGTGGAGCGCTTCTTTGCCGGCGCGCAACGCGACCCGGAGGTGATCCGGGCGGACCGTCGGCAGGGTGTGTTCCGGCTGGATTTCATCGAGTTTTCCCGCCGCGTGATCTCGCGCTACCGGCTGGACCTGGGGCGGCGCTACGGGCGCGAGCTGGATGCGCTGTTCGGGCGGATCGAGCGCGACTACGGCGTTTCCCGGGGGATTCTGCTGGCCCTGTGGGCGCTGGAGACCGACTTCGGCCAGGTGCAGGGTGACTTCAACACCCGCAACGCGCTGCTGACGCTGGCCCATGACTGCCGCCGCCCGGCGCTGTTCAGGCCGCACCTCTTCGCCGCACTGGAGCTGTTCCGGCGCGGCGACTTCGACCCGGCCGGAACCCGCGGGGCCTGGGCCGGCGAGATCGGCATGGTGCAGATGCTGCCCGGAGACGTTCTGGAACACGGTGTCGATGGCGACGGCGACGGGCATGTCCGCCTGCACAGCTCGCGCGCCGATGCCCTGACCAGCGCCGCCCGGCTGCTGCGCGGTTTCGGCTGGCGCCCGGGAGAGCCCTGGCTGCAGGAAGTCGTGGTGCCGGAAACCCTGGACTGGTCCCTGACCGGCACCGACAAGACGCTGAGCGTCGCCCGCTGGAAGCGGATGGGCATGCGGGCCCGAAACGGCGCTCTGGCCGCAGACGGCATGCGGGCCTCTCTCCTGCTGCCGATGGGGCGCAAGGGGCCGGCCTTCATCGCCTATCCGAACTTCCATGTGCTCTTCGAGTGGAACGGAAGCTTCGTCTATGTCACCACCGCCGCCTATCTCGCCACCCGGATGGAAGGGGCGCCGCGCTACGATCCCGGCACTCCCGAACCCATGCTGACGCCGGAGGAAATGAAGCTGCTCCAGACCAGGCTGCGCCGGCGCGGCCACGACGTGGGCGCGATCGACGGCATCCTGGGCCGGAAGACCCGTGCCGCGGTGCAGAAGGAACAGCGTCGGCTGGGGCTGCCCCCCGACGCCTGGCCGACCCGCGAACTTCTGGAGCGCCTGTAACGGCCGGCGCTTTCCTTCGCCGGGCGGCGGCGGGTGGAAATGCCCGGCGCGCCTACCAGCCGATGAAGTCCTCGAAATTCTCGACCACCACGCGCCACCAGTCCAGCGTGTCCTGGAAGTTCTGCTCGCCCAGCCCGTCGAATGCCATGTTCACATCCATTTCCAGGAACGGGTCGCCCTCGTCGTCGATATAGGCCTTGCCGAAGCGTTTCTGGCGGTTCCATTCGTTCATCGTGAGGGCCGAAAGGGGCGGTTCCACGTCATAGCCGGCCCGGAACAGGATCGAAGAACAGTTCCGCCCGCCCTCGCAACCGAAGAAGAGCACCTGGAACTCGGTCTGCGAAATCCGGCTGCGGATCATCGGATCGCCTTCCGAATCGGTGCCGAGCGTCGCGGCGAAGCCGTAATCCTGCATCGCGACGCGTATCGCCTCGGGGTCGGTGGCATTGATCGCGGCGGCCTGCTGCGCTCCAGCAGCCAGGATCAGGGCGGCCGCCAGGGCGCGGCGGGAGGTTCGCGTCGGTTGCATGTCGGAGGCCTTTCGCAAGTCTCGGTCCCGACACCATCATCAAAGATGGCGGATCCGTCAATCCGGTATCGGAAACCCGGTTCAGGCCACCATCCTTTCGGCCGCCTTCAGATCGACGCTGACCAGCTGGCTCACGCCCTGTTCGGCCATCGTCACCCCGAACAGGCGGTCCATCCGGGCCATGGTCACCGCATGGTGGGTGATGATCAGGAAGCGGGTTTCGGTCTGCCGGGTCATCTCGTCGAGCATGTCGCAGAAGCGGGCGACATTGGCATCGTCCAGCGGTGCGTCCACCTCGTCGAGCACGCAGATGGGGGCCGGGTTGGCCAGGAACACCGCAAATATCAGCGCCAGCGCCGTCAGGGTCTGCTCGCCGCCCGAAAGCAGCGACAGCGTAGACAGCTTCTTGCCCGGCGGCTGGCACATGATCTCCAGCCCGGCCTCCAGCGGATCGTCGCTTTCCACCAGAACGAGCTTGGCCTCGCCGCCGCCGAACAGGTGGGTGAACAGCATCGCGAAATTTCCGTTCACCTGCTCGAAGGCGGTCAGCAGCCGTTCCCGCCCCTCGCGGTTCAGGCTGGCGATGCCGGCGCGCAACTTTCCGATCGCTTCCCTGAGGTCGCTCATCTCGCGCTGCAGGGCGTCGTACTCCTCCCGTATCGCGCGCGCATCCTCCTCGGCGCACAGGTTGACCGCCCCGAGCGCGTCGCGCTGACGTTTCAGGCGGTTGACCTCGGCCTCGAGCGCGTTTGCCGACGGCATGTCGTCGGCCTCGGCGCCGAGCGCCTCGAGCAGGCGCCCGGGCGTCGTTTCCTGCTCTTCGGCGATCCGCTCCTCCGCCTGCGCCACCGCGGCGCGGGCAGCTTCCGCGCGCGCCTCGGCGCCGGCCCGGGCCTCGCGGGCGTCCGAGGCCGCCCGTCCGGCCTCTCGTTCGGCCTCCTGGGCCGCGCGCCGATCCGCCTCGGCCCGCGCCAGGGCATCCGCAGCCGTCTTGCGGCGGGCCTCGGCCCGCTCGATCTCGGCCGCCAGCCCGGCCCGCTGCTCCGCGATCTCCTCCGGCACCGAGAGCGCCCCGGAAAGCGCCGCCTCGGCAGCGCGGCGGCGTTCTTCCAGCTCGGCGATGCGCCTTCCTGCCGTCTCCCGGCGTTGCCGCCAGCCGCGCAGCTCGCTCTCCACCTCCCGACTGCGCCGCAGGCGGGCCTCGCCCTCGCGGCGCAGCTCCTCATGGGCCGAACGCCTGGCGAGCATGGTCAGCCGGGCGGCCTCAACCGCCGTCTTCACCTCATCGAGGCGGGTGCGCATCTCTTCCAGATCGTCCAGCTCGCGCAGCGCCGCTTCGGCCTCCGACAGCCGGACCCGCGCGGCGCGGGCTTCCTCCTCGTGGCGCTTCGCGGCCTGTGACAGGGATTCGAGCCGTCCCCGGGCGATGTCGCGTTCGGCCTCGGCGCGCGACAGCGCCCTGCTGGCCTCCGCCATCGCGCGATCTGCCGCGCGGCGGGCTTCCCGCGCGGCACGGTCGGCCTCGGTGCATTCGGCAAGGCGGCGTCCGAGCAGCTCATGCGCCTGAACGGCCCCACGGGCCCGGGCGTCGGCCTCTTCCAGATCCTGTTTCAGCTCCTGCAGACGGTTGAGCTGGGCCAGCCTCAGCGCGGCCGCGCTGGGGGCATCCTCGGCCCCGGCGCGGTAGCCGTCCCAGCGCCAGAGGTCGCCGGCGCGGCTGACCAGCCGCTGCCCCGGCCGCAGCGCCGCCTGCAGGCGGGCGCCGTCGGCGGCATCGACCAGCCCGACCTGCGCCATCCGCCGGGCCAGGACGGCAGGCGCCGTCACGTGGTTGCCGAGCGGCTCGACCCCCTCCGGCAGCGGCTGCGGTGCCGGGTAGCCGGGCAGTTCGGTCCAGCCGGGACCGCTCTCCCGCGCCGTGACGACCGGGGCGCGCAGGTCATCGGCAAGGGCCGCTCCCAGCGCCTTTTCGAATCCGGGCGCGACGCGCAGCATGTCCAGCAGCTGCCCCTCCTCGGTGGTGTCGCGCGCCACCAGACGGGCCAGCGCCTGCACCTCGGCCCGCAGCGCGTTCACCTCGCCTTCGGCCTCGGAGCGCGCGGCGCGGGCTTCGGCTTCGCGCCCCTGGGCCTCGGCGCGGGCCTCGTCGGCGGTCTGAAGCGCGGCCTCGGCCTGCTCGGCGGCCCGGCTGGCCGCCTCGAGATCCCGCCCGGCGGCTTCGAACCCGGCTTCGGCAGCCTCCAGGGCCTCCGTCGACTCGGCCAGGGCAGAGCGTGCCCGCCCGGCTTCGGCCGCGTTCCTTTCCAGGGCCCGGCGGGAATCCTCCAGCAGGCGCCGCGCGGACTGGTGGCGCGCGGCCAGCCGGGCGGCATCCTCGGTAATTTCCTGCAGGTCTTCCTCGCGCTCCTGAAGCACGGCCGCCGCCTCGCGCGCCTGCGCCGCGGCTTCCTCGAGCCGCGCCTCGTGCCCCTCGGCTGCCTCGGCAAGCGCGCGGGCCTCCTCTTCGAGACGCGCGATGGTTTCGCCGGCATCCCGGTTCAGGGCCTCCTCGCGGTCCCGATCGCGCCGCAGCTGGTCGATCTGCTCCTGCAGCGCCTCGATCTTCTGGCGCGTGCGCGCCTCCTCGTCAGCCAGGCCGTCGCGCCGCAGCTGCAACCGCTGGAGCACGGCGGCGGCGATGGCCTCCTCCTCGCGCAGGGGGGGCAGGGCCGCTTCGCGCTCCTCGCGCCGCCGCCCCGCCTCGAGCGCCTTCCGCTCGGCCTGCGCTGCCTGCGCGACTGCCGCGCGCAGCTGCTCCTCCACCGCGCGGCGGGTCTGTTCGGCTTCCTGCCAGCGGCGATAGAGCAGCAGCCCCTCGGCCCGGCGCAGCTCGGCGCCCATGGCGCGGTAGCGGGCCGCCTGACGGGCCTGGCGTTCAAGCTGGCGCAGCTGGCCGGCAAGCTGTTCGAGCACATCCTCGACCCGGGCGAGGTTGGCCTCGGCCCCGTTGAGCTTGAGTTCGGCCTCGTGGCGGCGCTGGTAGAGGCCGGAGATCCCGGCGGCTTCCTCCAGCACCCGGCGGCGCGCCCGGGGGCGGGCGTTGATCAGCTCGGCGATCTGGCCCTGGCGGACCAGCGCCGGGCTGTGCGCTCCCGTGGAGGCGTCGGCGAACAGCATCTGCACGTCGCGCGCCCGCACATCCCTGCCGTTGACCTTGTAGGCGCTGCCGGCATCGCGGGTGATGCGCCGGGTGACCTCCAGAATGTCGCTGGAGTTGAAGGCAGCCGGCGCGAGGCGTTCCGAATTGTCGATGAACAGCGTCACCTCGGCGAAGTTGCGGGCCGGACGGCTGGCCGCGCCGGCGAAGATCACGTCTTCCATGCCGCCGCCGCGCATCGCCTTGGGGCGGTTCTCGCCCATCACCCAGCGCAGCGCCTCCAGAAGGTTGGACTTGCCGCAGCCGTTCGGCCCGACCACGCCGGTCAGCCCCTCGGAGATCAGCAGATCCGTGGGATCGACGAAGCTCTTGAAACCGTTCAGACGCAGTTTTGTCAGGCGCAACGGCAACCCCTCCGGAGGTGATTCCCCCAAGCCGGATTCTTTGGCGCTTGCGCGCGCAAGTCAACGGCAGCTCCCATGATATGGGAGTTTTTGGCGCGTTATCCACAAGATATGCCATAACAGACGGGCAATCGCCTTGCCATCTCGGCCCCCGGCCGGCAACGGCGCCCGCTGCGGCGCGGTCCGACCGGCGATATCGCTCTTGACCGCACCGACGCGGTAGCATCAAATGGCCCCGCATGGTTCCCCATTCGACATGCCAAGCATGGGGGAGCATATGGGAATGCGGTGCGGGCGACCCAAACCGGGGCCCAAGGCCGCAGCCGCCCCCGCGACTGTAAGCGGCGAGCGTTCCGTCACGATGCCACTGGGCAACCGGGAAGGCGACGGCACGCATCGACCCGCGAGCCAGGAGACCAGCCATGCGCAACCCTGTTTCCCCGTCGGGTGTGACGGGAAAGGAGAGACGACATGACGACCACGACATTTTCCGGAACCCGTTCCGAAACCGGCCTTGCCGGAATCGCCGCAGTGGCGCTGGCCGGCTTCGCCCTGCTGGCCGCCGCCGGCTTCGCCCAGGCGACCGTGATTCACGACAGCGCCCACGATACCCGGCATTCCATCGCCTTTCCCTGCCACTGAGCCATGATCCGGAATCTCCTTGCCAGCGCGCTGTTCGCTGGCGTGGCCGCGGGGCTCGTCGCTTCGCTGCTGCAGTTCTGGCTTGTCATTCCGCTGCTGCTGGAAGGCGAATTGTATGAAAGCGGCGTGCGCGTCCATTTCGCGGCCTCGCTGGATGCGCCGGTGCAGAGCCCGGCCGGCCCGGCAGCGGGGCTGAGCCAGGATCCGGCACGTCATCTTCTGACGACGGCCTTCAGCGCCATCGCCTATGTCGCCTTTGCCCTGATCATGGTTGCCGCCATGGCATTCGCAGAACGTGCGGGCCATCGCCTGAGCGCACGGCGCGGCATCGTCTGGGGGCTGGCAGGTTTCGCCGTGATGCAGCTGGCACCCGCCGCCGGCCTGCCCCCGGAGCTGCCGGGGACCATCGCGGCCGAGGTCTCGCTGCGGCAGGCCTGGTGGCTGTTCACGGCGCTGTCAACCGCGAGCGGGCTGGCGTTGATCGCCTTCGGAAACGGCCTTCTGCCGGGGGCGCTCGGCATCATGGCGCTGGCCCTGCCGCATGTTTCCGGCGCCCCGCATCTGGATACGTATTACGGGGTCGCACCGCCGGAGCTTGCGGCACTGTTCGCAACCAGGAGCCTGGCCGCCGCCGCCGCCAGCTGGGCCCTGCTCGGTTTTCTGGCGGCATGGTTCATGCAGCGGGCCCGTCCCGCAGGGTGAGCGGGAAAAGGGCGGGCGACAGGCTCCGGCAAAGGAGCGCGGAAACGCAGGGGAAAACGGCACATGGCACGGAAGATACCCGCAACCGTCATCACCGGCTTTCTCGGCAGCGGCAAGACGACGCTGATCCGCCACCTGCTGGCCAATGCCGGCGGCAGGCGCATCGCGCTGATCATCAACGAATTCGGCGACCTCGGCGTGGACGGGGAAATCCTCAAGGGCTGTGGCGATGCCGCCTGCACCGAAGACGACATCATGGAACTGTCCAACGGCTGCATCTGCTGCACCGTGGCCGAGGATTTCATCCCCACCATGCAGAAGCTGCTGGAGCGCCCGGAACCGCCCGAACACATCATCATCGAAACCTCGGGGCTGGCCCTGCCGCAACCGCTGGTGAACGCCTTCAACTGGCCGGAAATCAGCACCCGCGTCACGGTGGACGGCGTGGTGACGGTGGTTGACGGGCGTGCCGCGGCCGACGGGCAGTTTGCCCATGACCTGGCCGCGGTGGAGGCCCAGCGCGCCGCCGACGACACGCTCGACCATGAAACCCCGCTGTCCGAACTGTTCGAGGATCAGCTCGCGGCGGCCGACATGATCGTGGTGAACAAGACCGACCTGCTGAGCCCGGCCGAGGCCGAAACGCTGGCCGCCCGCCTGGCCGGCGGCGCGCGGCCCGGCGTGCAGGTGGTGCAGACCAGCATGGGCCGGCTGCCGACAGAAGTTCTGCTGGGGATCGAGGCCCGGGCCGAAAGCGACATGGCCAACCGCCACGCGCCACACCACCATCACCACGACCATGACGACCATCACCACGATCATGACGACTTCGAAAGCTTCGCGGTGGTGCGTGGCGAAATCGCCGATCCGGCCGCCTTTGCCGAAAGGCTCGCCGAGGTGATCCGCGCCCATTCCATCCTGCGGCTGAAGGGCTTCGCCGCCGTCTCGGGCAAGCCGATGCGCCTGACGCTGCAGGCGGTCGGCCCCCGTGTCGACAGCTATTTCGACCGCCCCTTCACCCATGATGAACCGCGCGAAACCCGCCTCGTGGTGATCGGTCATACCGGCCTTGACCGGGCGGCGATTTCCGCCGCGCTGCAGGCATGAAGCCGACCATAGCAACAGAAAGCCCACTTGCGCCCGACGGTCTCGCCCTCATCGAAGGTTCGGAGGCGGCCCCGCGCGATGTCTGCACAAAAGACGAGTGTTTCACCTTTTCCCCGGCTGAACTTGCCCATCCCGGCATCGCATTTTTCGTCGCCCGCCAAAACGGCGCGCCCGTGGGCTGCGTCGCGCTGTGCAACTGCGGCGACTACGCCGAGATCAAGCGCCTGTTCGTCACCCCCGCCGCCCGCGCGGGCGGCCACACCGTCATCCGCCTCGAGACCGGCCCCCGCCTGGCAGCCGCCGTGGCGCTCTACCGCACCCTCGACTACAACCAGCGCGGCCCCTTCGGCACCTATGCCGAACACCCCGCCAGCCTGTTCATGGAAAATTGTCTCTGATGCTTCATCTTGCCCAAAATACTCCCGCCGGAGGCTCCCGCCCCCGCCACGGGCACACCCGCTGATGCATCTTCTCGCGGCCACTCCGGGCGCCATCGATGACGGGCGCGAGCCGGTCGATCTGGGCCAGAGCCCGGCCGACGTGGTGTTCATCTCGGCCGCCGATACCGAACTTGCGGCGCTCTCGGAAGCGCGCGCCGAGATGGACGCCCCTCCAACGCTGCGGCTTGCCAACCTCACCCACCTGATGCACCCGATGTCGGTGGACCTGCACATCGCAAACTGCGCGAAGAAATCCCGCCTGGTGATCGCCCGCATCCTCGGCGGCGCCGGCTACTGGACATACGGGCTGGAACAATACGCCGCCCATCTGCACGAGGCCGGCGTGCCCTTTGCCGCCCTGCCCGGCGACGACAAGCCGGACGAGGAACTGCTGCGCTTGTCCACCGTCAGCGACGAGGATTACCACGCGCTCTGGGCCTATCTGGTGGAAGGCGGGGCCGAGAACGCCCGCGCCTTCCTTGAGTATGCCCGCGCCATGCTGGAAGGCGGCGAAAGGCCGGCCCCCGCCGCGCCGCTGCTGCGCGCCGGCGTCTACTGGCCCGGCGCCGGCGTGGCCGAGCTTGCGACAGCGCGCGAAAACTGGGCCGAGGGCGCGCCCGTCGTGCCCGTCGTCTTTTACCGGGCGCTGGTGCAGGGCGCGGGCCTCAACCCGATCAACCGGCTGACGCGGGCGCTGCTGCGGCGCGGGCTGAACCCGCTGCCGGTGTTCGTCGCCTCGCTCAAGGATCCGGTTTCGGCGGCCACGCTGGACAGCCTGTTTGCCCAGGCCCCGCCGGACGTGATCCTGAATGCCACCGCCTTTGCCACCGGATCCTTCGGCGAAGGGGGGCGCGGCAAGGGGGCCTCGAACCCCCTTGCCGCGCCCGCCGCGCAGGGCGCGCCGGTGTTCCAGGTCGTGCTGTCGGGCTCATCCGAAGAGGCGTGGGAAAGCGGGCTTTCGGGGCTTTCGGCGCGCGACATCGCCATGAACGTGGCGCTGCCGGAAGTGGACGGGCGCATCCTGAGCCGCGCGATATCCTTCAAGGGCGAAGCCTTCTTCGACGAGGCCACCCAATGCCCCATCGCCAGCTACCGCGCCCGCGGCGACCGGGTGGATTTCGTGGCCGACCTGGCCGCGGCCTGGGCCCGGCTGCGCCGCACGCCGCCTGCCGAAAGGCGCATCGCCCTGGTGCTGGCGAACTACCCGAACAGGGACGGACGCCTGGCCAATGGCGTCGGCCTCGACACCCCCGCCGCCACCGTTCACGCGCTGAAGATGCTGCGCCGCGAAGGATACATGCTGCGCGGCATTCCCGAAGATTCCGACGCCCTGATGCGGGCCATTCTCGCCGGCCCCACCAACTGGCTGACCGACCGCGCAAGCCGCTCGGGCGGGGTGGAGCTGATGATGTCGGACTACCAGATCGCCTACGGCCAGTTGCCGCACGACCTGCGCGCCGCCATAGAGGAGCGCTGGGGCCCGCCCGAGGCCGACCAATTCTTCGAGCCCGGCGAGGTCGATTGCGGGTGCTTCAAGCTGTCGGTCCTGCAGTTCGGCAACGTGGTGGTCGGCATCCAGCCCGCGCGCGGCTACAACATCGACCCCACCGACACCTACCATTCGCCCGACCTGGTGCCGCCGCACAACTACCTCGCCTTCTACTTCTGGCTGCGGCATGTACACCGGGCCGACGCCATCGTCCACATGGGCAAGCACGGCAATCTGGAATGGCTGCCGGGCAAGGCGCTGGCGCTGTCGGCCTCCTGCTGGCCCGAGGCGGTGCTGGGGCCGGTGCCGCATATCTACCCCTTCATCGTCAACGATCCGGGCGAGGGCACCCAGGCCAAGCGCCGGGCACAGGCGGTGATCATCGACCACCTCACCCCGCCGCTGACGCGCGCCGAAAGCTACGGGCCGATGCGCGACCTGGAAGCGCTGGTGGACGAATATTACGAAGCCGCGGGCGTGGACCCGCGAAGGCTCGACCATCTGCGCCGCGAGATCCTGTCGCTGACTTCGGTGACCGGGCTGGACCAGGATGCGGGCCTGTCGGGCGAGGACGAAGAGGGCGACCTGGCCCGGCTGGACGCCTATCTTTGCGAGCTGAAAGAGGCGCAGATCCGCGACGGGCTGCATGTGTTCGGCCTCTCGCCCGAGGGACGGCTGGCGCGCGACCTGCTGCTGGCGCTGTTGCGGGTGCCGCGCGGAGACGGCGAAGGTGCCAACGCCTCGCTGCTGCGCGCGCTGGCCGAGGATTTCGGCCTGGGCTTCGATCCGCTCGATTGCGACATGGCCGCGCCGTGGGAGGGGCCGCAGCCCGAGGCGCTGGCGGCGGTGTCAGGCGCGCGCTGGCGCTCCACCGGCGATACGGTCGAGCGGCTGGAACTGTTCGCGGCGCGGCTGCTGGATGAAGACGCGAGGTTCGCGCCCGGCACCGAGGGGGGGCGCATTTCGCGCCCGCCCTGGGGGGCGGGGTCGGGCGCGAACCGGATCGCAGGCGATCCGGGAAAAGGCAGCGTCGCGATGACGTCAGATACCCTTGCGAGCACTCCGGGCGAAAAAACCGCTGCCGTCCTCGACTACGCCCTGAATCACCTCGCCCCCACCATCGCCGCCTGCGGCCCGGCCGAGGGGGCAGGCCTTCTCGCCGCCCTTTCGGGGCAGTTCGTCGCCCCGGGGCCGTCCGGCGCGCCGACGCGCGGCCGGCCCGACGTGCTGCCCACCGGGCGCAACTTCTACAGCGTGGACAGCCGCGCCGTGCCCACCCGCACCGCCTGGGCTCTGGGCTGGAAATCGGCGAACCTTCTGATCGAGAAACACCTGCAGGAGCACGGCGACTGGCCGCGCGCGATGCTGATCACCGCCTGGGGCACCGCCAACATGCGCACCGGCGGCGACGACATCGCCCAGGCGCTGGCCCTGATGGGGGTCAAACCGCAGTGGGACGCCATGAGCCACCGCGTCACCGGCTTCGAGATCATCCCCGCAACCGCGCTCGGCCGGCCGCGCGTCGATGTCACGCTGCGCATCTCGGGTTTCTTCCGCGATGCCTTCCCGCAGCTGATCGCGCTTTTCGACAGCGCCGCGCGCGCGGTGATGGCGCTGGACGAGCCGCCCGAAACAAACCCAGCCGCCGCGCGCGCCCGCGCCGAAGGGGACAAAGGCCAGTTCCGGGTTTTCGGCGCCAAGCCCGGGGCCTATGGCGCGGGGCTTCAGGCGATGATCGATGAGCGCCTCTGGGCCGACAAGGCCGACCTGGCCGAAGCCTATCTCGAATGGGGCGGCTACGCCTATGGCGCCGGCAGCGAAGGCACCCGCGCGCGCAAGGCCTTCGAGGCCCGACTGCGCCAGGTCGAGGCCATCGTGCAGAACCAGGACAACCGCGAGCACGACCTGCTGGATTCAGACGACTACTACCAGTTCGAAGGCGGCGCGGCGGCGGCCGTGGCCACGCTTCAGGGCCGCGACCGGCCCGTCTACCACAACGACCACTCGCGCCCCGAACGCCCCGTGATCCGCACCCTGGAGGACGAGATCGGCCGTGTCGTGCGTTCGCGCGTCACCAACCCGAAATGGATCGCGGGCGTCAAGCGCCACGGCTACAAGGGTGCCTTCGAGATCGCCGCCACGGTGGACTACATGTTCGCCTTCGCCGCCACCACGGGTGCCGTGAAATCGCATCATTTCGACATGGTGCACGAAGCGTTCCTGGAAGACGAGGAAACCCGGCGCTTCATCGCGGAACACAACGCCCCGGCCCTGCGCGAGATCGCCGAGCGGCTGCGCGAAGCCATCGAACGCGGGCTGTGGGTGCCGAAATCCAATTCGGCCCGCGCCCTGCTGGAAAGGCTCGCATGATCCGCCCGGCCACACCATGAAGACTTTCCGGCAGGTTTCCGGAAAGCCCGCCCCCGGCAGTTGAACCCGAAACCGTTCCCTGCCGCCAGCCCGGCCCGGTACCGTCGCCGGGGCTTCCCGCTACCCGCGCGCCGGCAGGAGGCAATTCACCTCGGCCGTCACGATCGCCCAGTCGCCGCCGAGGCTCCCCGGCACGATATGGCAGCCGGTGGCCCGTTCGATCGCCCGGTATCCCCTTTCCAGGGTCTGCGACAGGCTGGGGAGCATTTCCACCGAGACCCGATGCGCCTCGACCGAAGTGCCGCCGGGCTGCATGTATACCCTGAACCGGCTGCCATCGACCGCAACCTCGCGCATCGCCCCGCCCCACATCTCGGGCGAAGGGCTGCCGCAGCCGGCCGGAAGCGTGAGCAGGAGGATCAGGAGAGTTCGATGCCACATGCCGCCAAACCTTGCGCATCGTGGTTAAATCTTTCCTAACGCCTCTTGCAATGAGGGCATTCCGGTCGCAAGCTCCGCCCCCGCGACAGGAGGCAAGAGATGACAGACAAACCCGACCGCCACGCGATGAAGATGGCCAAGAAAAAGGCCGCCCGCGACAAGATCATGGCCACGAAAACCGCCGAAAGGGGGCTGGTCATCGTCCACACCGGCAAGGGCAAGGGCAAGTCCACCGCCGCCTTCGGCATGATCTTCCGCTGCATCGCCCACGACATGCAATGCGCGGTGGTGCAGTTCATCAAGGGCGGCATGTCCACCGGCGAGCGCGACCTGATCATGTCGAAGTTTTCCGACATCTGCGCCTTCCACACCATGGGCGAAGGCTTCACCTGGGAAACCCAGGACCGCCAGCGCGATACCGAAATGGCCCGCGCCGCCTGGGAAAAGGCCAAGGAGCTGATCCGAGATCCGGCCAACAGGATGGTGCTGCTCGACGAGATCAACATCGCCATCCGCTACGATTACCTCCCGATCGGCGAGGTGGTGAAGTTTCTAGGCGAAGAAAAACCGCCGATGACCCATGTGGTGCTCACCGGGCGCAACGCGCACGCAGACCTGATCGAGATCGCCGATCTGGTCACCGAGATGGAACTGGTCAAGCACCCCTTCCGCTCCGGGGTGAAGGCCCAGATCGGGGTGGAATACTGAGCGGCAACCCCCCGCGCGCCGGGAACGGAAGACACACCGGCCCCTCGGGGCCTCATTTGCCCATCCCCTGCGCACGCGCCTCGCTCAGCGTCATCGAGGTGGAAAGCGCCTCGCCATCCAGCCGCAGCTCGATCACGGCCACTCGCCCCGAGGCACGCGCCCGCACAAACGCTTCGGGGAAATCCTCGCCGCGCTCCACCACCTCGCCGTGCCCGCCATAGGCCCGCGCCAGGGCCGCGAAATCGGGGTTGGCCAGATCGGTGCCGCTGACGCGCGCCGGATAGGTCCGCTCCTGGTGCATGCGGATGGTGCCGTAGCGCCCGTTGTTGGCGACGATCACGATCGGCGCCGCACCATGCTGCACGGCGGTGGACATCTCGTTCAGCGTCATCTGGAAATCGCCGTCGCCGGCCAGGCACACCACGCTGCGTTCCGGGTGTTCCAGGCTGGCGGCGACTGCCGCCGGAAAGCCGTAGCCCATGGAACCCGAGGTCGGCGCAAGCTGGGTGCCATGCTGCCTGAACCGGAAATACCGGTGCAGGAAGGCGGCAAAGTTTCCCGCCCCGTTGGTGACGATGGCATCCTCGGGCAGGTTGCCGGACAGCCAGCGCACCACCTGTTCCAGCTTCACCGCACCGGGGGTTTCCTTCGGCGCCTGCCAGGCCTCGTAATCGGCCCGCGCCGCGCGCCGCCAGTCGCCCCAGGGCACATCGCCCGGCGCATTGAGCGCACACAGCGCGCGCAGCATGTCCGGCGCGGCAGCACAGATCGCCAGATCGGTGCGCAGCCAGCTTCCGGGCAGGTCCGGGTCGGGGTGTACATGGATGATCTGCTTGCCCGGGGCCTCGGGCGTCACCAGGGTATAGCCGTCCGTCGGAACATCCCCGAAGCGTGTCCCGAACAGCAGCAGGAAATCGGCCGCCTTCAGCCGCGCTGCCAGCGCCGGGTTCATCCCCACGCCCAGGTCGCCGACATACTGCGCCGCGCCATTGTCCATGTAGTCCTGCCGCCGGAAGGTGACCGCCACCGGCAGGTCATGTGCCGCCGCGAATCGTTCCAGATCGGCCGCCGCCTGCGCGCTCCAGCCCGGCCCGCCGACAACCGCCAGCGGGCGGGCAGCCCGGGCCAGCATGTCCAGCACCTGCCCTGCCGCTTCCGGCGGCGGCGGCCGCTGCGCGAGCGGTTGCGGAGCAAGCGCCGCCCCGTCGCAGGGTGCGCTCAGCACATCCTCGGGCAGCGCCAGCACCACCGGCCCCGGCCGGCCCGACATCGCCACCCGGAAGGCGCGGTTCACATATTCCGGCAGTCGGTCGGTGTCATCTACCTCGGCCGCCCATTTGGCCATCGGCCCGAACACCGCCCGGTAGTCCAGCTCCTGAAACGCCTCGCGGTCTCGATGCGCCCGCGCGATCTGGCCTGCGAACATCACCAGCGGCGTCGAATCCTGGCGCGCCACGTGGATCGCGGAACTCGCATTGGTCGCCCCCGGCCCGCGGGTCACGAACACCACGCCGGGGCGCCCCGTCATCTTGCCCGTCGCCTCGGCCATCATCGCCGCTCCGCCTTCGTGGCGGCAGACGATGTTTTCGATACCCGAGCCGTGCAGCCCGTCCAGCACCGCCAGAAAGCTCTCGCCGGGAACCGAAAACACCCGTGAGACCCCATGCGCCTTCAGCTGATCCACAAGCAGTTGCCCGCCGTGCCGTCCGCCGCTCATCTGCACCCTCTCCAGCTCCGTTTCCCGATACCGCCTGCATGGCATTGACGATGGCACGGGTAAAGGGATGGCGTCAGGCGGGGTCGGAAAACCCGATCGGCCTGCCGGCCGGGGCGCACGGGCAGATCGAGCAGGCCGCCCCGACCGCATTTGCGATTGCCTTCCGGTTCGTCACGGCTAGCCTGCCGGCATGTCCCGCAAGCCCGGCCAGATGCAGATCATTCACGACAGGATGGCCCCGGCCCGCACCGCGGCGCTGCATGCCACGCTCGGACGCACCGGCCTGCCGCCCGGCCCCGGAGATCCGCTGCCGCCCTTCTGGCACATGATCTGCTTCTGGGATGTCATCTGCTTCTGGGATGTCCGCCCGCTGCAGGAGCTGGGCCACGGCGACCGCCCGCGCACCGGCCTGGCCCGATTCCCGATCTCGGCCTGCCCCAGCGCATGCGGGCCGGCGGGCGGCTGGAGTTTCTCGCTCCCCGATCGTCGGACAGCCGGCCGAGAAGCGCTCGCTGCTCGAGGATGTGCAGATGAAGGAAGGCCGCAGCGGCAGGCTGGGGTTCGTCCGCCTGCGCCTCGACATCATCCGGCAGGGCCGACTGTGCCACCGGGGGAAATGTCTTCCGGGTGTGTGCTGCGGACGGGCGGCTGTGCATGGGGGCCCTGGCCCGCTGAAACGCCGGGCCGGACTCAGAGGCTGGCCTCGACGCGGAAATCGTCGGGTATGCCGTCGCGCCCCTCGAGCACCAGATCGGCCATCACCTCGGCAACCTTCGGCGCCATGCCGAAGCCGATCTTGAACCCTCCGTTGGCAATGTAATGCCCCTGCCGACCGGGCCAGGGGCCGAGCAGCGGAGCACGGCTCGCCGCCCGCGGCCGCACGCCCGCCCAGCGGCGCAGGACCGGCGCGCCCGCCAGCCGCGGCAGGGCAGAAACGGCCCGGGCGTGCAGCGCATCGAGCTGCGCATCCGTCGCGTCGGGGCTTGCGAAGTCGCGCTCGCTGGTCGAACCGACCGCCACCGTCCCGTTGTCATGCGCAACGATGTGGATCCCCGCACAGAACAGCTGCGCCGCTCCGGCTCCGGCATCATGTTCCAGCAGCAGGGACTGCCCCTTCACCCCGGTCCCGACCGGGCGGCCGAGCTCGCGCGAAAGCGCTTCCAGCCCCCGATAGCCGGTGGCCCAGACGACTGCTCCCCTTGCCGCCCCCTCCGTGCGGATCGCACCGCCGAGCGCCCGGATCGCCCCGGCCAGACTCGCACATGCCCGAGGCGGATCGAGCCGCGCGCTCAACGTATCGTGAACGACCATCCCGGTCGGACTGGCAGGAACCCAGGAACCGAACCCGCCGGCCGGGCAGACCCGCCAGCGCGCCCGCCCGTCCCACAGGGAATCGGCCTGTTTCGCCCGCGCCCGTGCCCGCTCCAGCGCCGCCGCATCGGCAACCGGCTGCAGCCGCCCGGTGCGGGCGTAGCCCGTTTCCTGCCCGGAAAGATCCGCCACAGCGCTCCAGAACCCGTCGGCCATGAGCAGGCTCTCGAACTGGAAGGCCTTCTTCGCGTTCCAGTTCTCGGGCACATGCGGAGCCAGCGCTCCCACCGTTCCGCCACTGGCTCCCGCCCCGACCCCGCGCGGATCGATCACCGTGACCCGCGCTCCGCGACGCAGGCAGGCAAACGCCACCGACAGGCCGAAAATCCCCGCGCCCATCACCGTGACATCGGCCATTGCCAAGGCCGCCCCCCTTGCCCATTGTCATCACCGCACCGGCGCCGGAGACAAATGCCGGAACCGGGCGCCGGAACCAGAAATAGGGCATCGCTCCTGGATGGACCAGACAGCACCGATAAGCTGGATCGACGGGCGGGTACCCCGCTCGTGCCGCTTCGACGATCCCTATTATTCCCCGCAGGGAGGGCTGGCCGAAACCCGCCACGTGTTCCTGGCCGGAAACGGATTGCCGGAACGCTTCCGGCCCGGTTTTCACATCGCCGAGCTCGGCTTCGGCACCGGCCTGAACGCGCTGGCCGCCTGGGCCGCGTGGAATGCATCCGGCATGCGCGGCCCGCTGCGCTTTACCAGCTTCGAGGCCTTCCCGATCGCCCCGGACGACATGGCCCGCGCGCTGGCCGCCTTTCCCGAACTGGAAGAGCTGACGCGCGCCCTGCTGGCGTGCTGGTCCGCCGGCCCCGGCAGCTTCACCCTGCCCGGGCTGCGGCTGACGGTGATCACCGGCGATGCGCGCCGGACCCTGCCCGCCTGGCCCGGGCGCGCGGATGCCTGGTTTCTCGACGGCTTCGCACCCGCGAAGAACCCCGAGCTCTGGCAGCCGGATCTGCTCGAACAGGTCGCCCGCCACACCCGCCCGGGTGGCAGCCTCGCCACCTATACGGCCGCCGGCCGGGTGCGGCGGGCGCTGGCGGATGCGGGCTTTCTGGTCGAGCGCCGGCCCGGTTTCGGGCGCAAGCGCCACATGACCGCAGCCCGGCTCGGAACGCGATGAGATCGACAGACCGCCCCGGCGCCGGCATCGCGCTCATGATTGCCGCAACCGCCGTCTTCGCCCTGCAGGACGGGGTCTCCCGCCATCTTGCCGAAACCTACAACGTGCTGATGGTGGTGATGATCCGCTACTGGTTCTTCGCCGCCTTCGTCATCGCCCTGGCGCGGCGCCGGGCCGGCGGTCTGCGGGCGGCCGCGGCCAGCGGATATCCGCTGCTGCAGGCCTTCCGGGGCGCGCTGCTGGCACTGGAGATATGCGTCACCGTCCTGTCGTTCGTGCTGCTCGGGCTGGTCGAAACCCATGCGATCTTCGCGGTCTATCCGCTTCTGGTCGCCGCGCTTTCGGGGCCGGTGCT
Source organism: Paracoccaceae bacterium (assembly GCA_026989055.1). Classification (GTDB taxonomy): domain Bacteria; phylum Pseudomonadota; class Alphaproteobacteria; order Rhodobacterales; family Rhodobacteraceae; genus JAJRUE01. The sequence continues at coordinate 42,959 of JALSKC010000003.1, forward strand.
GGGCGAGCGGGTCGGCTGGAGACGCTGGGGAGCGATCGCCCTCGGGCTGGTCGGGGTCCTGGTGATCCTGCAACCGGGGCGCGGCCTTTTCTCGCCGGCAGCGCTGATCCCGCTGGCCGGCGCCTTCGGATTCGCGCTCTACGGGCTGCTGACCCGCCTGGTCGCCCGCCGGGACAGCACGGAAACCAGCTTCTTCTGGACCGGCACCGTCGGGGCGGCCGTCATGACCCTGGCCGGAATCGGTTTCTGGGAGCCGCTGGCCCCGGCCGACTGGGGCTGGATGGCGCTGCTCTGCGTTTCCGGCGCCCTGGGGCACTGGCTGCTGATCCGCAGCTACGAGCTGGCAGAGGCAAGCGCCGTGCAGCCCTTTGCCTATCTGCAGCTGGTGTTCGTGACGGCAATCGGCATCACCGTCTTCGGAGAGGCGCTGCGCCCGGAGGTGGCGCTGGGCGCGGCGCTGGTGATCGGCGCCGGGCTGTTCACGCTCCGGCGCAATCGGCTCCGGGAAGGCCGCTGACGGGGGCTGTCCGCTTCCGCTCCCGCCCCTCCGTCCCCGCCCCTCCGCTCCGGCAGGCGGAAACCCCGTGCGGCACGCACAGCCCGCCCTCAGCGCCCGGCAAGCTCCTGCTCCAGGCGCAGGGGAAGCGGCCGGCCGGCCAGCCGGGCCCTGTAGACATCGAGGGATTCCATCACCCGCATCACGTAGTTCCGGGTTTCCCGGAAGGGGATCGCCTCGATCCAGTCCACGGCCGTCTCGACCGAACCCCGCGGATCCCCGGCGGCGGAAGTCCACTGCGCGACCCGCCGCGGCCCGGCATTGTAGGCTACGGCAACGAAGGGCATGTAGCCGCCGAAGTCTTCCTGCAGTTCCTTCAGGTGCAATGCGCCCAGGCGCAGGTTGTAGGACGGTTCGGCGAGCAGGGCGGCCTCGCGGTAGGGAAGCCCGTTGCGCCTGGCAACCTCGCGCGCGGTGGCCGGCATCAGCTGCATCAGCCCGCGCGCCCCGACCCGGCTGACCGCCTGCGGGTAAAACGCGCTTTCCCGGCGGATGACCGACAGCACCAGCTCCGGCGGTGCCGGCAGATCGGCGGGAAGGCGCGCGACAAGCGGGAAATAGGCCGGCATGATCACCTGCCCCCGGAGCGCTGCATATTTCCCCAGGGCCAGCGCCGCATGCGGCTGTTCCAGTTCGAGCGCCAGCCGGGCGAGCGCACCCCGCCGTTCGGCATCGAGGCTCTCGGCCAGGTGCCGCACGAAACGCCGGAACAGGAGCGGCCGGTCGGCGCGGTGCAGCAGCAGGGCGGCCGCCAGGACCGAACTTTCGGTTCCGGCCAGGAGCGCGACATCGGGCAGGCCGGAGCGCCCGGCCAGTTCCGGGTCCATCGGCAGGCCGATCTTCAGTGCCGCAAGCTGGCCGTAAAAGGCGGTCTGGAACCGCCCCGCGAAGGCATAGGCCCGGCCCGCCTCTTCGGTGCGCTCCAGCGCCTCCAGGGCACGCCCCTCCCAGTATCCGGCCCGCGCCAGGCTGATCGGCGAAGAGACCCCGGCGCGAAAACGCCGGAAATGTTCGAGCGCGAGCGCCGGCCGGTCCAGCTTGCGCAGGGCGATATAGCCGGCGAGCCATTCCAGATCGCCGAAATCCGCCCCTGCGCGCAGGAAATGCCGCGCGGCGATCCGGTAGGCCAGTTCCGGCTTTCCGCGCCGCATCATTTCCCGCGCCAGCGCGCGGCGTCGGCTGCTCCAGCGTTCCGGCCGCCCCAGGGCCCGCGCCGAGACCGAACGTTTCAGCAGCAGGTCGATGGCTGCCTCCTTCCGGCCTTTCCCGAGCCGCCAGACAAAGCGGGCGTGGGCCAGACCCGGGTCGTCGGCCAGGGCCGCCGGCACCGCGTCGATCAGCGCATCGACGCCGTTTTCGCGCCCCGACAGGAGCGCGATCCGGGCTTCCGCAAGGCGGGCGTAGGCCGTGCCCACCAGCGGGTTCAGCCGGCGTGCCTGCTCCGTCAGCCCACGCCAGAGGAGCATGTCCTGACGCGCCCGGTGGTGGTTGAGCAGCGCCTCCGGAAACCGCGCAAGCAGGGCCTCTTCCTCCTCCGGTTCCAGCGCCAGGCCGCGCCAGGCATCCACCGCGACCCGTGCCGCATCTTCTCTGCGCCCCAGTTTCAGCAGCGCCCCGGCAAGCCGCAGCGCGCCGTCACCCGTGCGCGGGGGCTGAGACGCGAAATAGGCGACGACCTGCTCCGGCGGCGCCGCTTCCGGGATTGCGGCCTCGCCCTTTTCGCGCAGCAGCGGCAGGCCCGGCCAGTCCGTCCGGCGCGCGAGGAAATCCGCATATTCGTCGAAGCTGCCCATGCCCGCCCGCAGCCGGTGCCACTGGACGATATCGCGCCCGAGCGCCCCGGCCGAAGCGGATTCGGCGCGCGCCCCCTGCCAATCGCCCTGCTCGGCCGCCTGCAGGGCCCGCGCCAGCGCCGCCGCCTCGTGATCGCGCGCAGCAGTTGCCGGAAACGCGGAAAATGCCAGCAGGGCGAGCCCTGCGAGAACTGCTCTTGCCATCGGCGCCCTTCTTGTCCATTGCCCCCTTGTGCGGGGGATTCCCCGGTCAGCGTAGCCGCTGCGCCTTCCCGCGCAATACACAAACTTGGCAAGCCCCCGGAACACGGCTAGTTTCCGCCGCGCACGGCGGGTGACTCGGCGCCGCGCCGCAGATACGGACACCCGACAGCAGATACGGACACCCGACAACACAGGAGAGCGCACCATGATCAGCGGATCCCTTCCGGCCCTTGTCACGCCGTTCAGGAACGGTGCGCTGGATCTCGACACGCTCCGGCAGCTGGTCGAATGGCAGATCGAACAGGGCAGCAACGGGCTGGTCCCGGTGGGCACCACCGGCGAAAGCCCGACGCTCAGCCACGAGGAGCATGAAACCGTCATCGAGGAGGTGGTGAAGGCCGCGGCCGGGCGGGTGCCGGTGATCGCCGGGGCGGGATCGAACAACACCGCCGAGGGCATCCGGCTGATCCGCCACGCCGCAGCCGTGGGCGCAGATGCAGCGCTGGTGGTCACGCCCTATTACAACAAGCCCACCCAGGCCGGGCTGATCGCCCATTTCACGGCCCTGCACGATGCCGCCGACATCCCGATCATCATCTACAACATCCCCGGCCGCTCGGTGGTGGACATGAGCCCGGAAACCATGGGCGAACTGGCCAAGCTGCCGCGCATGATCGGGGTGAAGGACGCCACCGGAGACCTTGCCCGCGTCAGCCTGCAGCGCATGACCTGCGGCAGGGACTTCATCCAGCTTTCCGGCGAGGACGCCACGGCGCTGGGCTTCAATGCCCAGGGCGGAAGAGGCTGCATTTCGGTAACGGCCAACGTGGCCCCGAAGCTGTGCGCCGAGTTCCAGGCCGCCACCCTGGCCGGCGACTACGCCAAGGCGCTGGACTATCAGGACCGGCTGATGCCGCTTCACCGGGCGATCTTCCTCGAACCCGGCGTTGCGGGGGCCAAATACGCCCTGTCACTGCTGGGCAGGTGCTCGGATGAGGTCCGTCTGCCCCTCGTCGGGCCGAGCGAGGCCACCAGGGCCGAGATCCGCGCCGCGATGGAACACGCGGGGCTGCTGGAATAGAACCGGCGCCTGCCCACCGGGGCCGCGCCGGGCCGGCGCTGTCGCGGCCCGGCATGGTGGCACGGGGGTGGCGGTGAAGTCGAGGCGGGCCCGGACCTCCGCCCGCGCCGCGCGGCATCCACTGGACAGCAGCACGGCAAGGGCCTATCTGCTCGTCCCATGGCCGCGAAGAAGAAGGAAAACCCCAATTACAAGGTGATCGCCGAGAACCGGCGGGCGCGGTATGATCATGCGATCGAGGACGACCTTGAATGCGGCATCGTCCTGCTGGGCTCGGAGGTGAAATCCCTGCGCCAGGGGCAGGCCAACATCGCCGAAAGCTATGCCGCCGTGGAAGATGGGGAGCTGTGGCTGATCAACAGCTACATCGCCCCCTACGAACAGGCCAGGACATGGGGCCACGAAGAACGCCGCAAGCGCAAGCTGCTGGTTTCGAGGAAGGAGCTGGCCCGGCTGTGGGATGCCACGCGGCGCAAGGGCATGACGCTGGTGCCGCTGGTGCTCTACTTCAACCACAAGGGCCTGGCCAAGCTGAAGATCGGCATCGCGAAGGGCAAGAAGAAACAGGACAAGCGCGCCACCGAAGCCAGACGCGACTGGCAGCGCCAGAAGGCACGGCTTCTGCGTCGGGACATGTGAGCCCTGCGAGCGCCTGCCGGCAGCGCCGCTGCGGCAGAAGCGCCGGAAGCGGAACCGGTTTCGGCCTCCGCGCCCTTGAAAGGGCCGCGCTGCGCGTTTAGGCAGACAGCGACCGACCCGGGGGAGGACCGATGCCTGAAAGCGACCCGAAGACGCTTGTCACCACCGACTGGCTCGCCGCCCACCTGAAGGATCCGGACCTGCGTCTTTTCGATGCCTCGTGGCACATGCCGGACTCGGGGCGCGATGCGCGGGCCGAATACGCGGCCGCGCACATCCCCGGCGCGCGTTTCTTCGACATCGACGAGATCGCCGACCTGCGCAGCGCGCTTCCCCACACCGCGCCGCCGGCAGAAAAATTCGCCAGCCGGATGCGCGCCCTGGGTGTGGGAGACGGCCATCAGGTGGTTGTCTATGACAGCGCCGGCATCTTTTCCGCCCCGCGGGTGTGGTGGCTGTTCCGGCTGATGGGCAAGACGGACGTGGCGGTGCTCGACGGCGGGCTGCCCAAGTGGCAGGCCGAAGGGCGCGAAACCGAGGACATGCCCCCGGTGCTGCGCGAGCGCCACATCACGGTGCAGAGGCAGGCCGGGCTGATCAAGGATGTCACCCAGGTGGCCGCAGCCTCCAAGCTGGGCGACCACGAGATCCTCGACGCCCGCAGCCCGGCCCGCTTCCGTGGCGAGGAACCGGAGCCGCGCGCGGGGCTGCGCGCGGGGCATATCCCGGGCTCGAAGAACCTCCATTTCCGCACCCTGCTCAACGAAGACGGCACCATGAAGGCCCCCGACGAGCTGCGCGCGGTGTTCGAGGCGGCGGGGGTCGATCTGAAAAAGCCGGTGATCAGCAGCTGCGGCTCGGGCGTGACCGCCTGCATCATCGACCTGGCGCTGGAACGTATCGGCCACCGTCGCCACGCCGTCTATGACGGTTCGTGGTCGGAATGGGGCATGTATGACGACCTTGCGGTCGCAACCGGAGACGACTGATGCTGAACGACCTGAACCCGCAGCCCGCCGACAAGATCCTGGAACTGATGCAGATGTTCCGCGACGACCCGCGGGCGGGCAAGATCGACCTCGGGGTCGGCGTCTATCGCAATGCCGCAGGGATCACCCCGGTGATGCGCGCCGTCAAGGCCGCCGAAAAGCGGCTGTGGGAAGAGCAGCAGACCAAGGCCTATACCGGGCTGGCGGGAGATCCGGCCTATGCGGAAACGCTTTCAGCACTGATCCTGGGCGATGCGCGCGACGAAAGCCGGCTGGCGGCCATCGCCACGCCGGGCGGCACCGGCGCAATCCGCCAGGCGCTGGAACTGATCCGTATCGCCAGCCCCGGGGCCACCGTGTGGCTCTCGGCCCCGACCTGGCCGAACCATCCCTCGATCATCAGGTTTCTCAAGATGAACCTGGCCGAATATCGCTATTTCGACGACGCCACGCGCGATGTCGATTTCGCCGGCATGATGGATGACCTGGCCCGCGTGAAGGCCGGCGACGTGGTGCTGCTGCACGGCTGCTGCCACAACCCCACCGGCGCCAACCTGACGCCGGATCAGTGGGAGGAGGTGGTCGCGCTGCTGGAAAGAACCGGCGCGATTCCCTTCATCGACATCGCCTACCAGGGCTTCGGCGACGGGCTGGACGAAGACGCCGCCGCCACCCGGCTGGTCGCCTCGCGCCTGCCCGAAGTCCTGATCGCGGCCAGCTGCTCGAAGAATTTCGGCATCTACCGCGAACGCGCCGGGCTGCTGATGGCCATTGCCCCCGACAGCACGACCCGGCCCGTCACCCAGGGCACCCTGAACTTCCTGAACCGGCAGAACTACTCCTTCCCGCCGGACCACGGGGCGCGGGTGGTGTCGATGATCCTCGACGATGACGCCCTGCGCGCCGACTGGCAGGCGGAACTGGAAGAAATGCGCCAGGGCATGCTGGACCTGCGCGAACAGCTGGCCGCCGAATTGCGCCAGCGCACCAACTCGGAGCGCTTCGACTTCATCGCCCGCCACCGCGGCATGTTCTCGCGCATCGGCGCAAGCCCCGAACAGGTGCGCCACATGCGCGAGAAGCACGGCATCTACATGGTAGGCGACAGCCGGATCAACATCGCCGGGCTGAACGCGGAAACGGTGCCGCTGCTGGCCGAGGCGATCATGGACGCCGGCGTCTGAGTTCCGCACCGGTCTGCTGCCGCGGCACGGCCGGAGCAGGGACATTCCCGCCGCAGGGCGCCCCGCAGGGGCTGCAGGGGCTGTTCTCCCGAGGCCGTTCCCCGACCCATCGCACGGCACCGGCTCCGCCGGCGGTTCCCCCGCACGGCCCGGCCGCTCCCCCGCACGGCCCAGCCCGGACGGAAAGGCCCGGGCGCGAACGCCCGGGCTTCGGCATGAGGATCGGGGCTCCTCGTCCGCCGTTGTCAGCCGTTCTGGAACTCGGGATAGGCTTCCATGCCGAGTTCCGACATGTCGAGCCCGTTGACTTCGGCCTCCTCGTCAACCCGGATGCCCATCACCGCCCTGAGCAGCAGCCAGAGCGCGCCCGAGGTCACGATCACGAAGATGCCCACGACCACGATGCCCGTCAGCTGCGGCGTCAGCCTGGCGTCGGGGTTGGTGAAGACCACCGCGATCGTGCCCCAGATGCCGGCGAACAGATGCACCGGGATGGCGCCGACCACGTCGTCGATCTTGAACCTGTCGAGCAGCGGCACCGCAAAGACCACGATCACCCCGCCGATGGCCCCGATCAGGCTGGCGGCGCCCAGAGAGGGGGTCAGCGGCTCGGCGGTGATCGAGACCAGACCGGCCAGCGCGCCGTTCAGGACCATCGTCAGGTCGGGCTTCCTGTAGAGCAGCTGCGTCAGCACCAGCGCCGCGATGGCTCCGCCGGCCGCGGCGGTGTTGGTGTTGGCCAGGATCCGGCTTATGTCGGCCACGTTGCCGGCGGTATCCATGTAGAGCTGGGAGCCGCCGTTGAAGCCGAACCAGCCCATCCACAGGATGAAGGTGCCCAGCGTCGCCAGGGTCAGGTTCGAGCCCGGGATCGGGTTGACCTTGCCGCCCTTGTACTTGCCGATGCGCGGCCCGAGGATGATCGCGCCGGTCAGCGCCGCCCAGCCGCCGACCGAATGCACCACCGTGGAGCCGGCGAAATCGAGGAAGCCCATCCGGTCGAGGAAACCGCCGCCCCATTTCCAGCTGGCCTGGATCGGGTAGATCAGGCCTACCAGCACGATCACGAAGATCAGGAACGGCCAGAGCCTGATCCGTTCTGCCAGCGCACCCGAAACGATCGAAGCGGTGGCGGCCGCGAACATCAGCTGAAAGAAGAAATCGGAACCGTCCGAGGCGTAGGTCAGGTCCGGGGTCTCGCCGGCCAGCCCGACCGCTTCGAGCTTGGCGGTCGAAAACGCCCCGATGATGCCGTCAACCATCCAGCCGTCGCCCGGATACATAAGCTGGTAGCCGATGGCGTAGTAGAGCAGCGTGGCCAGGCCGAACAGGCCCATGTTCTTCATCAGCTGCATGGTCACGTTCTTCGAGCGCACCAGCCCGGCTTCCAGCATGGCAAAGCCCGCCGCCATCCAGAACACCAGAACACCGGTGACGATGAACATGAAGGTGGTCAGGATGAAGCCGATTTCCTCCATCGGAGGCGTGTTGTCGGCTTCCTGTGCGAACCCCAGCGCCGGCATGCAGGCCAGCGCGGCGGTTGCGCTGATCGGTTTCAGCAGTTTCATCTGTCGTCCTCTCGTTTCTTCCTGCCGCGCTCAGAGCGCGTTCTCGTCCGTTTCCCCGGTGCGGACCCGCAGCGCGCTTTCCACATCCAGCACGAAAATCTTTCCGTCTCCGATCTTGCCGGTGCGGGCGGTCTTGGCGATGGTATCGACCACCTGCTCCGTCTGATCTGCGGAAACCACGATTTCCAGCTTGACCTTGGGGACGAAATTCACCTCGTATTCGGCGCCGCGGTAGATCTCGGTATGCCCCGACTGGGCACCGAATCCCTTGATGTCGGAGACCATCATGCCGCGCACGCCGATCCCGGTGAGCGCTTCACGGACCTCCTCGAGCTTGAACGGCTTTATCGTTGCGATGATCAGTTTCACGTCATGTCCTTCCTGTGAGCACCTGTGCGCAGGATCACCCTGCGGGATGCCTCTTTTCCATTGCAGCAGCGGGCCGTTTCTCAAGCGGCCCCCCCCTGTTTTGGCGTGACAATCCGTCCTGAAACCGAAGGCTCTGGTTTTTTCGGCGATATTTTGTGCACTCGCACAAAATTTATGCACGAGAGGGATTTTCCGAAATTCGGCTTGCACCCCTTGATTCCCTGCGCCAGTGACTGTCGCCAAAAGCGGGAACAGGCAACAACAGAGCAGATGCTGGAACCCCCATGAGCGGATCCGGAAACAGGAAGCGCCCGCCTCTGGTCGCCGAAAGGCGCTACCCGAAAGGGAAGGCAAAACCGGCTCGGCCGGGCCTGCAGGCCGCGCGCCGGCGCAATGCCGGCACGAAGCCGGGCGGGAAAGCGAAGAGAAGGCCCGCCCGCCGCGGCGGGAAGCAGCGACCCTGGCCCGTGCGGCTGTTGCTGGCCGCGCTGCGCTGGAGCCTGCGGCTGAGCTTCCGGCTGGCCTTGCGCGGCGGTGCCGTCCTGCTGCTGCTGGTCGCGCTGGCAACCGGCTATTTCTACACGACCCTGCCGCCGGCCACCGAACTGCTCGATGCCCGCGCCCGCGGCTCGGTGACGCTTCTGGACCGCAACGATCGGGTCTTCGCCTGGCGCGGCGAGCAGTTCGGCGGGCAGATCACCGCCGATACGGTCTCGCCACATCTGAAGAACGCGATCATCGCCACCGAAGACCGGCGCTTCTACCGCCATATCGGGATCAGCCCGCGCGGCATCGCCAGCGCGATCCGGATCAACCTTGCCGAAGGGCGCGGACCGCTTTCGGGCAACGGAGGATCGACCATAACCCAGCAGACAGCCAAGCTGCTGTGCCTGGGGGTGCCCTACGACCCGAAACGCTGGCAGAGCGAGGCCGATTACGAAGCCGATTGCCGGCGGGGCTCGCTGTGGCGCAAGATAAAGGAAGCCGTCTATGCCCTGGCGATGGAGGCGCGCTATTCCAAGGACGAGATCCTGACGATCTACCTCAACCGTGCCTTCCTGGGAGCCGGCGCCCGCGGCTTCGAGGCGGCCAGCCAGCGCTATTTCGGGAAATCGTCGAACCAGGTCACGCCGGCCGAGGCGGCAATGCTGGCCGGGCTGCTCAAGGCACCCTCGCGCTATGCACCGACGCGCAACCTGCAGCGCGCCCGGGACCGTGCGAATCTGATCATCGGCCTGATGGAGGAACAAGGCTACCTGTCAGCCTCCCAGGCTGCAGAAGCCCGTGCCAACCCGGCGCGGCTTTCGGCTGCGGCGGAAGCGCGCGCCGGCGGCTATTTCGCCGACTGGGTGATGGAAAGCGGCCCCGCCTTTCTGACCCGCAACACGACGGAAGACGTGATCATCCGCACCACCTTCGACCAGCGGATCCAGAACGCGGCCGAGGAAGCGCTGCAGAAAGTGCTCGACGAACGGCTGAAGGAAGGTTCGAAGGTGCAGGCGGCGATCGTGGTGATGTCCGCCGACGGGGCGGTGCGGGCGATGGTGGGCGGGCGGCGGCTCAGGGGCGTCGCCGGACAGTTCAACCGCGCCATCCAGGCCCGGCGGCAGACCGGATCGGCCTTCAAGCCCTTCGTCTATGCCACCGCGCTGGAACTGGGCTGGCGCTATGACGATACCATCATCGACGAGCCGATCACCATCGAGATCCCCGGCTCGGAGCCCTGGTCGCCGCACAACTACGACAAGACCTTCCGCGGCCCGGTCACGCTGACGGATGCGCTGCGGCTGTCTCTGAACATTCCCGCGGTGCGCCTCGCCCGGGCCGTCGGCCTGGACAACGTGCGCACGGTGGCCGGCGAGTTCGGCATCCGCAGCGACCTTGCCGACGGGCCGGCGCTGGCGCTCGGGGTTTCCGAATCGACGCTCCTGGAAATGACCGGCGCCTACGCCGGCATCCTCAACGGCGGCTCCAGCGTAACCCCTTACGGGCTGATCGAACTGCGCCTGCAGGGAGAATCCGAACCCCTGATGACCCAGGGCGGCGGAATCGGCGAACGGGTGATCACCCCGGCTTCCGCAGAGCAGCTGATCTACATGTTGAACCAGGTGGTCGAACGCGGCACCGGCCAGCGCGCCCGCCTGCCCGGTCGGGAAATGGCGGCAAAGACCGGCACCACCCAGGGGGCGCGGGATGCCTGGTTTCTCGGTTTCACCGCCGATTACGTGGCCGGCGTATGGCTTGGCCATGACGACAACAGCCCCCTTTCCGGCGTGACCGGAGGCGGCCTGCCGGCCGAGATCTGGCGGGAGACCATGCTGCGCGTGCACGAGGGATTGCCGTCGCGCCCGCTGCCGATGCTGCGCCCGTCCGCTCCGCCGGTGGCCAGGCCCTACGAGACGGGGCCGGGCACGCCCCCTCCGCCCCCGGAACCGCGCCGGGATCCGGGCGGGCGGTTCATTGACGATTTCCTGAAGGCCCTGTTCGGCCGCCCGCAGCGCTGAACGGCTGACGCTTGCACCGGCGCCGGACACGGACCGTGATGCGGCGGCCCCCCTGAACTCAGCCCGCCCGCTCCAGATCCTCGATCAACCGCGCGAGATTTCCCCGCCGCCGGTCCAGCATCGCGCCGATCTCGCTCTTTTCCACCTTCAGCAGGCTGATCCCCTCGATCAGCATGTCGAAGAACAGCCCCCTGCCGCTGACATCGGAAACCATGAAGGTCACGGTGAAGGGCGGCTCGCCGGCCAGGATCGCCGTTGTCGTCACCTCGTAGAACGACTTGATCTTCCGCGCCTTCTCGACGATCACCCGACCGCCGATGAATTCGCGAAAACGCTTGCCGTACTTGCGCCCCATATAGGCCTGGAAGGCTCTGGTGAAGGCCTGCATCTCGGCCCTGCTGGCGCGGCGGGCGGGCGGCCCGAGCACGGTGCGGGCGATCCCGTCCACATAGCCGTAGCGGGCGAATATCTGCTCGAAATCCCTGTACATTTCCCGCTCCGGCTTGCCCGAAGCGATGATCGCGTTGATATCGGCGACCACCTGATCGACCAGCGCCTTCGCCTCGGCCTCGCTCAGCGCCCGGGCGGGGGCGGCACCCGCCGCCAGCGCGATCAGGGCGGCGGTCACGCCGATCAGGGCCCGCCGCCGGGCAGGATCATTCGGGGATGAGCTCATCATACAGGCCTTCATGCATGTATTCATCTTCCGCCGCCGAGCGGCCCAGTTCGAAGCGCCGGTTCTCCAGATACAGGAGCCGGGCCTGAGCGTAGCTGTCCGCGCTTTCGTAGAGCACGGAATCGATCGTCGATCTGAAACGGTATCGGTCTCCCAGCTTCGAGGCCACCCCGACGGCCGGCACGAACAGCCGCTGCTCCGCTGCGAGCAGAAGATTCAGCGGGTCGATGATCACATCGACCACCATGCCCAGGGCATCGCGGGTGGTCGAGGGTCCGACGAAGGGAAGTTCGAGATAGGCTCCCTCCCCCGCACCCCAGACATGCAGCGTCTCCCCGAAATCGCTGTTGCGCGCGGCCAGCCCGGAGGCCTGGGCCGGGTCGAGCAGGCCGCCCAGGCCGATCGTCGAATTCACCAGGAACCTGACCGAATTATGCAGCGCGTCCTCAATGTTCAGCTGCAGCAGATCGTTGAGAACCGTTCCGGGCAACGACAGGTTCGCCGCGAAATTGCCGACCCCCTGGCGCACCGGCTCCGGCAGCAGCGTGCCATAGGCATCGGCCGAGGGGCGGAGCAGGGCGCGATCGACCTCTCTGTTGAAGGCGTGCACGGCACGGTTCTGTCGCTCGAACGGATCATATGTGCCGCCCGCCGTCTCCGGCCCGGCACAGCCGGCGAGAACGACGGCCAGAAGCAGGAACCGAACCCCCCTTGCCGCCCCGACTTCACGCATCCGCCGCTCCCGCATGTCCTACACTCGCCTACCTTTCTCTCACGAACCACCTGAAGTTGCAAAATATCCCGTTAACCATGCGGAAGCGATTCTCATGGTTAACTGCCGGAAGTCATCTTCTCAAGGGCGGTTGGCCGCCCGCAACGGCCGGATCATTCGACGTGAGCGCGCATATCACGCCCGACACCTCCGACATGCCGGCAGCAGCCACCCCGGGACAGCTGCTGCTGGCCCAGCGGCGGCTGCTCGTGGTGATCCTCCTGTTCGGCGCGGCGGTCAACCTGCTGGCCCTGTCGGCCCCGCTGTTCGCCCTGCAGGTGTTCGACCGCGTTCTGGGAAGCCGGTCGGTGGAAACCCTGATCGCGCTGAGCCTGCTGGTGATGTTCCTGCTCGCGGCGATGACGGTGCTCGACCATCTGCGCAGGCGCATCGCCGCCCGGGTCGCCGAGCGAATCGGCTCGGGGCTCGCCGCGACGCTGGAAACGCCCCCGCGGGAAACGCTCCTCCCGGGAACACTGCCGGCGCTGATCCAGGATGCGGACGACCTGCGTCGCTTCCTGGCCTCTCCTGTCTCTGTCGCGCTGCTCGATCTGCCCTGGATCCCGATTTTCGTGGTCGCGACGGCGGCTCTGCACCCCGCGCTCGGGTTGCTCGCCGCCGCCGGCGGGGTCGCCTTTGCCCTGCCGGGACTCGCCCTCTTCCTCGGCCTGGCCGAACCGTCGCCGACACCGCGTGCCACCGCCCACGCCGCAGAAACGCTGCGCGACCCGGACCTGACCTTCAGCCTCGGAGGGCCGGCCCGGGTGCTGGAGCGCTGGCGGCAGGAAGGCCTGCCCGAACGGCGCCGCCTGCTCCGGCAGGGAGACGGACAGGCGCTGCTCACCTCCCTCTCGCAGTGGGTGCGCGCCTGGCTTCAATCGGCGGTCGTGGCGCTGGCGGCCTATCTCGTCCTGCGCGAACAGATGAGCGCGGGCGCCATAATCGCCGCAACGGTGCTCCTGGCACGGGCGCTGGGGCCGCTCGAGATGCTCGTGCAGAACGCCCCCCTGATCAGGGCGCGAGGCGCCGCCTGGAAACGGCTTCACGCCTTCGCCAGGCACTCGGCCGAATGCGGGCCGCCGCCGGGGAGGACACTCCCCGCAGCGGCATCGCCGGCCGGCGCGCCGGTCTGCGCCGAACGCGTGACCGTCTTTCCCGCCGGCAGCAGGAAGGCCGCGCTCAGGATGATCTGCTTTCAACTGGAGCCAGGGCAGAAGATGGCCGTGACGGGCCCCTCCGGCGCCGGAAAGACAACGCTCGCGCGGGCCCTGTGCGGAATGCTTCCGGTGGCCGGCGGCCGGCTGAGCATCGCCGGAATCCCGGCCGATGTCGCCCGCCGGGAAGGGCTGCTGCGCATCGGATACCTGCCACAATCGCCCCGCTTTCCGCACGCCACGATAGAAGCCTTCATCGCCGGCCCGGAAACCTCCCCAGCGCCGGCCCGGATCAGATCTAGCGCGGCCCGGGTCGGCGCCGATGAGGAGATCAGCGCCCTGCCGGCGGGATATGCCACAAGGCTTGACCCTGCCGGCAACGGACTGCCCGGCGGGCTGCTGCAGAAAATCGCCCTTGCCCGCGCGATTCATGCCGCCCCGGAACTCCTGGTGCTCGACGAACCGGCAAACAACCTGGACGCGGCGGCGCGACAAACCCTTTCCCGGCTGATCGAAGAAAGTTCCCGACAGGGAACCTCGGTAGTCATCCTGACCCAGAGTCCGGATCTGGCGCGGCAGTCTGGCCCGGATCTCCTCCTGCAACTGGAAGAAGGACTGATGCGGCCAGCTTCTCCACCCTTCGCGGGGCAACGGCGGGCAATGCCGGCCGATGCCGGCCCGCCGGCCCCGCTCTGGCATCAGAGACCGGCATCATGAGCAGGACCCCGCCCGAGGATACCCGCACGACGGAACCGGCGTGGTCTCCGCGAAAGCACGTCATCGCCGGATTCGCGACCCTGGCCCTGGTCTTCGGCGGCTTCGGTTCCTGGGCCGCCTTTGCTGATCTGTCCGGCGCGGTCGTGGCCCGCGGCCAGGTCGAACCCGCGGCAGCGACGGTCACGGTCCGCCACCCGGAGGGGGGAACGGTCCGCGAGCTGTTCGTCTCCGAAGGTGAGCGCATTGCGGTCGGCGCGCCGCTTCTCGCCTTCGACGATACGGCGGTGGAACAGGAGCTGTCGGCGCTGGCACTCAGGATCTTCGAGATCCGCATCCGCCTCGCCCGCCTGCGTGCCGAACGCGACGGCGCTCCGGTGCTCTCCCTGAACGCGGCGCTGGAACAGGAAGCCCGCGATGATCCGCAGCGCCAGGCCATCATCGACGGGCAACGCGCCCTGCTCGGCACACGCGCCCGCGCCTGGCAGCAGGAGGCCGACGCCTGGAAGCGCAAGGGGGCGCAGATCGCGGCCCGCGCCGCCGGGCTGGAAGCCCAGCTGCGCGCGCTGGAGCGGACGGCGGAGCTGGCCCTGGCCGCTCTGGAAGATCGGCGCTCCCTGGCAGAGCGCGGCCTGGCCACTGCGGAAAGCGTGGCCGCGATGCAACGTGATATGATCGGCCTGCAGGGGAAGATTGGAGCGCTTGAAGCCAGTATCGCCGAAACGCGGCTGCAGCTCGCCCAGTCCGAACTGGACCGGCTGCGCGCCGCAACCGCCCGGCGAGAGGAAGCGCAGGATCGAATGCGCGACCTCGAATTCCGCCTGCGCGACCTTGAGGCCGAACGTTCGGCCCTTCTCGAGCGCCTCAGGGGGCTCGTTCTGCGGGCACCGCAGGGCGGGGTCGTGCTCGGCCTGCTTCCTGTCGTTCCGGGCAGCGTGATCGCTCCCCGGACGGCGGTGATGCAGATCGTCCCGCTGGGGCAGCCGGATCGCGTCAGCCTGCGGATACGGCCTTCCGATGTGCACCGCCTGCACCCCGGGCAGGCGGTGCGGGTTCGGCTGCGCGTTTCCGACCGCCCGGAACCGCTCGATCTTGACGCCCGGCTGGTGCGCATTTCCGCGACGACGCTGGACGATCCGCGCAGCGGCCAGGGCTATTACCAGGCGGAAATATCCCTTTCGGAAACGCGCGCCTCCCCCCCTCCCGGCGGAAGGAACACGGCCCCGCAGATACTGCCGGGAACGCCGGTCAAGGTTTTCATCGCGACCGGCCGACAACCCGTCTGGGTCTATCTTGCCGATCCGTTCATGCGCTACCTCTCGCGGGCAATGCGGGAAGGCTGACAGCCGGCCCGATTTCCGGTTTCCTGCTGCGCAATTCCCCGCTAGCGTCTCGACAGGAACCAGCATGGAGGGAAACATGGGCGCTGGAGTCGAGAAGAAACTCGCCAGGATGGGGATCCGGCTGCCGGATGCACCGGCGCCGGCGGCAAATTACGTGCCCTTTGTCCGGATCGGAAATGTCGTGCATGTTTCCGGGCAGATCCCGATGACAGAGGACGGCATGGTCTGCGGCAAGCTGGGCGCCGGGATGTCTCTCGTGGAAGGCATGGCGGCGGCACGGCTCTGCGCGATCGGGCTTCTCGCCCAGATCAAGGCCGCTTGCGGAGGCGATCTGGACCGCCTTGTCCGGGTCGTCAAGCTGACCGGATTCGTGAACTCGGCGCCGGATTTCACCGATCATCCGAAAGTCATCAACGGTGCGTCGGATTTCCTGGTCGAGGTTCTCGGAGATGCCGGCAGGCACGCCCGCTCGGCTGTCGGCGCGGCGGCCCTGCCGCTGGGCGTGGCGGTGGAAATCGAGGGAATCTTCCAGATCGAATAATGATGCGTCTTCCCCCCCAGTTCCTGTGCCGGCCGATCGCGCATCGCGGCTATCACGATGATCGTGCCGGGCGACCGGAAAACTCGCTTGCCGCAGTGCGGGCGGCGGTTGCCCGGGGGTATGGGGTGGAACTCGATGTGCAGCTGTCGCGCGACGGGCGGGCGATGGTCTTTCATGATTACCACCTGTCCCGGCTTACCGGCTGCCAAGGCACGGTCCGCCAGACGGATGCACAGGTGCTCTCCGGCACCGTTCTCGGTGCCAGCGCGGAAACGATCCCGACCCTGGCGCAGGCGCTCGAGGCAATCGCGGGGCGGGTGCCCATCCTGATCGAGATCAAGGATCAGGACGGAGCGCTCGGCCCGTCGGTAGGGCCGCTGGAGCGGGCGGTGGCCGACGCGCTTGCAGGCTATGGCGGAGATGTCGCGGTGATGTCCTTCAATCCGCACTCGGTGGCAGCGATGCGCACCCTTGCGCCGACCGTTCCTCGTGGCCTCGCGACCGAGCGTTTCACCGGAAACGAGTGGCGACTTGTCCCGGAAGAACGGCGGGCGGCGCTGCGGGAGATCCCCGACTTCGACGCCATCGGCGCGGGGTTCGTGTCGCATCGGCTCCAGGACCTGCCGGATCCGCGTGTGCGCGAGCTTCGCCGGCGCGGCTGGCCCGTCCTGTGCTGGACGGTGCGCAGCCGGCGGCAGGAACGGATCGCTCGGCAGCATGCGGACAACATCACCTTCGAAGGCTATGCTGCCGAGCCCCGTGTCGCGCCGGCTCCATGAGACCGGAGCGAGGCAATGAGCGACAGGAGATTCACCTTCACGGTTCACGACTCCATCGGCGAGATCGACCCGGCGCAGTGGGATGGCTGCGCCTGCCCGGAAACGGCTGACGGCGGGCGCCCGTTCGACCCGTTCACCACCCATCGGTTCCTGTCGGCGCTGGAGCGCTCGCAGTCTGTCGGCCCGGGAACCGGATGGATACCGCGGCCGGTGAGCGTTTCGGAAAACGGGCGGATCGTCGGCGTTGCCCCGCTCTATCTCAAGAGCCACAGCCAAGGCGAATACGTGTTCGACCATGCCTGGGCACGGGCCCTGGAGCAGGCCGGCGGGCGCTACTACCCGAAGCTCCAGATCGCGGTGCCCTTCACCCCCGTCACCGGGCGGCGCCTGCTGATGCGGCCCGATGCGGGAGATGCCGCCAGGGCGGCCCTGCTGCGCGGCGCCGTCGAACTGGCCGAGCGAAGCCGCCTGTCCTCGCTGCATGTCACCTTCTGCACCGGGGAAGAGGCAACCCTGGGCAGCCGGCTCGGGCTGCTGCCCCGGATCGGCCAGCAGTTTCACTGGACAAACGAGGGATATGCCGACTTCGAGGATTTTCTGGCGGCCCTCTCCGCGCGCAAGCGCAAGGCGATCCGCCGCGAACGGCGCACGGCCCGCGCCTTCGGCGGCGAGATCGTGATGCTGACAGGTGCGGACATCGCCCCGCGCCACTGGGATGCCTTCTGGAAATTCTACCAGGACACCGGCGCGCGCAAGTGGGGAACCCCCTATCTGACGCGCGAATTCTTCGACATCCTGCACCAGGAGATGCGCGACCTCACCCTGCTGACCCTGGCGGTCCGTGACGACACACCGGTTGCCGGTGCGTTGCACCTGATCGGGCGCGATACGCTTTTCGGGCGCTACTGGGGGCGCACCGAACATCATCCGTTCCTGCATTTCGAGCTCTGCTACTATCGCGCCATCGAACATGCGATCGCGGAGGGTTTCCGCAGGATCGAGGCCGGAGCACAGGGGGCGCACAAGATCGCGCGGGGCTATCTTCCGGTGGAGACCCGCTCGCTGCACTGGATCCGGGAACCGGCCTTCCGGGACGCGATCTCCCGCTTCCTGGACGAGGAAACCCGGGCCGTGCTCGACGAGGCCGCCTGGCTTGCCGGGCTGGGGCCGTTCCGGCACGGCGGGTAGCCCCAGGCGCACGGGGGTGCACGGGGGTGCATGCGCCCGATACGTCAGGCCGGGGAAAGCACCGGGAAGGGGGCAAACGGGGGCTGCAAACGGGGGCAAACAGGCTCGTGATCCGACCGGAGCAAATGCGCGATTGTCCCCGCCCGGCGGCTGCGTTTAGTCTTGCCCGGAAAAGGAGGTGACTGATGAGTCATGTCATCGTGATCGGCGCCGGACAGGCCGGGCAATCGCTGGTTTCCAGGCTGCGCGCGCGCGGCTTCGAGGGCGCGATCACCCTGATCGGCGACGAACCCGTGCTCCCCTACCAGCGCCCCCCGTTGTCGAAGAAGTATCTGCTGGGAGAAATGGATCTCGAACGGCTGTTCCTGCGGCCGGCGCAGTTCTATGCCGACCACGAGATCGCCTTGCGCCTCGGAACCCCCGTCCGCTCCATCGACCCCGCCTCCAGAACCCTCGTTCTCGGAGAGGAAAGGCTTTCCTACGATCAGCTCGCGCTGACCACGGGCGCGCTGGCGCTGCACCTGCCGGCCACGATCGGCGGGCAGCTGGGCGGCATATACACAATGCGCAGCCTGGCCGATGCCGATGCTCTGGCGCAGGAGATCGCCCCGGGGCGGCGGGTGCTGATCGTCGGGGGCGGCTATATCGGACTGGAGGCAGCCGCGGTGGCTGCCTGCAGGGGGCTGCGGGTAACACTCGTCGAAATGGCCGAGCGGATCCTGCAGCGGGTAGCCAGCCCGGAGACCGCCGCCTTCATCCGCGCCATCCACCGGCGCGAAGGCGTCGATATCCGGGAAGGGGTGAGGCTTGAAGGCCTGGCCGGCAAGTCCAGGGTCAGCCGCGCCACCCTGTCCGACGGCACCGAACTGGAGGTCGATTTCGTGATCGTCGGAATCGGCATCAGGCCCGATGTCCGCCTGGCCGAGGCCGCCGGGCTCGCTCTGGAAAACGGTATCCGGGTGGATGCCTTCGGGCGCACATCGGACCCGGCGATCTGGGCGGCTGGCGACTGCGCTTCCTTTCCCTGGCGCGGGTGGCGCATTCGGCTGGAAAGCGTAGGCAACGCGATCGACATGGCGGAAACGGTTGCCGACAACATGCTGGGTTCTGGCACTCCTTATGAGGCGCGGCCCTGGTTCTGGTCAGACCAGTTCGACATGAAACTTCAGATTGCAGGGCTGAATTCCGGCTACGACCGGGTCGTGAACCGCCCCGGCGCCGGCACCGACAGCGCATCCTTCTGGTATTTTCGCGGGACCGAGCTCCTGGCGGTTGACGCGATCAACGAGCCGCGTGCCTACATGGTCGGCAAGCGACTGATCGAGGCCGGAAAATCGCCGGACCCTGACGATATCGCCAGGCCCGGATACGACCTGAAGCTGCTGCTGCGGGGCTGATGCGGATCATCGCCGGAAAGTGGCGCGGCCGCCGGCTGAGCCCCCTGGGCGGGGGTGATGCGCCAGCACGCCTGCGCCCCACGGCCGACAGGGTGCGCGAAAGCCTGTTCAACATGCTCGTCGGAGGCGCCTTCGGAGGGCCGCTCATCGGCGCGCGGGTGCTCGACCTGTTCGCCGGAACCGGCGCGCTGGGCCTTGAAGCGCTGTCGCGCGGGGCCTCATGGGTGACCCTTGTCGATGACGGGCGCACGGCGCAGAATCTCCTGCGCCGGAACGTGGCCCTGCTCGGAGCCGCAACCGAAACCGGGATTCTGAGACGCGATGCAACCCGGCTCGGAACGAACCCGTATGCTCCCCATGATCTCGTCTTTCTCGACCCGCCCTATGGCCGGGGCCTGGGCGAGAAGGCGCTCGACGCGGCCCGGGCGGGCGGCTGGCTGGCGCCGGATGCGCTCGTCGTGTTCGAGGAACGCCATCCGGTGGCTCCGGCCGGCTTCGCGCTTCTGGCGGAACGCCGCCACGGCGGCACCTGCATCTCCTTTCTCTCCCCGAACGACGACAGCTTTTCCTGATCGGAGATGCACCGGCTCTTTCCGCATGCCGGTTGAGCGCCACATCGGCCGGAGCACGGCGGTTGCCGGCAGGTCAGCCCGTGCCGGAAACCTCCCGCAGGGCGGAAACCCGGCTGGCGGGAATTTCCGCCCCGCCATCCATGACGATGACAAGCGCCCCATCCACAAGCCGCGCCTCGCGCACCAGCGCATAGATCTGGGCGGGTTCGGTCCCGATGACCTTGCCCGCGGCCCGGCTTTCCACCGAAAAGCTGTAGGTTCCGTTCGGCAGGGGCTGCCCGTCCGGCCCGACTCCGGCCCAGTCCATGGCGCCCTGCTTCGGGTCGATCTGCTGGCGGGACACCTCCTGCCCGGCTGAATCGGTGACGATCAGCGTGGCGCTGTCAGCCGTTGCCGGAACCGTCGGATATATGGTGATCGGACTGCCGGTGAAACTGGCCGGCACCGGAGCCTTTGCCTCCATCCCCACCCATCCGGCGACCTGCGCGAGCCCCATGGCGCCGACCTGCTGGCCGAGAGCCTTCAGCAGTTCGTTCGTCTTCGCCTGCTGTTCGACGCCTGAAAACGTCGCCAGCTGAACGGCGTAATCCGAGGACTGGATGGGATTGAGAGGGTCCTGGTTCTGCATCTGCGTGGTCAACATCCGCAGGAATGTCTGGAAGTCGGAGCTGATTTCGCGGCGAGGCACGGCATCGCCGGCCGGCGGCGCGAAGATGCCCGAAGCGGTAGGTGGTGAAAGTTCCATGAAAGGCGTTCCCTACAGTCTGATGTCAATGCCCCGGCCGGAATCGAGCGCCAGCCTGAGCGGAGTCGGGCTGGTTTCCGGTGTCTCGCCCGGCCGATCGGAGGTTCCGGAGCCCGCGTCGCCGGTCCGAGCAGGCGGGGGATCATTTCCGCCGGCACTGCCGTTCCCGGGGCTCTGCCCCTCACCGGAAAAGGCGAAGCTGAGCCTGTCGTAACCGAGCTCCCGCAGCTGGGTTGCCAACAAGTCGATATGACGGCGCAGAAAGTCCAGGGTCTCGGGCCGTTCCGCAGTAACGCTGACGGCCATGCCGCCATCCAGAGCCTGCAGCGCAAGGCGTACCCGCCCCAGGGATTCCGGGCTGAGAGTCAGCTCTACCGGGCGTTCGCCAAGCGCCGCTGCGGCCTGAGCGACCTGCTCGACGGCGCGCGGAACGGCATCGTTGCGAAACAGCGGCTGCCATGGCGCCTGAAGTGCAGCCGATGCGCGAAACGTCACCCGGGGTTCGGCCGGAACCGGCCCCGCATCGGCACGCTGGGCGTCTTCCCGGTCGGCGGCTGGCGTCAGCCCTGCCCATGCCATCTCCGGAGTCTCCGGCGGGGCATGGGGCTCCGCGCTTCCTCCAGCCGGCGCGGACGTGGCCGCCCGTCCTTTCCCGCCAGCCGGCGCCCGCCCGCCGACCGCCCCCGGGACCTCCCCGATCGGGGGCGAAGCGCCATCGCGCACCGGCATTGCCACGGCGGGTCTCCGCCCGCCCGCCTGCCGTCCTGCCGAAACCCCGGCAGCTTCCGCTCCGGAGCCGGCAGGATCCGCCCCCGCCTGCCCTCCGGGGGCACCGGCCCACTCCGAACGCTCCGGCGCCCTCGCAAGAAGGTTCCCGGATGCCGGGGCTACTGCAGAAGGAGCCGGCATTCCTGTGCCGGAGCCTGCGGCACCAGCGCGGGGAAGCTCGGGGGGGAGCAGCGTATCGGCCCGGTTACCGCCATTTGCCGGCGCCGGAGCGCCGGAATCGGAGGCAGCGCGGCCAGCCTGTCCGGTGCTCTCTCCGGCACCCGATGACCCGGCATCTTCCGGTCGCGCGCGCGCTGCGGGATCGGGGGCGGGAGAAGGCCAGATCGCCGATCCGCTTCCGGCAGAGGGGCCGGGCAGCAGCAGGCCTTTGCCGGCCCCGCCCCCCGGCAATCCGGGAGCGGCGGCAGGCAGGATACCTTGCAGGGCCACACCCGAGGCCGCCGCGCCGGAGGCAAGCCCCGCCGGGCGGGCGGCGTCACCTTCCGCGCCCGGCCGCGCGACGGGCCAGGCGACAGGCCAGGAAGCGGACATGGGCATGCCTTCCGCGGATTGCCCCGAAGCAGGCGCGGCGCCGGTTTCGGCGCCCGTTCCCGCAACAGCTGGGGCGGGCATGGCGGCCCCGGTTGCAACGCCTGCCGTGCGCGCCTCCACAGTCGGACCGACATTCTCGGAAGGCGCAGAAAAGCCGGCACCGGCGTGCGCCGCAATGACGACATGGAAACCCGCGGCGGCACTCCACGGTGCAGGGCCGGCGGAATCCTGCTCTCCCTTCCGGAAATCCGGCCCGTGGGAAACGGCAGCGCCAGCAACAGACACCGCCGGTTCCGGATGCGCCTCTCCGGCGGGCATGGGCGGAACTTCCGCCCCGTCGGCTTCGTCGGGGTCGGCTTCGTCGGGAAATACCACCGTCAGATCAGCCGGCAGATCTGCCGGATCGGCTTCGGCCACAGCCGCCGCGCTCCCCGGCCCCGTCCCGGCCAGCAGCGCGGCAAAGGGGATCCCGCCTCCCCCCGCCCTGGCCGATTCGCTGCCGGGCGGCCTGTCCGCCCCGGCCTCCCTTTCCGGTTCCGCCCGGAACGGGGGCGTGAATGGGAAATCGCTGTTGTGCGGCTGTATCATGGCCATCCGGGAATTCTTCGTCGTCCGGCGCAGAATCCGCGATCTTCGTTACCGCATGTTTACCGTTCTGCCGTCATGCTCCGGAAAATCGCGGCAATTCGAGTCAACTCATGGAACAGATCACCGGACCCCAGCCTTTCGCCTCATCGCCGGCGCCGCCGGAACCGGGCAGGCGCGCGCAGGAGCTTCGCTCCGCCGCAAGGGCGCTGGAGGCATCCTTTCTCGCAGAAATGCTGAAGGCAGCGGGGCTGGGCGCCCCGCGAGAAAGCTTCGGCGGCGGCGCCGGGGAGGAGCAGTTCGGTTCCTTCCTGCGGAATGCCCAGGCGGAGCTGATGGTGGAAAAGGGCGGCATCGGCCTTGCCGAATCGCTGTTCGAAGCTCTCAAGGAACGCGCCGATGGGGCTGTTTGAACCGCGCGATGCCGCCGGCACCCTGGCCGACATACTGGAGCGCGAGCATCGCGCCCTGATGCAGGGGCGGTTCGACCTGCTGCAGGGGCTGCTGCCGGAAAAGGAACGCGCACTTGGAGCGCTCGGGCAGGTTCGTGACCGCGCGACCTTGGCCCGGCTGCGTTCATCCTTCGAAAGGAACCAGGCCCTGCTTCAGGCCGCCGCCCAGGGCATTCGCACTGCCAGAGAGGTGATCGCGCGCACAAGACGGGCACCGCAGGGAGAGGCGCTGGTGACCTATGACCGAAACGGCCGGCGCACCGACATGACGGTTCCCGGGCCGCGCACGGAGCGACGCGCCTGAAGGCGCTTTCGGCATCCGCGGCCGCTCCAATTTGGCTCAAATCGCCGGCAACTTCCCGGAATCGTTAGGTCAAACTTAGCAATTCCCCGGCAGATCTGAAACCGCATCCTGCGGGATGGCGCGGACGGCCAAACGCCGTGTTCCGCACTGTCAGAATGACGCTCGTGCCCGACCGGGCGAAATTCCAACCGGCGCAAAATGCGTCATCCGACCAAAGGAAGAATCATGTCAAGCATTCTGACGAACAAGAGCGCGATGGTCGCTCTTCAGACCCTGAAGATGATCAACTCCAACCTTGCGAAGACCCAGGCCGAGATCTCCACCGGCCGGAAGATCGCCTCGGCCAAGGACAATGCCTCGATCTGGGCGATCTCCAAGGTGATGGAGTCCGACGTGAAGGGCTTCAAGGGCATTTCCGAAAGCCTGTCGCTGGGAGAATCGACCGTGGCCGTCGCCCGCCAGGCATCGGAAACGATCACCGAGCTGCTGACCGACATCAAGTCCAAGATCGTGGCCGCCCAAGAGCAGAACGTCGATCGCGAAAAGATCCAGACCGACATCGACGCCCTGCGCAACCAGATCACCTCGGTTGTCAACGCGGCCCAGTTCAACGGGCTGAACCTCCTCAAGGGGACGGAAGACGTCAACATCCTGTCTTCGCTCGACCGGGCCGCCGATGGCTCCGTGAGCGCCAGCAACATCACGATCTCCCGCCAGGACATGTCGACGACCGCAGGCGTGCTGGGAACCGGCACCGACCTGTCGCCCAACGCGACGCTCAGCGCGACCAGCGCCACCAACGCCGGCAATACCGCGACCGTGACCATCGCCACGGACGCCGACATGAGCGACAACACCCTGACGCTGACCATCGGCGGCGCCACGCTCAGCTATGCCGTGGGAGACCTGAGCGGCAACCAGGACGCGGCGGCCTCGAAGATCACCGGCGACATCAACGCCCTTGGCATCGTCGGGGTGACCGCCAGCGTCGCGAACAATGTCATCACCCTGACCTCGACGCGTGCCTTCGA
The DNA here is from genome assembly GCA_026989055.1 of Paracoccaceae bacterium. Classification (GTDB taxonomy): domain Bacteria; phylum Pseudomonadota; class Alphaproteobacteria; order Rhodobacterales; family Rhodobacteraceae; genus JAJRUE01. The sequence continues at coordinate 67,419 of JALSKC010000003.1, forward strand.
GGATGTGGCCCTTTCCGCCACCGGCGCAACGGCCTCTGCCAGCTTCATCGCGGAACGCGCCGAAACCCTGACCTTCTCGGCCTCGGCCAATGTCGCGGAAGGGGACGGCTACCAGGTGACGATCGGCAGCAACACCTTCACCTATGTGGCCGGCAAGGGCGAAACGTTCGAGGACGTCGCCAAGGGTCTGAAGGTCGCCATCGATGGCGGCAGCATCCCCGGCATCACGACCCAGGTTGTCCAGAATTCGTCCAACCAGTGGGTGCTGAAGATCGACAATGATTCGGCGACCGCACAAACCCTGGCCCGCGCGGGCGCAGCCGGCGGCACGGCCTCCGGCGGGCTGTTCGGGCTCGACAAGATCGACGTGACGACAAATGCCGGCGCCAATGCGGCCCTCGACAACATCGAGACGCTGATCAATGCCTCGATCGATGCCGCGGCCAATTTTGGTTCGGCCCAGGGCCGAATCGAGATCCAGTCCGACTTCATCAGCAAGCTGGTGGATTCGCTGCGCGCCGGGATCGGCACGATGGTCGACGCCGACATGGAAGCCGCATCGGCCCGGCTCCAGGCGCTGCAGGTCCAGCAGCAGCTTGGCATCCAGTCGCTGTCGATCGCGAACCAGTCACCGCAATCGATCCTTTCGCTTTTCCGCTGATCTGACGCCCGGGGCGCCGGCAATGCCGGTGCCCCGGACCGCCGGGAAGCCCTGACATCCCCCATTGTCATACGGAAGGATCAACCGTGAACGCCACTCACCTCGCCCGCAATGCCTACGCTTCGCACGCCGCGCCGATCAGGACCGATCGCGGCATCGAGCTGGAAGCATTTTCCCGCATCACGAAGAGAATCACCCCGGCTCACGCCAAGCGCAACTACCCCGATTTCGTTCAGGCTCTGCACGAAAACCGCAGGCTCTGGACCCTGCTGGCCGTGGATGTCGCCGACCGGAACAACCGCTTGCCGCAGGCCCTGAGAGCCCGGATCTTCTACCTTGCCGAATTCACCCTGCTGCATACTTCCAAGGTCCTGACCGGAGAGGCAAGCGCGCAGGATCTGGTAGATATCAACCAGGCAATCATGATCGGGCTGCGCCAGCAGGAGGCCGGAACATGAGCGGACTCGTGCTGAAGCTCGGCCCGCGTGAGCGCGTTCTGATCAACGGTGCGGTCATCGAAAACGGTGATCGCAGAAGCCGTATCTCGATCATGACCCCCAATGCCAACATCCTGCGTCTGCGCGATGCGATTCACCCCGAGGAAGTCAACACCCCCGTTCGGCGCGTCTGCTACATTGCCCAGCTCGTTCTGTCCGGCGATGCCGATCCGGACGAAGCGCGCCACCAGCTGTTGCGGGGCATCGAACAGCTGAGCCAGGTGCTGACCGACCCGGACAGCCGGAAGCTTCTGACCACGGCAACGGAAACGGTTCTGGAAAACAGGTTCTACCAGGCCCTCAAGGCCCTGCGTGGCCTGCTGCCGCGGGAAGAACGGCTCATGGCGGCGCGCCTGTCATGAGCTTTCAGCCGGCATTGCCTCTTTCCGGCCTTGCCGGCTGGTCATTCCTCGAACGCACGAGGGGACGACAGCAGCAGGCGTTCAACGCCAGCAGCGTCATGCAGCGCGACACAACATATTTCCGGGAAAATATCGCCTCGGTCCGAACCGCCGAAGATCTGGTGGCAGACCGCCGGCTCCTGCGCGTGGCGCTGGGCGCATTCGGTCTTGGCGATGACATCGACAACCGATATTTCATCCGCAAGATTCTCGAAGGCGGCACCCTGGACCCGGATTCCCTGGCGAACCGCCTTGCGGACAAGCGTTACCACGCATTCGCCAAGGTGTTCGGCTTCGGCGACTTCGCGACGGCAAACACCCAGCTTGCGGATTTTCCGGACCGGATCATCACCGCCTATCAGAACCGCGAATTCGAGGTGCGGATCGGAGAGCAGGATCCTGACATGCGCCTGGCCCTGAGCGTCGAACGCGAGCTAGGCCAGATACTCGACCGGAAAACCACGGACGACGGATACTGGTATTTTGTCATGGGAACACCGCCCCTCCGCAAGGTTTTCGAAACCGCCCTGGGTCTCCCGAGCACGACCGCCGGGCTGGAGCTCGATCAACAGCTCCGCCTGTTTCGCGAACGTTCCGAACGGGTCTTCGGCAATGGAGAAGTCAGCCAGTTCGCCGATCCGGAAAAACGCGATCAGCTCGTGCGGCGCTTTCTGGTCCTGTCGGAGTCCCAGGCGCAGCCGAGTATGCTCTCGCCAGGCTATGCCGCTCTCGCGCTGCTGCAGGGTTCGGCTTCGGATCCCCTCGGGACATTTTCATGACGCTTGCGGCACGGCATCCCCGAGCAGAAGGCACCCATGCAACCTTTCCCTCTCCCTGTATTCCCGGAACGTCTGTTCAACGCCTCGGCGTTGCCGTATCGGCCTGGTTTCGGTGCGGCGGGAGGGGGCTCGCCCTGATCCGGCGGTCCGATCCGCCATTCCCCCTGCCACAGGCCGATTTCGGACGGGCTCCGCCCGCCATGTCAGCAGCCGCCTTCGGACCAGATACAGATTGCCGCGCGCAAACGGGCCGAACGGCTGCGCCGGTTCCCGGCCAGCCCGCGATACCGGATCCCGATGTAACCGGACCGCCGCTTCAGTGCCCGGAACGGATGCCCGACCCGCGCCCCGGCCCTGGCGGTCAGGCGGTCCACATGCGCGTCAACGGGGTGCGGCTTGCCGCCCCCGGGGGGCGTGCGCATCACGCGCCGGAACCTGCCGGGACCGGCGAAGGCCTCGGCGCGGGCGGCGCCGGCACAGGCCCTGTCCGCCCGGAGCGATGTCTCGTCGCCGTGCGGCAACGCCTCCCATACCCGGCTGTCGTGCACCCTGGCCGTGGTGCTCTCCAGGCCGTGCACGAGGCCGCTCTCGGCGTCGGCCCGCCATGCGCCTTCATGCCGAAATGCCAGTCATTGCCCCTCCTGGCACCGCCGCCTGCGGAGCGCGCCTGCCCGCCTCGTTCTTCGTCGAGCCCGCTGCGCCGATGGTCGTCGCATCCTCCAGCCTGCCCGAGCGCAGCGTCGGGCCTTCCCGGCCAGATGCGCGTTCACCCCCGTGGAGACCGCCTCGGTCAATGCCCGGCGTTCCGGGAGCCGGCCCTCGCCCGGCGCCAGCCCCGCAAACCGGCGCATCACATCGCCCTCGTGAAGGATCTCCTCCGCCATCGGGTCGCTCGGCGCATAGCACTGCTGCAGGCAGGAGAGGCGCAACATCACCTCCAGCGGCATCGCCGGGCGAGGGCCCTTGCGGCCATCTGCGGGCAATGCGGTGCGATCGGAGCCGGCAGGCGCGAGCGCGGCGCCACCGCCTCCACCTCGGCCGGAAGCTTCTCGCGCCGCGTCACCTTCTCCTTCTGGGCATGGGCGCGCGAGGCATGGGCGCGCGAGGGAAATGTCTTCTTCCCGGGCACCGGCAGGATCCGGCGGCGGTCGGGAAGAACCTCTCAGATCAACCACAGATGCCGAACTCCTTCACACGGTCCTTTCCTTGCGCGTGCTGCGGAATGCGCAGTCGCACGCCCCGCTCATGCAGACCGTTCTTCCTGCTGCTCCTTCGCGAAATGGTTGTCTTCCGCCACTTTCAGACAGTCCTCCAGCATCCGGAAACTTTCCCGGATTCCACCTCGGGAACTGGCCGACAGGAAGGCATCCAACCGGGGCCAGACCGCTATCGCGGTATCCGTATCCGGATCGGAACCATGTGCGTAGAGGCCGGCCTGTATCATCATTTCGCTTCGGTCATAAAGCCCGAGCAGCTCCCTGGCCCTGCCGATCAGCCGGTTCTCCTCTTCCGTCGCGGCATCGGGCAGCGCCCGTGAAACCGACCGCAGCAGATCGATGGCCGGGAACCGGCCGCGCTCGGCAATCCTGCGCTCCAGCACCACGTGCCCATCCAGTACACCCCGGACAATATCGGCAACCGGTTCTTCCATGTCCGATCCGGCGACGAGAACGCTGAAGATGGCGGTAATGTCCGCACTGCCGTCGATTCCCGGCCCGGCCCGCTCGCACAGCTGCATCAACATGTGGGCCACAGATGGCGGATAGCCCCGCAGAGACGCATCCTCGCCGGCAGCCAGGGCGATCTCGCGGTGAGCCTCGGCGAAACGGGTCAGCGAATCGGCCAGGAACAGGACCTGCCGCCCCTGATCCCGGAAATGCTCGGCAACCGACATTGCCGCCCAGGCGCACCGCCTGCGCACAAGCGCCGACTGATCGGAAGTCGCGGCCACGACAATGGCGCGGGACATTCCCCGAGGGCCGAGCACCCGTTCCACGAACTCCCGCAGCTCGCGCCCGCGTTCGCCGATCATGGCGACGACGACGATATCCGTTTCCATCCCGATCGCCAGCTTTCCGAGCAAGGTGGACTTTCCGACCCCCGAGCCGGAAAACAGCCCGATGCGCTGGCCGCGCACGATCGGCAGCAGCGTGTCGAACACCGCCATCCCCGTGGCCGCACGCGGCCCCAGCCGGCGGCGCTGCGCCGGGTTGGGCGGCATTGCCTGCAACGGGCGCGGCCTCGGGCCGCGCAGCAGGGCGGGGCCCGACAGAGGGATTCCGAACGGGTCGATGATCCTTCCGATCCAGCTGTCATGCGGTGCGATCACGTCATTGCCCAGAAGCTCGACTCTGGCTCCGGTGCGCATCCCGCTCGGCGCACCATCTGGAAAAACGGTGATCACACCCTCTTCGACCTGGGTGACCTCTCCGAGCATGAACGTGCCGTCGGACCGGCGGATCCGCACCATCTGCCCGAGCGCGGCAACCTCCGAAAGCCCTGAAACGCTCAGGGTGCCGCGCCCGATGCCGCAAACGCGCCCGGCCCAGCGCGCCGGTTCCACCGCGTCGATCTCCGCGCGCAGCACCTCGAGGCCTGCCGGCATCATCTTCTCCTCCCCAGCCGTGTCGGTGAAACCGTTTCTAAAGGAATCACGGTTAAGCCTTGGTTGAAACCAGTCGAGGGAGAATCCCCGGTGTTCGAAAGGCTCGAGATATTCCAGATGGCCTATGGCCTGGCCCGGCATGCCGCCGCCCGTCAGGCCATCGTCGCCAGGAATGTCGCCAATGCCGACACCCCCGGATACCGCGCACGCGATCTCGCCTCCTTTTCCGAAACATATGCCCGGCCCGCTCGGGAAGTGATGCTCAGAACAAGCCGGCCCGGGCATCTCGTTGCTCCGGACGGGGTCGGCCCCGCCGCCGGGGCGCGGCTCACGGACGACCCGGTATCGCCCAATGGAAATTCCGTTTCTCTGGAAAGCGAAATGGTGCGCGCAGCCGAAATCCGCAGGCAGCACGAGCTTGCGCTTTCGGTCTATTCCACCTCGCTGAACATCCTGCGCTCGAGCCTCGGGCGCAAATAGGCAGGGGGCACGCATGAACGAATTTTCAGGCACATTCGCGATCTCGGCCAGCGGCATGAAGGCACAGGCCGAACGCATCAGGTTCCTGTCCGAAAACATCGCAAATGCCGACACTCCCGGCTACCGCCGGAAGACAGCGGGTTTCGAGGCAGAAATGCGGGGCGGGAAGCCGACCGGGCTGGTCGTCATCGGCCCGCCAAAACTCGATCAGCGGCCGCTCGAACGGGTCTATGACCCGGGGCACCCGCTGGCCGATGAAAGCGGCTACTACGATGGATCGAATGTCGATCTGGTGGTCGAGATCGCGGACGCGCGCGAAGCGCAGCGCAGTTACGAGGCGAATCTCCGAATGTTCGATCAGGCACGACAGATGTCGCAGAGCCTGTTGCAACTTCTTCGCCGTTAGAGGAGGCCAGAATGGACCTGCGTTCCTCGATTGCCGCCCAGAATTACGCGGCATCACGTCCGGCAACGGCAGCAAGGCCGGCACCGGACGAAAGCGGCGGGCTCGAACGGCTCGCCCAGGATTTTGCCAGAACCCTGGAACAGGGCGAACGGACGGCGCTGGCGGCCATGTCCGGTGGCGCCGATCCGCACGCCCTGGTCCAGGCGCTGGCCCAGACCGAACTTGCCGTCGAAACCGCCGTGACGGTGCGCAACAAGGTCGTCGAAGCGTATCAGGAAATCCTGAGAATGCCGGTTTGAAGATGCAGGAAATGGTATTCTACGATACCCTGCGCCAGGCACTCTGGATCTCGGTCGTGATTTCGGCCCCGATCCTGATCGCGGCCCTGACGACGGGGATCGCGATCGGCCTGTTCCAAGCCCTGACCTCGGTCCAGGAGATGACCCTCACCTTCGTGCCCAAGCTGGCGGCGATGCTGGTCGTCTTCTGGGTGAGCATGTCCTTCATGACGGAACGCCTCGTCAGCTTCTTCACGGACCACCTCGTGCCTATCATCATGGGAGCCTGACGATGGAAAACGCCAGCTACGTGACCCTGACCAGGCAATCCGGCCTCATGCGCGAAATGCAGGTGGTCGCCAACAATATTGCCAACCTGTCCACGACCGGTTTCCGCCGGGAAGGACTCGTCTTTTCCGAGTTCGTGAAAGCCCTGGAAAGGGGCGACCCTTCGCTTTCCATGGCGGTTGCCGATGTCCGGGCGACATTCCTGACCCAGGGCGGCCTGACCCGCACCGACGCCACCTTCGACCTTGCGATCGAAGGCGAGGGGTTTTTCCTCGTCGAAACCCCAGAGGGTGAACGTCTCACCCGCGCGGGCAACTTTTCTCCGAACGGGGAGGGCGAGCTGGTCACGCCGGAGGGTTTCCGGGTGCTTGACGCCGGCAGGGCACCGATCTTCATCCCGCCCGATGCCGGCCCCGTCAGCATTGCCGCAGACGGCACGATATCGGTCGGTGATCAGCCCCTTGCCCGGATCGGGCTCTACCGGCCGGCGGAAGCGGCCGACCTCCTGCGCCAGCAGGGAACCCTGTTCACGGCCGCGAACGGCCTGGAGCCGGTGGAAGAAAGCGCCATTCTCCAGGGCTTTCTGGAAGAATCGAATGTCGACCCGGTCACCGAGATCGCACGGATGATCGAAGTCCAGAGAGCCTACGAGCTTGGTCAGAGCTTTCTGGACAAGGAAGACGAGCGGATCCGGAACGTCCTCCGGACCCTCGGCAAATAGGAGAACGCGATGCGCGCCCTGAAAATAGCCGCCACCGGCATGAGTGCACAGCAGCTCAGGGTCGAGGTGATTTCCAACAACCTCGCCAACATGAACACGACAGGCTACAATGCCCGCCGGGCAGAGTTTGCCGATCTGCATTACCAGCAGGCGGCACGTGCCGGCACGATTACCGCCTCTGACGGGACCATTCTGCCCACAGGCGTCCAGCTCGGGCTCGGGGTCCGTGCCGCGTCTGTCTCGGTAAACCTGTCGCAAGGGTCGCTCAGCGAAACGGGGGGCGATCTCGATTTCGCAATCGAAGGAAGCGGTTATTTCGAAGTCACCCTGCCATCCGGGCGTCAGGCCTATACCCGCGACGGCGCGCTCAAACGTTCCGCGGATGGCCTTATCGTCACCTCGGGAGGACACCCCGTAGTCCCGGAAATCGTGATTCCGGAAGATGCGCGCAGCATTTCCGTCAACCCGGAGGGCGAGGTCTATGCCTATTTCAACGATCGCGTGGAACCGGAGCTTCTCGGCCAGTTCACCCTGGCCATGTTCTCGAACGAAAAGGGGCTCGAAGCGATCGGCGACAATCTCTTCACGGAAACCGCTGCCTCGGGCGCAGCGCTTGTCGGAACTCCCGGCAGCAATGGCCTGGGCACGCTCCGTCACGGATATCTGGAGGATTCTTCCGTTGATGCGGTCCGCGAGGTCACCGAACTGATCGAAGCGCAGCGCGGCTACGAGCTGAATGCCAAGGTCATCACCGCTGCAGACCAGATGCTTGCAGCCACAACGCAGATTCGCTGAATGATCAGATCTGTCCTGCTCCTGCTCGTCCTGACCTGGACAACCACAGCTCCGACATGGGCCGAAGTTGTGGTCGCCGCCCGCACGATTCCCGGCAAGACCCTCATCAGAGAGTCCGATCTCATGCTGTTGCCGGAGACGGCCCCCGACAGTTTCTCGGAGATTTCCGAGCTGGTCGGCCTGGAAACCAGGGTGGCGATCTACAAGGGGCGTCCGATCCCCCGTTCCGCCGTCGGGCCGGCAGCCGTGATCGAGCGCAACCAGATCGTCACCTTGATATACCGGCACGGTGGTCTGCTGATGACCGCCGAAGCCCGCGCCCTTGGGCGGGCCGGCGTTGGAGATACGCTGCGCGTCATGAACATTGCCTCCAGGAAAACGGTCAGCGGCACGGTCAGCGGCGATGGCAGCGTCATCGTCGGCCCGCCCCCGCCGCGAAGGGAGTAGGAAGATCATGCGCATCGCCATCTCCGCCCTGTTTCTCGTTCTCGCAGCCTGCGCGAACCTGCGCGAAGCCGCCCGCCCCCCCGTGCTGACAGCGGCTTCGCGCGGCCCCGAGGTGCAAGCCATGCGCAGCCCCGGCACGGTCGAACAGATTGGCCGGCGTTCCCTGATGGACGGGGCGTCCCTGTGGGATTCCGGGCGCCGTTCTCTTCTGGGCGACCGCCGCGCGAGAGTGCGGGGAGATATCCTGACCGTGGTCATCGAGATAGACGACAAGGCGGAAATATCGAATTCCACCTCGCGCAACCGGAAGGGCTCCACATCCTTCGGCATACCCTCTTTCCTGGGTCTGCCGCAGCGTATCACTCCCCTGCTTCCGGACGGGGCGGGCCTGGACCCTGCCATCGCGACGACATCCAGCGACAGCGCCAGTGGCGACGGGGCCGTCCGCCGGAAGGAAAAGCTGACCCTGCGCATCGCGGCAACCGTTACCGACGTGCTCCCCAACGGTGTCCTGTTCATCGAAGGGTCACAGGAAGTCCGCGTGAACTTCGAGATCCGGGAGCTTCTTGTCAGCGGATACATCCGGCCGGAAGACATCTCCCGCCAGAACGAGATCACATATGACAAGATCGCATCGGCCCGGATCTCCTATGGTGGCAGAGGGTCGATATCGGATGCCCAGCACCCCCGTTACGGGCAACGGGCGCTGGACAGGATCCTGCCATTCTAGGACCGGAAGACATGGGAAAGATACTTCCGATAATCCTGGCTCTCATCGGCATGGCCGGCGGCGTGGGCGCCGGGCTTGCCCTGCGTCCCGACCCGAAGCAGGAAACGACCCTGCCGGAATGCAGCGGCACTGCGGTCACCGAAGCCGGAACAGCGGCCCCAACATCGGCCGACAGCGAAAATTCCGGCGATCCCGACAAGGAACCCCAGAAGGATTACGTCAAGCTGAACAACCAGTTCGTGGTTCCGGTCGTGAATGCCGGGCGGGTTTCCGCTCTTGTGGTTCTTTCGCTGAGCCTGGAACTGAACACGGGCGGCCCGGAGCTCGTCTACAAGATGGAACCGAAAATCCGCGATGCCTTTCTGCAGGTGCTCTTCGATCACGCAAACAGCGGCGGCTTCGACGGAAATTTCACTGCCGGGCGGAACATGAATCTCCTGCGCAGGGCACTGCTTGAAGTCGCCAGATCGATCCTGGGAACGGCGGTGGACAATGTTCTCATCGTCGATGTCGTCCGGCAAGATGCCTGAGCCTTCCGCCCCGCATCCGGCCGGCCGCGCCAGGGCGCCCTGTGCAGCGAACCACCGCCCCGGCCCTGTTACTGCAGATCGGAAAAGGCCTGCTGCAGGCGCCGCACCGCCTCGCGAAGGCGCGATCTCGGCATGGCGAAGTTGAAGCGCATGAAGCTTTGGCCGCCCTTGCCGAAGGTTTCGCCGTGGTTGGGGGCGATCCGGGCGTGTTTCTGGATACGCTGTTTCACTTCATCAATCGCCATCCCGGTTCCGGAAAAATCCACCCATGCCAGATAGGTGGCCTCGAGCACCATCGAACGAAGCCCCGGTATTGCGTTCACGCCTTCGTCAAACAGCTTCCGGTTACCCTCGAGATAGGCCACGAGCGCATCCACCCAGGCGGCGCCTTCCGGGGTGTAGGCAGCCGTGGCGGCCAGAAGCCCGGGGGCGTTCGGCGAAATTCCGAGCCCTGCGATCCGGGCGGCGAAGCGCGCGCGCAGGTCGGGGTCGGAAATGATGATCTGACCGGTATGCAGCCCGGCGGTGTTGAATGTCTTGGACGGCGCGGTAGCCATGATGAGGCGCTCCGAGAGGCCCTCGATCAGGGCCATGGGCAGGTGGCGATGGCCGGGATAGACCAGATCGTGATGGATCTCGTCCGAGAGCAGCAGCAGATCGTGCCGGCGCGCGAAATCCGCCACGCCTTCCAGTTCGTCCCGGCGCCAGACCCTGCCGCCCGGATTGTGCGGTGAACAGAAGATGAGCATCCTTTCCGTGCCGTTCATCTGCCTGTCCCAGGCTTCGAAATCCAACACGTAGCGGCCGTCTTCCTGCGGCATCTCGCATTCCACCACCCTGCGCCCGGAAGCGCGGATGCGGCTGGCAAAGGCGTGATAGACCGGCGTGAACAGGACCACCCCGTCTCCGGGGGCGGTAAAGGCATCGAGGCACAGCCCGATTCCGTTTCCCAGCCCGTGCACCGAAAAGACATGTTCCGGCTCCGGCGCCCAGCCGTGGCGCTGCGCCATCCACCAGCAGATCGCGGCGCGGTAATCGCGATCATCCCCGAAATAGCCCCAGACCCCCCCGGCATAATCGGCCAGAGCCCGGCGCACGCCTTCCGGGGCGCGGAAGTCCATGTCCGCGACCCACATGGCAATACCGTCCTCCGGCGACACGCCATACAGCGCTTCCATCCGGTCCCACTTGGCACAGTGGGTGCCGCGCCGGTCTATTTCCTCGTCAAAGTCCATGCATGCCTCCGGATTTCTGCGGCAGGCTAGCGACAATCGCGGCGGGCGCAAGAAGTATCGGAGGCGTTGCAACGGCTTCGGGCTTGGCCTACATCACGGCCATGAGCATTCTGCCGATCCTGATCCACCCCGATCCGCGCCTGAAGAAGGTCTGCGCCCCGGTGCGCGAGATCACCCGCGACCTGCGCGCCCTGGCCGACGACATGCTGGAAACCATGTATGACGCACCGGGCATCGGGCTGGCAGCGCCCCAGGTGGGGGTGATGAAACGGCTGTTCGTGATGGATTGCGTGAAGGAAGCCGGAGCCGCGCCGCAGCCGATGATCCTGGTGAACCCCGAAATCTCCTGGGTGTCGGAAGAAACGAATCTCTACGAGGAAGGCTGCCTGTCGATCCCGGATCAGTATGCCGAAATCGAACGCCCGGCCGAAGCGCGCATCCGCTGGACGGACCTGGACGGCAAGCGTCACGAAGAACGGTTCGACGGGCTCTGGGCGACCTGCGCCCAGCATGAGATCGACCATTTGAACGGCAGGCTGTTCATCGATTACCTGAAACCGATGCGGCGGCAGATGATCACGCGCAAGATGGTGAAGCTAAAGCGTGAGCGCGAGCGGGCATGAGCCGCCGGGCTGCCGGATGCATCCCGCACACGGGCCGGCACGCATGAGGCTGGCCTTCATGGGAACGCCGGATTTCGCCCTGCCGGCTCTGGAAGCCCTGCACGAGGCGGGCCATGAGATCGCCGCCGTCTATTGCCAGCCGCCGCGCCCCGCAGGCCGCGGCCGCAAGGCGCGCGCAGCGCCGGTGCAACGCCGGGCCGAGGCGCTCGGCCTGCCGGTGCGCCACCCCGTGTCGCTGAAGGAGGCGCAGGTCCAGGCCGATTTCCGGGCGCTGGGCGCCGAGGTGGCGGTTGTGGTCGCCTACGGGCTGATCCTGCCGCCGCCGATCCTCCAGGCCCCGGCACGGGGCTGCCTGAACATACACGCCTCGCTCCTGCCGCGCTGGCGCGGCGCGGCACCGATCCAGCGGGCGATCATGGCCGGCGACCGGGAAACCGGCATCTGCATCATGCAGATGGACGAGGGCCTGGATACCGGCCCGGTCCTGCTGCGCCGGCGGGTTTCCATCGGGCCCGAGGACACCGCCGGCGATCTGCACGACCGGCTGGCAACCCTGGGCGCGCAGGCGATCGTCGAAGCGCTCGCCCGGCTGAACGAGCTGGCCCCCGAACCGCAGCCCGAAGCCGGCGTCAGCCATGCGGCCAAGATCGACAAGGCCGAAGCCCGCATCGACTGGACCCGCCCGGCAGAGGAGATCGACCGCCGGATCCGCGCCCTTTCACCCTTTCCCGGCGCCTGGTGCACGGCAGCCGGAGAACGGCTGAAGCTGCTGCGTTCGCGCCCGGTTGAATGCACCGGGGCGCCGGGGCAGGTTCTGGGCGGAATGCGGATCGCCTGCGGGCGGGGGGCGGTCGAGATACTGCAGGCGCAGCGCCCGGGCCGGCGCCCGATGTCGGCGAAGGAACTTCTGCGCGGCTGGACGCTCCCGGCGCGGCTGGACTGACCCCGCGGCGGGAAGAGCCCCTGCCGCAGCGTCCCCTGCTCCCCGGCATGCGACCATGTGCAGCGGCACGGGTCGGAAAGAAAGCGGAAAGAAGGCGGCTGCCGCGCCGCAGTGCATGTGGTCGCAGACATGCTGGCGGGCTTTTCGCATCCCGGCAGGCGAAGGCGGCAGCGCATCGCGCTCCGGCCCCGGAAACTCTACCGCCCCTGCGTTCGGGCGCGCCGCGCCCCGGCTCCGGACGCCCCGGCCCGGGCCGCACCCGGGTTCCGGGCTGCGGCAGCCGCGAGAAAGGGCGCCATTCCGGCCCGCGCCAGCGCATCAGCGCGTTCGTTCTCCGGGTGCCCGGCGTGGCCTTTCACCCATTCCCAGCGCACGTCGTGGCAGCGGGCTGCGGCATCGAGGCGCTGCCACAGGTCGAGGTTCTTCACCGGCTTCTTCTGTGCGGTGCGCCAGCCGTTCCTCTTCCAGCTCTCGATCCAGCCGGTGATGCCGTTCTTCACATAGGCGCTGTCGGTCACGAGGGTGATCCGCGACGGCCGCTCCAGCGCTTCCAGCGCCGAGATCGCGGCCATCAGCTCCATCCGGTTGTTGGTGGTCTCGCTCTCGCCCCCCTTGAGCTCGCGGGTCTTCAGCACCCTGTCGCCCTCGCGCGCCACCAGAAGCACCCCCCAGCCTCCCGGCCCGGGGTTGCCGGAGCAGGCGCCGTCGGTATAGGCGAAAAGCCTCGTCATCGCGCAGCGTCGGCCGGCGCGCGCAACACGCGCGGCAGCTTGAAGGTGACATTCTCGGTGACGGTCTCGACCTCTTCCAGGGTGATGTCGTAGCGGGCGCGGAAGGCCTCGATCACCTCGTCCACCAGCACTTCGGGGGCCGAGGCGCCCGCAGTCAGGCCGACGGCGGAAGCCCCCTTCAGCGCCCGCCAGTCGATTTCGCCGGCATTGCGGATCAACTGCGCATAGGCGCAGCCGGCGGCCCGGCCGACCTCGACCAGCCGCCGCGAGTTCGACGAGTTGGGCGCCCCGATCACCAGCAGCGCGTCGATCCCGGGAGCCATTGCCTTGACCGCCTCCTGGCGGTTGGTGGTCGCATAGCAGATGTCTTCCTTGTGGGGGCCGACGATGGTCGGGAAGCGCGCCCTGAGTGCCGCCACCACATGCGCGGTATCGTCCACCGAAAGCGTCGTCTGGGTAATGAAGGCCAGCTTTTCCGGGTCGCGGACCCGCAGCCGGGCCACATCTTCCGGGTTTTCCACGAGCAGCACCTCGCCCGCGGGAAGCTGACCCATGGTTCCGATGGTTTCCGGGTGCCCGGCATGGCCGATCATGATCACCTGCAGCCCGTTGCGGTGGTGGCGTTCGGCCTCGATATGCACCTTGCTGACAAGCGGGCAGGTGGCATCCACGAACAGCATGTTGCGGCGGCGGGCCGCTGCGGGCACCGACCTGGGCACGCCGTGGGCGGAAAACACCACCGGCCGATCGTCCGGGCAGTCATCGAGGCTTTCGACGAACACGGCGCCAAGCGCGCGCAGCCCGTCCACGACGAACTTGTTGTGCACGATCTCGTGGCGCACATAGACCGGCGCGCCCCATTTCCTGATCGCCATCTCGACGATCTTCACCGCCCGATCGACGCCGGCGCAGAACCCGCGCGGCGAGGCGAGGCGCAAGATCAGCTTGCGATCGGTCATGTTCAGCCCCGTCCGGATGGCCATGCCCACTGCACTGGCCCGACCGGCGTGACCCTACCGCCTGCCGGCGCCCTTGGCCAGCCCGCCGGGGGCGGCATCCGCCCCGCAGCAGGCCGGGCCCGGTCAGTCATCCGCGTCCGCGCTCAGGGCAGGCTCGCGCGATTCGCGCGGGGGACGGCCGATCACTTCCCGCAACTCGTCCAGCTCGATGAAGTTGTCGGCCTGCCGGCGCAGCTCGTCCGAGATCATCGGCGGCTGGGAGCGGATGGTCGAGACCACCGAGACACGGACCCCCTGGCGCTGCAGGCTTTCGACCAGCGGCCGGAAATCCCCGTCGCCGGAAAACAGCACGATGTGATCGACATGCGGCGCCAGCTCCATCGCGTCCACCGCCAGCTCGATGTCCATGTTGCCCTTCACCTTGCGGCGACCCTGGCTGTCGATGTATTCGCGCGCCGGCTTGGTAACCATGGAAAATCCGTTGTAGTTCAGCCAGTCAACCAGCGGTCGGATCGGCGAATATTCATCGCTTTCGAGAAGCGCGGTGTAATAGAAGGCCCGCAGCAGCTTGCCCCGGCGCATGAATTCCTGGCGCAGGAGCTTGTAATCGATGTCGAACCCCAGCGCCCTTGCCGCAGCATAGAGATTCGAGCCGTCGATGAACAGCGCGAGCCGGTCATCCCTGTAGAACATGATACCGTATTCCTTCATTCGAACAAAGAAGCCACGATTCCGCCGCGATACCGTGAGTGGAGATACCGAAATACATTCGTAATGGCGCCGGAACCGGCCCCAAGTTAGTAGAATATCGCCGCGCTTCAAGGGCGCGCGAAAAGGAAAGGGGCGCAGCCATGCGAAAACCGCCCGGAAACCCTGTTCTTCTGGCCATGGGGGCAAATCTGCCCTCGGCGGCCGGCCCCCCGGCCGAAACGCTGCGCCGCGCGCTCGAGGCGCTGGCCGGGGAGGGGCTGGAGGTGACGGCCACCTCGGCGCTGTACCGGACCCCGGCATTTCCGGACGGGGCGGGGCCGGATTTCGTCAACGCGGCGGCGCTCTGCCACGGACGGCTGGCGCCGGCGGAAATTCTCGGCGCGCTGCACCGGATAGAGGCGCGTTTCGGCCGGACGCGGCAGCGGCGCTGGGAGGCGCGCAGCCTCGATCTCGACCTTCTCGCGGTCGGCCGGCGCATCCTGCCCGACCGCGCCACCCAGCAGGCCTGGGCCGCCCTGCCCCCGGCCGAGCAGGCGCGGCGCATGCCCGACGGGTTGATCCTGCCGCATCCGCGGATGCAGGAGCGCGCCTTCGTTCTGCTGCCGCTGGCAGAGATCGCCCCCGGCTGGGTGCACCCGGTCACCGGCAGGAGCGTCGCGCAGATGCTCGCGGCGCTGCCGGAATCGCTGCTGCGGCAGATCGGGCGTCTTGAATCTCCGTAACGGCGCCGGAACCGTCCTTATCGCCTTGTCAACAGGCTTTCGAGCGCCTAAGTAGGCAACTCGATTCCTCCCTGTCCAGGAAATGGAGTGTCCCGATGGCCCGCGTGACGGTTGAAGACTGCGTTGACAAGGTTCCGAACCGCTTCGAGCTGGTTCTTCTGGCTGCGCATCGCGCGCGGGAGATCTCGGCCGGGGCGCCGATCACCGTGGAGCGCGACAACGACAAGAACCCGGTCGTGGCCCTGCGCGAGATCGCCGAGGAAACCCAGAGCGCGGAGGAGCTGCGCGAACGCATGATCGAAAGCCACCAGACCCAGATCGAGGTGGACGAGCCGGAAGAGGACGCGATGGCGCTTCTGATGGGGGCCGAGACGGACAAGCCGGCCGAAGACGACATGTCGGAGGAAAACCTGCTGCGTGCCCTCATGGAGGCGCAACGGCAGGGCTGAAGGACCCCGGCCGCCGGGGCGCGGAGCAGATGATCGAAGCCGATGACCTGATCGCGCTGGTCCGCAACTACAACCCGAAGACGAACGAAAAGCTGCTCCGCGAGGCCTATGCCTACGGCCGCGAGATGCACAGAGGGCAGCGCCGCCGTTCGGGGGAGGAATATTTTTCCCATCCGGTCGCCGTTGCCGCGATCCTGACCGAACAGCGGCTGGACGATGCCTCGATCGTCACCGCGCTGCTGCACGACACGATCGAGGACACCCCCGCGACCCATGACGAGATCGCCGGCAGGTTCGGTGCCGAAATCGCCGAACTCGTCGATGGCGTCACCAAGCTGACCAACCTGCAACTCAACTCCACCCAGACCAAGCAGGCCGAGAACTTCCGCAAGCTGTTCATGGCGATGAGCAAGGATCTGCGGGTGCTTCTGGTCAAGCTGGCCGACCGGCTGCACAACATGCGCACCATCCGTTCCCTGCCGCCGGAGCGACAGATCGCCAAGGCGCGCGAGACGATGGACATCTTCGCCCCGCTGGCCGGCAGGATGGGCATGCAGTGGATGCGCGAGGAGCTGGAAGACCTGGCCTTCCGGGTGCTCAACCCCGAGGCGCGCAACTCGATCATGCGCCGCTTCATCACGCTGCAGCGCGAAACCGGCGACGTGATCCACAAGATCACCAACGACATCAGGCTGGAACTGGAACGGGAGGGCATCAGCGCCGATGTCTTCGGCCGCGCCAAGAAGCCCTATTCCATCTGGCGCAAGATGGAACAGAAGGAACAGGGATTTTCGCGCCTTTCCGACATCTACGGTTTTCGCATCATCACCGAAGCCGAAGCCGACTGCTACCGCGTTCTCGGCGCCATCCACCGCCGCTGGCGGGCGGTGCCGGGGCGTTTCAAGGATTATATCAGCCAGCCGAAATCGAACGGCTATCGCTCGATCCACACCACCGTTTCGGGGCGCGACGGCAAGCGGGTGGAAGTGCAGATCCGTACCCGGCAGATGAACGAGGTGGCCGAGGTCGGGGTGGCCGCGCACTGGGCCTACCGCGACGGGGTGCGCACGGAAAACCCCTTTGCCGTCGATCCGGCCAGGTGGCTTGCCGGCCTGACCGAGCGTTTCGACAGTGCCGAGGATCACGACGAATTCCTCGAACACGTCAAGCTGGAGATGTATGCCGACCAGGTGTTCTGCTTCACCCCCAAGGGCGATGTGGTGAAGCTGCCGCGCGGGGCGACGCCGCTGGATTTCGCCTATGCGATCCACACCCGGATCGGCGACCGCTGCGTGGGCGCGCGGGTTGACGGCGTGCGGGTGCCGCTCTGGACCAGGCTGAAGAACGGCCAGTCGGTCGAGATCATCACCGCCGAGGGGCAGACGCCGCAGCCAAGCTGGGTCGATATCGTGGCGACCGGGCGCGCCAAGGCCGCGATCCGCCGCCGCCTGCGCGAGGAGGAACGCGAGCGCTTCATCAAGCTGGGGCGCGAGCTGACCCGGGTCGCCTTCGAGCATGTGAACAGGAAGGCAACCGACAAGGCGCTGGCCGCCGCCGCCAAGCAGCTTGGGCTGGAGGATGCCGATGCGCTGCTGGCGCGGGTGGGCGCGGCAGAGCTTTCGGCACGCGAGGTGGTTCAGGCGCTCTATCCGGAACTTGCCGAAAGCGGCGCGGAGGTGGACGCAAAGCGCGCCGTCGTCGGCCTGCAACCCGGGCAGAGCTTCAACCGCGCCGCCTGCTGTCAGCCAACGCCCGGAGAGCGCATCGTCGGCATCACCTACCGCGGCCGCGGGGTGGTGATCCACGCGATCGACTGCGAGACCCTGAGCGAATTCGAGGAGCAGTCGCACCGGTGGGTCGATCTGCAGTGGCACAGCGGCAAGCACGCGCCTGCCTACCCGGTGAGCCTCGACATGACCATCCGCAACGATGCGGGCGTGCTGGGGCGGATCTGCACCCTGATCGGCGAGCAGAGCGCGAATATTTCAGATCTGCATTTTCTTGACCGGAAACCGGACTTTTTCCGTCTCATTATCGACGTTGACGTGCGCGATATCGAACACCTGCATGCGATCATGCTGGTGCTCGAGGCGGAAAGCGATGTCGCTTCCCTCGAACGCTACCGAGACCCAGGGCGCAGGCCCTGAACCCGAGGAGAACCGGGCGTGGTATTCAAGCGGCGCAGGAAGAGGAGCTATTCGCAGATCGTGGCCGAGGGGATCTACCCCCGCGGCGGCTGGAAGCGCGCCGCCTATTACGTTCTCTACCGGCTGCGTCGCCTGCCGGACCCGCCACACAAGATCGCCCGCGGCGTTGCGGCGGGGGTGTTCGTCTGCTTCACCCCGCTCTTCGGGCTGCACTTCCTGCTGGCCGCGCTGCTGACCCGGCTCATGCGCGGCAACATCCTGGCCTCGATCCTGGCCACCTTCTTCGGCAATCCGCTGACCTTTCCCTTCATCGCGGCGATCTCGGTCGATCTCGGCTCCTGGATTCTGGGGCAGGAGCAGGCCTTTCACCTGTCTTCCCTCGCCGCGGCCTTCACCGATGCCTTCCGCGAGCTGTGGTTCAACCTCGCGGCGCTCTTCTCGGAAGATGCGGCCCGCTGGGGGAACCTGCGGCATTTCTTCCACCGGGTGTTCCTGCCCTATCTGATCGGCGGAATCGGCCCCGGGCTCCTGACTGCCGCCCTGGCCTACATGATAACCCGTCCGGTCATCGCCGCCTATCAGCGCAACCGGATCAGGCGCCTGAAGAACCGTTACGAAAAAAGGCGCCGGGAGGCGACGATACGCTCTGGCGCGAGGGCGAAACGGGCCTATTCTGCTTCCGTCCCGGAATCATCAACGGAACCGACGGAGGCCTCTCCATGCAGACAGACCGCCCCCAGGGCAAGCTCCGGCTCGGGGTGAACATCGACCATGTGGCCACCGTGCGCAACGCGCGCGGCAGTTCCTACCCGGACCCGGTGCGCGCGGCAAGGCTGGCCGAGTCGGCGGGCGCCGACGGCATTACCGCCCATCTGCGCGAGGACCGGCGGCACATTTCCGATCGCGACATCGAGCGGCTCATGGCCGAGCTGACGGTGCCGCTCAATTTCGAGATGGCGCCGACCGACGAAATGCAGTCCATCGCCCTGCGCCACCGTCCGCATGCAGTCTGCATCGTGCCCGAGAGGCGGGAAGAGCTGACCACCGAAGGCGGCCTGGACGTGGCCCGCGACGAAACCCGGCTTGCGCATTTCATCGCTCCGCTGCGCGAGGCGGGCTGCCGGGTGTCGATCTTCATCGCCGCCGAACGCGGCCAGATCGACGCGGCGCACCGGATCGGGGCCCAGGTGGTGGAACTGCATACCGGCGCCTATTGCGATGCCCATGCAGAGGGTCGTCTGGCCGAGCGTGACGGCGAACTGGAGCGCCTTCGCGAGATGGCCGCCTTCGCCGATTCGCTCGGGCTCGAGGTGCACGCCGGCCACGGGCTGACCTACGACACGGTGCAGCCGGTGGCGGCTCTGCCCGAGATCCGGGAGCTCAACATCGGCCATTTCCTGATCGGCGAGGCGATCTTCGCAGGGCTGGAGGCCGCCATCGCCGAAATGCGCCGGCTCATGGACGCGGCGCGGAAAGGGGAGCAGGGATGATTCTCGGCATCGGCACCGATCTGGCCAACATCGAGCGGATCGCGGCGACCCTCGAACGCTTCGGCGCGCGTTTCCGCAACCGCGTGTTCACCGAGACCGAGCAGCTGAAGGCGGAACGCCGGCGGGATGTCGCCGGCACCTATGCGAAACGCTGGGCGGCAAAAGAAGCCTGTTCCAAGGCCCTGGGCACCGGGCTGCGCATGGGGATCGCCTGGAAGGACATGTCGGTCAGCAACCTGCGCTCGGGTCGGCCGCGGATGCATCTGACCGGCTGGGCGGCCGAGCGGCTGGCGGCGATCACCCCCCCCGGTCACGAGGCCGTCGTTCACGTGACCCTGACCGACGATCACCCCTGGGCACATGCCTTCGTGCTGATCGAAGCCCGGCCGGTCGCTTGACTCCGCCAGCCGGGCCGACCATGTAGCCGGAGCAAATTCGGACATGCCCCGGAACGGGGCCAGCACAGGGGCGCGCGATGGTCAGCAAGGCGGATGCAAGCGGCGGGTTCATGGAAACCGTCAAGACGGTGTTCTGGGCCCTGATCATCGCCGGGGTGTTCCGGACGCTGTTCTTCCAGCCCTTCTGGATCCCGTCCAGTTCGATGAAGGACACGCTGCTGATCGGCGACTTCCTGTTCGTGAACAAGATGGCCTACGGCTACTCGGCGGTTTCCTGCCCGTTTTCGCTGTGCCCGATTCCGGGGCGTATCTTCGGGCGCGCGCCCGAGCGCGGCGATGTCGTCGTGTTCCGCCATCCGGTGAGCGGTGACGACTTCGTGAAGCGGGTCATCGGACTGCCCGGAGACAGGGTGCAGCTGCGCGACGGGGTGGTGTTCATCAACGGCGTCGCCGCCCGCCAGGAACCGGCCGGCACCTTCGAGGAGATCTTCGAGCGGCAGGGCCCGCTGGGCGGCTTCCCGCGATGCAGCAACCAGGGCGTCGGGCTGGGCGGGATCTGCCGGAAGGAACGCTTCCGGGAGACCCTGCCGGGCGGCGTCAGCCATTCGATCCTGAACATCGGCGAGAGCCGGCTCGACAATACCGGGGTCTTTACCGTGCCGGCCGGACATTACTTCTTCATGGGCGACAACCGCGACAACTCTACCGACAGCCGGGTGCCGCAGAGCGCCGGCGGGGTCGGATTCGTGCCGTTCGAGAACCTGATCGGCCGGGTCGATCGGGTGATGTTCTCCGCGGCCGGACGCTCGCTGTTCTTCTTCTGGACATGGCGCCCAGACCGTTTCTTCAAGGTGATCGAGTGAGGCTCGGCGCGGATCTGAGAGCCTTCGAAGGTCGGCTCGGACATCGCTTCGCCGATCCGGCCCTGCTGATCCGCGCGCTGACGCATTCCTCCTGTTCGAGCCCGACCCGCCCGCACAACCAGCGGCTCGAATTTCTCGGCGACCGGGTGCTCGGACTGGTGATCGCCGAAGCGCTCTATCTGGAAAGGGGCGAGGCAACCGAAGGCCGGATGGCGCCCCGGTTCAACGCGCTGGTGCGCCGGGAAAGCTGCGCCGCCGTCGCCCGCGAGATCGACCTGGGCGCCGTGCTCCGGCTCGGGCGCTCCGAAGCCGCATCGGGCGGGCGACGCAAGCTGGCGCTTCTGGCCGACGCGATGGAAGCGGTGATCGCCGCGGTCTATCTGGACGCCGGCTTCGAGGCCGCCCGCGCGCTGGTCCTGCGTCTCTGGCGCGAGCGGATCGAGACCGTGGCCGAAGATGCCCGCGATGCCAAGACGGCACTGCAGGAATGGGCCCAGGCCCGCCGCCAGAGCCCGCCCGCCTATCGGGAGCTGGCGCGCGAGGGGCCCGACCACGCGCCGGTGTTCACCATCGAGGTGCGGCTGGAATCGGGCGAAAGCGAAACCGCCACCGCCACCAGCAAGCGCAACGCCGAGCAGGCCGCCGCGCAGGCGCTTCTGGAACGGCTGGAGGGCAGGCCATGAGCAGGGCGCGCGCCGGCTTCGTGGCCCTGATCGGCGAACCCAACGCCGGCAAGTCCACGCTGCTGAACCGGATGGTGGGGGCGAAGGTCTCCATCGTCACCCACAAGGTGCAGACCACCCGCACCCGCATCCGCGGGGTGGCGATCGAGGGGGATGCGCAGATCGTCTTCGTCGATACGCCCGGCCTGTTCCGCCCCCGCCGCCGGCTGGACCGGGCCATGGTCGCCGCCGCCTGGGCCGGGGCATCGGATGCCGATGTGGTGGTGCTGATGGTCGAGGCGCACCGCGGCGTCACCGAAGGGGTGGAGAAGATCGTCGAAGCGCTGCGGGAGCGCACGGGCGACCAGGTGGTGGCGCTGGCGATCAACAAGATCGACCGGGTCAGGAGTGAGGCGCTGCTGGCGCTCACCGGGCAGCTCAACGAGATGTATCCCTTCGAGCGCACCTTCCTGATCTCCGCCGAGAAGGGCCACGGGGTGGAGGATCTGCGCCGCTGGCTGGCCGGGCAGATGCCCGAGGGGCCGTGGCTCTACCCTGAAGACCAGATCGCCGATCTGCCGATGCGCATGATCGCCGCCGAGATCACCCGCGAAAAGCTGACGCTGCGCCTGCACCAGGAGCTGCCCTATCAGCTGACGGTGGAAACCGGAAACTGGGAAGAGCGCAGGGACGGCTCGGTGCGCATCGACCAGGTGGTCTATGTGGCGCGCGACGGCCACAAGGGGATCGTGCTGGGCCACCGGGGCGAGACGATCAAGGCGGTGGGCCGGGCCGCCCGGGCGGAACTGGAAGAGTTTCTCGGCCGGCGGGTGCACCTGTTCATCCAGGTAAAGGTGCGGCCCGGCTGGCTGGAAGAGCGCGAGCGCTACAGCGAGATGGGGCTCGACTTTTCCGACGGTAACGAATGAGCCGCCTGACCGCCGATATCTGGGTCAGCGCCTATCTCGCCCGCCTGCGGCTGGAGGGCATCCCGGCCTTCGTGGTGGCCAGGGGGGATGCAACGGCCGGCGCGGTGCTGGTCAAGCTGAACACGCTGGACGGGCGGGCGCGGGCCTATCAGCGCAGCTTCGATCCGGCTTCCGGCAGGCGTGTCTGGATGGTCCTGGCCGAAGGCGGCGAGGCGGATGTGGATGCGGCGCTCGCCCGCCAGCGCAGCTTCGACCCCGACCTGTGGCTGATAGAGGTGGAAGACAAGGCCGGGCGGCACCTGCTCGACGCGCCGGGGCTGGCGGACTGATGGCGCCGTTTCTGCCGCCGGCATGATCCGGACGGACCGCCCCGGCACCCCGGACCGCCTTGCCCCCGGACCCCCTTGCCTGCGGCCGGCTCCGGCGGGAATATCCGGCGGGGATATCGGCCGGAAGGAACCGGAGGCGGCAGGCGATGGAGTGGCGGGATCAGGGGGTGCTGCTGAGCGCCCGCAAGCACGGGGAAAGCGCGGCGATCATCGAGGTCTTCTCCGCCAGGCACGGCCGCCATGCCGGTGTCGTGCGCGGGGGCGGCGGGCGGCGGGCAGCGCCGGTGTTGCAGCCCGGCACCCAGCTCGATCTGCACTGGCGGGCCCGGCTGGAGGAACATATCGGCAGTTTCACGGTGGAACCCGTGGGCAGCCGCGCCGGCGCCGTGATGGGCGACCGGCTGGCGCTGGCCGGGCTGAACGCCGTTACCGCATTGCTGCTCTACACCCTTCCCGAACGCGACCCGCACCCGGAACTCTACCACCGCACCGTCGCCCTGCTCGACCTGCTCGGCCGCTCCGAAACCTGGCCGCTGGACTATCTGCGCTGGGAGCTGGCCCTGCTGGAGGCGCTCGGCTTCGGGCTGGACCTTTCTTCCTGTGCCGTGAGCGGCACCACCGACGGGTTGGCCTATGTCTCTCCGAAGAGCGGACGGGCGGTCAGCGCCGCAGCCGCCGGCAGGTGGGCCGACCGGCTGCTGCCGCTGCCGCCGGCGCTGCTCGGGCAGGAGCCGGAAGGACAGGAAGGGCAGGACCTGGCCGGAATCAGCGATGGCCTGGCGACCACCGGCTTCTTCCTGGAACACCGGCTGGCGGCACAGCTTTCCGACCGACCGCTGCCGGCCGCGCGCCGGCGCCTGGCCGACGCTATCGCCCGGCGGGCGCGACGCTGACAAAGAACATCCGGCGCGCCGCGCTTTCGTCCTCCAGGATCAGGAATGCGCCGCTCGTCTCGGCCAGGCGCATCGCGGCCAGAGCCTCGAAGAAGCGTCGCTCCTCGGCGATGTCCGGGCAGCTGCGCCGGGTGGCGCGCAGGGGGCCGAGCTCGAACCACGGGTATGGTGCCTTCTGGGCGGCGGAATAGCTGTTGCAGGGGCCGCGGCCACGCACGAGCCCCGGAGCGGGAAAGGAAATCGTGGCCGGGGCTGCAAAAGGGCGGCCATCGAGCTCGGTCAGGCGGAAGCTGGCCCCCTGCTCTGCGAAGGCGGAAACCGTCCGATCCCCGGTGCAGGCGGCCAGGGTCAGGAACAGGGCCGGAAACAGGCAGCTCGGGCGGATCATGGGCGCAGCCTGAACCGTCTTGCCGGACAAGGCAAGGCCCGCCGCTTCAAGGCAAGGCCCGCCGCTTCAGGAACCTTCCAGCAGGCGGCGGGCGATCACCTGAGCCTGAATTTCGGCCGCGCCCTCGAAGATGTTGAGAATGCGCGCATCGCACAGGATGCGGCTGATCGGATATTCCAGCGCAAAGCCGTTTCCGCCGTGGATCTGCAGCGCGTTGTCGGCCGCCGCCCAGGCAACGCGGGCGCCCAGAAGCTTGGCCATGCCCGCTTCCAGGTCGCAGCGCCTGTTCCCGTCCCGGGCGCGGGCGGCATGATAGGTCAGCTGGCGCGCCACCATCACTTCCACCGCCATCATCGCCAGCTTTCCGGATACCCGGGGAAAGGCGATCAGCGGCTTCCCGAACTGCCTGCGCTCCTGTGCATAGCGCAGCCCCTCTTCCAGCGCCGACTGGGCAACGCCGATGGCTCGGGCTGCCGTCTGGATCCGGGCCGCCTCGAAGGTGCGCATCAGCTGCTTGAAGCCCTGGCCTTCGGCCTCTCCGAGCAGGTTCCCGGCGGGGACGCGCAGGGCGTCGAGGGCGAGTTCGTATTCCTTCATCCCGCGGTAGCCGAGCACCGGGATCTCGGTGCCATCTATCGCCGGGTCGGGAAAGGGTGCCTCCTCGCTGCCGGGGCGCTTTTCGGCCAGGAACATCGACAGGCCGCGCCAGTCGCTGCTGTCCGGGTCGGTGCGCGCCAGAAGGGTCATCAGATTGGCCCGCGCGGCGTGGGTGATCCAGGTCTTGCTGCCGGTGATCACGTAGTGGTCGCCCTCCTTCAGCGCGCGGGTGCGCAGCGCGCCCAGATCTGACCCGGTGTTCGGCTCGGTAAAGACGGCGGTGGGCAGGATGTCGGCGCTGGCGATCCCGGGCAGCCAGCGCGCCTTCTGCGCCTCCGTGCCGCCGCTCAGGATGAGTTCGGCGGCGATTTCCGACCGGGTAGCCAGCGAGCCGACCCCGATCCAGCCGCGCGAGAGCTCTTCCGAGACCACCACCATCGAGGTTTTGGACATGCCGAGGCCGCCGAATTCCTCGGGGATCGTCAGGCCGAAGACGCCCATCTCCGCAAGCTCCGAAATGATCTCCGCCGGGATCAGCGCATCCTCCAGGTGCCAGCCGTGGGCGTTCGGAATCACCCGCTCGTCGGCATAGCGGCGGAACTGGGCGCGGATCATTTCCTGCTCGTCGTCCAGCCCGGTGGCGCCGAAGGTGGCATGGCCGGCCTGCGCACACATCAGCTCGGCAAGGGCGCCGCGCGCCGCCTGGGTATTGGCGCCGCGGACCAGGGCGGAAACGGCGGCATCGCCGCGAAAGGCATCCTGCTCGGATTCGGAAAGTCCCATGTCCTGCGGGCGGGCGATCTCGCCCTGGCTCATCGGGATGCCGCCGGCGATCTGGGCGAGATATTCGCCGAAGGCGATCTGGAAGATGAGGCGCTCGGTTTCTCCGAAGCGGCCTTCGGCCTCCAGCCGCAGCGCCCAGCCATGCATCTGCCGCAGCGCCTCGGCGCAGGTGGCAAGCCATGCCAGCGCATGCGCCGCCGTCTGGTGCTCTTCGAGCAGGGCGGCGGAAATGCGCCCCCGGGCGCGTGTCGATTTGCGCAGCCGCTCCGTTGCCGCCGTGCGCAGGGTTTCGAGCGTCCCGAGGGCGGCGGCGGAAAGGTCGGTCGGATCGGGCAGAAGCGTGTCGGTCATGGCGCTGTGGTCCGCTGTCGGCTGCTGGCGTTTGAAACTGCGGCAAGGGAGTAGTCTTTTTGCAATTGCAGCGCAATAAAAATACGCGACAACCGGAAAAACGGAACGAAAATGACCGCAAGCCCCGGCTGTCCGCTCCAGCCGATCCTGCTAGCATCAGCCGGAATCGAAGAGAGGCCAGCCATGATGCCGCAGATTCCGGGCGAAGTTTCTCTCCTGGCGCTGGGAGCCTGCGCGCTTGCCGCGCTCGTGGCGGGCTTCGTGAAAGGCGCGGTCGGCTTCGCGATGCCGATGATCATGATCTCGGCGTTCGGTGCCTTCCTGAAACCGGAACTCGCACTCGCGGCGCTGATCCTGCCCACGGTCGCCGGCAACCTGTGGCAGGCGTTCCGACAGGGCTGGCGCGCGGCCTGGCGCTCGGTTGTCGCCTTCCGGTGGCTGATCGGCACGCTGCTGCTGACGATCGCGGCCTCCGCCCAGCTGGTCGGGCGCCTCACGCCGGGCCGGTTCTTCCTGCTGATCGGCATTCCGGTGGTGCTGTTTGCCACGTTGCAGCTGGCCGGGCTGCGCTTGCGCATCCGCACCGGGCAACAGACCCGGGCACAGGTCGTGGCGGGGCTTGCCGGCGGATTCTCGGGCGGAATTTCCGGGGTCTGGGGGCCGCCGGTGGTGGCATTTCTCAGCGCGACCGACAGCCCGCCGGCCGATCAGATGCGGGTGCAGGGCGTGATCTATGGTGCGGGGTCGCTGGTGCTGCTGGCCGCGCATCTGGAGTCGGGGGTGCTGAACGGACAGAGCACCTGGCTGTCGGCGCTGCTGGTGGCGCCGGCCGCGGCGGGGATGGCGCTCGGGTTCCGGCTGCAGGCGCGGCTGGATCAGGAGCGCTTTCGCCGGGTCATGCTGGTGGTGCTCGCACTGGCCGGGCTGAACCTGATCCGCCGGGGGTTGACCGGCTGACGCCCGGCGGCGCAACCCGGAACCGGGTGGCAAAAGAGGTATCGCCAGAACGGTTGGGAGCATGTTAACCATGAGCGCATAAGGAGCAGAAAGGCAAACGGGAAAGCCCGGATTGGGAGTTCTGCAATCATACAGGCTCAGGCTGCGGCGCCGGCGCTGGCAGCTGCGCGCCTTTCGCAAGCGGCGCGAACTGCGCGCCCTGTGCAACCGGACGGCGGCGGTCTCGCCGGAGGATATCCTGCTCTTCACCACGGTCCGCAACGAGCGGATCCGCCTGCCTTATTTCCTGAAATACTACCGATCCCTCGGAATCGGCCATTTCATCGTGGTCGATAACGGCTCCGATGACGGAACCCGCGAATATCTCGCGGATCAGGGCGATGTCTCGCTGTTTCACACCGACGCCAGCTACCGGCAGGCGCGTTTCGGCACCGACTGGATGAACCATCTGCTGCGCCGCTACGGGCACGGGCACTGGGTGCTGGTGGTCGATGTTGACGAGTTCTTCGTCTATCCGTTCTGCGACACGCGCCCGCTCCGCGCGCTCACCGACTGGCTCGACGACACCGGTGCCAGATCGTTTTCCGCCATGCTGCTCGACATGTACCCCAAAGGGCCGATCGGCGAGCGG
The DNA here is from genome assembly GCA_026989055.1 of Paracoccaceae bacterium. Lineage (GTDB taxonomy): Bacteria > Pseudomonadota > Alphaproteobacteria > Rhodobacterales > Rhodobacteraceae > JAJRUE01. The sequence continues at coordinate 94,828 of JALSKC010000003.1, forward strand.
ACCTACCGGGAGGGGCAGGATCCGTTCGAGATCGTGCAATGGTTCGACAGCGGCAACTACACGATCCGCAAGAACGAGGAATACCGCAACCTCTGGGTCCAGGGCGGCCCGAGGGCACGCACCTTCTTCCGGGACGACCCGGAACATGCCCCGGCTCTGAACAAGATCCCGCTGGTCAGGTGGTCGAAGAAATACGTCTATGTCAATTCCACCCACATGCTGCTGCCGCGCGGGCTGAACCTTGTCTATGACGAGGCGGGCGGCGAAAAGCCGAGCGGCGCCCTGCTGCATGCGAAGTTCCTGCACACATTCCTGGAAAAGACCGCGGAAGAACTCGCGCGGCGGGAACATTACGCCGGCAGCCGCGAATACCTCGCCTATGCGAAACGCATGGAGGAGCAGCCGGCGCTGTGGTGCAGCTGGTCCGAAAAATACATCGGCTGGCGCCAGCTGGAGATCCTCGGCCTGATGTCGAAGGGAAACTGGGCATGACCGTCGGCTTCGCCATGATGGTGCACGGCAGGTTGCACCGGGCGCGCCAGGTTGCCAGGCACTGGGCGGAGCACGGCTGCCCGGTGGTGATCCATGTGGACCGGAGCGTGCGCCGGCCGGCCCTCGACGAGCTGCGGCAGGCCCTCTCGGACCTTCCCAATATCGCCTTCTGCCGGCGGCATCGGGTGGAATGGGGCACCTTTTCGCTGGTTGCCGCGGCGCAGTCCGCCGCGGAGCTCATGCTGAAAAGCTTTCCGGAGGTGCATCATGTCTATCTGGCCAGCGGCTCCTGCCTGCCGTTGCGGCCGGTGGAGGAGCTGGTCGAATATCTCGCCCAGCGCCGCAAGACCGATTTCATAGAATCGGTAACCACGCGGGATGTCCCCTGGACGGTGGGGGGGCTGGAACAGGAGCGCTTCCAGCTGCGCTTTCCCTTTTCCTGGAAACGCCAGCGCCGGCTGTTCGACGCCCATGTGCGCCTGCAGCGCTGGCTGGGAGTGCGCCGGCGCATTCCCGAGGGGCTGGTGCCGCATCTCGGCTCGCAGTGGTGGTGCCTGACGCGGCAGACCCTTTCCGCCATCCTGGAAGATCCGCGGCGGCCGGAATACGACCGCTACTTTTCCAGGGTCTGGATTCCGGACGAAAGCTACTTCCAGTCGCTGGCACGGCTGTATTCGACCCGCATCGAAAGCCGCTCCCTGACGCTTTCGAAGTTCGATTTCATGGGCAAGCCGCATGTCTTCTACGACGATCACCTGCAACTCCTGCGTCGTTCGGACTGTTTCGTGGCCCGCAAGATCTGGCCGCATGCCGACAGGCTGTATTCCGTCTTCCTGTCGCCCGATCTGGCTACGATCGGGGCAAGCGAACCCAACCCCGGAAAGATCGACAAGGTGTTCTCCAAGGCGCTGGAGCGGCGGCTGAACGGCCGGGCCGGCCTGATCATGCACAGCCGCTTCCCGAAGGAAGGCTACGAAAAGGGAAAGACCGCTGCACCCTATTCCGTTTTCGAGGGGTTCAGCGACCTCTTCGAAGGCTTCGAGGAATGGCTGGCCGAGGTGACCGGCGCCAGGGTTCACGGCCATCTCTACGCCCCGGAGCGGGTGGAATTTGCCGGCGGAAAGGACATCTTCTCCGGCGCGCTGTGTGACAGCGCAGCGCTGCGCGACCGTTCCCCGAAGGGCTTTCTGACCAGCCTGATCTGGAACACGCGGGGCGAGCGGCAGTGCTTCCAGTTCGGGCCGCGCGACAACCAGGAAATTTCCTGGCTGATCGCCACCGATCCGAACGCCCAGATCTCGGTGATCTCCGGAGCCTGGGCGATTCCGCTGTTCCTGTCCAATCGCAACTTTTCCGACATCCGAAAGGAGGCCGCGCGGCTGCAGCGGATCGAAGCCGGGCATCTGGAGATCCTCGGCTCGATCTACACCAAGGCGCGGGTCAGGATCTGGACGCTGGCCGACTTTCTTGCCTCCCCGATGGAGCCGCTCCAGACCATCATCGACGAGATCGGCCCGCGCAATCCTCACCGGCTGACAACGGCCCCGAAAATGGCGGATCTCGAAGGTTTCGGGCAGTTCCTCCAGAACCTCCGCAACCAGGGGATGCAGCCGCGGCTGATGGGAGACTTCCCGGTGAACCCGCCCGGCACCGGCAGCCTCCGCAAGCCCCCGCGCCCCTATCTGGTGCAGAAATAGATGCCGGAGATCCGTTTCGATCACTTCGTGATCCTGGCCGACATGCGGACCGGCTCGAACTTTCTCGAGGCCAGCCTGGCCGAATACCGTGGCATCCATGTGCATGGCGAGCTGTTCAACCCGCATTTCATCGGCGCCCCCGGGCGCGAGCGGGCACTGGGGGTCACGCTTCAGGAACGCGAATCGGACCCGCTCGCACTGCTCGGGAGGGTCAGGACCGGCGCCGGCGGCATCCACGGTTTCCGATTCTTTCCCGACCACGATCCGCGCGTCCTGCGGGCCTGCCTCGACGAGCGGCGCTGTGCGAAGATCATCCTCAGCCGCAACCCGCTGGACAGCTACGTTTCCCGCGAGATAGCCCGCAAGACGGATCAGTGGCGCCTGGGCGACATGCAGCACGCCAGGACCGCGAAAATCGTCTTCGACCCGCAGGGTTTCGCGCAGCACCTGGAACGGCTGCGCGATTTCCGGGCCAGGGTGAAAAGGGCGCTGCAGCTGTCGGGGCAGACCGCGTTTCACCTGTCCTACGAGGAGCTTTCCGACATCGAGGTAATCAACGGTCTGGCCCGGTTCCTCGGAGTCTCGGAAACCCGCCGCAGCACATCAACGAAAACCAAGCGGCAGAACCCGCAGCCGCTGCGGGAAAAGGTCGTGAACCACGATGAAATGCGCCGCGCTCTGGCAGATCTGGACCGGTTCGGCCTGGAAACGGAGCCGGACTTCGAACCGCCCCGCGGCCCGATGATCCGCCGCTACATGGCCGCACCCGAATCGCCGCTGCTGTTCATGCCCATGCGCAGCGGCCCGATCGGGCGGATCCGGCAGTGGCTGGCCGATCTGGACCGGCGCCCGCCGGAGGACATCCGGGAGGGTTTCACCCAGAAGGCGTTGCGCCAATGGAAGCGGAAGGCCGCCGGACATGTGACCTTCACGGTCCTGTGCCATCCGGCCGAACGGCTGCACCGCGCCTTCCTGCGCCGCATCCTCCTGCCCGGTCCGGCGCAATATGCTGAAATCCGCCGGATCCTGTGCACGCGCTACGGGCTCGAACTCCCCGAAGACCCCGCCGATCCGGGGTATGACGCCAGCGCCCACCGCCGCGCCTTCATCGGTTTCGCGAATTTCGTGCGCGGCAACCTCAACGGCCAGACCGGCATCAGGGTTGACGGCGCCTGGGCCACCCAGACGGCACTGCTGCGCGGCATGGGCGAATTCGTGTTGCCGACCCGCATCTTCCGCGAATCGGAACTCGGGCGCGAACTGGCCCATCTTGCCCGCTCCCTGGGCCGGGAACCTCCCGCTCTTTCCCCGCCGCGCTCCTGCGGGCCGTTTTCGCTGCGGGACATCCACGATGACGAGGTGGAAGAAGCCGTTCGGGTGGCCCATCAGCGTGACTACATGATGTTCGGCTTCGGCCGATGGCAGGGCGGATGAAAGATCCATGAAACCTGAGCAGGGAGACCGAAAGATGCCACAGGAGACAGGGGCGAACCGGGCCGCAGGGACACCACCGGGGAACAGCCCCGGGCCCGGCCGCAGATCCCAGGAAGGGGAAGCGATGCGCGGGCGCATCGTCATCCTGGGCGTTTTCGTCGCCGATACCGCCTACCGGGCCGCGCGGATGCCGCGCCCGGGCGAAACCCTTCTCGGCTCGGAATTTCGCCTCGGTCCCGGCGGCAAGGGCTCCAACCAGGCGGTGGCGGCGGCCCGCTCCGGGGGCGCGGTGCATCTGATCACCCGCCTGGGGCGCGACAGCTTTGCCCGGATGGCGCACGAAACCTGGCGCGCTGCCGGAGTCGTCGCCGAGGTCACCACCGATGACGAGGGCTTCACCGGGGCGGCCGGGATCTTCGTCGAGGAGAGCTCCGGCAACAATGCGATCATCATCTGCCCAGGCGTGGCCGGCGACATCGGCCCCGAGGACATCACCCGCAACGCGGCGCTGTTCCGGGATGCGCGTGTCTTCATGACCCAGCTCGAACAGCCGGCAGAAGCAGCCATGCACGGCCTGAAGCTGGCCCGCGAAAACGGCGCGACGACGATCCTGAACCCGGCCCCGGCGGGCGGGCTTCCGGAAGGGATGCTGGCGCTGTGCGACTACGTGACCCCGAACGAGACCGAAGCCGAGGCGCTTTCCGGCATCGCCGTCGCCTCGGTCGATGACGCCTGCCGCGCGGCGCTGGCCCTGCTGGATCAGGGGGCCGGGGCAGCCCTTGTCACGCTGGGTGAAAACGGGGTGCTGTATCATGACGGTCGCGACGCCGTCCATGTGCCGGCTTTCGACGCCGGCCCCGCCCTGGATACCACCGGTGCCGGAGACGCCTTCAACGGCGCCCTGGCCGCGGCGCTGGCCCGCGGCGACGCCCCGCTGGAGGCGGTGCGCTTCGGCTGCGCGGCAGCCGCGATCTCGGTCACCCGCCACGGCACCGCCGCCGCGATGCCCTCCCTTGAGGAGGTGCACGCGCTGATGCGGCGCGCGGGCTGACCCGGATTCGCCTCCGGGCCGGGCATCGGGGCCGGGCATCGGGGCCGGGGTGGACATGGCGTCACGAGGGCGCCTGCCGCCCGGCACCGTCTCAGCCCGGCAGCCGGCGCAGCCGCAGGATGCGATACTCGTTGTAGCGGATGAAGACCTCGCTGTTGCGACTCTGTTCGTACAGCCGCTGGCGCAACCGGACGCGCCGGCGTTCGCTCAGCAGAAGCCGCAACGTGCGCTGCAGCAGCCAGCGGCTTTTCGGGCGAGCGCGGGCCAGTTCCTGATCGAATCGGTCGAGCGCGTGACCGAGCACGTTGAAGAAGCCCTGTTCGAGGTCGATCGAGGGGGCGACGGAAGCGGTTATGTCCTCGTCGGCCAGCAGTTCGAGCGGCTGGCGCGCCAGTTCCTCCCGGAAAGCTCCGATCGGATGGCCGCCGCCGGCTATCGCCCGCTGCCCGACCCCCCTGAAGGCCGGCGAGCGGAAACAGTCGGCAATCAGGATCTCGCCGTGCCCGGTCAGCTGCGCCAGCGCGCCGGACAGCCCCTTTTCCAGCGGAACATACTGAAAGCTCTCGGAAAACAGGCAGAGATCGAAGCCGCCGCCGCCACGAAGGTCCTCGAACCGGCACAGGTGAACGCGGGCACCGGGCGCATTGGCGCGGCAGCGCTCGGCCATCAGCGCGCTGGGCACGACGATCTCCACCTCGTGGCCGAGCGCGAGCAGCCTGGCAGCCGTTTCCCCGGCGCCGCCGCCGATGTCGAGAATGCGCAGCCGCCCGGGCGGCAGATGGGAAAACAACCGCTCCGTATAGGCATCCTGCGCCGCCCGCAGGTTGCCGGCGGTCACTTCCAGACCGTCCCACAACCCGTAGTGCAGGTTCTCGGCTCCGGTGAGCCAGTGCACGAATTTCAGCCCTGCGTCGAGCCCGACGGCGCGGGTGTCCAGTTTCCTGCTCATGGCCTTCCATAGCCCGCCCCGGCAGCCGGCGAAAGGGCCGAACGCCGCCCCCGGAATGGCGCCCCCACGCACCCGGGTCGCACCCGGCGCCGAGGCCGCACGCCGCTCAGTCCCCGGTGCGGCGGGCGCTGCCCTCCGGTTCCGCCCCCGGTTCGAGATGCGGTGCGAATTCTTCCAGGACGCGGGTATAGACTTCCCGCTTGAAGGGCACGATCAGGCCGACCAGCTCCGCGGGTGCAACCCACTTCCAGTCGGAGAACTCGGGCTCGGGGCCGTCGATCCTGATCTGCGAATCGTCTCCGAGAAAGCGCATCAGATACCAGCGCTGCCTTTGCCCGCGATAGCCGCCCTTCCAGAGCCTGGGTGCCAGCTCGGGCGGGAAGTCATAGCACAGCCAGCCGGCGGTTTCGGCCACGATGCGCACCAGCTCGGGAGGTATTCCTGTTTCCTCCTCGAGCTCGCGCAGGGCGGCGCGGCGCGGGTCTTCCTGCGGATCGATCCCGCCCTGCGGCATCTGCCAGGCCGCGCCGGGGCTGTCGATGCGCTGTGCGACGAAGACCCGCCCCGCGCGGTTGACGAGCATGATCCCGACATTGGGACGGTAGGCGGAGGAGCACGGATCCTGTGTCATGGCCGGGTCGGAGCAGGCTGGCGCCGCCCCGCCTCCTCGGTTCCGGTTTCGCCTATTTCCTGCGCTCCGCCACCGCCATCCCGTGCAGCAGATCGACCGCATAGGCCAGCTGGAAGTCGTTCCGGCGCAGCTTCGCGCTTTCCTCGACCATCTCGCGTTCGGCCTCGATGCGGGCGCGTTCGTCGTCGCTCAGGCTGTCATTGTCGAGACGGCCACGCAGGTCCGCTTCCGAACGGGAACGACGCCGTTCCTCCTCTTCCGGGGTTTCCGTACTCAGCTGCTGCTCGATCACGATGTCGGGCGAGATCCCGAGCGCCTGGATCGACCGCCCGGAAGGCGTGTAATAGCGCGCCGTGGTCAGGCGCATCGCGCCGTTGTTGCGCAGCGGCATCACGGTCTGGACAGAGCCCTTTCCGAAGCTCCTGGTCCCCACGACAACCGCGCGGCGATGATCCTGGAGCGCGCCGGCAACGATTTCCGAGGCCGAGGCCGACCCGTTGTTGATCAGGACGACGATCGGCCTGCCCTGTGCCAGATCTCCGGGGGAGGCGTTGTAGCGCTCGCCATCCTGCGGGTTGCGACCGCGGGTGGAAACGATCTCGCCGTTCTCGAGAAAGGCATCCGCGACCTTGATCGCTGCGGTGAGCAGCCCGCCGGGGTTGTTGCGCAGATCGAGGATGAAGCCGTCGACATTCTCGATCCCGCCAAGCTCTGCCACCGTTTCCTCCAGCCCATCCCGCAGGTTCGGCCAAGTCTGTTCGTTGAACGTGGAAATGCGGGCGATCACGCTCCTGCCCACGACCCGGGTGCGCACCGCGGTCAGCCTGATGATGTCGCGGATGATGGAAACCTCGAAGGGCTCCTCCACCCCCTCGCGCACCACGGTGATGATGATTTCCGAACCCACCGGCCCCTTCATCAGCTCGACGGCCTCGCCGAGCGTCAGCCCCAGCAGGCTTTCGCCGTTGACATGGGTGATGAAATCGCCCGCCTGGATGCCGGCCCTGAAGGCCGGGGTGTCATCCATCGGGGTGACCACCTTGACCCATCCGTCCTCTTGGGTGACCTCGATGCCGAGGCCCCCGAACTCGCCGCGGGTCTGCTCGCGCATCTTGGCCGCATCTTCGTCCGACAGGTAGCTGGAATGCGGATCGAGCGAGATCAGCATGCCGTTGATCGCGGCCTCGATCAGATCTCCGGGATCCACCTCTTCAACATATTCGGAGCGGATGCGCTCGAAGATGTCGCCGAACAGATCGAGCTGATCGTAGATGCTGGCGCCGGGCGCGTCCTCCCCGGCCAGCAGCGGGCCGGCGACCTGGGTCGTGAACATGACGCCGGCCAGGGTGCCGCCGATCGCGGCCATCACGAATTTTCTCATCTGTGTCCTAGTCCTTTGTCCGGGCGAACCACTCGGCCGGATCGACCGGCCTTCCGTCTATCCTGAGTTCCATATAAAGCGTTTCCGGCCGGGCGGAGCCAGCCCCGTTTACGGCATTTTGAAAAAAACCCTCCGCGTCCGGGGGCGCACCGCCCATCATTCCCACCGGAGTGCCGGGCGGAATCACCTGCCCCGCCGCACCGAATGTCCGGCCCAGCCCGGCAAGCACCAGAAGCGTGTCTGCATCGGGTTCGAGAATTACCACCTGCCCATGCCCGGGAAACGGGCCGCTGAAGCGTATCGTCGCCGCCCAGGGCGCGGTGACCAGCGCGAGCGGCCGGGTCGCCAGGATCATGCCGGGGCGCTTCACGCCTGCGGCGTCGGCTTCGTTGTAGCGGCGCAGCACCGTGCCCTGAACCGGCAGCGGCAGGCTGCCCCTGGCGGCGCGGAAGTCGCGCACCGGGTCGCGCACCGCATCCGGCAGGGAGCCCGGATCGATCCCGGCCAGCCCGGAAGCGAACCCTTCCAGGGTCTCGGCGCTGTCGATCAGCTTCTGCAGCCGGGCCGGATCGGCGATGTAGCGCTGCGGCAGGTCCCTGCGCTCCGCCATTGCCTGGCTGAGCGCGATGCGCGCCTGCTGCACGTCGGCCAGCCCCCCGCGGAGGGTGTCGGCGGCGCTTTCCTGCAGCCGGCGCAGCGTCTCGACCTCTTCCAGCGCGGCGCGCAGCCGCTCCGCCTCGGCCCGGATGGCCGGGGTGATCTCGCTCAGGATCATGCCGGCCCGCGCCGTGCCCAGAGGCCCCGAGGGATGCAGCGTCGTCAGCGGCCCGGAAGCCGCCTGCAGCGACATCATGACCCCGAGCAGGCGCGAGAGCCGCGCGCGTTCGGCCTCGAGGCTGCGGCGGATCGCCGCCTCGCGCAGCGCGGCCCGGCGCAGCCCCTCGCGCAGGGCATCGAGCCCGTCCTCGTAGGCGCGGATCGTCTGGCTGAGCGCGGCAACCCGGTCGGGAGCGCGCTGCGCCCGGGTGAGCGCGACATGGGCGGCCTCGAGCCGGGCGATCGCCTCGCGGGCCAGGGAGGCCGGATCGCTCCCGGCCGGGGCCGGAGCCGGCATCAGGAACAGGCAGAGCAGAAGCGAAAGCCGCCGCATCATCTCGACAGCAGGCTTTCGCCCGTCATCTCCGGCGGCTTCGGCAGGCCCATCAGCTGCAGCACGGTGGGGGCCAGATCGGCCAGCCGTCCGCTGCGCAACCGCGCGCCGTCGGGTCCGCCGACCACGATCACCGGCACCGGGTTGGTGGTATGGGCGGTGTGCGGCCCGCCGGTTTCGGGATCGACCATCGTCTCGCAATTGCCGTGATCGGCGGTGACGATCATCGCGCCGCCGGCCTTTTCCAGCGCGGCCAGCGCCCGGCCCAGCCCGGCATCGACGGCCTCGCAGGCCCTGATCGCCGCCGGCAGCGAGCCGGTATGCCCCACCATGTCGGGGTTGGCGTAGTTGACCACGATCAGATCGTAGCCCTTGCCGATTGCCTCGACCAGCTTTTCGGTTACCGCGGGGGCGGACATCTCGGGCTGCAGATCGTAGGTGGCCACCTTCGGCGAGGCCGGCATGAAGCGCTCCTCGCCGGGTTCGGGCTCTTCCCTGCCGCCGTTGAGGAAGAAGGTGACATGGGGGTATTTTTCCGTCTCGGCGAGGCGGAACTGGCGCAGCCCGTGCTTTGCCACCCAGGCGCCCAGGGTGTTGGTGATCGCCTGTTTGGGAAAGACGGTTTCCATGTAGGCGTTGTGCTGGTCGGAATATTCCGCCATGCCCAGAAGGGCCGCCAGCGCCGGGCGGCGGCCGGGGTCGAAGGCGCCGAACTGCGGATCGCCGATGGCGGCGAGGATCTCGCGCACCCGATCGGCGCGGAAATTGAGGCAGAACAGGCCGTCGCCGTCTTCGATGCCGGTATAGCCGCCGATCACGGTGGGGGCGATGAACTCGTCCGTCTCGCCGCGGGTGCGGGCCGAGGAAACGGCTTCGGCCGCGGAGGCGGCGCGCTCGCCCCGGCCGTGGACGATGGCCTCGTAGGCGCGGGCCACGCGCTCCCACCGCCTGTCACGGTCCATGGCGTAGTAGCGGCCGGAAACGGTGGCGATGCACGCCCCCTCGGGCAGGCCGGCGCGCAGGGCCTCGATGTGCTCCGGGGCCGATTCGGGCGCCACGTCGCGCCCGTCGGTGATGGCGTGGACGGTGATCCCGATGCCTTCGTCGGCGATGATGCGGGCGGCCTCCAGCATGTGCCGGGTGTGCCCGTGCACCCCGCCGTCGGAGACGATCCCCATCAGCTGCGCCCGCCCGCCGCTGGCCTTCAGCTTCTCGATGAAGCGGCGCAGGGCGGGATTGGCGGCGAAGGAGCCATTCTCGATCGCCAGGTCGATCTGGCCGAGATCCATCGCCACGATGCGCCCGGCCCCGATATTGGTATGGCCGACCTCGGAGTTTCCCATCTGCCCGCGCGGCAGGCCCACGTCGGGGCCGTGGGTGACCAGCGTGCCATGGGGGCATTCGCGCATGATGCGGTCGAAGTTGGGCGTGCGGGCCAGCGCCGGCGCGTTGCTGTCGCGCGCCTCGCGCAGGCCCCATCCATCGAGGATGCACAGGACGACGGGTCTGGGGGTGCTCATGTTCCTGCCTTCTGCCGATCTGGCCGTTTTCTACCCCGGGGCGTGGCCGGGCGGAACCGGGGCGGGCCGTTTTCCGCGAAAAAAATGGCGCCTGCCGGGCGGTGCCTTTGGCGCGCGATGAAGATCAGGCGCGGTGATAGGGGGTGCCGGCAAGGATGGAGGCGGCGCGGTAGAGCTGCTCGACCAGCATCACCCGCGCCAGCATGTGCGGCCAGACCATCGGCCCCAGCGAGAGGCGGAAGGCGGCGCGATCGCGCAGCTCGGGGCAGAGGCCGTCGGCGCCGCCGATCAGGAAGGCCAGATCCTGGCGCCCCTCGTCACGCCAGCGGGCGAGCAGGCGGGCGAACTGCGGCGAGCCGAGCGCCTTGCCCCGTTCGTCAAGCGCGCACAGCAGCGCCCCGCGCGGCGCGGCGCGGGCCAGCAGCGCGGCCTCGGCGCCCATGCCTCCGCCCTTGCGGGCCTCGACTTCGGCAATGGCAAGGGGGCCGAGGCCCAGAGGCCGGCCTGTCCGGTCGAACCTGTTCGCGTAATCCTCCACCAGGCTGCGCTCGGGGCCCTGGCGCAGCCGGCCCACCGCGCAGATGTGCACCCGCATCAGGGCCCGGCCGTCGCCTGCCGTCCCGGGTCCATCCACATCTTTTCGAGCTGGTAGAATTCGCGCACTTCGGGGCGGAATATGTGGACGATGACATCGCCGGCGTCGATCAGCACCCAGTCGCCCTGCTCCCTGCCCTCGAGCCTGCCACGGGCGCCCGTCTCCTGCTTGAGCCGGTCGGAAAGCCTTTCGGCGATCGAGAGCACCTGCCGGCTGGAACGGCCAGAGCATATCACCATGAAATCGGCGATCTCGCTTTTCCCGGAAAGGTCGATCGAGACCACGTTTTCGGCCTTGTTGTCCTCCAGGGAAGACAGGATCAGTGCAAGCAGCCTGTCGCCCGAAGGCGGGTGGCGCGGGCTTTTCATGCCCGAACCCGGTGCAGCCTCTCTCCGGGCCGCGTCGATCGTCTGAGACAGGGCATGTCCCTCCTCTGCTGGGCACTCTGCCGGGCACCGCCTCGCCGGGGTCGCGCTCCCCGCCTCCCGGATGCACCCGGCCCGGGCCGGCCTGCTCCACCAGGTGCCGGTTCCCCGGGTGCCGGTTCCACGCGCCGGCGCACTCCGCCACCAGGCGGAGCACGGGCCGAAGGTAGCAGTGCGGCAGGAAAATCTCAAGTTCGCCCGGTGCCGCCGCCGGCAGCATCGCCCCCCGACAGGCATTTCCGGCCCGGCCTGATGCTGCAAGCTTGATACGCGCCCCGGATTTGTCTAGGTGACACCCATGAAGGGTGTTTCCGACATGGATGACCGCTTCCGCCTGCCCTGGCGGTTCTTCGGCGCTTCCGTGACTGCTCCGGCCGGGCGCTGAACGCGGTTTTCCGCACCCGTTTCCCGCCTCCGAAATGCCCGCGACCCCGAAAGAGGGAACAGATGACCAGCCCGAAGACGCTCTATGACAAGATCTGGGATGCCCATGTCGTCCACGAGGACGACGACGGCACCTGCCTGCTGTATATCGACCGCCACCTGGTGCATGAGGTGACCAGCCCGCAGGCCTTCGAGGGGCTGCGCATGGCCGGGCGCCGCGTGCGCGCGCCGGACAAGACCATCGCCGTGCCCGATCACAACGTGCCCACCACCGAAGGGCGCGAGGATCCGGCCCAGATGACCGAGGAAAGCCGCATCCAGGTGGAAGCGCTGGATCGCAACGCGCGCGAATTCGGCATCCACTACTATCCGATGAACGACATCCGTCAGGGCATCGTGCACATCGTCGGTCCCGAACAGGGCTGGACGCTGCCGGGAATGACGGTGGTCTGCGGCGACAGCCACACCGCCACCCACGGCGCCTTCGGTGCGCTGGCCCACGGAATCGGCACCTCGGAGGTGGAGCACGTGCTGGCGACCCAGACGCTGATCCAGAAGAAGTCGAAGAACATGAAGGTGGAGATCACCGGCCGCCTCCAGCCCGGCGTGACGCCCAAGGACGTGACGCTGGCGGTGATCGGCGCCACCGGCACCGCCGGCGGCACCGGCCACGTGATCGAATACTGCGGCCAGGTGATCCGCGACATGTCCATGGAAGGCCGGATGACGGTGTGCAACATGGCCATCGAGGGCGGTGCCCGGGCCGGGCTGGTCGCCCCGGACGAAACGACCTTCGAATATGTCAGGGGCCGCCCGCACGCCCCCAAGGGCGCCATGTGGGAGGCGGCGCTTGCCTGGTGGCAGACCCTGCAATCGGACCCGGGCGCGCATTTCGACAAGGTGGTAACACTGAAGGGCGAGGATATCGAGCCCGTCGTCACCTGGGGCACCAGCCCCGAGGACGTGCTGCCGATCTCGGGCGTGGTGCCCGCGCCGGAGGATTTCGAGGGCGGCAAGGCCGAGGCGGTGGCCCGGGCGCTCGAATACATGGGGCTGGAGCCGGGAACCAGACTCACCGACATCGAGATCGACACGGTGTTCATCGGCTCCTGTACAAACGGCCGGATCGAGGACCTGCGCGCCGCGGCCGAAGTCCTGAAGGGCCGGAAGGTGAAGGACGGGCTGCGCGCCATGGTGGTGCCGGGTTCGGGGCTGGTGCGGGCCCAGGCAGAGGAGGAAGGGCTGGCGCAGATCTTCGTCGATGCCGGGTTCGAGTGGCGGCTGGCCGGCTGTTCCATGTGCCTGGCCATGAACCCCGACCAGCTGGCCCCGGGCGAGCGCTGCGCGGCCACGAGCAACCGCAACTTCGAGGGCCGGCAGGGCCGCGGCGGGCGCACCCATCTGCTCAGCCCGGCGATGGCTGCGGCAGCGGCGGTGACAGGGCGGCTGACGGACGTGCGGGCGCTGATCTGAGAAACGTCTGTTCAACGCCTCGGCGTTGCCGTATCGGCCTGGTTTCGGTGCGGCGGGAGGAGGCTCGCCCTGATCCGGCGGTCCGATCCGCCATTCCCCCTGCCACAGGCCGATTTCGGGCGGGCTCCGCCCGCCATGTCAGCAGCCGCCTTCGGACCAGATACAGATTGCCGAGCGCGAACGGGCCGAACGGCTGCGCCGGTTCCCGGCCAGCCCGCGATACCGGATCCCGATGTAACCGGACCGCCTCCACCCGGCCGGCAGGAACGACCGAAGCGAAGGCGCCACACGGAAAGCGGCGCGCAGAAGGGCGGGGCGGGCGGTCAGCCCGCCGGACCGGAGCGGTCCTGATCGCAGCCGTGATCGCGCCGGAAGGCCGAGGCGTCAGGCTCGGCCCGTCGCCGGCGACGCGGTCGGGCGTAACGCGCCTGCCCGCCGACCCTGCGCCGGCGGCGGGCCCGCATGATCCGCCGCGAACGCAGAAGCAGCGCGGCATTCGCCGAGATCAGCACCAGCCCGGACAGCTCCAGAACCCAGTTCAGGCGAACCCTGGCAATGCGGGCATCGATCAGCGCGTCAAAGTCATGCCAGCCGACCGCACGCACCAGAACGAAACCGAACACGAAGGTCATCCCGATCAGGGCGACAAGGTTGCGCCCCAGATCGTGGCGCAGCTGCCAGAAGAAGAAACCGCCGAGCAGAACCGCGGCAGCCGCCATCGCCAGAACGACCTTGATCTGGAAGGCCCGCCGCTGTTCGTACCAGCCCTGCATCTTGGCCACGCAGCGCGCTGCCGCGGTCGCGAAGGACTGCAGGTCGAGCTGCTTGTTTATCGCGAGAAACAGCATCATCAGGACGAGAGCCGCCCAGAACAGGCGCATCGCACGGCGCGACGGGTGGCTGCGCCGAAAGACCGCCAGGCTCAGCGCGAAGGTTGCCAGATAGGCACCGACCGTGACCCAGCCCATGACGGTGGGATCGCCTATTGCGGGCTGCCAGCGCCCGAAGGTGCATTCTGCAAGACCGGAGAGGTCGAGATTCCCGAACACGGCGGCCACCGATTGCCTGCGTCACGTCTTGTCTGCTTCACGGAGAGACTGACCCATTTGCTTCCTCCGGAAAAGGAAAACCCGGCGAAAGCGCCCTTGAGGCGCTCGCCCGTTCCTGTAAAACGCACCATGTCCGCTGCAGGAGGCCAAGGATGGAAAAGTTCGAAAAGCTCACCGGCGTTGCGGCCCCGATGCCGCTGGTGAACATCGACACCGACATGATCATCCCGAAACAGTTCCTGAAGACGATCAGGCGCTCGGGGCTCGGCGTCCACCTGTTCGACGAGATGCGCTATCTCGAGGACGGCTCGGAAAACCCCGACTTCGTCCTGAACCGGCCGCCCTATCGCAAGGCGGAGATCCTGATCGCCGGAGACAACTTCGGCTGCGGCTCCTCGCGCGAACACGCCCCCTGGGCGCTGCTCGACTTCGGAATCCGCTGCATCATCTCCACCAGCTTCGCCGACATCTTCCACAACAACTGCTTCAAGAACGGAATCCTGCCGGTCATCCTGCGGGCCGAGGAGGTCGCCTTCCTCATGGACGAGGCCCGCAAGGGGGAGAATGCGCGCTTCACCGTCGATCTTGAGAGGCAGCAGGTCACCGCCCCGGACGGCACAACCTTCCGCTTCGAGGTGGACCCGTTCAGAAAGCACTGCCTCCTCAACGGGCTGGACGACATCTCCCTGACCCTGGAAAAGGCGCCGGCGATCGACGCCTTCGAGGCAAAGGCGTCACGCGAGCGCCCGTGGGTCTGAGTGCCCTTGGGGTTGAACCCGGCCAATCCACCACATGTAGGGTCATCCTGAGCGGATGACCCTTTTCGTTTACGAAATTGATGCAATGCCGCACCAGTTTTTCCACGATTTGGCCGCAAACTTTTTATTAACCTGACCCGATGCTTGCTGGACCGGAAGAAAGAAGGCAAAAATTGGGCAACAATGAGGCAACCCGCCACAATTCGCGGGGAAAAATCGGAACAAGGGCGCGGCCAGGCATCGCGCCCGGTCGATTCGAGGGGTTCGGGCAGTGATCTCACGGCTCCCAGGCGCGATCCTGCGTGCAGTGCTCGTGGTGTTGCTGGTGGCAACGCCCTCGCTGCTGCTGCCCGGGATCGGTCAGGACGGCAAGCAGATCGTCACCCTGGTCGCGATTTTCGGCGCCGCGCTGACGATCTTCGAATATGCTTCCGCCTATCCGGGGCTGATCGAGTTCCGCGATGCACCCCCCTTCAACCGGGTCAGGTTCATCTCGCTGTTCACGACGGTCTTTCTGCTCAGCGTCATCCTGCGCGGACAGATCGAACCGACAACGCTGACCCAGTTCGTCCATGCGGTCGGCGCCCTGATCGGCTATGCGATCGACTTTCCCTACAGCCCCGTCCGCCTCGTCCTGCTGATGCTGCCCGAAGACGCCTCGCCCCAGCATGTCGCCATGGTGCGCACCGTCGCCGGCATGAGCTACCTCATTTCGCTCGTCACGCTCGCCATCTTCCTGATCATCCTGCGCCTGCACCGCTGGCCAGGAGGAAACGGTGCCTTCAACGTCTGGATCAACCTGCCGACATTCGATCCGACGACGGGCTCCGACGTGGTCCGGCGCCTGGAGCGCGATGCCGCCTTCAACATCGTGCTGGGTTTCGTCCTGCCGTTCCTGACGCCGGTCGCGGTGAAAACCGCCGCTACCCTGTTCGGTTCGGTCAATCTCGAAAACCCGCAGACGCTGATCTGGACGGTCTCCGCCTGGGCATTCCTGCCGGCAAGCCTGTTCATGCGCGGGATCGCGCTGGGCCGGGTGGCAGACATGATCGCCGAAAAGCGGCGCCTGGCCTATTCCGCGGCCGAGGGCGTCTCGGTCGCCTACAGCTGAAACACATGTCCCGCGCCCTGCTGGCGGCAACACTCGCCGGAGCGCTCGCCATCTGGGGCCGCAGCGCATCCGCGGAGGCGGAAACCGGAACGCTGCGGATCGCCACCTTCAACCCGGAGCTCCGCCGGGCCGGGCCGGGGCTGCTGCTGCGCGACATCCTCGCCGGAGACGACCCGCAGGTTCTGACGGCGCGCGACCTGATCCTGCAGGTGCGCCCGGACATCCTGCTGCTGACCCGGTTCGACTATGACCTGGAGCTGCGGGCCCTGCGCGCCTTCGAGGCCCTGCTGCGCGCGGGCGGGCCGGGGTTCGACCACCTGTTCGCCCTGCGCCCGAACACAGGCATGCCCACCGGGCTCGACCTTGACGGCGACGGCCGCACCGGCGGACCCGCGGACGCGCAGGGGTTCGGCGATTTCTCCGGCCAGGGCGGCATGGCGATCCTGTCGCGCTACCCGATCGCAGCCGGGAAGGCGCGCGACTTTTCCGCCATGCTGTGGAAGGATCTTCCGGGCGCGACCCTTCCCGAGGCCCTGCCCGGCGCCGACCCGGAGGCCCTGGGCGCGGTGCTGCGCCTGTCTTCGGTGGCCCATTGGGACGTGCCGATCCTGGCCGGCTGCGGCCCGCCGCTGCGCCTGCTTGCCTATCACGCGACCACGCCGGCCTTCGACGGCCCCGAAGACCGCAACGGCCTGCGCAACCGCGATGAAAACCTGTTCTGGCTGCGCTACCTGGATGGCGCCCTGCCCTGGACGCCGCCGGACGGCCCCTTCGTGCTGCTGGGCGATGCCAACCTGGACCCGGCCGATGGCGACGGACGGCGCGAGGCGATCCGCGCCCTGCTGGACGATCCGCGCCTGCAGGACCCGGCACCGCGCAGCGCCCGGGGCACGCGGGCGGCGCGATTGCAGGGCGGGGCGAACATGGCCCACCGCGGCGACCCGGCGCTGGACACCGCCGACTGGCGCGACGACCCGGGGCCGGGCAACCTGCGGGTGGACTACGTTCTGCCCTCGGCCGGGCTGGAGATCGTTGACAGCGGGCTTGCCTGGGCCGATGCCGGCCGGGAGCCTTCAGCCGGAGAGGGGCCGCCGCTGCTGCGTCATGCGCTGGTCTGGGTGGACATCCTTTGGGAGGCTGGCAGCGAGTGCGTCGACTAACGATGTCTGCGGGAAATCAGGCAGCAGCCGGGAGAATTTCCTGTCGCTCAGCCTGTGCGGCGTGTTCCAC
>JALSKC010000004.1 GCA_026989055.1 Paracoccaceae bacterium
CCGGAATCGGGCAGATGGGTGCCGGCGCCCAGCTGGGCCTTGAGGAAGGCGCGGGGGAAGCTGCGATCCCAGCCCATGACCTCGCCGGTGGAGCGCATCTCGGGGCCCAGAAGCGTATCGACGCCGGGGAAGCGGGCAAAGGGCAGGACCACCTCCTTGACCGAGAACCACGGGGTGCGGAAATCGGCCAGCGACAGCGGGTCTCCCAGCGGAATGGTCTCGGATTCCGCGACCGGCTGGTGCGGCGGGGCCTTGGGAAAGGCGGAAAGCTTCTCGCCGGCCATCAGCCGCGCGGCGATCGAGGCGATGGCCGAATCGGTGGCCTTGGCCACGAAGGGCACCGTGCGCGAGGCCCGCGGGTTGACCTCGATCAGGAAAATCTCGCCGTCCTTGATTGCGAACTGCACGTTCATCAGCCCGACAACGCCCAGCTCCAGCGCCAGGGCGCGGGTCTGGCCTTCCAGCTCGGCCACGGTTTCGGCGGGCAGGGTGTGGGGCGGCAGCGAACAGGCGCTGTCGCCCGAATGCACGCCGGCCTCCTCGATATGCTGCATGATCCCGGCCACGTGCACCTCCTCGCCGTCGGAGAGCGCATCCACGTCCACCTCGATGGCGCCGGCAAGGTAGCTGTCGAGCAGCACCGGGCTGTCGCCCGAGACCACCACCGCCTCGGCGATGTAGCGCTCCAGCTGGGCGTGATCGCGCACGATCTCCATCGCCCTGCCGCCCAGCACGTAGGAGGGGCGGATGACCAGCGGAAAGCCGATCTGCTGCGCGATTTCCAGCGCTTCCCCGGCGCTCGAGGCAATGGCGTTTCGCGGCTGCTTCAGCCCCAGGCGGTTGACGAGATCCTGAAAGCGCTCGCGGTCCTCGGCCAGGTCGATGGCATCGGGCGAGGTGCCCAGGATCGGGATCCCCGCCTCATGCAGCGCATTGGCCAGTTTCAGCGGGGTCTGGCCGCCGAACTGCACGATTACCCCGTGCAGGGTGCCGTTTTCCCGCTCCACCCGCAGGATCTCCATGACATGCTCGAAGGTCAGAGGCTCGAAATACAGCCGGTCGGAGGTGTCGTAATCGGTGCTCACCGTTTCCGGGTTGCAGTTGATCATGATCGTCTCGTAGCCCTGATCGGTGAGCGCGAAACAGGCATGACAGCAGCAGTAGTCGAACTCGATCCCCTGGCCGATCCGGTTCGGCCCGCCGCCGAGAATCACCACCTTCCGGCGCTCGGTGGGGCGGGCCTCGCATTCCGCCTCGCTCATGGCCGGGGCTTCGTAGGTGGAATACATGTAAGGGGTCTGGGCCTCGAATTCGGCCGCGCAGGTATCGATGCGCTTGAAGACGGCGGTGACGCCCAGGGTCTGGCGCGTGCGGCGCAGCTGCGCCTCGCTCTGGCCGGTGAGTTTCGCCAGCCGGGCATCGGTGAAGCCCAGCATCTTGAGCGCGCGCATCCCCTCGGCATCGCGCGGCAGGCCCTCGGCCTTCACCTTTTCCTCGATCTCGACGATCTCGCGGATGCGGGCCAGGAACCACGGGTCGAAGCGGGTGACGGCGTGGATTTCCTCATCCGACAGCCCGTGGCGCATGGCCTGGGCGATGGTGCGCAGCCGGTCCGGGGTCTGGGCGCTGATGGCCTTGATGACGGCGGCCTTGCCCGAGACCGGATCATCGGCGCCGGGAATGTCGATTTCGTCAAGGCCGCTCAGCCCGGTTTCCAGCCCGGCCAGCGCCTTCTGCAGGCTTTCGTGAAAGCTGCGGCCGATCGCCATCACCTCGCCTACCGATTTCATCGCCGTGGTCAGGTGCGGTTCGGCGCCGGGGAACTTCTCGAAGGCGAAGCGCGGGATCTTGGTGACCACATAGTCGATGGAGGGCTCGAAGGAGGCCGGGGTGACCTTCGTGATGTCGTTGTCCAGCTCGTCCAGCGTATAGCCCACCGCCAGTTTCGCGGCGATCTTGGCGATGGGAAAGCCGGTGGCCTTGGACGCCAGCGCCGAGGAGCGGCTCACGCGCGGGTTCATCTCGATCACCACCATGCGGCCGGTTTTCGGGTCCACCGCCCATTGCACGTTGGAGCCGCCGGTTTCCACCCCGATCTCGCGCAAGACCGCGATCGAGGCCGAGCGCATCATCTGGTATTCCTTGTCCGTCAGCGTCAGCGCCGGGGCCACGGTGATGGAATCGCCGGTGTGCACGCCCATCGGATCGACGTTCTCGATGGAACAGACGATGATGGCGTTGTCGGCCGCATCGCGCACCACCTCCATCTCGAATTCCTTCCAGCCGAGCAGGCTTTCGTCGATCAGGATCTGGTTCACCGGGCTGGCATCCAGCCCGGTGCGGCAGATGCGCTCGTAATCGTCGCGGTTGTAGGCCACGCCGCCGCCGGTGCCGCCGAGCGTGAAGGCGGGGCGGATGATCGCCGGCAGGCCGACCACGTCGATGGCGGCCATTGCCTCTTCCATCGAGTTGGCGATGGTGGCGCGCGGGTTCTCCAGCCCGATGCGCTCCATCGCCTCGCGGAACAGCTTGCGGTCCTCGGCCATCTCGATGGCCTTGCGGTTGGCGCCGATCAGCTCCACCCCGTATTTCTTCAGCACGCCCATGTCGTCGAGCGCCAGCGAGGTGTTGAGCCCGGTCTGCCCGCCCATGGTCGGCAGCAGCGCGTCGGGGCGCTCCTTCTCGATGATCTTCGCCACCACCTCGGGGGTGATCGGCTCGATGTAGGTGGCATCGGCCAGTTCCGGATCGGTCATGATGGTGGCGGGGTTGGAGTTCACCAGGATC
The DNA here is from genome assembly GCA_026989055.1 of Paracoccaceae bacterium. Taxonomy (GTDB): domain Bacteria; phylum Pseudomonadota; class Alphaproteobacteria; order Rhodobacterales; family Rhodobacteraceae; genus JAJRUE01. Next base: position 2,788 of record JALSKC010000004.1, read on the forward strand.
ACCCGGTAGCCCTCCTCGCGCAGCGCCTTGCAGGCCTGGGCACCGGAATAGTCGAACTCGCAGGCCTGACCGATGACGATCGGCCCCGCGCCGATGATCATGATCGAGTGGATGTCGGTGCGCTTCGGCATCGGATAGGCCCCCGGGGTATCTGCAAATTGCCGTGGGTTATAGAGCCGGAGCGGCCGGATGCAAGGGGGCGGGGCGCTGCCCGGCGGGGCGGGGGTGCGGTTCAGCCGGGCCGCATGGTGCGGCGGGCCGCCAGCAGGAATCCGGTGGCCAGAATGGCGATGGCGAGGGTGCCGAGCAGCTGGTAGATGAAGGGCAGGACACCCGGTCCGCCGCCCCAGTCGCGATAGAAGCGGATGAACGGGCCGAACAGCAGGCCGAAGCCGACCAGCAGGAACAGCCCCCCGCGCCATGTTCCCAGGCGCTCGATCAGAACCGGCGCGAAACAGGCCGTCGGAATGTAGTAATAGACCCAGGAGATCGGAGACAGGAGCGGTATCACCGTCAGGGCCAGCGGCCAGAGCAGCGCCACCTGGATGTCCCTTCCGGCGCGGGCGAAGAGCCGGGCCAGCCAGAGCATCGCGGCCAGCAGCGCGAGGGCCGCCCCCAGCTGCCAGAGCGGGGGCCGGGCCATCGTGTACCAGCCGGGGCGTGGCACGGCCGGGGTGGGCGGCTCCAGCCCGGCCGTCCACTGCAGGGAGTCGGAAAAGAACAGCTGCGCCAGCGTCGCATCCAGGTTGAAGGTGATGCCGGTCACCAGGACCGAGGCCGAGATCTGCCGCAGCTGGGCGATGAAGGCGGTATGCAGCGGCCAACCGGCCCAGGCGATCGAGGCGAGCGCCAGCCCGGCGCCGATGGCCAGGAACCAGACGAAGGCCCGGTAGCGGCGCCCGGCCAGCCACAGCAGTGCCAGCAGCGCCGGATAGAGCTTCAGCGCGGCCGCCAGCGCCAGCGCGCCCCCGGCTGTGGCCGGGGCAGCGTGGCGAAGCCGCTCGGCGGCCAGGACCAGCAGGAAGCTGGCCAGGATCTGCGGCTGGTTTTCCAGCAGGGCGATCGTGCCGAGGTGGGTTGCCCCGAGAAAGAAGATGCCCAGTCCCATGAACAGCAGCGGGTTCATGGCCGGCCGGCAGGCGCGCCAGGCAAGCCAGACGGTCGCCAGAAGCAGGCCGGTGTTCACCGCCAGGGCAACCGCGGCCACGCGCCAGAAGTTCACCTCGGCCAGCAGCGCCCCGAGCCTGGCCCAGAGCGGGGGGTAGAGAAAGGGGTAGATCGCCCCTTCGTAGCCGTAGTGCTCGGCCATGTAGGGCCGCCATGCCCCGGGCGGATACATGCGGAACCATTCTTCGAGCGGGGCATAGACCTGATCGGGCCGGCCCTCCGCCAGGAAGACCCCGGCCAGCCAGCTGGCCATGAGGTCGGGCGAATGGGGTGGAAAGCTCCAGAAGAAGGCGAACGCATAGGCTCCGGCGAACATGAGCACGACAAGGCGCAACTGGCTTCCGGACATGTTCACGGCCCCGCGGTCTGATCGAAACCTCAGCGTGGTTCAGGGCTAAGGGGTGCTGCGGAACATTTCCACCGCTGCACGGGCGGAGGCGAAAATTCCTTGCCGGAGTGCCGGAAAGGTCGCACCCCGCGACCGCCTGCCGGCGTCTTCCGGCGATGCTCGGGGCGCGCGGTGCTCCGGAGCGTTCTGTCTGCCTATTCGGCTGCGTGGTGCAGGCGTTCCTCCACCGTCGGAGCGGCCGCATCCCGGTAGAGGTAGTCGCGCGTCAGCGGCACCGCTTCCTGGTCGCGCGCCAGCTGGAACTGGAACACCACCTGACCATCCAGCCGGAATGCCAGCTCCGAGCCCAGCAGGTAGAAGCGCCACATGCGGCAGAAGCGCTCGTCGTAGATTGCCCGGGCCCGCTCGATGTTGGCTTCGAAACGCGCCAGCCAGTTGCGCAGCGTTTCGGCGTAATGCAGCCGCCAGATCTCCACATCGGTTGCGGTCAGGCGTTCCCGCTCGATGGCCGCCATGGCCTCGGACATGGCCGGGACGTAGCCCCCGGGGAAGATGTACTTGAGAATGAAGGGGTTGGTGGTGCCCGGCCCGTCGGTGCGTCCGATGGTATGGATCAGCGCGATTCCGTCCGGCTTCAGCCGGTCGCGCACCTGGCGGAAATATTCGCGGTAATGCGGCACGCCGACATGCTCGAACATGCCTACCGAAACGATCCGGTCGAAGCTTTCGCTTACCTCGCGGTAGTCCATCAGGCGGAACTCCACCCGATCGGCAAGCCCCGCCTCTTCGGCCCGGCGGGTGGCCACCGCGTGCTGTTCCTCGGAAAGCGTCACCCCCACCACATGCGCGCCGTAGTCGCGCGCCAGGGTCAGCGCCATGCCGCCCCAGCCGCAGCCGATGTCCAGAACGCGCATGCCCGGCCTGATCAGCAGCTTGCGGGCGATGTGGTGCTTCTTGTTTTCCTGGGCCTGCTCCAGCGTGTCGTCGGGGCGGCGGAAATAGGCGCAGGAATACTGCCTGTCCCTGTCGAGGAACAGCTCGTAGAGCTCGCCCGAGAGATCGTAGTGGTGGGCCACGTTGCGCCTCGCCCTCCCGACCGGGTTGAACTGGCCGAGCCGGCGCAGCGCCTTGCGGAGCCACTGAAGCGGGCGCTGCCACCAGAGCAGGCCGCGTTCGCTCCGGTTGCGCAGCAGCAGCGTGAGCAGGCCGCGCAGATCGTCGTTCCCGATGGTGAGCCCGCCGTTCATGTAGGCCTCGCCCAAGGCGAGTTCGGGGTTGAGGATCAGGGCGCGGACAGTGGCCCGCCGATGAACGGCGACATCGACCGCCGGCTCTCCCCCATCGCCATATGTCTGCCGGCTTCCGTCCGGGAAGCGCAGCGTCAGCGTTCCCCTTTTCACCAGATGGCGCAACAGCCGATCAAGAAGTGCATTCCACATGAGCCACCCCCAGTCGTGACTGGCGGAACACCAGGCGCGCGTTGTCCGAATATCCCCCTGACATCTCCACCTGCTGCGACATTCTGTCCGGTTTCTCCGCTCCTGTAAAGCCTGCCTTCCGGGGCATGGCGTGACCGGAACGCCATGCGGCTTGACTTCCGGGCGCGCACAAGGTGTATCGGCGCGAACCGTTCCACGCTATCGCAGGGGCCCTGCCATGCATGCCTACCGCAGCCACAACTGCGCCGAACTGAGCAAAGCCGATGTCGGCAAGAGCGTCCGCCTGTCGGGCTGGGTGCACCGGGTGCGCGACCACGGCGGCATCCTGTTCATCGACCTGCGCGACCACTATGGCATCACCCAGGTCCTGTGCGACCCGGACAGCCCGGCCTTTGCCGAGGTCGAAAAGCTGCGCGCCGAATGGTGCATCCGCATCGACGGCGAGGTGAAGGCGCGCGCGCCCGAGCTGGTGAACCCCAAGATCCCCACCGGCGAGATCGAGGTCTTCATCCGCGACATGGAAGTTCTGGGCGCGGCCGGGGAGTTGCCGCTGCAGGTGTTCGGCGACCAGGAATACCCGGAAGAAACCCGGCTGAAATACCGCTATCTCGACCTGCGGCGCGAAAAGCTGCAGGACAACATGAAGCTGCGCGCGGATGTCATCGCCTGGCTGCGCCGCGCCATGTGGGAGCGCGGCTTTCGCGAATACCAGACCCCGATCATCACCGCTTCCAGCCCCGAGGGGGCACGCGACTTCCTGGTGCCCTCGCGGCTGCATCCGGGCAAGTTCTACGCCCTGCCCCAGGCGCCGCAGCAGTTCAAGCAGCTGATCATGGTCTCGGGCTTCGACAGGTATTTCCAGATCGCGCCCTGCTTTCGGGACGAAGATCCGCGCGCCGACCGCTCGCCCACCGATTTCTACCAGCTCGACCTGGAAATGTCCTTCGTCACCCAGCAGGACGTGTTCGACACCGTCCAGCCGGTGATCCGGGGCTGTTTCGAGGAATTCGGCGGCGGGCGCAAGGTAGATGCCGACTGGCCGCAGATCAGCTACCGCGACTCGCTCCTGTGGTATGGCACCGACAAGCCGGACCTCAGGAACCCGATCAGGATGCAGGTGGTGAGCGAGCATTTCAAGGGGTCGGGCTTCAGGATCTTCGCCTCGCTTCTCGAGCAGGAGGGCACCGAGGTCCGTGCCATCCCGGCCCCCGGCGGCGGCAGCCGCGCCTTCTGCGACCGGATGAACGCCTTCGCCCAGAAGGAGGGCCTGCCGGGGATGGGCTACATCTTCTGGCGGGAGAAGGACGGAGGCCTCGAAGGCGCCGGCCCGCTGGCCAGGAACATCGGCTCCGAACGCACCGAGGCGATCCGCCGGCAGCTGGGCCTGGGCGCCGGGGATGCGGCCTTCTTTCTGGGCGGCAGGCCGAAGGCCTTCGAGGCCGTTGCCGGCAAGGCCCGCAACGTGATCGGAGAGGAGCTCGGCCTGACCGAGAAGGACCGTTTCGCCTTCTGCTGGATCGTCGATTTCCCGATCTTCCGGAAGGATGAGGAAACCGGCGCGCTCGATTTCGACCACAACCCGTTCTCCATGCCCCAGGGCGGGATGGAGGCGCTGGAGGGCGACCCGCTCAAGGTGCTCGGCTACCAGTATGATCTGGCCTGCAACGGCTACGAGCTGGTCTCTGGCGCGATCCGCAACCACCGCCCGGACATCATGTTCAGGACCTTCGAGATCGCCGGCTACGGGCGCGAGGAAGTGGAGCGGCGCTTCGGCGGCATGGTCAATGCCTTCAGATACGGCGCCCCGCCGCACGGGGGCTGCGCTGCCGGCATCGACCGCATGGTGATGCTGCTGGCGGACGAGGCCAACATCCGCGAAGTGATCATGTTCCCGATGAACCAGCGCGCCGAGGACCTGATGATGGGCGCCCCGAGCGTGCCGAGCAACGAACAGCTGCGCGAGTTGCGCCTGCGCGTGGTGCGTGAAGACAGCTAGCGCACCTGCACCCCGGATAGCGCGCCTGCACTCCGGGACAGTCGGCACCCCGAAACGGGGGCGGGATGCAACAAGGGCAGGAGGCGACCTTGCGGTGGCGGCGCCGGGGCGGGCATCGGCAGGCGCTGCCGCCTCTCCGCCGGCGGCGCCCCGGGCGCGTTTTCAGGCAGGTTCTTCAGGCAGGTTCCGTCAGACGAGGGTGGAAATCAGGGCAACTCCCAGCGACAGGGCGCCGGCCCCGAAAACGGCCCAGTCGACGACGGCACTCCCCATTTCGTCATTCCAGAAACGGTTCACGATCGGTGTCATGGCAGACGGTTTCATGACAGGTTCTCCCATTCCGGCAGTGCGGGCGGTCCTTCGGTGCAGTGCGGGCGGCCGTTCGGGCGGGTGGGCGCCTCGCGGGCCGTCTGCCGATGAATCGCGACAGAATCGGGCAAAAATGGGGTCCGCTCCGTACAAATTCGTGATTTCCGAGTCTCCGCCATGACTGGCAGCATGACGCAAGAACATGAACAGAGCATGAACACTTGTCTGGCGGGACTTCCCCTTCCCCTCTTGCGTGACGGGCCGGCGGATCCTTCGCCGGCCGGGTCGCTGGCGGAGCGCGGCGTGATGCGGCAGCCCCGGGGAGCCGGATCGGTGCCGTGCTCAGCCCAGAATGCCGTGCGGCCGGTGCAGGCGCGTGTCGAGCAGCGCCGCCAGCCGTTTCAGCGCGGCTCCGGTCGGGGCGCCCTTGCGGTGGCACGCCTCCAGCCGGCGGGCGGCCTGCCCGAGTGCCGGATCCCGTGCCAGCAGCGCGATCCCGGACAGGAACTGCGCCAGATAGGCAACCGGGCGCCGGTCGGCGGCCGGGCGGCGCAGGAGTTCGGCCGCATGGCGCAGATCGTCGCGCAGCGCCAGCGGATCGGGTGTGATCATGTCTCCGGAAACGGCCTGCAGCCGGTGCGGCCGCATGTCGCGCGGCAGGTGGCGGAGCACCTCGGCGCGGAAGGCCTCGAGGCTCGAGACGGGTTTGGCGAGAAAACCGTCCGCACCGGCCCGGCGGGCTGCGGCCTCTGCGTTGTCGTCTCCGCTGGTGCCGAGGATGACGGGCACCCGCGGGCGGGCATTGTCGAGTTCGCGGATCAGCTCTTCCCCCGACCCGTCGGGCAGGCCGAGATCGACGATCAGCACCACCGGGCGATAGACCGCAAGGTGGCGGCGGGCGGCCCTCAGGCTGTCGGCGCGGCGGATGCGCGCTCCCGAGCGCAGGCACAGGAGCCGCATCGCCTCGCAGGCAAACCGGCTGTCTTCGACAACGAGAACCGTCAGGCCGAGCAGCGGGTGCTCGGGGGTGGGGGGGTGGATCCGCATGAAGGTGTCGGGCGCATCGGGCATGATCGTGCTCCTGCATCTGCGGGCATTAAAGCCCCGGTATCCTGAACGGCGGGTTAATTGCCGCGGCGGGCGGCCTGTCCCTTGCTTCTGGCGGCGGTTTGCGGGATGAGGGGGGAGTGGCTCAGCGAGCGGGAATGCATGCGATGATCGGACGGCTCAATCATGTCGCCATTGCCGTGCCCGACCTGGCGGCGGCGGCGGCGCTTTACCGGGACAGCCTGGGGGCCCGGGTCGGCCCGCCCCTGGCACAGCCGGATCACGGCGTCAGCGTGGTGTTCGTCGAGCTTCCGAACACCAAGGTCGAGCTGCTTTCCCCGCTGGGCGAGAACAGCCCCGTTGCCGCCTTTCTGGAGCGCAACCCGGCCGGGGGCATCCATCACATATGCTACGAGGTGGCGGATATCGCCGCCGCCCGGGATCGGCTGGTGGCGCGCGGGGCGCGGATCCTCGGCGACGGGGAGCCGAAGATCGGGGCGCATGGCAAGCCGGTCCTGTTCCTGCACCCGAAGGACTTCAACGGAACCCTGATCGAGCTGGAACAGGTCTGATGGCGATAACCTCGGCGATCGTGCTCTTCTTCGTCATCTGGTTCATGGTGTTGTTCGTGGTGCTCCCGATCGGGGTGCGCACCCAGGGAGACGAGAACGACGTGGTGCCCGGCACGCTGCCCGGCTCGCCGGTGAATTTCCGTATCAGGCGGACATTCGCCATCGTCACGCTGATCTCGACGGTGCTGTTCGTCATCATCGCGGGAATCATCCTGTCGGGGGTGCTCCGGATCAGTGAGCTGGGCTGGATCTGAACGCTTGATCGGGGCTGGCGCGACCGTCATGATCGGCGCATTCTGACGGAGCCTGCCGATGATCCCCTTGCCGACCCTCGCGCCGGATTTCCAGGCGCTGGCCGCGCTGGCGGTGGTTGCGGGGATGTTCGTGCTGTTCCTGCGCGAAACCTACCCGGCCGAGGTCGTGGCCATTTCCGGGGCCGCGCTCATGCTTGCCTTCGGCATCCTGCCCTATGAGCGGGCCGTGGAGGTGCTGGCGAACCCGGCCCCCTGGACGATCGCGGCGTTGTTCGTCGTGATGGGGGCGCTGGTGCGCACCGGCGCGCTTGACCGGCTCACCCGTCTGGCGGCGGTGCGGGCCCGGCGGCATCCGGCGCTGTCGGTCGGAGCACTGATCGGCCTTGTGGTTCTGGCGTCGGCATTCGTTTCCAACACTCCGGTGGTGCTGGTGATGATTCCGGTCTTCGTGCAGCTGGCCGGGCAGCTTTCGGTCGCGCCCTCGAAACTGCTGATCCCGCTGTCCTATGCCGCGATTCTGGGCGGCACGCTGACGTTGATCGGCACTTCGACGAATCTTCTGGTCGACGGGGTGGCCCGGGCGCACGGGCTGGCACCGTTCACGATTTTCGAAATCAGCCCGCTGGGGCTGGCACTGGTCGCCTGGGGGATGCTCTACCTGCGGTTCATCGCCCCGCGCCTGCTGCCCGAGCGCCAGAGCATGGCGGCCCTGCTGGCGGGTCGCGCGCGGATGAGATTCTTCACCGAGGTGGCGATACCGGAAGGCAGCGCGCTGGTCGGGCGCCGAGCGGTGGAGGTCGATCTGTTCCGGCGCGAGGGAGTGCGGCTGGTGGATGTGCTGCGCGGCGATGCCTCGCTGCGGCGCGAGCTGGAAAAGGCGGTGCTCGCCCCCGGCGACCGGGTGGTGCTGCGTTCGGAAATGGGCGAGCTTCTGGGGCTGCAGCACGATCCGCAGCTGCGGATGATCGACAAGCTGAGCTCGGTGCGCACGACAACGGTCGAGGCGCTGATCTCGCCGGGCTGCCGGATGATCGGGCGCCGGCTGGGCGAGTTGCGGCTGCGCCGGCGCTACGGGGTCTATCCGCTGGCCGTTCATCGGCGCGACGAGAACATCTCGGGCCAGCTGGACGATGTCGTGGTGCGCGTCGGCGATACCCTGCTGCTGGAAGGCACGCCGGAGGATATCGGACGCCTGTCGCAGGACATGCGGCTCGTGAGCATCACCCGACCCGCGGCGCGGGCCTTCCGGCGCCGGCATGCGCCGCTGGCGCTGGCCGCGCTGGGCGGGATCGTGGTGCCGGCGGCTTTCGGGGTGGCGCCGATCCTCCTGCTGGCGGTGCTGGCGGTGGCCTTCGTGTTCCTGACCCGCTGCATCGATTCCGAGGAGGCCTTCGCCGTCATCGACGGGCGGCTTCTGGCGCTCATCTTCGCGATGCTGGCGGTCGGCGCGGGGCTGGAAGCTTCGGGCGCGGTGGAGCTGATCGCGAAGGCGCTGACCCCGCTGTTCCGGGAACTGCCGCCGTTCCTCGTGATCTGGGGGGTCTACCTCCTTACCTCGGTCCTGACCGAGCTGGTTTCCAACAATGCGGTCGCCGTGGTGGTCACGCCGGTCGCGATCGGGCTGGCCCACTCCCTCGGCCTGGATCCGCGCCCGCTTGTGGTGGCGGTGATGGTGGCCGCCTCGGCCAGCTTCGCCACGCCCATCGGCTACCAGACCAACATGCTGGTCTACGGCCCCGGCGGCTACCGGTTCGCCGATTTCCTGCGGGTCGGCATTCCGCTCAACCTTTCGGTAGGCCTGCTGGCCTCGGCGCTGATCCCGCTCATCTGGCCGCTGTGAGCCGGTTCGCCCGCAGGGAACCCCGGCCGGATGAATCGCGGGGCCATTCTCTTCATCTTGCCGCAAATACTCTCGGGGGTGAATTTGCCCGCAGGGCAAAGAGGGGGCAGACGGCCCCCTCCCTTCACACAATTCCTCAAATCCTTAAAGCGGCCAGAACAGCAGGATCAAAGCGGCCAGAACACCAGGATCGCCGGGATCGAGACCGCCACCACGATGATTTCCAGCGGCAGGCCCATGCGCCAGTAGTCGCCGAAATCATAGCCGCCGGGGCCGAGGATGAGGGTGTTGTTCTTGTGCCCGATGGGCGTGAGGAAGGCGCAGGAGGCGGCCACCGCCACCGCCATCAGGAACGGGTCGGGGGAGACCCCGAGCGTTTGTGCCATCTGGATGCCCACCGGGGCGGCCACGATGGTGGTGGCGGTATTGTTGAGCACGTCCGAGAGCGTCATCGTCACCGCCATCAGCACCGTGAGGATGGCCCATGCCGGCAGCCCTTCGGTGAGGCGGAGCAACGCACCGGCGATCAGCTCGGTTCCGCCCGCTTCCTCCAGGGCCGCCCCCAGCGGGATCATCGAGCCGAGCAGCACCACCACGGGCCAGGAAATCTGCTCGTAGATTTCGGCAAGGGGAAGGATCCTGGCGAGCACGAAACCGATCACCACCAGCCCCAGGGCGATCGGCAGATAGATCAGCCCGAAGCTGGCTGCGGCCACCGCCGCGCCGAACATGGCAACCGCCGGCCAGACCTTCCTTTCGTCGGTAACCTGAAGGCCGCGCCCGGCCAGGGGCAGCACGCCGAGCCACTCGATCACGTCGTTCGTCTGTTCGGCCGGGGTGAGCAGCAGCAGGATGTCGCCCGTCTGCATCCGGGTCTTGCGGATCTGGCGGGCGATGCGCCGCCCGCGGCGGGAAATGCCCAGCAGCACCGTGCGCCGGCGCCAGCCCAGGCCGATCGCCTGGGCGCTCTTGCCGCGGATGCGGGAATCTTCCGGCACCACCACCTCGACCACCTGCAGCCCCTCGCCCTCGGCGGTCAGCGCCTGCTGGCGCCGGGGGTCGGCGAAGTCGAGCGACAGCGCCGCGCGGAATTCGTCGAGCGCTTCGGGGTGGGCCTCGATCACGATCGCATCGCCTGCGCGCAGCACGGCGTTGCGCGCGGTGCCGTAGCGGCGCCTGCCGTCGCGCACCAGCCCGAGAATGGCCACATCGTTCCTTTCGGCCTCGGCCTCCAGCTCGTGCAGCCGCCGGCCGATCAGCTTCGAGTCTCCGGGCACCGTCAGCTCGGCGATGTATTGCGCGATCTCGCCCATCGGATCGGCGCCCGAGGCGCCCTGCGCGCGGCTCGGGATCAGCCGCCAGCCGATCAGCGCCACGAAGGCCAGCCCGGCCAGGGCGGCCAGCCCGCCCACCGGGGCGAAATCGAACATCGCGAATGGCGTGCCCAGGGCATCCTCGCGGATCGCGGCGATGATGATGTTGGGCGGTGTGCCGATCAGCGTCACCATGCCGCCGAGGATGGTGGCGAAGGACAGCGGCATCAGGCTCAACGCCGCGCTCCGCCCGGCCCTGCGCGCGCTCTGGATGTCCACCGGCATCAGCAGCGCCAGCGCGGCGACGTTGTTCATGAAGGCCGAAAGGACGCCCCCGAGCGCGCCCATGAGGGCGATATGGGCGCCGAGGCTGCGGCCGGAATCCACCAGCGCACGGGTGATCAGCAGGACTGCCCCCGAGCGCACCAGCCCGCCCGAGACCACCAGCACCAGCGCCACCACCAGCGTGGCCGGGTGCCCGAAGCCGGCAAAGGCCTCCCCGGCGGGAACCACCCCCAGCACCACCCCGGCCATGAGCGCCGCAAAGGCCACCAGATCGTAGCGGAATTTCCCCCACAGCAGCAGGGCGAAGACGGCGGCGAAAAGGGCAAACAGGATGATCTGATCACTGGTCATGGCGGGGCTCCGGCTTTGCGTGCCACACAAGCCGAAGCAACGGGCAATTGCAACGCCGCTTCGGGGCGCCAAGGCTTGCAGCCCGCCCGCGCGCTGACATATAGAAGCCCGAAGGCTGAAATCATTCGGGGAACGGGCGCATGGCAGGCCATTCCAAATGGGCGAATATCCAGCACCGCAAGGGGCGGCAGGATGCGGCCCGGGCAAAGCTGTTTTCCAAGCTCTCCAAGGAGATCACCGTGGCCGCAAAGCTGGGTGATCCGGATCCGGACAAGAACCCGCGCCTGCGCCTGGCGGTGAAGGAGGCGCGTGCGAATTCGGTGCCCAAGGACGTGATCGAGCGGGCGATCAGGAAAAGCCAGGGAGGCGACGCCGAGAGCTACGAGGAGATCCGCTACGAGGGCTACGGCCCCGGCGGGGTGGCGGTGATCGTCGAGGCGATGACCGACAACCGCAACCGCACCGCCAGCTCGGTGCGTTCGATCTTCGCCAAGCACGGCGGTTCGCTGGGCGAGACCGGCTCGGTCAGCTTCATGTTCGAGCGCAAGGGCGAGATCCGCTACCCGCTGGGCATCGGCGATCTGGAGCGGGTCATGGAAGCGGCGATCGAGGCCGGCGCGGAAGATGTGGAAGACACCGATGACGGCTACGTCATCTGGACCGAGGCCACCGACCTGGCGGCGGTTTCCAACGCGCTGGACGAGCTTCTCGGACCCTCGGAAAGCGCCAGGCTGGTATGGCGGCCCACCACCACGGTGGAGCTCGATCTCGAGGGCATGCAGAAGCTGACGAAGCTGATCGAGGCACTCGAGGACGATGACGACGTGCAGCGCGTCACCGCCAATTTCGAAGTTTCCGAAGAGGTGATCGCGCAGCTCTGAGCACGCCGAATCGGGCTTGTGCCCGCCGCCGATCCGGCGGAAGTTGCCCCCATGAACAGATCCGCCGACCGGCCGCTTGCCGGTATCCTGTGGATGGCGGCAACCGGGCTGTGCTTCGTCGCCGTCACCGCCATCGTCAAGTTCGTCGGCAACCGCCTGCCGGCGGCCGAAGGGGCGTTCCTGCGCTACCTGCTGGGGCTGGTGCTGCTGGCGCCGATGCTGCGCCCGATGCTGCGCGCCCGCCTCGATGGCCGGGCGCTGGCAAGCTTCGCCCTGCGCGGGCTGGTGCACAGCCTGGGGGTGATCCTGTGGTTCTACGCCATGGCGCGGATTCCGATCGCCGAGGTCACCGCCATGAACTACCTCGCGCCGGTCTATGTCACGCTGGGTGCGGCGCTGTTTCTGGGCGAGAAGCTGGCCGCGCGCCGGCTGATCGCGGTGGTGGTGGCGCTGCTCGGGGCGCTGGTGATCCTGCGCCCGGGGTTTCGCGAGATCTCGCCCGGCCATCTGGCGATGCTGGGCACGGCGGTATTCTTCGCCGCCTCCTACCTGATCGCCAAGCGCATGAGCGGACAGGTCTCGCCCTCGGTGGTGGTGGGGATGCTCTCGATCACCGTCACCATCGGGCTGGCCCCTTTCGCCTATGCGGTCTGGGTGCCGCCGACCCTGGCGCAGATGGGCTGGATGTTCCTGGTGGCCTGTTTCGCGACTGCCGGCCATTATACCATGACGCTGGCCTTCCGCGCCGCTCCGGTGACCGTGACCCAGCCGGTAACCTTCCTGCAGCTGCTGTGGGCGGTGCTGCTGGGGGCGCTGGTCTTCGGCGAGCCGGTGGATGGATGGGTGGTGCTGGGCGGGGCGATCATCCTCGGTTCGGTCACCTTCATCTCCTGGCGCGAGGCCATGCTGAAACGCCGCGCCATCACGCCCGCGATGCCGGCAACGAAGACATGAGGCGTGCCGGCGGAGCAGGCCGGCGCGTGCACGGAGCGGCCGATTGACGCGAGGCCGGGCGCGCCGCTATCACGGCGGTGGCCGTGGCTGTAGCCGTGACCGGCGTTGAAAGGGCGACGGGATGAAGATTCTGACGGGGACAGTGTTCTGGCTCGCTCTTGCAGGTTCCGCCCTGGCGCAGGCCGCCGGGGAAACTCTGTTGCCGGCGCTGTTCGATGTGGTCGGCGTGCGGGCGGATGACGTCCTGAATGTCCGCCAGGGGCCGGGGGTCGGGTTTGCGGTTGTCGATACGCTTGCAGCCGATGCGCGGGACGTCGAGGTCGTGGCGCTGGACGAGCGCATGGGCTGGGCCCATGTGGCGGGCACCGAAGGGGGCGGCTGGGTTGCCCTGCGTTATCTGAAGCGCCAGCCGGGACAGGAGGACGGCCGTTTGCCGCAGCCATTGCTGTGCAGCGGGACGGAACCGTTCTGGAGCCTTGATCTGGCCGGGGACGACAGTGCCGTTTTCGCGGAGCCGGGGGGCGGGGAGCATCTGCTGTCGCGCCAGTGGGAGCGATCGGCGGAGGGGGCGCCACCGATGGATTTCGTGGCGGTTCTTGCGGGCACCCGGGCATCGCTCACCGCAGTGATCAGCCGCGAATCGTGTTCGGACGGCATGAGCGATCGGCCTTACGGGCTGCGTGCGCGGGTCGCGACCGATGGCGCCCTGGGTCGCCGGTTGTTGCGTGGTTGCTGCTACCTGCCCGGCGGGCGGGAGTGAAGCCGCGCGGTTCCCCGCCCGGCATTTCCCTGCCCGGTATCCGGAAGGCCTGCCGGGTCGAGCAGGCGTTCGAGAATGGCCTCCTGGGTGATCATCCCGACAAGTTCCCCGTTTTCGGTGACGCCGAGCCTGCCCCGGTTCGAGAGCAGCCTTTCCATGACATCGCGCACCGCGGTGTCGGCCTCGACCCGGGGGGTGATGTCGCCCACGGCCCCGACCATGACATCGCGCGCGGTGAGCACCCCGAGCGGGTTCATGTTGGCGACGAAATCGGCCACGTAGTCGTTCGACGGGTTCGAGAAGATCTCTCGCGGGCTGCCGCACTGCACGATCCGCCCGCCCTCCATGATGGCGATGCGGCTGCCGATCTTGAAGGCCTCGTCCAGGTCGTGGCTGACGAAGACGATCGTGCGCCGCAGCCTGGCCTGAAGTTCCAGCAGTTCGTCCTGCAGCCGGGTGCGGATCAGCGGATCGAGCGCCGAAAACGGCTCGTCCATCAGCAGGATCGGCGCCTCGGTGGCAAAGGCGCGCGCCAGACCCACCCGCTGCTGCATGCCGCCGGAAAGCTCTCCCACCTTGCGCTCGGCCCACTCCGACAGGCCGACAAGTTCCAGCTGCTCGGCCACCCTGGCCATGCGCGCGGCCCGGCTCATGCCGCCCAGCTCCAGCCCCAGGCCGACGTTTTCGGCCACCGTGCGCCAGGGCAGCAGGGCGAACTGCTGGAAGACCATCGCGATGGTGTTCAGCCGCAGCCGGCGCAACGTGGCCGGATCGGCCCGGGTCACCGATACCATCTGCCCGCGGTGGCGCACCCGAACTTCGCCCCGGGTCACCGGGTTGAGCCCGTTCACCGCGCGCAGAAGCGTGGACTTGCCCGAACCCGACAGCCCCATCAGCACCACGATCTCGCCCTCCTCGACGGCAAGCGAGCAGTCGTGCACCCCCAGCACCTGGCCGGTTTCCTGCCGGATCTCGCCGCGCTCGCGGCCCTGGTCCATCAGGGGCAGGGCGCGTTCGGGGCGGTCTCCGAAGACGATGGAAACCCGGTCGAACTCGACGGCGATCATCTGCGCTCCACCCGCAGCATCCGGTCCAGCACGATCGCCACCACCACGATGATGAAGCCGCTCTCGAATCCCAGGGCGGTGTTCACCTGGTTGAGGGCGCGCACTACCGGCACCCCCAGCCCGTCGGCCCCCACCAGGGCGGCGATCACCACCATCGAGAGGCTGAGCATGATCGTCTGGTTGAGCCCGGCCATGATCTGCGGCATTGCCCAGGGCAGTTCCACCTTCCACAGGCTCTGGCGCGGGGTGGCGCCGAAGGCCTGGGCGGCCTCGAGCAGCGGCTGCGGGGTCGAGCTGACGCCCAGATGGGTCAGCCGGATCGGCGCCGGCAGCACGAAGATCACCGTGGCGATCAGGCCGGGCACCATGCCGATGCCGAAGAACACGATGGCCGGGATCAGATAGACGAAGGTGGGCAGGGTCTGCATCAGGTCGAGCACCGGGCGCATGACGCGGTAGAGCCGCGGCCGGTGCGCGGCGGCGATTCCGATCGGCACGCCCAGCCCCATGCAGACCGCACTTGCGGCCAGCACCAGGGTGAGGCTTTCGGTGGTTTCCTCCCAGTAGCCCTGGTTGAGGATGAAGGCAAAGCCCAGCGCCACCAGAAGCGCCGTCTTCCACGAGCGCTGCAGCACCCAGCTCAGCGCCACGAAGGCGGCGATCACCAGAAAGGGGCTCGGGGTCTGGAGCGCCCACAGCAGGGCGGAGATCAGCGCCTCCAGCCCCTCGGCCAGCCCGTCGAAGAACCACGCCCCGTTGTCCTGCAGCCAGTCGAAGGCGGCCCGGGCCGTCTTTCCCACCGGGATCTTGGTCTCCGTCAGCCAGTCCATTGACCGCTCTCCGTTTCCGGGCCCGTTCGACCCCGCGGTGCGGGGCCGGCGGTGGCAGGAAGGGCCCCGGAACGCGGCCGGAGCCCGGTTCTGCCTGCCCGGGCCGGTCTACATGATTCCCAGCGCGGCCTTCACCGCCGCAAGCCCGTCGCCGCCGTCCATGGTGGACACGCCTGCAAGCCAGTCCTCAAGGATGCCGGGGTTGGCCCTGAGCCAGGAGGTGGCGGCCTCGGCCGGATCTTCGCCGTCGTTCAGGATCGCGCCCATGATCTCGTTTTCCATCTCGAGGGTGAATTCGAGATTCTTCAGCAGCGCGCCCACGTTGGGGCATTCCTCCACATAGCCGGCGCGGGTGTTGGTATAGACGGTTGCACCACCGAAATCGGGGCCGAACCAGTCATCTCCGCCTGAAAGATAGGTCAGCTCGAAACTGGCGTTCATCGGATGCGGCTCCCAGCCGAGAAAGACGATCGGTTCGCCCCTGCGGTTGGCGCGCTCCACCTGCGCCAGCATCCCCTGTTCGGAGCTTTCCACCACCTCGAAGCCGCTCAGCCCGAAGGCATCCTGCGCGATCATGTCCATGATCAGCCGGTTGCCGTCGTTGCCCGGCTCGATGCCGTAGATCCTGCCGTCCAGTTCATCCCTGAACTGTGCGATGTCGGCGAAATCCCTGATCCCCAGGTCGGCCGCCGCCTTGTTGACCGCCAGCGTGTATTTCGCGCCCTGCAGGTTGGCGCGCACGGTCTCCACGGTTCCGGCCTCGCGGTAGGGAGCGATGTCGGCTTCCATCGTCGGCATCCAGTTGCCCAGGAAGACATCCACATCGCCATTGGCCAGCGAGGTGTAGGTGACCGGCACCGAGAGCACCTTGGTGTCGGTCTCGTAGCCCAGCGCCTCCAGCACCACCGAGGTGGCGGCGGTGGTGGCGGTGATGTCCGTCCAGCCGACATCGGAGAATGTCACCTTGCTGCAGTCGCTGCCGGCCAGCGCCGGGCCGGCCAGCGCCGCCAGCACGATGGCGGACAGGGTTGTTCTGAGTGTCATGGCAAGCTCCCCGGTTTTTGACTGACGGATCAATTCAAAGCCGAAGCTCCGCCTCATGTCCAGAAGATTTTCCCCTGCCGTGCGGGCGGGGCGGGGTGCGGCACGGGCGGCGGCTCAGCCTGCGGTTCCGCCCGGCCGGTGGCCGGCCCCGCCGAGGCCGTGAAAGAGATGGGTATAGGCGGCCACGCCGATTGCCGGCACCAGGAGGTTCAGGACCGGCACCGCGAGGGCCAGGGCCAGCAGGGTTCCCAGCGCCCAGAGCGCCGGGGCATGGAGGCGCGCCAGCCGGCGCAGCTCGGCTCCGCTCAGGTGGCGCAGCCCGACCGCCTCGAAATATTCCCGCGACAGCAGGAAACCGTTGGCCAGCACGAAGACTGCCGGCGCCAGCGCCCCGGACAGCAGTGCAAGGAGCAGCGCCAGCAGGCTGACCCCGGCCATCAGCAGCAGGAAGCGCAGCGCATGGATCAGGGTCTCGCCGAACCCGCGGGCGCGTTCCCCCCGGCTCTGCGGATAGTGGCGCGCTTCCACCGCCGCCGCGATCCGTTCCAGGAACAGCCCGCAAACGGCGACCGACAGCGGCGCGATGACATAGGTCCAGAATGTCCAGGAGGTTTTCGACACCAGCCCCCGGGTGAATGTTCCGGAAAGGGAGATCTCGCCCACCCGGGGAAGGTTCAGCCGTTCCGGGCTCAGCAGTTCGATCAGCCCGGCAGCGGCCAGCAGGACGGCCAGGAACGGGCCGGTGAACAGCAGGACAATCAGCAGCGAGAGCAGGACCGGGCCGAAGATCCGCGGATCGCCCAGCTGGGCGCTCGCCCGCCCCAGCGCGGCGGCAATCCCGGTCAGGGCGCGGAGCGGTTTCCGGGGCTGCATCAGCGCGCCATCCAGGTGACGATCCTGCCGAGATCGGGGCGCGGGCGCTCCGGCGGGGGCACGGTTTCGCTGCCGATGAAGATCAGCCCGGCCACCAGCTCATGCGGCTGCAGCCCCAGCCCGGCTTCCACGAAGCTGCGATCGTGGCTGAGGCGGCCGGTCAGCCAGTTGGCTCCCCAGCCTGCGGCCAGCGCCGCGTTGAGCAACGCCAGGCAGACCCCGCCCGCCGACAGGAGCTGCTCGATTTCCGGCACCTTTTCCGACTCCCGGGGCGCGGCGATCACCGCCACCGCCAGGATGCCCTCGGCATACTGGGCCACCTCCCTGGCTGCCCGCTCCGGCGGCAGGCCGAGCCGGGCCGCCCGTTCCTGCGCCAGCCCGGCCAGGCGCTGCAGCGCCGGGCGTTCGAGCACGATGAAACGCCAGGGCTCCAGCTTGCCGTGGTCGGGGCTGCGCGCAGCGGCGGTCAGAAGCGGTTCGAGCTGGCTGCGCGAGGGCGCCGGGGGGGCAAGCGTCCTGGCCGGGCGCGAGCGCCTCCGGAGGAGGAATTCCAGCGCGGCGGGGTTCGGATCTGGCATCGCGGTCTCCTGTACGGTCGGCTTCCTCTCCTATGTTCCGCGACAAGGTTCAAGCGGTTTTGGAAGCTGCTCCGGGGTGGAAATACGCTCCGGTCGCCGCTGAAGGGGGCGGCCCGCGGGGGCGCCGGACATCCGCGGTTCAGCCGGGCAGAAGCAGTGCGGCCAGCTTCCCGATGTGATCGGAAACGAAATTGCGGAAGGCGGCATCCGGCTGGCGGGCGGCGAGGGTTTCTCCGAGGGGATCCGGGGCCTCGATCCGGCTGCCCGACAGCCGTTGCAGCACCGCATGGCCGCAGAACGGCACATAGAGTTCGCTGTAGCCGCCCTCGTGGACCAGGACGAGCCTCCCGGAACACATCTCCCCGGCCAGCTCCATGACCGCTCCGGTCATCCGGGCGAAGGTTTCTGCTGTGGCCAGCATCCGCCCCAGCGGATCGATGGCGGCGGCGTCATAGCCGCAGGCCACCACGATCACCTCGGGGGCAAAGGCGCGGATCGTCGGCACCACCAGCCGTTCCATCGCCTCGAGATAGCCGGCATGGCCGGTTCCCGGGGGCAGGGGAATGTTCATGTTGCTGTCCGCCGCGCCGCGGATGTCCGGGTGGCCGCTGTCGGGGGGGTAGTTGTTGTGCTGGTGGAGCGAGATCGTCAGGACATCCGGATCGTCCAGGAAGATCGCTTCGGTGCCGTTGCCGTGGTGCACGTCCCAGTCGAGAATGGCGACACGCTGGCAGAGCCTTTCCGCGCGTGCTGCCTCGACGGCGATGGCGATATTGGCAAGCAGGCAGAAACCGTTCGGGAGATCCGGCAGGCAATGATGGCCGGGCGGGCGCGACAGCGCATAGGCGTTTGTGGCCTCCCCCCGCAGCACGGCGCGCAGCGCCTGGCGGGCCAGCCCCGCCGACAGCGCCGCGATCTCGTAGCCGCCCGGGCCGAAGGGGGCACGCGGGCCGAGCTCGCCCCCGCCGGAGTCGGACAGGCGCCTGAACTCTTCCAGATAGGTCCGGGAATGGACCCGCGCGAGTTCCTCCATGTCGGCGGGCGGGGCCGAGGCGACATCGAGTTCGTCGATCAGCCCGGTGGCCAGCAGGAGATTGAGCAGCCGGCGCTTGGTTTCCGGATTTTCCGGCAGACCGCCGGGCAGCGGCTGCACCAGCCCGCCGGCCGGGACGGTGAATGCATAGTTGCCGCCACCGTGCCAGAAACAGCGCTCGTCCCGGAAAAAGGCGGTTGTCACGGAAAGTTTCCTTTCATATCCGGTCATCTCCGGGGGGGCACGGGCCGGCCCCGCCGGGGAGAACGGCGGAGAGACGATGCCGGAGGTGGAAAAGGGAAGCCTTGCGCAGCTTGCCGCAGCGAGGCGGGAGTTTGCCGTGCGGGTGAACCCGCGCGCGGCGCGCAATGCGTTGCGGGTGGAGAGCGGAGGAATCATCCGCATTTCCGTGACCGCCCCGCCCGAGCGTGGCAGGGCGAACGAGGCTGCGCGCAGGCTTCTGGCCCGCGCGCTCGGAGTCGCCCCGGGGCGGCTGGTGCTCCTGCGCGGCGCGGCGGCGCGCGACAAGCTCTTCGGGCTGGATCAGGGTTCTTCCTCCCGGCCCGGGCGCGGCAGCCGGTAGATCCCTTCGGGCAGGTCCAGCGCCGCGCCCAGGTCGCGCAGCTGGGCGGGCGAAAGCGTGATTTCCGCCACGCGCTCTTCGTGCGGGTCGTATTGCGTTATCCGCACGCAGTCCTCGAAGGCGCGGATGATCACGTCTTCGCACAACGGCGGCTCGCCCTCGTCGATCAGGGTGATGGCGGTGGCGTCGAACTCGTGCTCTATGGTGAACATGCCGCCAGCCTAGGCGGGCGGCAGCGGGGCCGCAAGCGCTTCCTGCCGCCCTCTCCTTCCCGTTTCCTTTCCGCGCCCGTGCCGCGGCCGCGCATGCTGGCGCGGGCGCTCGGCTCGGGCTAGGATTTCCGCAAACGACAGCGGAGGGACGGATGATCCGGCGTGAATGGGAACGTTTTCGCATGCGGGTGGCCTGGTCGTGGGCGGGCTGGCGGGAATGCTGGCGCAGCGAGCCCAGCCTGCACATGTGGGTCTGGGCCAACCTGCTTTCGGCCGGGCTGGCGCTCGCGCTCGACCTGCAGCCGGGGGAACGCGCGCTGATCCTGGCGCTGGGCATTCTGGTGCTGGCCGCCGAGCTGATGAACACCGGCATCGAGCGGGCGATCGACTACATCTCGCGCGAGGAACACCCCCTGGCCCGACAGGCCAAGGATACCGCCAGCGCGGCGGTGGCGCTGACGGCGATCGCCGCCGGTGCCGCCTGGGGGGTCATCCTGCTGGGGTAGCGCCGCCCGGCCGCGCCGGGCACGGAGGCCGTCTTCTGCCCGCGCCGCCGTGCTTTGGCGCGTTCCCGCCGCCCGGTGTCGCGCGCCGCTCTGCCGCCCTACGACTTGATCAGGCGGAAGGCTGCCGAAGCCCCCCAGCCGGCGATGATGGCAATGGCCAGGGACATCAGCCCGTAGAGCAGCGGCCGCTCGTGCGCCAGGCTGTAGAGAAACCGTTCGAGTCCGACCTTGCGCACCGCGATGCTGGTTTCATAGGCGTCGATGACCCTGCCGTTCCTGGTCAGGAAGATGCGGATCCTGTAGTCGCCTTCGGTCAGGTTCGAAGGCAGCTCGACCGAAGTTTCGAACAGGGTTTCCTCGCTCAGATGCACCGTGCCCGGGTTCGTCTGGTAAAGCCCGGACCGGCTGCGGATGCGGATCAGCGCCTCGGTGAAGCTTGCCGGGTCGCTCACCTCGTCCGGCACCTCGATGGAGCCGATCGCCCGCGGGATGGAAACCCGGTAACGGAGATCCTCGGCTTCCGAGAGCGCCTCCCCGAAGGGGGCGCTGCTGGCCACGGCATAGAAGGAGGGCGCGCTGCCGATTTCCACCGCGTCGGTGTTGACCCAGATGCCGAGGCGTTTTTCCTTGCGCCGGACCGTGACCGGCTGTGCTGGGCCGGAAACGGAGATGATCACCTGCAGCGGGCTGTCGGCGGGCGGCGGGGATTCGCGCCTGACCGCGCCGAAGACCAGGATTTCGGAGCCGTCGAACCCGGTCGAGATGGTGATCCGGTTCTGGGAAAGGCCGGCAACCACCCTCTCGTCCTGGGCCCGCAGGGGCGCGACTTGCAGGGCGAACAGGAAGAGGAGCGCGCCGGACAGCAGCAGCGGGAACGGAAGCGGGCGCAGGCGGGGCGGTATCGTCATCATTCGCCCCCTCCGCCGAGGGAATAGAGCTCGGCAGGCATCAGCAGCAGGTCGAGCGCCAGCTTGGCGACCACCCCGAGCACCATCAGCGCCAGCAGGATGCGCAGCTGTTCGGCCTTCAGCTTCAGCCCGATCCGGGTGCCGATCTGGGCCCCGATCACCCCGCCGAGCATGAGCAGCAGTGCCAGGGCGATGTCCACGGTATAGTTGGTGGTGGCATGCGCCAGGGTGGTGAAGGCGGTCACGAAGATGATCTGGAACAGCGAGGTGCCGACAACCACCTTGGTGGGCATGCCCAGGAGGTAGATCATCGCCGGCACCATGATGAAGCCGCCGCCGACCCCCATGATCGCCGCCAGCACGCCCACGGAGATACCCACCAGAACCGGCGGAATCACCGAGATGTAGAGCCCGGAGGTGCGGAACTTCATCTTGAAGGGCAGGGCGTGGATCCAGGTATGCTTGCGCCGTCTGGGGGGGGCGCCGCCGCTGCGCTTGGAACGCATGATCGCGCGCAGGCTCTCGACGAACATCAGCGAGCCGATGATGCTGAGGAACACCACGTAGGACAGCCTGACCAGCAGGTCCACCTGGCCGATGGATTTCAGGAAGTTGAACAGCTGGATGCCCAGAAAGGCGCCGATCAGGCCGCCGATCAGCAGCACCGTGCCCATCTTGAGATCGACCGTCTTGCGCCGCAGATGCGCCAGCACGCCGGAAAAGGACGAGGCCACGATCTGGTTGGCCTCGGTCGCCACGGCAACTGCCGGCGGGATGCCGATGAAGAACAGCAGCGGCGTCATCAGGAAGCCGCCGCCGACCCCGAACATGCCGGAGAGGATCCCGACCATGCCGCCCAGCCCGAGCAGCAGGAATGCGTTCACGGAAATCTCGGCGATGGGCAAGTATATCTGCATGGCGCACCGGTTGCTGGCGGTTGAGGTGGAGCGTCCTTAACGCGAGACCCGTAACGACGGAACGGTTGCGCCTGCGACATATCGGAGCGAATCCACCAGGGTGGCGGACATATCACAAAAAATGAATGTCTTGTCCAGACCGGCCGGCAACCGCCGCCGCGGCCCCGGCCGGCGCGCTCAGCGTTCCTTGACGTAGGGCACGCCCACCGAGCGGGGCGGCACCGCGCGACCGATGAAGCCGGCCAGAATCACCACCGTCAGGATGTAGGGCAGCGCCTGGGTAAACTGCACCGGGATCGAAAACAGCCCGAACACGTCGATGTTCGGATAGAGGTTGGAGATCGCCTCCAGCAGCCCGAACAGGAGTGTCGCTCCCATCGCCTGAACCGGTCGCCAGTTGGCGAAGATCAGCGCCGCCAGCGCGATATAGCCGCGCCCGGCGGTCATCTCCTTGCCGAAGAAGGCCGATTGCGCGGTGGAAAGATAGGCCCCGGCCATGCCGCAGAGGATACCGGTGATGATCAGCGCCCTGAAGCGCATCGCCACCACCGAAACCCCGGCCGTGTCCACCGAGGCCGGGTTTTCCCCCACCGCGCGCAATCTCAGCCCGAAGCGGGTCCGGTAAAGCACCCACCAGACCAGCGGGACGATGGCAAATGCCACATAGACCAGCGGCGTGTGGCCCGAGATCAGCTCCGAATAGATCGGCCCGATCACGGGCACATCGGCAACCGCGTCGGCGAAGGGCAGCTTTACTTCGGTGAAGCGCGCATCGCCGGTCAGGGTCGGGGTCTGCCCGCCCTTCTTGTAGATCGCATGGCCGATCACCACCGTGAGCCCCGAGGCCAGAAAGTTCAGCGCCACACCGGAGATGATCTGATCGCCGCGGTAGATGATGGATGCCACCCCGTGGATCATGGCAAAGACCACGGAGGCAGCGCTGCCGGCCAGCACCCCGAGCCAGGCCGAACCGCTCTCATAGGCCACCGCGGCGGCAACGAAGGCGGAAATCAGCATCTTGCCTTCCAGCCCGATGTCCACGACACCGGCCCGTTCGGAAAACAGCCCGGCAAGGCAGGCCAGCAGCAGCACCACCGAAAGCCGGATCGTCGAATCGAGCGTCAGCAGGAATTGCAGGAAATCCATCGCTCAGGCCCCCTTGTTCCTGCGGATGAACAGGCGTTCTATCGGGTCGCGGGTCATGTTGACCAGCGCCCCGGTGAAGATGATGATCAGCGCCTGGATCACGAACACCATTTCGCGGCTGATGCCGGGCATCTCCCACAGCAGCTCGAAGCCCCCCTGGTTCAGCATCCCGAACAGCAGCCCCGCCAGCACGATGCCCACCGGGTGGTTGCGCCCCATCAGCGACACCGCGATGCCCATGAAGCCGGCGCCTTCGGTGAAGTTCAGGATCAGCCGCTCGCTTTCGCCCATCACCACGTTGATCGCCATCATTCCGGCCAGGCCGCCGGAAATCAGCATGGCGATGATCGTTACCCTGACGGCGGAAATCCCCGCATAGGCGGTGGCGCTTTCGGAATTGCCGAAGGCGCGGATTTCATAGCCGATCCGGGTCCGCCAGATCAGCAGCCAGACACAGACAGCGGCCAGGATTGCCAGAATGAAACTGACGTTGGCAGGGGCGGATTTCGAAAATTCGATGCCCAGCGGGGCCAGCATCTCGTGGAAGGTCGGCAGATGCACCGCATCGCCGAAATGGCGGGTCTCCGCGGCCTGCTGGCCGGGCTTCTTCAGGATCCCGTTCAGCAGGTAGATCATCAGCGCCGCGCCGATGAAGTTGAACATGATCGTGGTGATCACGATATGGCTGCCGCGCCTGGCCTGCAGCCAGGCCGGAATGGCCGCCCAGGCCGCGCCGAACAGCGCCGCCCCCAGCACCGCGAAAGGCAGGGCGACGGTCCAGTGCGGCCAGGGCACCGCCAGCAGCACCACGGCCGTTCCCAGCCCCCCGAGCGCGGCCTGTCCCTCGCCGCCGATGTTGAACAGCCTGGCATGCATGGCCACCGAAAAGGCCAGCCCGGTAAAGATGAAATTGGTGGCGTAATACAGCGTGTAGCCGATCCCGTTGGAGCTGCCCAGTGCGCCCTTGACCATGAAACGCACCATGTCGAAGGGGTTTTCCCCGATCGCCAGCACCACCAGCCCGGCAAAGAAGAAGGCCAGTGCGAGGTTGATCAGCGGGATCAGGGCGACATCGGCCCAGCGCGGCATCTTCTCCATCAGGCGGCCTCCCCCCCGTCGTTTGCCCCGTTGCTGACCCCGGCCATCAGCAGCCCGAGGTCGCGCTCGTCCGTGTCCGCGGGCAGGCGTTCGCCCATGATCCGGCCGTCGAACATCACCGCGATGCGGTCCGCCAGCGACATGATCTCCTCCAGCTCGACGCTGACCAGAAGGATCGCCTTGCCGGCGTCGCGCAGCTCGATCAGCCGCTGGTGGATGAATTCGATGGCGCCGATATCGACCCCGCGGGTCGGCTGGCCGACCAGCAGCAGATCGGGGTTGCGCTCGATCTCGCGGGCCAGCACGATCTTCTGCTGATTGCCGCCGGAAAAGCTCTTGGCCTGAAGGCGGGGATCGGGCGGGCGCACGTCGAAGCGCTGCATCTTTCCCTCCGTGTCGGCCTGGATCGCGGCGTTGTCCATGAACAGCGCGTTCTTCTGGTAGGCCGGATCGTGGTGGTAGCCGAAGGCGATGTTCTCCCAGGCGGCGAACTCCATCACCAGCCCTTCGCTCTGCCTATCCTCCGGCACATGGGCGATGCCCGCCGCGCGCCGGGCCCGACCGTTCGCCAGGCGCCCGTCCAGCGGCAGGTCGTGTCCGTTCAGCGTGATTCGCCCGGTGGCGGGCCGGTAGCCGCCGAGCACTTCCAGAAGTTCCGACTGACCGTTGCCGGCCACCCCGGCGATGCCGAGGATCTCGCCGGCGCGCAGGTCGAAGGAAACTCCCTTGAGCCGCGCCACTCCGTCCTCGTCCACCACCTTCAGGTTCTCGACCTTCAGCACGGTCTCGCCGGGGCTGGCCGGCCGCTTGTCCACCTGCAGCAGCACCTTGCGCCCCACCATGCGCTCGGCCAGATCCTCGGGAGAGGTCTCGGCGGTCCTGACGGTCGCCAGCATCTCGCCGCGGCGCATGACGCTGACGGTATCGGTGACATCCATGATCTCGCGCAGCTTGTGGGTGATCAGGATGATGGTCTTGCCCTGTTCCTTCAGCCCCCTGAGGATCCGGAACAGGTGGTCGGCCTCCGAGGGGGTGAGCACGCCGGTGGGCTCGTCCAGGATGAGGATGTCGGCCTGGCGATACAGGGCCTTGAGAATCTCCACCCGCTGCCGGTGGCCGACCGAAAGATCCTCGATCCGGGCATCGGGATCAACGCCGAGCTCGTATTCCTCGGCCAGGGTGAGCAGGCTCCTGCGGGCATCGGCCAGCGAATCCCGCAGCAGCGGCCCGTTCTCGGCGCCCAGGATGATGTTCTCCAGAACGGTGAAATTCTCCACCAGCTTGAAATGCTGGAACACCATGCCGATGCCGGCGGCGATGGCATCCTGGCTGTCGTGGATCTCGGCCCTGCGGCCGTTGATGAAGATCTCCCCCGAATCGGCCCGGTAGAAGCCGTAGAGAATCGACATCAGCGTCGATTTCCCGGCCCCGTTCTCGCCGATGATGCCGTGGATGGTGCCCCGGGCGACGGCAAGGGAAATGTCCCTGTTCGCCTGCACCGGCCCGAAGGCCTTGGAGATTCCGCGAAGCTCTATGGCCGGGGCGGCAGTTTCCTGCCGCCCCTGTCCGCCTTCACTGCCCATGATGAGGGGAGTCCCTTACTCGACCGGGCAGGAATTGTCGGACATGTAGTCGTGCACCTGGATCTCGCCCGAGATGATCTTGGCCTTGGCATCCTCGACCGCGGCCTTGATGTCGTCGGTGAAGATCCCGGCGTTATGCTCGTCGAGCGCGTAGTCGAGCCCGCCGTTGGCCAGCCCCATGACATTGAAGCCGGTCTCCAGATCGGGGCCGTCCTTGAAGGCGTTGTAGACGGCCACGTCCACCCGCTTGAGCATCGAGGTCAGCACCGAACCCGGGTGCAGGTAGTTCTGGTTGCTGTCCACCCCGATCGAATAGACCCCGGCATCGGCTGCCGCCTGCAGCACGCCCACGCCGGTGCCGCCGGCCGCGGCATAGATCACGTCGGCACCCTTGGCGATCTGGGCCTTGGTCAGCTCGGCGCCCTTCACCGGATCGTTCCAGGCGGCCGGCGTGGTGCCGGTCATGTTCTGGATCACGGTGGCATCCGGGTTGGTGGCCTTGACGCCCTGCACGTAGCCGCAGGCGAACTTGCGGATCAGCGGGATGTCCATGCCGCCGATGAAGCCCACGGTGCCGGTCTTCGACGCCTTGGCGGCGGCGACCCCGACGATGTAGGAGCCTTCATGCTCGTTGAACACCACCGAGCGCACGTTGGGCTGGTCCACCACCATGTCGATGATCACGAACTTGGTGTCCGGGAAATCCCGGGCCACCTCGTCCAGCGCCGAGGCAAAGGCGAAGCCGGCCATCACGATCGGGTTGTTGCCGGCTTCGGCAAACCGGCGCAGCGCCTGTTCGCGCTGGGCTTCGGACTGCAGTTCGATCTCGCGGAAGCTGCCACCGGTTTCCTCGGCCCAGCGGGTCGCCCCTTCGAAGGCGGCCTGGTTGAACGACTTGTCGAACTTGCCGCCCAGGTCGAAGATGATGGCGGGCTCGGCCAGCGCCGCCGTGGCGCTGATCGCAAGCGTGGCCGCGGCACCAAGGAATTTCTGCATCAGGGTCATTTCTTTCTCCCAGTCATCGTTGGCGGAAGCTGCCGGCCGAACGACCCGCGCCTCCGGTAAGCGAGCAGATCTTTTTGATCATCCGGCATTAAGGCCGCAGTGTCCGGCGAGCGTCAATAGTCTTTTTCGGGCCGTTGCGGCGCCGGGGGAGGTGCCGGGGGGGCGGCGGCCGGAAATGCCGACGCAGCCGCCGCGGTGCCGCGCGCGGCCCGCCCGGGGGGGCGGAAAGTCAGGGCGGGCGGGAAAGCGCCTTTTGCAGGAGCAGGGCATCCAGACGTTTCCCGTCCGGGGCCCGGTAATAGCCGCGTCGCCGCCCGGCGCGCCGGTAGCCGGCCGACGCATAGAGCGCCAGCGCGGCGGCGTTGTCCGCGGCAACCTCCAGGAACAGCTGCCGGGCGCCGGCCGTGCGAAGCGCCGATTCCAGGTCGCTCAGAAGCCGCCGCCCGATGCCGCGCCGGCGGGCCTGCGGCCGGACGGCGAGGGTGAGGATCTCGCCTTCCCCGGCCTGCGCGTGCCCCAGGGCGAACCCGTCCGGTTCGCTGATCAGCCGGGCACCGGGGCGGGCCAGAAGCGCCGCGAATTCGGCCGCGCTCCAGGGGCGCGGGATGACGAAGCAGGCAGCATGGAGACGGGCAAGTGCCTCGGGGGCGGGGGCGCGCGGCCCGCTCCGCCCCGTCTCCCGCCCTTCGCCCGGGGCGCTGCGGCCCGTGCGGCTGCCCGCCCGGTTCCCCGCCCGCGGGCCGCTCACGGCAGGAGCGCCGGGGGGGCATCGCGCGCCGGGGCGGCATCCGGCGGCCGGAGATAGAGCGGTGCCGGGCGAGGCTCCCGCTCCAGCGCGCGCCCGGCGGCGACACGCCCGATGGCAACCGGCAGGGAACAGGCCGCCTCGGCGCTTGCGCAGCCCAGCGCGGCGGCGATCCTGCCGGCCTCGTGCCCGATCACGGTGCAGCCGGGCGGGCAGAACCCCTCCGGCAGGGCGGCAGGCAGCGCATCGAGCCGGGTGCTCAGCGGCGGCGGGTTCCGGCCCGGCGCGATGCGGCCGAGGTAGAGCCTCCCGCCGCGCCCGTCGATGCTGGCGAGCACCGGCCCCGCCCGCCCGCAGGCGAGGGCCTCGAAGCCGGACACCCCGGCCGCCGGGATTCCCAGCGCCAGGGCCAGCCCGCGCGCGGCGGCCACAGAAATCCGGATGCCGGTAAAATTGCCGGGCCCGGTTCCGACGGCGAGCGCCTCCAGCGCGCGCCAGTCGGTCCCGGTCGCGGCCAGCAGTTCCTCGAGCACCGGGAACAGGCGCTCCCCCTGTCCACGGGGCATGGGCAGGATCCGTTCTGCCAGAACGCGCGTGCCGCGAAGCAGCGCGGCTGCACAATGCGCCCCCGCGGTGTCGAAGGCGAGGATCAGCGGTGCGGGCGGCGCTTCGGGCGGCAGTTCAGGCGGCAACCGGGCGGACCTCGACCACCTCGGGGATGTAGTGGCGCAGCAGGTTCTCGATGCCCATCTTCAGCGTCAGGGTCGAGGAGGGGCAGCCGGCGCAGGCACCCTGCATGTGCAGGTAGACGATGCCGTTCTCGTAGCCGTGGAAG
Source organism: Paracoccaceae bacterium (assembly GCA_026989055.1). Taxonomy (GTDB): domain Bacteria; phylum Pseudomonadota; class Alphaproteobacteria; order Rhodobacterales; family Rhodobacteraceae; genus JAJRUE01. The sequence goes on from JALSKC010000004.1 coordinate 31,268, forward strand.
GTGATGTCCCCGCCGTCCTGAGCCACGGCGGGGCGCACCCTGGTATCGAGCAGAACCTTGATCTGGTTGACGATCCTGCTGTCGGGGCCGTCTTCATGCTCGGCGTGGCCGGCGGCTTCCTGCGGGCCTTCGAGAACCGGCTCGCCGGACTGGAAGTGCTCCATGATCGCGCCCAGTATCGCCGGCTTGATGTGATCCCACTGAACCGCTTCCGCCTTGGTCACGGTCACGAAGTCGGTGCCGAAGAAGACGGCCTGCACGCCATCGACCGCGAAGATGCGCCGGGCCAGCGGAGATTTCCCGGCCGCTTCGGCGGACAGGAAATCGGCGGTGCCGGTTTCCAGCACGGTCTGCCCGGGCAGGAATTTCAGCGTGGCCGGGTTGGGGGTGGATTCGGTCTGGATGAACATTTCACGATCCTTTCGTCACCTGCCGGATATGCGCCCGCCGCCGGCGCAAGTCAAGATTTCGGAGGCCGCGGCCGGGGCGGCGGGGGCGCGGAGCGCCCGTCAGGTGATCGCCTCGAGCCGTTCGCGCGACAGCTCGCCCGGCACGATGGTGATCGGCACCGGCAGGTTGCCCGACGACCTGCTGAGCTGGGTGACCAGCGGGCCGGGGCCGGACTTGTCCGATCCGGCGCCGAGCACCAGTACGCCGATTTCCGGGTCGGCCTCGATCTGGGCCAGGATCTCGGCGACCGCTTCGCCCTCGCGGATCACCAGTTCCGGGTCGATCCCCTGCTTGTCGCGCATCCACTTGGCGAAAACGCCGAAATGGGCCTCGATTCGCTCGCGCGCCTCCTCGCGCATGATCTCGCCGACCCCGATCCAGTGGTTGAACTCTTCGGGGGGGATGATCGCCAGTATGGTGACGCCGCCCCCGGTATGGGCCGCGCGCATGGCAGCAAAGCGCATGGCGTTCAGGCATTCGCGGCTGTCGTCGAGAACGACAAGGAATTTTCTCATGGGCCCGGTCCTCTGCTGTTGCGGCCATGATCGTTCGCTGCGGCCATGATGGCCGAGCCCGGCAGCCAGCGCAACAGCGCCGGCCCGGCGGGGACAATTGGGCGCATCGGGCCGCTGCCCGCCGCCTGTCTGCGCCGGCCGGCAGCCGGGGGGCGCCGGGCGGGGCGGGGGGCGATGCCGCCCGCGCCTGCGTTCGCGCCGGGAAGAGGCCGCGGCGGGCGTGAGTGGCGGGCGCGGTTGCGTCTGCGCGCCGGTGGGGCACTCAGCGCAGGAGCCCAACGATCTCGCAGGTCTGCGCAAGGATCGGGCGGGCGATCGCCTCGGCCCGTTCGGCGCCGCGGGCCATCAGCCGGTCCAGTTCGGCCGGATCGGCCATCAGCCGTTTCATCTCGGTCGAGATGGGCGACAGTCTTTCCACCGCCAGCTCGGCCAGCGCCGGCTTGAACCGCCCCCAGCCGGCACCGGCGAATTCGGCGATGACCGCCTCGGGCGTCACGTCGGCGAGGCCCGCGTAGATGGCAACCAGGTTCTTCGCCTCGGGGCGGCCTTCCAGCGCCTCGACGGTGTCGGGCAGGGGCTCGGGGTCGGTGCGCGCCTTCCGGAACTTCTTCGCGATGGTGTCGGCGTCGTCGAGCATGTTGATCCGCTCCATGTCGCTTTCGCCGCTCTTCGACATCTTCCTGCTGCCGTCGCGCAGGTTCATCACCCGCGTCGCCGGGCCCTCGATCACCGGTTCGGGGAGGGGGAAGAAGTCCGCCCCGTAGTCGTGGTTGAACTTCTGGGCGATGTCGCGGGTCAGTTCCACATGCTGTTTCTGGTCCTCGCCCACCGGCACATGGGTGGCATGGTAGAGAAGGATGTCGGCGGCCATCAGCGCCGGGTAGGCGTAAAGCCCCAGGCTGGCGTTTTCGGCGTTCCTGCCGGCCTTGTCCTTGAACTGGGTCATCCGGTTCATCCAGCCGACCCGAGCGACGCAGTTGAAGATCCAGGCGAGCTCGGCATGGGCCGAAACCCGGGACTGGTTGAACAGGACGGATCTTTCCGGGTCGATGCCGCTGGCGATCAGCCCGGCCATGACCTCGCGCGTGCCGGCGCGCAGCTCGGCCGGGTCCTGCCAGACGGTGATCGCGTGCAGATCGACCACGCAGTAGATGGTTTCCAGCCCCTGGCCCTGCATGTCCACCCAGCGCCTGATTGCGCCGAGGTAGTTGCCGAGCGTGAGCCCGCCCGAGGGCTTGATCCCGGAAAAGACGCGCGGGGTAAAGGCTTTGCCGGCCATCTGGAACTCCGATCTGGATTAATCGCTCGGGCTCGCTTACCCATGCTGTCGGGAAGCGTCAAGAAGGAGAGGCAGGATGACGGGCAGCCGCGATGAAAGCCCGCTCAACCCGCTGCCGCCGGTGGTAGTGGCGCTGGCGCTGCTGATTTTCGGGGTCGAGCTGCTGTTTCAGGCCGGCAGCCGCGGTTTCGTCGGCGGGCAGGAGGCGGTTGGCTGGCGGCTGGAGGCGATCCGCTTTTACGGTTTCTTCGCGCCGGTGCTGGAATGGATGATCGAGACCGGGCGCTGGCCAGCCGAGCATCTGATGCGCCTTGTCACCTATCCGTTCGTTCATGCGGGATTCACCCATGCGCTGATGGTGATCGTGTTCCTGCTGGCGCTGGGCAAGATGGTGGGCGAGGTATTCGGGACGGTGGCGGTGTTGGTGGTGTTCTTCCTGTCGGCGGTGGTCGGGGCGCTGGCCTATGGCCTGCTGTCGGCCAGCCCGGCGCCTCTGGTGGGCGGTTACCCGGCGGTTTACGGGCTGATCGGCGCCTATACCTTCATGCTCTGGGTCGCGCTGGCGGGGAGCGAGCGGAAGCGTATCCAGGCCTTTACCCTGATCGCGCTTCTGATGGGGTTGCAGCTGGTGTTCGGGCTGTTGTTCGGAGGCGGACGGGACTGGATCGCCGACCTGGCGGGGTTTGCCACCGGCTTTGCCGTCAGCTTCCTGCTGGTGCCGGGGGTCTGGCGGCGGATCCTGGCACGGCTGCGCGACCGCTAGGAACGGTCGGGCCTGCCTTCGGGGCCGTTGGCGGAAACTTCTGCTGCCCGGTTTCTTCCTCCCGAAATCTCCTCGGGGGGCGAGCCGGCGGGGGGCGAGCCGGCCCGCGGGGGCAGGAGAGGGCAGGCAGCTCTTGCCGTTCTTCTGTGGTTTCGAAGGTCTTGCGCCGGGTGCTGGCGCACCCGTCGTCACGCCTCGCGCTGCGCGCTCCGGCGGGATTTCATGCCTCCGGCGGAGGTATTCCCGGCAAGAGGAAGGGGAAGGGGATTCAGCCCCGTCCGAGTGCGGAGCGCAGTTCGGCCAGCCGGAAGGCGCCGTTGAGCTGGCTGATGGCGAAGAAGCTGGCCGCCCCGGCAGTGATCAGCACTGCCAGCGCGCCGTAACGCCAGCCGGGCATCAGCAACGCCGGACCCAGCAGGTATTGGGCCAGCAGGAGAACCAGCCCCATGCCGATGGCTGACAACGCGATGCGCCTGGCGCGGTCGAGGAAGCGGGTATCGAAGCGGGCCGTTTCCCCCATCGCTCTGGCGCCGCGATGCAGCAGCCAGACCATGCTCCATCCGGCCGCCGAGGTGGCGATCGCCGCGGCGACATAGCCGACGAGCGGCGCCAGGCCGATGGCCAGAACCGCGTTCACCACCATCGCCGCCAGCGCGTAGCGGAACGGGCTGCGGGTGTCTTCGCGGGCGAAATAGAGCGGCTGGAGCACCTTCTGCATCACGAAGGCCGGCAGGCCGAGGCCGTAGATCGCCACCACCAGCGCCGTTGCCTGAGCGTCCTGCGCGCCGAAGGCGCCGCGCTGGAACAGCACCGAGACCAGCGGGCCCGGGATCACCACCAGCGCCACGGCCGCCGGCAGGGTCAGCAGCAGGGCGAATTCCGCCGCCCGGTTCATCGCATCGCGCCCCCCCGGCCCGTCGCCCGCCGCCAGCCGGCGCGAAAGTTCGGGCAGCAGCACCACGCCGATGGCGATGGCCACCACGCCGAGCGGCAGTTGATAGAGCCGGTCGGCGAGGTTCAGATACTGGATCGAGCCTTCGAAGAAGCTGGCCACCTGCCGCCCCACCAGCAGGTTGACCTGCACCACGCCGCCGGCCAGTGCCGCGGGTGCGGCGATCACCGCCAGGCGTTTCAGTTCCGGGGTCATGCGCGGGCGGCGCGGGATCAGCCTGTAGCCGGCGCGCGCCGCGGCCCGCCAGACCAGCGCCAGTTGGGCAATCCCGCCCACCGGCACCGCCCAGATCAGCGCGCGGCCGATATCGGCCCCCAGCGCCCAGGCCCCCAGCATCGCCCCCGACAGCACCAGGTTCAGCAGCACCGGCGCGGCGGCGGCGGCGGCGAACCGCCCGGTGGCGTTCAGCACGCCCGACAGAAGTGCGGCGAGCGAAATGAACAGGATGTAGGGAAAGGCAATGCGCCCGAAGGATACCGCCAGCTCGAAGCGCTGATCGCCGGCAAAGCCCGCGGCCATCGCCAGCACCAGCCAGGGCATGGCGAGTTGCGCCGCCAGCGTCAGCGCGATCAGCACCGTGGCCAGTCCCGACAGCGCGTCGCGGGCGAATTCCAGCGGCCCCTCGCCGTTTTCCAGCTTTTTCGCGAACAGCGGGATGAAGGCCATGTTGAAGGCCCCCTCGGCGAAGAACCGGCGGAACATGTTGGGCAGCGAAAAGGCCACCACGAAGGCTTCGGCCACCGGCCCGGCGCCCAGGAAGGCGGCAATCAGGATGTCGCGCATAAAGCCCAGCACCCGGCTGGCCATGGTCCAGCCGCCGACGGTCAGAAAGCCGCGAACCAGGCGCCCCGGCGCCACTAGGCCAGCGCCCTTTCGGCGCCCTGTTCGATGGCCTCCAGCAGCTTGCGTTCCAGCGCCTCGCGCCTGGCCTTCGAGTGCAGTTTCAGCCCGACCATGTCCTTGACGTAGAAGGTATCCACCACCTGCTCGCCGTAGGTGGCGATCACGGCGGAGGCGATGTTGATGTTGTTGGCGGCAAGCGTGCGTGCCAGGTCGAACAGCAGGCCCGGGCGGTCGCGGGTATCGACCTCGATGATGGTGTAGATTTCCGAGCCCTCGTTGTCGAAGGTGATGCGGGTGGGCACTCGGAAGGCGCGCTCGCGCTTCCTGATCCGGTCGCGGTCCCTGAAGGCCTCGCGCGGAATGATCTCGCCCTTGAGCGTCTTGATGATCATCTTCTCCAGCCGCGGCAGGCGAGACTTGGCATACGGTTTCCCTTCGCCGTCCTGCAGCCAGAAGGCGGCGGTGGCATAGCCGTCCGAGGAGGTATAGGTGCGCGCATCGACGATGTTCGCGCCGACCAGCGCCAGCGCGCCGGCCAGGCGCGCAAATATTCCGGGATGGTCGGCCAGCGCGAAACAGGCGCGGGTGGCATCGCGGTCGCCGTCGGGGAACAGGTCGATGCGGATCTCGTCGTCGCCGATGTCGCGCAGCAGCCGGGCAAAGGTCGCGTGGGCCGAGGTGGGCAGCCCCTGCCAGTAGGGGTCGTAATGGCGTTGGGTCTCGCGGCGCAGGTCCTTCCTGTCCCAGTCCGCAAGCGCGGCGCGCAGCGCCTTTCGGGCGGCCTCGGCACCCTTGCGCACGTTGATTTCTTCCATGCCGTTTTCAAGCGCATCCACCGTCCGGCCGTAGAGGTTGCGCAGCAACACCGCCTTCCAGTTGTTCCAGGTGTCCGGCCCGACGCCGCGGATGTCGCAGACCGTCAGCACCGTCAGCAGGTCCAGCCGTTCGCGGGTCTTCACCGCCTTGGCGAAGTCGCGCACCGTGCGCGGGTCGGAGATGTCGCGCTTCTGGGCCACGTCGGACATCAGCAGATGGTGACGAACCAGCCAGGCGACATTGCTGATCTCGGCCTTTTTCAGCCCCAGCCGCGGTGCCACCTTGCGCGCGATCTTTTCGCCGAGGATCGAGTGATCCTCCTTGCGCCCCTTGCCCAGGTCGTGGCAGAGCAGCGCCACATAGAGCACCCTGCGGTTGATCCCCTTCTTGAGGATGCCGCTGGCGATCGGCAGTTCCTCGACCAGTTCGCCGCGTTCGATCTGGGCGAGCGTGGAGATGCACTGGATGGTGTGCTCGTCCACCGTGTAGCTGTGATACATGTTGAACTGCATCATCGCCACGACCGGCTCGAATTCCGGAATGAAGGCGGCCAGCACGCCCAGTTCGTTCATCCTGCGCAGGGCGCGTTCCGGGTTGCCGTGTTTCAGAAGCAGTCCGAGAAAGATCTTCGCCGCTTCCGGATCGTTGCGCATCCCGTCGTCGATCAGGTGCAGGTTGGCGGCGATCAGGCGCATGGCGTCCGGGTGCAGCAGATAGCCGGTGCGCAGCGCCTCGTCGAAGATGCACAGGATGTTCAGGGGGTTCTTCAGGAACCGCTTTTCGCTGACCACCGTCAGGCGGTTCTGCGCCACCTTCAGCCCGTCGCGCAGTTTCTTCCGGCGACGGAACAGCCCGACAAGGCGCGGCTCCTTCTTGATATGGTTGGCCTCCAGCGCGGTCAGGAAGATGCGGGTCAGCTCGCCGACCCGGGTGGCGTGGCGGAAATAGTCCTGCATGAAGTGCTCGACCGCGCGACGCCCGCCGTGGTCGGTATAGCCCATCGCCGCGGCCACCTCCACCTGCAGGTCGAAGGTCAGCTGATCCATCGCGCGCCCGGTGATCAGATGCAGATGCGTGCGCACCGCCATCAGGAAGTTTTCCGCCGCCAGCAGGCTGTCATATTCCTCGCGGCCGAACAGCTTCAGCCGCACCAGCTCCTCCGTGTCCCGCACGCCGTGGACGTATTTGGCGATCCAGAACAGCGACTGCAGGTCGCGCAGCCCGCCCTTGCCTTCCTTGACGTTGGGCTCGACCACGTAGCGCTGGCCGCCCTGCTTGCGGTGGCGTTCGGAGCGTTCGGCCAGCTTGGCCTCGATGAACTCGGCAGCGGTGCCCCGAAACAGGTTCTTGCGCAGCTCCTGCGTCAGCTCGTCTGCCAGGTCGCGGTCACCCGCCAGATAACGGTGTTCCAGCAGGGCGGTGCGAATCGTGAAATCCTTGCGCCCGAGCCGGATGCAGTCCTTCACGGTGCGGCTGGAGTGGCCGACCTTCAGGTGCAGGTCCCACAGGATGTAGAGCATGCTTTCGATGACGCTCTCGGCCCAGGCCGTCAGCTTGTAAGGCGTCAGGAACAGCAGATCGACATCGGAAAAGGGAGCCATTTCCGCGCGCCCGTAGCCGCCGACGGCCAGCAGCGCCAGACGTTCGCTCTTGGTGGGGTTTGCCAGCGGGTGCAGGTGGCAGGTGGCCACGTCGAGCGCCGTGCGCACGATACAGTCCGTCAGCCGGGCATAGGCCCGCTGGGCCGGGCGGGCATTGGCCGGGTCGGCACGAAAGGCGCGGGCGATGGCTTCGCGCCCGCTCCGGTTGGCATCGCGCAGAACGGCGACCGTCGCCGCCCGGATCTCCTTGCCGCCGGCGGCTCCGGCCACGGCGGTGTCGATCCCGGCGGCGACCGCGGCACGGTCGAAGATCTCGCCCGGGGGGCAGATCAGCCCTTCGCGCGTCCTGTCGCCTGTCGGGGCCGGAACCGGATCAGGCTCCGGCGCCGCTGCCGAAGCTTCTCGGGGCAGGGTCAATGATAACCACCTGATTGTTCTGGATCGTGGCCACCGCCAGCCCTCTCTGATTGGTGCCGTCGGGCAGCAGGCGGAACACGCCGTTCACGCCGATGAAACCGGCCTCCTGTGTCAGCGCCTCGCGGGTCAGGGCATTGCTCCTGCCCTGCGCCACCAGAGCGCCGATCGCCGCGATCCCGTCATAGGCCAGCCCGGCGATCGGGTGCGGGCTGTTGCCATAGGCAGCGGCGTAACGCGCCTTGAAATTGTCGTTCAGCTCCGGATCCGGCAGGGCGAACCAGCCGTTCTGCAATCCCGGCAGGGTCAGGGCGCTGGCCGGGATGTCCCAGCGCTGCAGCCCCATGTAGCGGATCTCCTCCGGGTCGATGCCGTTTTCCGGCAGCAGCTGGGCCAGGAAGGGCAGGGCGCCCGAAGTGCCGGAGGTCAGGAAGATCGCCTCGGCACCGCTGTCGCGGACGGCCGTGCTGATGTCGCGCATCGCCGCGATCACCCCTTCCTGCGACAGCTCGAAGCTGCTGATCCCGGCCAGGGTGGCGCCCCTGCGCGCGATCGCCGCCTCGATCGCATCGCGACCGGCCCGTTCGGCGGCATCTTCGCCGTGGATGATCAGGATCTTCCTGCGCCCCTGGGCCACGGCGTATCCGGTCAGGCGATCGGCCGTGTTCCGGAAGGTGGGGCCGAGGACGAACAGGTTGCCTCCGGCCACGGCCGGGTTGTTGGAAAAGGCCAGCACGTTGACGTTGCGCGCGGCAACGGCCGCGGCGGCCGCGGCGGCGCTTTCAGCGAAGACCGGCCCGAGGATGATCCGGGCGCCATCGTTCACCGCCTGCTGCGCCAGGCTGGCGGCGGTGGCCGCATCGCCGGCGGTATTGTAGATCCGCAGGTCGATGGCCGCGCCTTCCAGGTCGGAGGCCGCAAGCCGGGCCGCGTTGATCAGGTTCTCGGCGATCACGTTGTCGCCGGGAGATTCCGAGCCACCGGGCACCAGCAGGGCGACGGGCACCGGCCGTGCCGGATTGATCGACGGCCCGGTGCCGAAGGCGGAAGGTTCGCATGCGGCCAGAAGCGGAGCGACGAGGCCCAGGAGGAGTTGCATCGCTCTTCTGCGACCGATACCAGATACGAATGACATCGAGAGCGATCCTCTCTTCAGCGGAAAACGGCGACAGCTCGTGCGCGGAGATTAGGAAATCGCCGGCGCTTAGTAAACGCCGCATTCGGGAGCCCCGCTCATGAGCATGCGGTCGGGGGAAGAGTCGGGGGAAGACAGGGCATCCGCCCGGAAAGCGCCCGGAAAGGATGCCCCTGCGCTGGCCGGCGGGCTGTATTTCGTGGCTGTTCCGATCGGCAATGCGCGCGATATCACGCTGCGGGCGCTGGACGTGCTGCGCACGGCCGATGTGATCGCGGCGGAGGATACGCGCAGCCTGCGCCGGCTCATGGCGATTCACGGAATCGCGCCCGCAGGCCGCCCGATTCTCTCCTATCACGACCATAACGGGGCACGGGTCCGGCCCCGGCTTCTGGAGTGGCTGCGCGCGGGCCGGTCGGTGGCCTGCGTTTCCGAGGCCGGCAGTCCGCTGGTGGCTGACCCAGGCTATGTGCTCGGGCGGGAAGCGCTGGCGGCGGGCTGTCCGGTGCACGCGGTGCCGGGGCCGTCCGCCACGCTGGCCGCGCTGACGGTGTCGGGGCTGGCATCGGACCGGTTCCTTTTCGCCGGTTTCCTGCCGTCGGGCCGGAACGCCCGGCGCCGGACCCTGGAAGAGCTGGGACAGATCCCGGCAACGCTGATAGTCTTCGAAAGCGCCAGGCGCATTCACGAATCATTATCGGATATGTGCGAGATTCTCGGGGCCGGGCGGCAAACCGCGATCTGCCGGGAACTGACCAAGAAGTTCGAAGAAGTGCTGCGCGGCAGTCTGGAAGAGTTGTGTCAGACACTGGCGGATCGCACGCTCAGGGGCGAAATCGTTGTCGTCCTGGAGCGGTCGACAGGGGAGCGCCGCGACGGCGCGGGCGGGAGCCGTGACGATTCGGAAGGGCGCGCCGCGCTGATGGAGGAAAGCGCGCTGATGGAGGAAAGATTGCGCCGGGCACTTGCGGAAATGTCGCTTCGGGATGCAGTCGCGCGGGTCGCCGGCGAGCTTGGGCTGGCGCGCCGCGCCGTCTATCAGGCGGCTCTGCGCCTGGAAAAGGGCGAATGAGCGGTCTGGTTTCATATTGCGCCGGGCTGGCGGCGGAAGAGCAGGTCGCCCGCGATTACGGGCGTCGCGGCCATGCCCTGTGTGCGCGCCGCTGGCGCGGCCGAGGGGGCGAGATCGACCTGATCGCCCGTGATGGTGCGGGTTACATCTTCATCGAAGTCAAGAAGGCGCGCAGCCTTGCCCGGGCCGCGGAGCGGGTCAGCAGGCGCCAGCTGCGGCGGGTTCATGCCGCGGCTGGGGAATACCTCGGCCAGGCGCCGGGCGGTCTGGATACGCCGGCAAGGATAGATGTGGCACTTGTGGACGGGGCCGGAAGGATCGAGATCATCGAGAATGCGTTCTTTCATTGATCCTGCGGGCGGGCTGGGCCATGAAGGGCCGGGTTGCAGCAGGAGCGCGGGAACGCATGTCCCTGAAGGTTGCCATACAGATGGATCCGATCGCGCGGATCGACATCGGGGCGGACAGCACGTTCCGCATTGCCCTGGAGGCACAGGAACGTGGTCATGAGCTGTTCTATTACACCCCGGATCAGCTGGCTTTCGAAAACGGGCGGGTTAGTGCACGAGGCTGGCCGCTGCGGCTGCGCAGGCAGGAGGGGGACCATTTCCGCCTGGGCGAGCGGGCGACGGTAGAGCTGGCCGATTTCGATGTGGTCTGGCTGCGTCAGGATCCGCCCTTCGACATGGGCTATATCACGACGACCCATCTGCTCGAACTGGTTCATCCGCAGACGCTGGTCGTGAATGATCCGTTCTGGGTGCGCAACTATCCGGAAAAGCTGCTGGTGCTGCGGTTTCCGGAGCTGATTCCGCCCACCGCGATCGCGCGCGACCTCGATGTGATCCGCGCCTTCCGCGAGACACACGGCGACATCATCCTCAAGCCGCTCTACGGCAACGGCGGGGCAGGCGTCTTCCGGCTGGGGCCGGAGGATCGCAATCTCGCCTCGCTGCACGAGCTGTTCACGGGAATCAGCAACGAGCCGCTCATCGTGCAGAAATTCCTGCCCGCGGTCGCTGTCGGCGACAAGCGGATCATCCTTGTGGACGGGGAGGCGGTCGGGGCGATCAACCGCGTGCCGCAGGCCGGCGAGACGCGCTCCAACATGCATGTCGGCGGGCGGGCGGAGCAGAGCGCGCTCGATGGGCGCGATCGGGAGATATGCGCCGCGATCGGCCCCCTGCTGCGGGAAAAGGGGCAGATCTTCGTCGGCATCGACGTGATCGGCGGCTTTCTCACGGAAATCAACCTCACCTCGCCGACCGGGCTGCAGGAGCTCGAACGCTTCGACGGCACCAATGCCGCGGCGCTGATCTGGGAGGCGATCGAACGCCGCCGCGCCGGATCCTGAGGCGGTGCCGCCGGGGCTGGCGGTTTCAGCCCGGCCTGCCGGGGGGCATCGTCGGCAGGCGAAAGCTTGCCGCTTCTGCCACGTGATCGCGCCCGACCTGCGCGGCCCCTTCCAGGTCGGCGATGCTGCGGGCGACCCGCATGATCCTGTGGCAGGCCCGCGCCGAGAGCCGGAAGCTTTCGGCGACCCGCTGCAACAGGGCCCGCCCGGCGGCATCGGGGCGGGCGATGCGTTCCAGGAGCGCGGCTTCTGCATCCCGGTTCAGCCGTGCGCCCGGGGTGTCCCGGAAGCGCTCCCGCTGGAACGCGCGCGCGGCCCGGACCCTGCGGGCGATGTCGGCCGAGGGTTCACCGCCGGCCGGCTGGTCGAGGTCGGCGAAGGACACGGGCGGCACCTCGATGCACAGGTCGAAGCGGTCCATCAGCGGGCCGGATATCCGCCCCAGATAGTCGGCGCCGCAGTTCGGTGCCCGCGGGCAGGCCCGCTCCGGCTCGCTCAGATGCCCGCACCGGCAGGGGTTGGCCGCGGCCAGCAGCATGAAGCGGCAGGGGTAGCGCACATGCGCTTCCGCCCGGCTGATCAGCACCGATCCGGTCTCGACCGGCTGGCGCAGCGCTTCCAGGACCGGGCGGGCAAACTCCGGCAGTTCGTCGAGAAAGAGCACCCCGTTGTGCGCGAGCGACATCTCGCCCGGCTTTGCCCCGCGCCCGCCGCCGGCGATGGCTGCGCTCGAAGCCGTGTGATGCGGTGCCCGGAACGGGGGCCGGCGCGTGATGCCGCCTGCCTCGAGCAGGCCGGCGCGCGAATGGATTACCGCGGTTTCGAGTGCCTCCGCGGCGTCGAGCGGTGGCAGGATGCCCGGCAGACGGGCCGCGAGCATCGATTTTCCGACCCCCGGGGGGCCGATCATGAGCAGGTGATGGCCGCCGGCGGCGGCGATTTCCAGCGCCCTTCTGGCGCGTTCCTGCCCCTTCACGTCGCGAAAGTCGGGCCCGGGGCTGTCGGCCGCCATTTCCCCGGGCTTGGCGGGCGGCAGGGGAGAGCGGCCGTTGAAATGCCCGATCAGGGCGCGGAGGTCGGCCGGGGCCAGGACCTGCGCGGCGCCCACCCATGCCGCTTCGGGGCCGCAGGCGGCGGGGCAGACAAGCGTCCTGTGTTCCTCGGCCGCGGTCAGGGCGGCAGGCAGGGCGCCGGGAACGGGATTGAGCGTGCCGTCCAGCGAAAGCTCTCCCATCGCGATGCAGTTTTCGACCTCCTCGGGCGGGAGGATCTCCAGCGCGGCCAGCAGGGACAGCGCCACCGGCAGGTCGAAATGCGCGCCCTCCTTGGGCAGGCCGGCGGGCGAGAGGTTGACGGTGATCCGGCGGGACGGCAGGGCGACGGCCAGCGCGCTCAGCGCGGCGCGCACCCGCTCGCGGGCCTCGCTTACCGCCTTGTCGGGAAGGCCGACAATGGAAAACGACGGCAACCCTGCCGACAGGGCACATTGCACTTCCACCGGGCGGGCCCTCAGTCCGTCGAAGGCCACGGTAAAGGCGTGTGCCACCATGTCGGTCCTCACGTTCCGGACAGCTCCCACGAGCGGTAGCCCGGCGGTGGTTGCCAAACTGTTAACAGGATGCTGAAAAAGCCCCGGATCCGGAACGGGTCTTCCCTCAGCCGGGCCGCCGGGTTCTTGGGGGGTGTCCGCCTCCGCGAATGTCATGCCTGCCCAGTGGCGTTTTTCGGCTTCATGCCGTCAGCAACCGGGACATCCGGGCAGGAGTGCAGGCGACCATCGTCATCATGAAACGGGATCGCACCCGTTCGGGGCCGCGATAGACGCTCTGCGCCATGCCGCCGCTCGGATCGGACCGAGAACAGGATCTGCAGCAGGTCGGCCCGGATCAGCCGCTCCGCGCGATCGAGGGGCGGCCGAAACCGGTGCAGAGCGCCGCGAACCGGCATCGAGGCAGACCGGCGCGCCGTTCACCGCCTGACGGATCTTGCGCAGCGGGCGCCGGGCAGGAATGCGCCGGGATGCGCTCTGCCAGATCGACATGGCTGAACAGCGGTCCGTTCGTCTCGTCCGTCCCGCGCATCATTCCCCTGCGTTGCCTTGCACAGGGTGAATCATGTTCGCAAAACCGTGTCCAGGATCTGCCTTCCGATCGACTTTTCAGCGGCCTGTCAACGGGGGCGCCAAACCGTTGGCGGAAACCGCGGGTCCGGGGTTTCGAACCGGCTCCGGCCGGTTGTCTCCCGCGCGAGGCCGCTGGCAGGTCCGTTCAGGGGTGGTGGTTGATCCTGCCGGCCGTCCAGCGGCCGTTGCGGTATTCGGTCACGCTGATCGAGAGACAGTCGATCCGCTGGCCGAGAATCCGCGCCGGGCTGCAGCCGAGCGCCCGGCGCAGCTGGGTCAGGATCACCGCGTGGTGGGCGACCACGATCAGCACCCCGCCGTCATGTCGCGCGGCCAGCGAATCTGCAGCCGCCGAAACCCTTGCCTCCAGCGCGTTCCAGCTTTCGCCACCGGGCGGGGAGACCTCCCCGGGCTGTTCCAGGAAGGCGCGCAGCAGCGCCGGGTCCTCGGCCTCGATGGCGGCGAAGCTGCGCCCTTCCCAGCTGCCGAAATGGAGCTCCCGCAGCCGCGGTTCGTGCGGCAGGCGCGGGCGGGTGGCGGCGAGCGCATCCGCGGTGGCCACCGCGCGGGCGAGGTCGGAGGAAACCACCGGCGCGGCCACCGGCAGGGCGGCGTCCAGCCGGGCCAGCGCCGCGCGGTCGGACAGGTCTGCCGGCAGGTCTCTCCAGCCGGTGAAGCCCCGGGCATGGGTCGGCCCGTGGCGCACCCACCACAGCGCGCTCATGGCGCCTGGCTGTCGGCCGCCGGCAGCCGTCCCTTCAGGGTCTGTGCCAGCCCGGCGGTGATCAGCACCACCAGGTCGGCCTGTTCGGCAAGCCGGATGTTCAGTTGCCCCTGGGCTTCGCGGAATCGGCGCGCCAGCGCGCTGGCGGGTATGATTCCGTGGCCGACCTCGTTGCTGACGACGACGACCCGGGCCCGGCAGCGGCAGAGCGATTCCAGCAGGTTGTCGGTTTCGGCGGCGATGTCGCTGCCGGCCAGAAGGTGGTTGGAAAGCCAGAGCGTGGCGCAGTCCAGCAGCACGCAGTCCGCAGGGCCCAGCCCGGCGAGCGCCGCACCAGGCGCCAGAGGTTCCTCGCGGGTGCGCCAGCCGGGGCCGCGCCGGGCCCGGTGGCGGGCGATTCTCGCGCGCATCTCCCGATCCTGCGGCTGTGCCGTGGCCAGGTAGAGCCGGGCGCCGCCGAAGCTTTCGACGAGGCGCTCGGCCCAGGCGGACTTGCCCGAACTCGCGCCCCCCAGGACCAGTGTCAGTTTCGGTTCCATGCCGTTTTCGGTTCCATGCCGTCGCTCCGCCGCGATCCGCCCGCCGCGATCCGCCCGCCGCGATCCGCCCGCGTCTTCGGGCATGCGTTCCAGCCCGCCGCGCCGGATCCGGCCTTCCGGCGGCCCGGCTTCGCCCGCGGGCGGCAGGGTGCGGAAGGAAATGCGCGGGGCGCCGGCGGCGTCCCGTGGCGGGCTGCCGGCGGTTGAGTTTCCACCATAGCACGCCTAGTGTTTTTGCACGGCTTGCGAAAGGGGCGAAAATGCTTTCGGGCAGACGGGTAACGCTGATCATCGGCGGCGGCATTGCCGCGTTCAAGGCGCTCGAGCTGATCCGCAGGTTGCGCGAGCGCGGCGCCGCGGTCATTCCGGTGCTGACCCGGGCGGGGGCCGAGTTCGTTACGCCGCTCAGTGTCTCGGCGCTGGCGGGCGAAAGGGTGTTTCAGGAACTGTTCGACCTGAACGACGAAAGCGAGATGGGCCATATCGAACTGTCGCGCGCCGCCGATCTGGTCGTGGTGGCGCCGGCAACCGCTGATCTGCTGGCGAAAATGGCGCAGGGGCTGGCCAATGACCTGGCCTCGACCCTGCTGCTGGCCACCGACAAGCGGGCTCTGGTGGCGCCGGCGATGAACCTGCGGATGTGGCAGCACCCGGCGACCCGGCGCAATGTCGAAACGCTGCGAGGCGACGGGGTGCTGTTCGTCGGCCCGGTCGAGGGCGACATGGCCTGCGGCGAATACGGGCCCGGGCGGATGGCCGAGCCGCCCGAGATCGTGGCGGCGGTGGAAGCGGCGCTGGCGGCGGGGCCGCTGGCCGGGCGCCATGTGATCGTCACCTCGGGGCCGACGCACGAGCCGATCGATCCGGTGCGCTACATCGCCAACCGCTCCTCGGGGGCGCAGGGGACGGCGATCGCCCGGGCGCTGGCGGCGCTGGGCGCGCGGGTGAGCTTCATCACCGGCCCGGCCGCGGTCGCCCCGCCGGAGGGGGTGGCGGTGACGCGGGTCGAAACTGCGGCCCAGATGCTGGAGGCGGTGCGCGCGGCCCTGCCGGCGGATGCCGCCATCTTTGCCGCGGCGGTGGCCGACTGGCGAGTGAAGCAGGTCGCGGCGGGCAAGATCAAGAAGACCCGGTCGGGCGATCTGCCGGAGATCGCGCTGGCCGAGAACCCGGACATTCTCGCCAGCGTCGCGCAGATGGGGACCGGTCGTCCGGCGCTGGTGGTGGGCTTCGCCGCCGAAACCGACGACGTTGTGGAAAACGCCCGCGCCAAGCGCGCGCGCAAGGGCTGCGACTGGATCCTGGCCAATGACGTGTCGCCGCAGAGCGGCATCATGGGCGGGGCCGAGAATGCGGTGACGCTGATCACGGGCACAGGCGAGGAAGGCTGGCCGCGGATGAGCAAGGAGGCGGTCGCGGAACGGCTGGCGGCGCGGATCGCGCGGCATCTGGAGGAGCAGGCATGAGGCGCTGTCCGCGGAAGCGGCTTTGCCAGAGGGAGCGGGAGCGATGATGCGGGGCGCCGGGAGGAGCCAGGCGGGGTGCGGGCGATGACGGCGGTCGTCAGGCTGCTGTGGGATCACTGGGCCGACGAGAGCCTGCCGCTGCCCTCCTATGAGACGGCGGGGGCGGCGGGGGCCGACCTGCGGGCGAACTTTCCGCCCGAGGTGCGCGAGGATGGGTACGAGCTGAGCCCGATGGAGCGCTGCATCTTTCCCACGGGTTTCCGCATGGAGATCCCGCCCGGCTACGAGGTGCAGATCCGACCGCGCTCGGGGCTGGCCTTCAGGCATGGGGTGACGGTGGCCAATGCGCCGGGCACGATCGACAGCGACTATCGCGGGCCGGTGGGGGTGCTGCTGGTGAACCTGGGCAGCGAGCCCTACCGCATCCGCCACGGCGAGCGGATCGCCCAGATGGTGGTGGCGCCGGTGGTGCGGGCCGGGTTCGAACTGGTCGGCTCGGTCAGCGAGACCGGGCGCGGCAGCGGCGGCTTCGGTTCGACCGGGCAGACGTGATGAGGCCGGGCCGATGACATGGATTCTGCTGGCGCTCGCCGGGCTGTGGGGGCTTGGTGCCCTGCTGCGCATGCCGGTCCGGCTGCGCCTGGCGGTGGTGGCGGTGCTCTACCTCGCGGTGCTGCTGGCGCTGATCGTGCTTCCGGCCGGCAGCGCCCTGCGCCGGGGCCTGGGCGTCAGCCTGGAAGGCTGGGCGCTGGTCGGTGTGCTGACGGCGGCGGTATGGCTGTATGCGCGTGCCGTCGCCGCGCTCAGGGCGCGGGCAAGGCCGGCCCGCCCGGGTCAGGAAGCGGCGGGCCAGGAAGCGGCGGGTCAGGAAGTGAAGGGGCGGGGCGCCGGGTTCCGGCGCGCCGAGCTCGAACGCTACGCCCGCCATATCGTGCTGCGCGAAATAGGAGGACCGGGGCAGAAGAAGCTGAAGCAGGCAGCCGTTCTGGTGATCGGCGCCGGCGGGCTGGGGGCGCCGGTGCTGCAGTATCTGGCTGCCGCCGGGGTGGGCAGGATCGGGGTGATCGACGACGATGTGGTGGACAATTCCAACCTGCAGCGGCAGGTGATCCACAAGGATGCGGCGATCGGGATGCCCAAGGTGTTCTCGGCCCAGCGCGAGATGCAGGCGCAGAACCCGGCGGTGGAGGTGCGCCCCTACCGGCGCCGCCTGAGCAGGGACATCGCCGCCGAACTTTTTGCCGAATACGATCTGATTCTCGATGGCAGCGACAATTTCGACACCCGCTATCTGGTCAACCGCACCTGCGTCGCCCTGGGCAGACCGCTGATCGCGGCCGCGCTCAGCCAGTGGGAGGGGCAGATCAGCACCTACGACCCGGCCCGCGGCGGACCCTGCTACCAGTGCGTCTTTCCCGCGCCGCCGGCTCCGGGGCTGGCGCCGGCCTGCGCCGAGGCCGGGGTGCTCGGCCCGCTGCCCGGGGTGCTGGGCGCGATGATGGCGGTGGAGGCGATCAAGGAGATCACCGGCGCCGGGGAGGGGCTGCGCGGGCGGATGCTGATCTATGATGCACTGTTCGGGGAAAACCGGCTGGTCCGGCTGAAGCCGCGCTCCGGCTGCCCGGCCTGCGGCGGGAAGGGGGCTTCCGGGCCTGGTCGGGCGGCGTGAGGCCGTTGCGGTGCGGCCTGCCTGCCTGGCCCGCCGGGGCGCCTTTGCCTTGAGCTTCCGCCCCTTCTCGGCCTAGGCTCGGAAAACGACAGCATCGGACAGGGGGAACCTTCACATGAAACCGTTTGCCGGAATCAAGCCGTTTGCCGGAATCAAGCCGTTTGCCGGAATCGCCGTCGCCGCCATGGCGGCCGTCGCCTCGCTCGCCCTCGCCGGCACCGCCGCCGCGGCTTCGGAACTTCCCGATCTGGGCGGGCGCGAGATCGTCGTGGTAACCGAGAACGCCTACCCGCCGCTGCAGTTCATCGACCCCAAGACCGGAGCGGCGATCGGCTGGGAATATGACGCGATGGAAGAGATCGCCCGGCGGCTGAACGCCAGGGTGGTCTATGAGAACATCAGCTGGGATGCGATGATTCCGGCGGTTTCCGAAGGCCAGTACGACATCGGGATGACCGGCATCACCATCCGCGACGACCGCCGGGAGAAGGTCGATTTTTCCGAGCCCTACATGCGCTCGGAAATGGTGATGATGGTGCGCGGAGACGAAGAGCGTTTCAGCAACGCCGAGGAATTCGCCGCCAACCCCGATCTGCTGATGGCCGCCCAGCCCGGCACCACGCCGTTCTATGTCGGTGTCTACGAGGTGCTGGACGGGGATGAATCCAACCCGCGCATCCGGCTGTTCGAGACCTTCGGCGCCGGGGTGCAGGCGCTCAAGAGCGGCGATGTGGACCTGGTGCTGACCGACGGCACCGCCGGCAACGGTTACGTGGAGGCCTCGGAGGGGGGGCTGAAGATCATCGGCGAACCGCTGGGGACCGAAGACTTCGGCTTCATCTTCCCCAAGGGCTCGGATCTGGTGGCGCCGATCAATGCCGCCATCGCCTCCATGAAGGCCGACGGCACGCTGGATGCGCTGAACAGGAAGTGGTTCCTGGAATACAAGATGGGCGGTTGAACGTGCCGGGCGCGGCCGGTGCGCGGGGTGCATCAGCTGCCTTGCGCGCGGGGTGCGGATGCCGGTCGCGGAGGCGCGAGCGGGCGGCGGAGCAGGCAGGCGGATGACGGGCCGGCAGCAGGACGGCAAGGATGATTTCCCCTGGTGGCTTCTGCTCGCCGCGGCGCTGGGGGGCTGGCTTCTGTACCGGGTGATCAGCGATGCGCTCTACGCCCAGATTCTGGCCACCCTGTCCAGGGGCATCCTGATCACGGTATTCGTGACCCTCGTCGGCTTCGCCCTGGCCACCGCCATCGGGCTGCTGCTGGCGGTGGCGCTGCTGTCGCGCTTTCTGGTGCTGCGCCAGGCGGCGCGCTTCTATGTCGAGATCATCCGCGGCATTCCGATGATGGTGCTGCTGCTCTACGTGGCCTTCGTGCTGGCGCCGGCAATGGTCGCGGCCTGGAACTGGGTGGCGACCGGCCTGGGGTTCGAACCGGCCCGGACGCGGGACTTTTCGCTGCTGTGGCGGGCCATCATCGCGCTGACGATCGGCTATTCGGCCTTCATCGCCGAGGTGTTCCGGGCCGGGCTGCAGTCGATCGACCCGGGCCAGATCGAGGCGGCCAAGGCGCTGGGGCTGAGCGGCTGGCAGCGGTTCCGCCACATCGTCTTTCCGCAGGCGATCCGCACCATCATGCCGCCGCTGGGCAACGATTTCGTCGCGATGATCAAGGATTCATCGCTGGTGTCGGTGCTTGGGGTCTATGACATCACCCAGGCGGGCAAGATCACCGCGGCGGGCAATTTCCGCTATTTCGAGACCTACAACGTGGTGGCGCTGATCTACCTGTTCATGACGGTCGGCCTGTCGCTGCTGCTGCGCCGGCTCGAAACGAGGATGCGGCGCAACGATCACGGCTAGGGGCACGGCTGGGGGCGCCTGGGGGCGCTCCCGGGGCCGGGATCTTTTCAAAAGCCCCGGCAAGCGTTTCGAAACAAGCGCTTGCACGTCCGGCCCGACCCGGCGCACCGGCAGACCGTCCGCCGGCCTTGCCGCTAGGCCTTGCCGGAGCGCCTGGACAGACGCGCCAGGCGGCGCTCCACTTCGCGCCTCTCCCATTCGTCACCCAGCAGCGCTCCCCGCCCGAAGACGTCGAAGCCGTGGAAAACCAGGCTTATCCCCCAGGCCAGGGCGACCCAGATCACCCAGATCGTGTCGGGCATCACCAGCAGGTTCACCGCCAGAAGTACCGCGAGCACGGCGATGAAGCTGAAAAGGTTGTAGTAGAAGCCGCGTTCGCGGCGCACCTGCCGCCGGATGCGGCGTTCCTCGGGGGTGCGGGCGGCAGGAAAATCGTTTTCGTAATTGTCTTTCCAGTCGTCTTCCCAGTCTTCATAGCGTTTCAGATAGCGCACATAGCGCAGCGCGGCGCGGTCCTCCTCGCTCAGCCCGGCGCCACTCTCCGCCGTCCCGGGGGCCGGCCCCCGCGCCCTGTGCGCGTCTTGAGGTTGCGCCGCTCCTTCCGCTCCGGTGGGGGCCGGCCCGACGGGGGGATCCTTGCGGGTATCGTCATTCATCGGGGCATCCTTCCTCAGTTCGGGGATCGAGGTCTCGAACACCGCCGCCAGGCATTTCAGGGTTTCCAGGCTGGCGCGTCCGCCGTTTTCGATCCGCTGGATGGTGCGCACCGAGACGCCGGAGATCTGCGCCAGATCTTCCTGCGACCAGCCCCTGTCCTGCCGCAGCCTGCGTATGATCATCTTTTCCGATCCGTTTCTGGTGTCGTGTTCCTGGTGCCGCCGATATGGGCCCGCCATGCTACTCTGACCACGACAGGATCCCGACACAAGCCCGTCATCGGCCCGCAGCCCCGACCGGGGAGGCGAGGTTTCGGGAGCCTGTCCGGGCCGTTTCCCGGGAGCATGCCCGGGCGGCGGGCATTGCGGCGGAAAAGGCGGAAAGGGGGTGGGGCGCCGGCGCGCGGGCTCACAGCCCGCCGATGTCGCGCAGCAGGGCGAGCAGTTCCTCCACCCCGCGCCGTTCGCGCAGGCAGGCGAACAGGAAGGGGCGGGAGCCGCGCATGCGCCGAGCGTCGCGTTCCATCACCTCCAGCGAGGCCCCCACATGAGGGGCGAGGTCGGTCTTGTTGATCACCAGGATGTCGGAGCGGGTGATCGCGGGGCCGCCCTTGCGCGGGATCTCCTCGCCGGCGGCCACGTCGATGACGTAGATCGTCATGTCAGCCAGTTCGGGGCTGAAGGTGGCCGACAGGTTGTCGCCGCCGGATTCGATGAATACCACCTCGAGATCCGGGCAACGCTCCCGCAGCTCGGCGATGGCGGCCAGATTGATCGAGGCATCCTCGCGGATGGCGGTATGCGGGCACCCGCCGGTCTGCACGCCGATGATTCGCTCCTGCGGCAGGGCCTGCATCCGCATCAGCGCCTCGGCATCTTCCCGGGTGTAGATGTCGTTGGTGACGACTCCCACCGAGAATTCCGCGCGCAGCGCGTTGCACAGCAGCGCCGTCAGCGTCGTCTTTCCGGCGCCGACGGGGCCGCCGATTCCGATGCGCAGGGGGCCGTGGGGGCTGATCATGTGCGGAATATCCTCGGTTGCCGGGTTTCGTGTCGCATGGCGGAGATGTCGGCCAGGAAGGCGGTGCCGGAAAGGGTGGAAAGGTCGCCGCTTTCGGCTCCGGCCGCGATCCGGGAAAGCAGCGGCGACAGGGCGTGGATCAGGGTCTGCGCCTCGGTCTGGCCGAGCGGGATCAGGCGTTGCGCCGCGGATACCAGATTGGCGGCGAAGGCCTGCAGGTAGAGCAGGAGGACCGGCGGCAGCGGCAGCCCTTCCAGCGATGCCGCCCGGCCGACGGCCACCGGGTAGGAAAGCGTCGGCAGCGCCAGGCCGAAGGCGGCGGCGGTCGCCCTGCAGAAGGCGGCGCCCTGCAGTTCGAGCTCGGCCAGCCGCTCGCGCCCGGCGGCGAAGGCGCGGCAGGCGGCGTCTATTTCCTCCAGCTCCCCGGGGGAGCGCGCGCGCCAGGCGGCGGCCAGGAACAGCCCGTCGGAGTGTCCGCTGCCGTGGGTCAGGATGTCCTCGAGCCACTCGCGCAGCTCCGCCGCCCCGCGCACCGCACCTTCGGCCACCAGCTGCTCCAGCCCGTGCGAATGGGCGAACGCCCCCACCGGATAGGCGGGCGAGAACCATTGCGCGAGGGTGAGGAGATGCTCGTCAGAAGGCATGGGAATGGATGCGTCCGTGGCCGTAGGCACCGCCTTCGGGGGTGAAGGGTTCGCGGATTTCGCGGCAGCTGGCGCCCAGGCCTTCCAGCATGTCGCGCAGCACCAGATCGCGGGCGATCAGCAGGCGCGCCGGTTCGATCTGGCAGGGCGCGTGGCGGTTGCCGATGTGCCAGGCCAGGCGGGGCAGGTCGGGGCCGGTGACTTCCAGCAGATCCTCGGCTGCGGCGCGCACCTCGATCAGCCGGCCGTCGGCCAGTTCGAAGGCATCGCCGTGCCCCAGACCCGCGGTCTGCGGCAGGTCGGCCAGAAAGCGCAGCCCGCCGGCGGTTTCCAGCACCCGGCGGCGCAGGAAGCGTTCCTCATGGGTCAGGATGACGTGATCGCCGGAGCCCGACCAGTGGCCGGAGCGGTGCAGGATGCGGGCGGCGGGCAGGGGCATGGCGCGGCCCGGAACGGTCAGAACAGGAAGTAGCGCTGCGCCATCGGCAGCACCTCGGC
Source organism: Paracoccaceae bacterium (assembly GCA_026989055.1). Taxonomy (GTDB): domain Bacteria; phylum Pseudomonadota; class Alphaproteobacteria; order Rhodobacterales; family Rhodobacteraceae; genus JAJRUE01. Next base: position 53,666 of record JALSKC010000004.1, read on the forward strand.
CGGTTCGCAGGCGAGCAGCTCGCCGTCCGCGCGCACCTCGTAGGTCTCCGGGTCCACCTCGATTGCCGGCAGCGCATCGTTGAGCACCATGTCGGCCTTGCCCAGGGCGCGGGTGTGCCGCACCGGGACCGTCTCCCTGGCCAGCCCCAGCCGTTCGCCCACCCCTGCGGCCTGGGCCGCTTCCGAGACGAAGGTGACGGCCGAGTGTTCGACCGAGCGCCCGAAGGCGGCGAACATCGAGCGAGAATGAACCGGCTGCGGCGTGGGGATCGAGGCGTTCGGGTCGCCCATCTGGCTCATGGCGATGGAACCGCCCAGCAGCACCATCTCGGGCTTGACCCCGAAAAACGCCGGGTTCCAGAGCACCAGATCGGCGCGCTTGCCTTCCTCGACGGAGCCGATCTCGTGGGCGACGCCGTGGGCGATGGCCGGGTTGATGGTGTATTTGGCGATGTAGCGGCGGACGCGGAAATTGTCGTTGTCGCCCTGTTCCTCGGGCAGGCGGCCGCGCTGCTTCTTCATCTTGTCGGCGCTCTGCCAGCTGCGGATAATCACCTCGCCCACGCGCCCCATGGCCTGGCTGTCGGAAGCGATGATCGAAAACGCCCCCATGTCGTGGAGGATGTCCTCGGCGGCGATGGTCTCGCGCCGGATCCGGCTTTCGGCGAAGGCCACATCCTCGGGGATCGACTTGTCCAGGTGATGGCAGACCATCAGCATGTCCAGATGTTCTTCCATCGTGTTGGCGGTGAAGGGGCGGGTGGGGTTGGTGGAGGCCGGCAGCACGTGGCGCTCGCCGCAGATCTTTATGATATCCGGCGCATGGCCGCCGCCGGCGCCCTCGGTATGAAAGGCGTGGATGGTGCGCCCCTTCATGGCCGCCAGCGTGTGCTCGACGAAACCCGATTCGTTCAGCGTGTCGGTATGGATCATCACCTGAACGTCCATTGCCTCGGCCACCGACAGGCAGCAGTCGATGGCGGCCGGGGTGGTGCCCCAGTCCTCGTGCAGCTTGAGCGCGCAGGCGCCGGCCAGCACCTGCTCTTCCAGTGCCGCGGGCAGGCTGGCGTTGCCCTTGCCGGCGAAGGCCAGGTTCATCGGGAAGGCATCGGCCGCCTGCAGCATCCGCCCGATGTGCCAGGGCCCCGGCGTGCAGGTGGTGGCCAGAGTGCCGTGCGCGGGCCCGGTGCCGCCGCCCAGCATGGTGGTGATGCCCGAATGCAGCGCATCCTCGATCTGCTGCGGGCAGATGAAGTGGATGTGGCTGTCGAAGCCGCCGGCGGTGAGGATCCTGCCCTCGCCGGCGATGATCTCGGTGCCGGGCCCGATCACGATATCGACGCCGGGCTGGGTATCGGGGTTGCCGGCCTTGCCGATCTTCGCGATCCGCCCGTCGCGCAGCCCGATATCGGCCTTGTAGATGCCGGTGTGATCGACGATCAGCGCGTTGGTGATGACGGTATCCGCCGCGCCTTCCTGGCGGGTGGCCTGGCTCTGGCCCATGCCGTCGCGGATCACCTTGCCGCCGCCGAACTTGACCTCTTCGCCGTAGGTGGTCAGGTCGCGTTCCACTTCGATGATCAGATCGGTGTCGGCCAGCCGCAGCCGGTCGCCGGTGGTCGGGCCGAACATGGCGGCATATTCGGGGCGGGAAATCCTCGCGGCCATCAGAGATCTCCCATCACCTGCCCGTTGAACCCGAATACCCGCCGCGCCCCGCCGATCGGCACCAGCGTCACCTCGCGCCGCTGGCCCGGCTCGAAACGCACCGCCGTGCCGGCCGGGATGTCGAGCCGCATCCCGCGCGCTGCCGCGCGGTCGAATTCCAGCGCCGGGTTGGTTTCGGCGAAATGGTAATGGCTGCCCACCTGCACCGGGCGGTCGCCGGTGTTGGCCACTTCCAGAACGATCGTTTCGCGCCCGGCGTTCAGGGCGATCTCGCCGGCGGCGGGAAAGAGTTCTCCGGGGATCGTCACGCGCTTTCTCCGGTCCGGATCGGCTGATGCACGGTGACCAGCTTGGTGCCGTCGGGGAAGGTGGCCTCGACCTGCAGTTCGGGGATCATCTCGGGAACGCCTTCCATGCACTGCTCGCGTCTCAGGACATGGGCGCCGGCTTCCATCAGATCGGCGACCGAGCGCCCGTCGCGCGCGCCCTCGACCACGAAGTCGGTGATCAGCGCCACCGCTTCGGGATGGTTGAGCTTCACGCCGCGCGCCAGGCGCCGGCGGGCGACCTCGGCCGCCATGGCGATCAGAAGCTTGTCCTTCTCGCGCGGGGTCAGCTGCATTTCGACCTCATTTCAAGCATTTCAGCATTTCAGCGTGCCCAGCTCCGGGGCAGGTCGTCATCGGTCAGCAGGGCCAGGATCGGGATCAGGGCCCTGCGCATCAGATAACCGTCCCGGGCCAGAAGACGCAAGATCACCATGTCAGGCGCCGGCATGCTGGCGCCGGCGGTTTCCGGCAGCAGCGCGCGCAGCCGCTCCAGCTGCAGCGGCGCATCGGGGGCGACATAGACGAGCCCGGCCATCGCCCCGGCGCCGCCCGCCAGGTAGCGGCGGGCCAGCCGGGCGGCGATGTCGCCGTGCATGCGCAGTGATTCCAGCCAGATCAGCCGGCCGTTGCGGCGGATCTCGAGCCGGTCCTCGAAGGCGGCCTCCTCCAGCCGTTCGCCCATTGCCGCGCGGCCGAAGACCACCGGCTCGGCGAGCAGCAGCGCGGCATCTTCCGCCATCTCGACCAGAAGCCGCCGCCGGAAGGAGGCGCCCCGGAACAGGATCGTTTCCTGCGGCAGCCAGCGCAGCCGGGCCCCGGCGTCGAGCCGGAGCCTGTTGTCCACCATGGCGCTCTGCCCCGGCAGCGCCCGGTAGGCCCGCTCCGCGCCCTGGGTGGTGATCGTTGCCGAGGTGCCCGCTCCGGCCCGGATCCGGCAGCCGAGAGAATCGCCTCCGGTCACCCCGCCGGCGGTGTTGATCAGCACCGCCCGCAGCCCGGTGCCCCCCTCGCGCGGGAAAAGAGCCTTCATTGCCCCGGAGTGGTGCAGCCGGGCGATCTCGGTTCCGCGCGCGCTCCGGCACAGCGACAGCGCGATCCGGCCGCGGGCGCGCGGCTGGCCTGGCACGGGGGTGGGGCTGTCCTGCGGCTCCGGGGGCAAGGTCGGTCTCGGGTTCGGCGTTCAGGATCGACCGGCGGGGCCCGAGGTGGTGTCGATGAACTCCAGCACCAGCGGGCGGATGTTGTCCCGCCAGCTGCGCCCGGCGAAGATCCCGTAATGGCCTGCCCCCGGTTCCAGATGGCTGGCCTTCTTCGCTTCCGGCAGGCCGACGAGCAGATCCAGCGCCGCCCGGCACTGGCCGGGGGCGGAGATGTCGTCTTCCGCGCCTTCCACCACCTTCACCGCGACATCGGAGATGGCGGCGAAATCCACCTTCCTCCCCCGGAGGGTGAAGGCGTTGCGGGCGATCTCGCGCTTCTTGAAGATGCGCTCGACGGTGGACAGGTAGAACTCGGCCGGCATGTCCATCACCGCGAGATATTCGTCATAGAAGCGGTTGTGCCGGTCGTGATCGGCAGCCTCGCCGCGGGCGGCTCTCAGGATCTGTCCGCCGAAGGCGCGGATGTGGCGCTCGGCGTTCATCGTCATGAAGGAGGCCAGCTGCAACAGCCCCGGATAGACCAGCCGCCCGACCCCGCGATACTTGAACCCGACGCGCTGGATCATTGTCTTTTCGAGCATGCCCATGGTGACGCGGGCGCCGAAGTCGGTCACCTCGGTGGGGGCGGCGTCGGGATCGACCGGGCCGCCGATCAGCGTGAGCGAGCGCGGCTGTGCCGCCGGCTCCTGCGCGGCCAGCCAGGCGGTGGCGGCCAGAGTCAGCGGCGCCGGCTGGCAGACGGCGATCACATGGAGGTCGGGGCCCAGGTGGCGGATGAAATCGACGAGGTAGAGCGTGTAGTCCTCGACGTCGAAGCGGCCCTCGGAAACCGGAATGTCGCGGGCGTTGTGCCAGTCGGTGACGTGAACCTCGCAGTCGGGCAGCAGGCTGCTGACCGTGCTGCGCAGCAGGGTCGCGTAATGCCCCGACATCGGCGCCACCAGCAGCACCCGGCGTCGGCGTTCCGCCCGCCCCTGCACCCGGAAGCGGATCAGGTCTGCGAACGGCCTGCGCAGCAGCCTTTCCACATGCACCTCGTGATCGCGCCCGTCCTCGCCCACCACCGAGGCGATGCCCCAGTCGGGCCGGGCGGCCATCCGGGCGAAGCTGCGCTCGGTCACCTCGCCCCAGGCGGCGACCAGCTGCGGCCAGGGGGAGGGCATCATGCCCATCACGGGATAGGAACCGAAGGCCTGCGCCGTCGCGCCCAGCCACTGGCTGGTGGTGCGCATGGTTTCCATCAGATCGTAGCTGGCCATGTGGCGCATGCGGGTCTCCGAAAGTTCCGTCCGGCGGTTTCTCCGGCTTCCTCCGTCGCGCCGGTTCCGTTATGCTGCAACTGCACAGGGTAGGATGGATGAGCGACGATGACAACCGGACAGTCGGACAGTTCCCCCGGCTCCCCCGATCCGGCGCGGCTGCAGGTCGATCTGGCCCGGCTCGAGGAACTGTCGCGGCGGCTGGTCGCCGCGCTCGGGCGGCGCCGGCCGCATGATCCGGGGCTGGACGCGCCGGGGCAGGAGCTGTTCCTGAAGGCGGCGCTCGCCTGGATGAGCGGGGCCCTGAGCTCGCCGGCGCGGTTGTTCGGGCAGCAGGCGGACTACTGGAGCGCGACCTTGCGCAGCATCGCGCTGGCCGGGCAGGCGCAGGAGGAGGGGCCGGACGCCGCCGCGGAAGCGCCGGAAGATCCGCGCTTCGCCAGCCCGCTGTGGGAGCAGCACCCCTATTTCCGGATGCTCAAGCGCCAGTATCAGCTGAACGAGAAGGCGCTGGAAGAAACCGTCCGGGGCCTCGAGGGGCTGGACGAGCGGGAGCGCCGCCGCCTGGCCTTCTTCTCCCGCCAGATCATGAGCATGTTCAACCCGGCCAATTTCCTGGCCACCAACCCGGAGGCGCTGGCGCGGGCGGCGGAAACCGGGGGGGAATCGCTGCTCAGGGGGCTGGAGAACCTGGTGCGCGACCTGGAGGCCAACGACGGCGAGCTGGTGGTGACCCTGGCCGACCGCAACGCCTTCCGGGTGGGCGGCAACCTGGCGGTTACCGAGGGAGAGGTCGTCTTCCGCAACCGGCTGCTGGAACTGATCCAGTATGCCCCGGCCACCGAGACCGTGCACAGGGTGCCGCTGGTGATCTTCCCGCCCTGGATCAACAAGTTCTACATCCTCGACCTGCGTGCGCAGAACAGCCTGGTGAAATGGCTGGTCGAACGGGGCTACACGCTGTTCATGGTTTCCTGGGTCAACCCGGATGAAAGCCATGCCGAGGTGGGCCTGGACGACTATGTTTCGGAAGGCTATCTGAAGGTCCTGGAGGTGGTGCGCGAGATCACCGGCGAGGAACGGCCGAACGTGGTCGGATACTGCATCGCCGGCACCACTCTGGCCCTGACCCTGGCGTTGCTGAAGAAGCGTGGCGAAAGGCGGGTCGGAAGCGCCAGCTTCCTGACCACGCTCACCGATTTCTCCGATCCCGGCGAGGTCGGGGTGTTCCTGGCAGATGACTTCCTGGGCGGGATCGAGCGGCAGCTCCGCCAGGAGGGAATCCTGCGGGCGCTGTTCATGGCGCGCAGCTTTTCCTTCCTGCGCTCGACCGACCTGATCTACCGCCCCGCGATTCGCAGCTACCTGATGGGCGAGCCGCCCCCGGCCTTCGATCTGCTCTACTGGAACGGCGACGGCGCCAACCTGCCCGGCCGGATGGCGCTCGAATACCTGCACGGGCTGTGCCGCGACAACCTGTTCGCGAAGGGCGCCTTCCCGCTGCTCGGCGAGCGGCTGTCGCTCCGGGACGTGACGGTGCCGCTGTGCGCCGTGGCCTGCGAGGGAGACCACATCGCCCCCTGGAGCGCCTGCTACGACGGCTTCCGGCAGATGGGCGCGCGCAGCAAGAGCTTCATCCTGTCGCAGAGCGGTCATGTCGCCGGTATCGTGAACCCGCCGGGGCGGAGCAGATACGGCCATTACACGAACCCGGATGCGCGCCTGGAACATGCCGCCTGGCGGGCCGGGGCGACATTTCACGAAGGCTCCTGGTGGCCCCGCTGGGAAGCCTGGCTGAAGCGCCGCTCCGGGCGGATGATTCCGGCCCGGAAACCGGGCAGCGTGACATATCCGCCGCTGTGCCCGGCGCCGGGAACCTATGTGCTGAAACAGGCAAGAGGCTGAAAGAAGAGGCGTTTCCGGGATTTCGGAGACCTTGCCGCGGTATCGTGCCGCGCATTTTTTGCCGCACCGCAGAAAATCCCCTTGAAATGCTGCGTCGCAGCGGCGATATGTCCCGCAGGATGTGCAATGCGCAGACCGGGCGACTGGCGCCCGCGGCGCGAAGACAGAAGATACGGGAACAGGACAATGGCGAAGACGCAGCAGAACGACACCGCCCCCCTGAAGGGGCTGCAGGAAATGATGGGAGCCTTCGCTCCCGACCCGGCCGCATTCGAAAACGCCTTCCGGGCACAGATCGCCCTGGGCGAGAAGCTGTCGCGGGTCGCGCTGGAAGCGGCGGAGCGGAGCGCCGAGATTTCCGGCCGCTGGACACGGGAAAGCCTCGAGCGCGCGGCCGGCGCGAGCACCGCGGCGAGCGGCGCCGGAACCGACCCGGCCGGCTATGGCAAGGCGGTGGCCGACCTTGCCTCGGCCCAGGCCGCGCTGGCCGCCGAGCAGCTGGCCGCCCTGGCCGAGGTCGCCCGCAAGGCCCAGATGGAAACCGTCGAGCTCGTCCTTGCCGCGGGCAGGGAAATCGGTGCAGACGCGGCCGCCGCCTTCGGCAAGGCATCTGTCGGCGCGGCGCGGCGCACCAAACAGGCGGCCGCCGCCGGCTGAACGGATACCGCGCCGCCCGCCGGGCGCGCGCGGGTGCCGATGACGCTCCCTGTCGGCAGAGCTGCGGGCGGGCCCCGGCCCGCCCTTTCCTTTTCCGCCGGGCTGGCCTAGTCTTTTCCGCAACGCGCAATGACGCCGCAACCGGGGGGAGCCGTGCCGGACAAGAACGAGCCGCTTCTGATCAAGCGCTACGCCAGCCGTCGCCTGTACAATACCGAAACCAGCGACTACGTGACCCTTGACGATATCGCCGGCTTCATCAGGGCCGGCCGCGATGTGAAGATCATCGATCTGAAGAGCGGTGACGACCTGACCCGCCAGTATCTGCTCCAGATCATCTCGGAGCACGAGGGCAGGGGCGAGAACATGCTGCCGGTGACCGTTCTGACCGATCTGGTGCGCAGCTACGCCAGCGGCATGCAGTCGGTGGTGCCGCAGGTTCTGGCCATGTCCTTCGAGATGTTGCGCGAGGGCCAGGCGAAGATGGTCGAGAGCATGGCCGGTGGCATCGCTTCCCCGCTGGCCGGTTTCCCGGGGCTGGAGGCGCTGCAGGCCCAGCAGCAGGCCTTTCTCCGGGCGATGAGCGGCGGAACGGGCGGCGGAACGGGAGAACGGCCGCCCCCCGGGACCGGCAAGGCCGGGAGCGCCGGGCAGGGCGGCGCGCCCGGGCCCGGCGAAGCGGAGGCGGAGCGGCGCGAGCTGGAGGAGATCAGGCGGCAGCTGGCCGAGCTTCAGGAAAGGCTCTCCCGCCTCTGACACTCCGCCGGATCGCGCGCCCGGATCGTGGGGCCGGGTCGCGCGCGGGCAGGCGGAGCGGGCAGAAGGGGCAATCGCGCATTCGGCGAAAGGGCCGGAGCGGGAGCCGGGGCGGGGCGCAACAACGAAGGGCGGGGCGTCCCGCCGCGACCGGGCGGAAGGATGGCTGACAGGTCTCGCAAGATAACCCTCTGGGGGATAGAGGTCTTTACCGCTGCCGCGGAGGAGCGATCGATCTCGGCCGCGGCGCGGCGACTGGGGGCAAGCCCCTCGGCGATCAGTCAGCAGCTGAGCAACCTGGAAGAGGCGGTCGGCGCGCTCCTGCTGGACCGCCGCGCCCGCCCGGTGGCGCTGACCCCGGCGGGCGAGGCGTTCCGCCGCCACGCCCAGACGATCCTGAACGAGGCCGCGCAGGCGCAGTCGGAACTGGCGCGGCTGGACCGCCGGGCGCTGACCCAGCTGCGGCTGGGCATGATCGAGGATTTCGACAGCAACGTGACCCCGGCCCTGCTCTCGCAGCTGGCCGAGGAAATGGGGGCGAGCCGGTTCCTGCTGGAAACCGGCGCCAGCCACCGGCTGTTCGATCAGCTGGAAAGCCGCGCGCTGGACGTGATCGTGGCCGCCGAGATGGGGGCCGCGGCCGAGTGGATGGAGGTGTTCCCGCTGCTGCGCGACCCTTTCGTCGCGGTGGTTCCCCGGGGCCGGATCGGGGCGGACTCGGAGCCGGGCGAAGCTCTGGCGGAAATGCCGCTGATCCGCTATACCACGCGCCACCACATGGGGCGGGTGATCTCCGACCATCTGGTGCGCCAGAATCTTGTGCCGGAAAGCCGTTTCGAGCTGGACAGCTACCATGCGATCATGGCGATGGTGGCCGCCGGCGCGGGCTGGACGATCCTGACGCCGCTGGGGGCCAGCCATGCCAGGCGCTTTGCCGGGCGCGTCGATCTGCTTCCGCTTCCATTTGCGCCGCCGCCGCGCGCGATCTCGCTGTTTGCCCGCCGCGGCATTCTGGGCGACATGCCGGCCGACATCGCCGGGCGCCTGCGCGAGCTGCTGCAGCGGCTCGTGGTGGGGCCCCAGACCGAACGCCTGCCCTGGCTCGAGGGCGCGCTGCGGGTGCGTGGCTGACGGGCGCCGCCGCCCGGCCCGGGGCCGGGGGCGCTTTCAGGGTTTCCAGCGCAGGAAATTGGCAATCAGCCGCAGCCCGGCGGCCTGGCTCTTTTCCGGGTGGAACTGGGTGCCGATCATGTTGTCGCGCCCGACGATGGCGGTGATCGGTCCGCCGTAGTCGCAATGGGCCAGAAGATGGGCCGGCTCGTTCACGCGGAAGTGCCAGGAATGCACGAAATAGGCATGATCGCCGGTTTCGATCCCCGCCAGGACCGGGTGCGGGCGGTCCAGGATCAGATCGTTCCAGCCCATGTGCGGCACCTTCAGCGACGGATCGGACGGCCGGATCTGCACCACCTCGCCGCCGATCCAGCCGAAGCCGTCCGTCACCTCGTATTCGTGGCTGACCGTGGCCATCATCTGCATGCCGACGCAGATCCCCAGGAAGGGGCGGGCGCGCTGGAGCACCGCTTCCCCGATCGCTTCGGCCAGGCCGCCGTGCCCGGCCAGCTGCGCCTTGCAGGCCGGAAAGGCGCCGTCGCCGGGCAGCACGATGCGGTCGGCGCGGGCCACCTCCTGGGGGCAGGAGGAGAGGATCACTTCTCCGGCGCCAGTTTCCGCCGCCATCCGCTCCAGGGCCTTGCGGGCCGAATGCAGGTTGCCGCTGTCATAATCGACGAGGACCGTGCGCACTAGAGCGCTCCCTTGGTCGAGGGGATGGTTCCGGTGGCGCGCGGGTCCGGCGCGACGGCCCCGCGCAGGGCGCGCGCGCAGGCCTTGAAGGCGGCCTCGGCGATGTGGTGGGCGTTGATCCCGTGGATCAGGTCCATGTGCAGGGTGATCCCCCCGTGGGTGGAAAGGGCCTGGAAGAATTCGCGCACCAGTTCGCTGTCAAAGCTGCCGATCTTCGGGCTCGGCATGGCGATGTTCCAGACCAGGTAGGGCCGGCCCGACAGGTCGAGCGCGCAGGCCACCTGGGTGTCGTCCATCGGCAGGCGGCATTCGCCGTAGCGCAGGATGCCGCGCTTGTCGCCCAGGGCGCGCGCCAGCGCCTGGCCCAGCGTGATGCCGACATCCTCCACCGTGTGGTGATCATCGATGTGCAGATCTCCCCTGGCGGTGATTTTCAGGTCGATCAGCGCGTGCCGGGCCAGCTGGTCGAGCATGTGATCGAAGAAGCCGATGCCGGTGGCGTTGGCGTGGCGCCCGGTGCCGTCGAGATTCAGCTCGACCCTGATCTCGGTTTCCGCCGTCTTCCGTTCGAGTGTCGCTGTGCGCATTTTCCGGCCCGGTTCCGTGGTTGCGTTGCCGGCTTATAAGCCGGGGGGGACATCTTTCCAAGCCATCCGAATGGTGGCAAGAGGTGAGCCGGCCGGAGCGGCGGGAGAGCAGGATGGAAACGGATCGACAGCGGGCCGGCGGGCCGGAGCGGGCGCGATGGAGGATCGCCGGGCTGATCCTGCTTGCCGGGCTGTTCCGGCTGCTGATCGCGGCCCTGCTGCCGCTGGGGGTGGACGAGGCCTATGCGCTGGCGGTTGCGCGCGAGTTTTCCTGGGCCTTCTTCGATCATCCCCCCGTCGGCTTCTGGTCGCCGGCGGCGGCGGCGCTGAGCGGCAGCGAGGCGCCGCTCGTGCTGCGGCTGCCGCATCTGTTCTACGGGGCAGGCAGCGCCTGGATGATCTGGCTGATCGGCCGGGAACTGGGCGGGCCACGGGCCGGGCTGTGGGCGCTGGCGCTGTTCGGATTGTCGCCGGCCTTCGCCCTGGCCGGGGTGTTCATCCTGCCGGACGGGCCGCTGATGATGGCCGGCGCCTTTGCCGTCTACTGGCTGGTGCGGATCGTCCGGGCCGGAGATGCGGCCACCACCGGGCAATGGCTCCTGGCCGGGGGCGGGCTGGCGCTGGCGCTGGCCTCGAAATACCATGCCGGGCTGCTGGTGCTCTCGGTGCTGATCTTCGCGCTCGCAACACGGCAGGGGCAGCGCTGGTTCGCCACGCCCGGGCCCTGGCTGGCTGCGGCGCTCGCTCTGGTCGGGCTGGCGCCGGTGCTCTGGTGGAACGCGAACAACGGCTGGGCCTCGTTCGTCTTCCAGGGCGGGCGCACCGGGCAGGGGGTGAACCCCGCGCATCTGCTGCAGATGCTCCTCGGGCAGGCTCTCTACCTGCTGCCGCCGGTCTTCGTTCTGGGGCTGATCGGTCTTGCCGCGGGGCTGCGCAGCCGCGATCCGGCGCGGCTGCTGGTGGGGCTGATCGCGCTCGGGCCGCTGCTCTTCTTCAACCTGGCCTATCTGTTCGCCAGCCGGGGCCTGCCGCACTGGACGCTGCCGGGCTGGCAATATGCGATGCCGCTTGCCGGGGCCTGGCTGGCTTCGGCCCCGGCGGCCACGCGCCGGCGCGCCGCATTGTGGCTTGCCGGCTTCCTGGTGGTCGCGCACGCGCTGATCCTGGCCGCGCTGCTGCATGTGCGCAGCGGGATCCTGACCCGGTATCTCCCTGGCGAACCGCCTGCCTGGGACCGGACGATCCGGGTGTTCGACTACGCCGCTCTGGCGCCGGCGCTCGAGGCGCGGGGAGATCTGGCCGGGATCCGGATGATCGCGACTCCGGGCTGGATCGAGGCCGGGGCGATTTCGGCGGCCTTCCGCGGGCGGTTCGCGCTGCGGGTCCTGTGGGGGAACCCGCATCACTTCGCCTACATGGCGGGCCAGGCGGAGGGGGGAGCGGCGCTGCTTCTGGAACCGGCGATGCTGGCGGAGGCACCCGGACGGCTGCGTGCCCTTCTGGCCGGGGCGCGGGGGATCGACCCGCAGGCCCGGGCGCTCGAACCGGTGATCCTGGAGCGCGGCGGCAGGCCCTATGTCGCGGTGAACGTGATCCGCCTGCAGCTGCCGCCGGCCGGTTCCGAAGGCCGCCGGGAAGGGGGGCGCGCCGGCCCGCCGCGCGGCGGGGGCGGGTAGCGGCCGACAGGCGGATGCGGCCGGCGCATGGGGCCTGGTCGGCGCTCCGCCCCGGGAACGGCGGGGGAGAAGACGGAAGGGAACACGAGGGAGCACGGAAAGGATGCCTGGGAGGAGCCTGTTCGAACTGCTGCGCAGCCGTTTTCCGGAAGACCCGGAAGCGGTGTTTCTGGAACATGAGCGGGGGGTGCTGCGCTACGCCGAGGCCGAGGCGCTTTCGGCGCGCCATGCGGCGGTTCTGGCCGGGGCGGGCGTGGAGGCAGGAGACCGGGTTCTGGTGCAGGTTGCCAAGTCGCCCGAAGCGGTTGCCCTCTATCTGGCCTGCCTGCGCCTCGGGGCGGTCTTCGTTCCGCTGAACCCGGCCTATACCGCGGCCGAGCTGGAATATTTCATCGCCGATTCCGAGCCGCGCGCGGTGATCTGCGCACCTTCCCGGGCCGGGGAGACCGGAGCGCTCCTGGCGCCGGGAACGGTGCTGCTGACGCTGGGCCCGGAGGGAGAGGGAACGCTGAGCGACAGGGCGCGGGAGGCCGCCCCGCATGTCGGCAGCACGCCCCGCGGCGGCGGAGATCTGGCCGCGATCCTCTACACCTCCGGCACCACCGGGCGTTCCAAGGGGGCGATGCTGAGCCACGACAACCTTGCCTCCAACGCGCTGACCCTGCACGAGATCTGGCGGTTCCGGCCGGGGGACGTCCTGCTGCATGCGCTGCCGATCTTTCACGTCCACGGGCTGTTCGTGGCGCTGCATTGCGCGATGCTGAACGGCTCAAGGGTGATCTTCCAGAGCCGGTTCGATGTCGATGCGCTGGTCGCCCGGCTGCCCGATGCAACGGTGCTCATGGGGGTGCCGACCTTCTACACCCGGCTGCTGGAGCACCCCGGTTTCGGCCGGGAGAGCTGCGCGAACATGCGGCTGTTCATCTCGGGTTCGGCGCCGCTCCTGCCCGAGACATTCGCCCGCTTCGAGCAGCGCACGGGCCGGCGCATTCTCGAACGCTACGGGATGACCGAAACCGGGATGATCACCTCGAACCCCTGCGACGGCGAACGCATCGCCGGAACCGTGGGTTTCCCGCTGCCCGGTGTCCGCGTCCGGGTGGCCGACGGAGAGGGGCGGGAACTGCCCCGCGGTGCGGTCGGGATGCTGGAGGTTGCAGGCCCCAATGTCTTTGCCGGCTACTGGAAGATGCCGGAGAGGAGCGCGGCCGAATTCCGCCCCGACGGCTGGTTCATCACCGGCGATCTGGCGGTGATGGACGAGGCGGGTCGGGTCAGCATCGTCGGGCGGGCGAAGGACGTGGTGATCAGCGGCGGCTACAACATCTATCCGAAAGAGGTGGAAGAAGCGCTAGACCGGCTGGAGGGAGTGCGCGAGAGCGCGGTGATAGGCCTGCCGGAGCCGGATCTGGGCGAGGCGGTGGTGGCGGTGGTCGTCCCCGAGGGGCAGAGCGCCCCGGATCCGGAGGCGCTGCGGGAGGCGCTGCGCGGCCGGCTGGCCGGGTTCAAGGTTCCGAAGCGGGTGGTGCTGCGCGACGCGCTGCCGCGCAACGCGATGGGCAAGGTGCAGAAGAACCTGCTGCGCGAGGAGCTGGGGGCCCTGCTTGCCGGCGGCGCCGGGGCGAAGGGATGAAGCCGCGGCGCGCGCGGGGCGGGATGTCTGGCCGGGTGGAGCGCTGCGGAAGCGGCGCTTGCGGAGCCGCAACCTCCCGGGCGGTGCTTTTGGGGCAGCGTGCCCGCGATCCTGTCGTTCCCGCGCGTTCCCGCACCAGCCGCTTCCGGCCTGCACCAGCCGCTTCCGGCCCGACCGGATTTCCGGAGATTTCTGGAGCGGGCGATGAGATTCGAACTCACGACCCTTACCTTGGCAAGGTAATGCTCTACCCCTGAGCTACGCCCGCGTCCATTGGGTGAGGCGGAAATATAAATTCTGCGCCCCGGCTGCAAGAGGAAAATGCAGGAAAGGGCACGGGAAGATGCCGCCGGCCTGCCGGGGCGGGGCGGCGGGTCACCCTTCCAGCTCGATCAGCAGATCCTTGGCGTCGATCTGGGCGCCGGGTGCGACATGCAGAGCCTTGATCACCCCGGCCGATTCGGCGTGGATGCCGGTTTCCATCTTCATCGCCTCGATGGTCAGCAGCAGGTCTCCCCGGGTCACCTTCTGGCCCGCGCTCACGCAGACCGTGGCCACCACCCCGGGCATCGGCGCGCCGACATGGGCCGGGTTGGCCGGATCCGCCTTGGGGCGGGTTCCGGTCGCCGCCTTCGCCCTGCGATCGGCGACGCGGATCACCCGCGGCTGGCCGTTCAGTTCGAAGAACACCTTGGCCTCGCCCTCTTCGTTGGTCTCGCCGATCGCCTGGCAGCGGATTTCCAGCGTCTTGCCGGGGTCGATCTCGGCGCTGATCTCCTCGCCCACCTCCATGCCGTAGAAAAAGTTCTTCGTCGGCAGGGTGCGCACGGGGCCGTATTTGCGGTGCCGGCCCATGTAGTCGAGGAACACCTTGGGATACATCAGGTAGCCGTTCAGATCCTCGTCATCGACCGCGAAGCCGTCCAGGTCTTCCGACAGTTTCGCCCGCGTCGCTTCCAGATCCACCGGCTTCAGGTGCCTGCCGGGGCGCTCGGTCGAGGGCTTTTCGTCCTTCAGCACCTTTTTCACGATCGCCTCGGGCCAGCCGCCGGGGGGTTGGCCGAGATTGCCGCGCAGCATGTCCACCACGCTGTCGGGGAAGGCGACCTCACGCGCCGGGTCCAGAACGTCCTCGGCGCTCAGGCCCTGGCTGACCATCATCAGCGCCATGTCGCCCACCACCTTGGAACTGGGCGTCACCTTGACGATATCGCCGAACAGGCGGTTGGCGTCGGCATAGGCCTGGGCGACCTCGTGCCAGCGCTCTTCCAGCCCCAGCGCGCGGGCCTGGGCCTTGAGGTTGGTGAACTGGCCGCCGGGCATCTCGTGCAGATACACTTCGCTGGCCGGCGCCTCGATGCCGCTTTCGAAGGCGGCATATTGCGCGCGCACCGCTTCCCAGTAGTTCGACAGCTCGCGGATGGCGCCGATGTCCAGCCCGGTGTCGCGCTCGGTGTGGCGCAGCGCTTCGACGATCGAGCCGAGGCACGGCTGCGAGGTGCCCCCCGACATGGCGTCCATCGCCGCATCCACCGCATCCACCCCGGCCTCGGCGGCGGCCAGAACCGTGGCCCCGGCAATGCCGGACGTGTCGTGGGTGTGGAAATGGATCGGCAGGCCGACCTCGTCCTTCAGGGCCTTGACCAGAACCCGGGCCTGCGCCGGTTTCAGCAGGCCCGCCATGTCCTTGAGGCCCAGCACATGGGCGCCGGCGGCGCGCAGCTCCCTGCCCATGCCGACATAGTATTTCAGGTCATACTTGGCGCGGTCCGGGTCGAAGATGTCGCCGGTGTAGCAGATCGTGCCCTCGCAGAGCTTGCCGACCTCGATCACCGCGTCCATCGCCACGCGCATGTTTTCCACCCAGTTCAGGCTGTCGAAGACCCGGAACACATCGACCCCGGTTTTCGCCGCCTGGGCGATGAAGGAGCGCACCACGTTGTCGGGGTAGTTGGTATAGCCCACGGCGTTGGAAGCGCGCAGCAGCATCTGGGTCATCACGTTGGGCAGGGCCGCGCGGATGTCGCGCAGCCGCTGCCAGGGGCATTCCTGCAGGAAACGGTAGGCGACATCGAAGGTCGCGCCGCCCCAGCATTCGACGGAGAACAGGCCGGGCAGGTTGGCGGCGTAGGCCGGGGCGGCCTGGATCAGGTCGATCGAGCGCATCCGGGTGGCCAGGAGCGACTGATGCGCATCGCGCATGGTGGTGTCGGTGACGAGCAGCCGCTTCTGCGCCGCCATCCACGCGGCCAGCGCCTCGGGGCCCTGCTCGTCGAGGATCTGCTTCGTGCCCGGCGGTGGCGTTCCGGCGGGCAGGTCGGGCAGGCGCGGCGGGCGTGCCTCGGCCGGCGGGCGCGGGCGGCCTTCGGTTTCCGGGTGGCCGTTGATGGTGATGTCGGCAAGATAGGTCAGAATCTTGGTCGCCCGGTCGCGGCGCGGGCGGAAGGAGAACAGCTCGGGCGTTTCGTCGATGAAACGGGTACTGTAGTCGTTGTTCAGGAATTTCGGGTGTTTCAGCAGGTTCTCGACGAAGGCGATGTTGGTGGCGACCCCGCGGATGCGGAATTCGCGCAGGGCGCGGTCCATGCGGGCGATTGCCGCTTCGGGGGTGGGGGCCCAGGCGGTGACCTTTTCCAGCAGGCTGTCGTAGTAGCGGGTGATCACCGCGCCGCTGTAGGCGGTGCCGCCGTCCAGGCGTATCCCCATGCCGGTGGCGCCGCGATAGGCGGTGATGCGGCCGTAGTCGGGGATGAAGTTGTTGGTCGGGTCTTCACTGGTGATGCGGCACTGAAGCGCGTGGCCCGAAAGGGTTACCTCTGCCTGGCTGGCGGCGCCGGTGGCCTCGGCCAGGGTCTTGCCCTCGGTGATCAGGATCTGGGCGGCGACGATGTCGATGCCGGTGACCTCCTCGGTCACGGTGTGCTCGACCTGGATGCGGGGGTTGACCTCGATGAAGTAGAATTCCTCCGACTCCATGTCCATCAGGAATTCCACCGTGCCGGCGCACTGGTAGTTCACGTGCCGGCAGATGCGCTTGCCGAGATCGCAGAGCCGTTCGCGCTGGGCTCGGGTCAGGTAGGGGGCAGGGGCGCGCTCGACCACCTTCTGGTTGCGCCGCTGCACCGAACAGTCGCGCTCCCACAGGTGGTAGATCTCGCCGTGCCGGTCGCCCAGGATCTGCACCTCCACATGGCGGGCGCGGGTGATCATCTTTTCCAGGTAGCCCGCGCCGTTGCCGAAGGCGGCCTCGGCCTCGCGCCGGCCTTCCAGCACCTTTTCGGCCAGTTCCTCGGGGCCCATGATCGGCCGCATCCCGCGCCCGCCGCCGCCCCAAGATGCCTTGAGCATCAGCGGGTAGCCGACCGTCTCGGCCTGGCGGGCGATTTCTTCCATGTCCTCGCCCAGCACGTCGGTTGCCGGGATCACCGGCACGCCGGCCTCGATGGCGACGCGCCGCGCGCTGGCCTTGTCGCCAAGCGCGCGCATGGTTTCGGCGCGCGGGCCGATGAAGGCGATGCCGGCGGCCTCGCAGGCCTCGACGAACTCGGGGTTCTCGCTGAGCAGGCCGTAGCCCGGGTGGATGGCGTCGGCCCCGCAGGCGCGGGCGACACGGATGATCTCCTCTATGCTCAGATAGGCGGCGACCGGGCCGAGCCCCTCGCCGATGCGATAGGCCTCATCCGCCTTGAAGCGGTGCAGGCTGAGCTTGTCTTCCTCGGCATAGACGGCGACCGTGCGCTTGCCCAGCTCGTTGGCCGCGCGCATCACCCGGATGGCGATTTCACCGCGGTTGGCGACAAGGATCTTCTCGAATTCGGGCATGGCGCTCTCCCCGTCCGCTGACGACCTGCGGCCGGTATAGGCGGGCGTCGGGGCAACGCCAAGAGGCGTTCTGCCGCTGCGCGCGTTGCGGGGGGCGCGGGTTCCGTGTCGGAGCGGCTCAGTAGCCCCGCACCGCCGCCGCCAGCGCGGAGCTGTCGTCAACCCCGCCCTGCGCACGCCCCCCTGTCGATGAGGCGGGCGGCAACATGGGTGCGCCGGGCCAGATCATCGGCCGGAGGGCGGGTGACAGCGCGGTAGCGGGCTTCGAAACCGGGCAGGAAGTCGGCTGTCGCCCGGGCCGGCATCGTTTCCAGGAGAAGAACCGCACCTCCTGCATCGGTGCCGCGCCGCCGCGCAGATCGACAACGATATCCGGGGCGTTGCCGTCCCGGATTCTGCGGGTCATGCCGTCGGCGCGCTCGGATTCCAGCATGGCTACATACACATCGAGCCCGCCGCGGTGGCCGTTGCTTTTCCACCCGGATGGCTGTCACGCTCGGCCGAGGCGGTCAGGAATGTCGCCAGCACCCGCTCTCGCCCGCCCCCGGGCTGCAGCATGGTGACATTGAAACCGTGCGCCAGCGCCGCGCCGGCGCCAAGCAGCAGGAAGCCCAGGGACGGTAGGGGACGTTTCGAAGGAGACGTTTCACCGTTTCGGGCACATGCCGACTGGAACAGTTCGGATCAGACTGTGGCAAGGGCTTCTCCGGTGCGAGGCATCACGGGGCCGCTGGCGGAAAAGTGAAGGCCGGGTGCCTTGCGGCTGTCTCGACCCGGCCGGCATGTGCGGCTTTCCGGGCGACCCCGGGCCGACTCCCCGGAAAACGGGGTGGCCCCCGGGAAAGAGCCGGTTCGGTCGGGGTGGCTGTGCCGGACCCGCGTTCCGGGCAGGGTGCTCATCCCTTGTCGCGCCGGGAGGGGGTGTCGGCCTTGCGGCGTGCGGATTGTCCGGCCGTGGGGAGGGGTGTGACGACCGGCGGCTTGTCCGCCTCCGCGGCGCTGCCGCCGCCGGCAATGCAGACCTGGTTGCGCCCTCTGGCCTTGGCGTCATAAAGCGCGTTGTCGGCCGCCTTCAGCAGATCCTGCGGCATGTTGCCATGCGCGGGGAATACGGAGAGACCCACGGAGATGGTGATCCGGGGCAGGGTCTTTTCGCCGTAGCGCACCGTGATCCCTTCCACCGCTGCGCGGAGTTCCTCTGCCCGCCGGCATGCGGTGCCGGTGTCGGTATCGGGGAGCATGACCACGAATTCCTCGCCGCCGAAACGGCAGGGGGTCTCGTCTCCGTCGCAGTGCTGTTCCAGGGTCGAGCCGACCGCACGCAGCACCATGTCGCCGGCGTCGTGGCCGTGATTGTCGTTGAACTTCTTGAAATGGTCCACGTCGATCGACAGCACCGCCAGCGGCTGGTGGCGGTGCCTGGCCGCCTCCACATGTTTGCGCAGAGTTTCGAGGAAGTAGCGGCGGTTGAACAGGCCGGTCAGCGGGTCGCGCACCGACTGGTGATGCAGCTGGTCGCGCATGCGCACATTGGCGATCGCCAGGCTGATCTGTTCGGCGGACATCTGGGCCAGCCGCCGCATGTTCAGGAAATCCTCCCGACTGATCCCGTTGATCGGGACGAGATGCATCAGGCCCACGGTTTCACCATGCGCCAGGATCGGGAAGCAGAAATAGGGCTGCCCGTCGTGGCAGGCCTCGTCCACATGTTCGCAGAGAAAGTCGATCTCGCTGGTGCCGTAGGCATAGGTGCGCCCGCGCCGCAGCCCCCAGCAGCTTTCGGGGTTGATATGCTCGTGCAGCAGCCCGCCGTTCCAGGTGCAGGTGCCGTCCAGAACATCGCGCGAGTTGGAATAGACGTAGATGGAGCCGGCGCAGTCGGTCAGAAGTTTCGACATGAAGGCGCTTACCATGTCGAACAGCTCTTCCAGAGAGCGGCTGGACTGGAGCCATTCGTTCAGCTCCGACAGCAGGCGCACCTCGCGGTTAAGGCGCACCTGCTTTTCCATCAGCTCCTTTTCCTTTTCGGCCCGTTCGCGGAGTTGCCGCATCCGGCGCTGGCCGGCCATCAGCACCGCGGCGATGGTGGCGGTGCTGAGCACGACCCCGGCGACCGCCAGCAGGGCCAGCGCCGTCTTGACCCGGTTGCGGAACAGGCCGTGGATCTCGGTGATGTCGCGATAGAATTCCACCGCGCCGGCGAAACGGCCATCCACCATCACCGGCACGTAGATCTCGGCGATCAGCCGCTCGGCGTCGGCGGGCATCGTGCCGGCCAGTTCCGGGATTTCGCCGACGGTCTTGACGACCTGCTTGTAATAGTAATCCCCGGCCGCGACGATTTCACGGAAATAGGGCTTGTCGTTGACCGCGCCCACCCCACCCGGGCGCGAGGAATGGAACACGCGCCCGGTGGCGTCGAACATCTTCAGGCGATAGATGTCGGTGCTGTAGACGAAGAGATCAAGCGCGAAGCCGTCCTCGGGCGCGATGCTGCCGTTGGCGAAGCTCCGCCGCCCGTTGGCCAGCACGTTGGCGAGCCCGTTTTCCCAGGCCGTTGCCCGGGCGATCATGTCGTCCTGCAAAAGCCGGCTGGAGATCGGGCCGGGCAGGTAGACGACAGCGGCCATCGCGGTCGCAGCGATCAGCGTGCTCATCGCGACAAAGCGTATGGTGCAGCCGACCCGGCTGCAGAATCCGCCGATACCCCGTTTCCGTGTGTTCATGCGCGCTCCCCGTGTTCCCTCCTGCGTGGCGGTGGTATCCTGCGGGGGAAGGATAAAGATCCGGTAAAGACGGGAAGTGGAACATTTCGCGAACCGCGTGCTTTTCCTTTCCGCCGCGCGCCGGTATGCTCGCCCCATGAGCAGTTTCGACGAATCCGGGGCCGCCGGGGCGCTGCCGCTGTCGGCGCGGGCCGTGGCGGCCCGGACGGCGCCCCATCTGGAAGGGCTCAACCCGGCCCAGCGCGAGGCGGTGGAGCGGCTGGACGGCCCGGTGCTGATGCTGGCGGGTGCAGGCACCGGCAAGACCCGCGCCCTGACCGCCCGCATTGCCCACCTGCTGCACAGCGGCCGGGCGCGCCCGCACGAAATTCTTGCCGTCACCTTCACCAACAAGGCCGCGCGCGAGATGAAGGAGCGGGTGGGCCGGCTTCTGGGCCGGACGGTCGAGGGCATGCCCTGGCTGGGCACCTTCCATGCCATCTGCGTGAAGATGCTGCGCCGGCACGCGGAACTGGTGGGGCTGAAATCCAATTTCACCATCCTCGACACCGACGACCAGCTGCGCCTGCTGAAGCAGCTGATCCAGGCCGCCGGCATCGACGACAAACGCTGGCCGGCGCGCCAGCTGGCCCATATCATCGACAACTGGAAGAACCGCGCCTGGACGCCCGACAAGGTGCCGGCGGGCGAAGCGGGCGCCTTCAACAACGCCGCACAGCAGCTTTACGCGGAGTATCAGCAGCGGCTGGCCACCCTGAACGCGGTGGATTTCGGCGACCTGCTGCTGCATGTGGTGACGATCCTGCAGAGCCACGACGATATCCTCGCCCAATACCAGCGCCGGTTCAGCCATATCCTGGTGGACGAATACCAGGATACCAACGTCGCCCAGTACCTGTGGCTGCGGCTGCTGGCGGCGGGCCATCGCAACATCTGCTGCGTGGGCGACGACGACCAGTCGATCTACGGCTGGCGCGGGGCCGAGGTGGGCAACATCCTGCGCTTCGAACGGGATTTCCCCGGCGCCCATGTGGTGCGGCTGGAACAGAACTACCGCTCGACCGCGCATATCCTGGCCGTCGCCAGCGCCCTGATCGCGCAAAACGCCGGGCGGCTGGGCAAGACGCTGTTCACGACGGGCGGGGACGGCGAGAAGGTGCGCCTGATCGGCCATTGGGACGGCGAGGAGGAAGCCCGCTGGATCGGCGAGGAGATCGAGGCGCTGCAGCGGGGCGCGCGCGGGATGGAGCCGCTGTCGCTCGACCGGATGGCGATTCTCGTGCGCGCCAGCCACCAGATGCGCGCCTTCGAGGACCGTTTCCTGACCATCGGCCTGCCCTATCGCGTGATCGGGGGGCCGCGGTTCTACGAACGCCTGGAAATCCGCGACGCCATGGCCTATTTCCGCGTCGCTGTCAGCCCCGACGACGACCTGGCCTTCGAGCGCATCGTCAACACCCCGAAACGCGGGGTCGGCGGCAAGGCGCTGCAGACCATCCAGAGGACGGCGCGCGATGCCGGCCTGTCGCTGCTGGAGGGCGCGCGCATCGCCGCGGCCGAGGGGCTGCTGAAAGGCAAGGCCAGGGGCGAGGTGGCGCAGCTGGTCGCCGCGTTCGACCGCTGGCACGCCCGCGCGCTCGACCCGGCGCAGTCGCATATCGAACTGGCCGAGACGATCCTGGACGAAAGCGGCTACACGGCGATGTGGCAGGCCGACAAGACCCCCGAAGCGCCGGGGCGGCTGGACAACCTCAAGGAACTGGTCAAGGCGCTGGAGCAGTTCGACAACCTGCAGGGCTTCCTCGAACATGTGGCGCTTATCATGGACAACGAAAGCGACGAGGGCGGCGAAAAGGTGTCGATCATGACGCTGCACGCCGCCAAGGGGCTGGAGTTTCCCGCCGTTTTCCTGCCGGGCTGGGAGGACGGGCTGTTCCCGAGCCAGCGCAGCATGGACGAAAGCGGGCTGAAGGGGCTCGAGGAAGAGCGCCGGCTCGCCTATGTGGGCATCACCCGGGCCGAGCGCCTGTGCACCGTGTCCTTTGCCGCCAACCGGCTGGTCTATGGCCAGTGGCAGTCGCAGCTGCCTTCGCGCTTCATCGACGAACTGCCCGCCGACCACGTGGAGGTGCTGACCCCGCCGGGGCTCTACGGCGGCGGCTATGGCGCGGCGGCGCCCGGCGGGGCGGGGGGCGGCTCGGGGCTTGAAGACCGCGCAAGCCGCGCCGATGGCTACAATTCGCCCGGCTGGAAACGGCTGCAGTCGCGCCAGCGCCAGTTCGCCACCAGCCAGCCCCGCGAAACACGCGCCACGGTGATCGACCTTGACGCGGTATCCGCCTTCACCGAGGGCGACCGGGTGTTTCACCAGAAATTCGGCTACGGCCGCATCACGGCGATCGAGGGCGACAAGCTGGACATCGCCTTCGACAAGGCCGGAACGAAGAAGGTCGTCGCCCGGTTCGTGGTGGCGGCCGGGCAGGCGGGCGAGGTTCCGTTCTGAACCGGGCGGCGGCGGGCGCTGTCCTGCCGGCCCGGCGCGAGGCGGAGCTGTCGCGCAGGGCAAGGCGCCGCGAAACGGAAAACGAAAAACGGCGGCGCCCAGGGAGGAAGGCGCCGCCGTTCCCGTCACGCGTCCGGTTCAGGGAGGAAAACCGTCCGACGTTCTGCACCGGGCCCGGGGCCCGTATCCGTGCGGCGGCATCAGGGAGGAAATGCCGCCGCCTGCTTCAGCCGCTTCCGAGGGAGGGCGGAAGCGGCCGAATCCGAAAGCTCAGCGCTGCCACGCGGCCTCGCGGGCGATGCTGCGCAGCATCGCGCGGTTCAGGCCCAGGTCTTCCAGTTCGCGATCGCTCAGCGCGTCCAGTTCGCGGTAGGTGCGCCGTTCCAGCCGATACCGGCGGTAATGGGCCACGGCGCCCCTGAGGACGGCGAGGGCTCGCTGGGCGATCCCGGCCCGTGCGCTGCTGATGTCATGTGCGAATGCCATTTCTGCGGCCTTTCGTTACTTGTCGTTACTTGCGTGTGTTGTGCTCGTGAGCGGTGTTCGGATGTCTCGGAGAAGCCTTGCCGCTTCGGTGCACCCTACATAGGCCGATGCTGCGCGCGCACAACGTCCGGTTCGGCAATGCTGCCATGCAGAAATCGCATGGGTCGCCCGATGCGGGAGCCGGTCGCGGGATGCGGCATTTGGCGCGCCGGGGCGCGCGGGGCTTGCCTTGGAGCGGAAAGCGGCCGAGTAAGAGGGCAGAGCGAGGAGGGTGAAGATCATGGCGCCGAGCGAAAGGGATGTCCTGAACGCGCTGCGGAAGCTGCGCCTGCCCGATGGCGGAGATCCGGTGTCGCGCGGCCTGGTGCGCGCGCTGAGGATCGAGGGCGACCGGGTCCATTTCGTGATCGAGGCGGAAAGCCCCGAACAGGCCCGTGCGCTGCGCCCGCTCGAGCAGGAGGCCGCGCGCGCGGTAGAGGCCCTGGAAGGGGTGCGGAAGGCGCTGATCGTGATGACGGCGCACGGCCCGGCCTCTGCTCCGGCGCCCGAGCCGCCGCGGATCGGCGGCCACCCGAAGCCGCAGCAGGGGCCGCGGAAGATCGAGGGCGTGAAGAAGCTGGTCGCCGTCGCCTCGGGCAAGGGCGGTGTGGGCAAGTCCACGGTGTCGTCGAACCTGGCGGTGGCGCTGGCGCGCGCCGGCAAGGCCGTGGGGCTGCTGGATGCCGACATCCTGGGGCCCTCGCAGCCGCGGATGATGGGGCTGAACAGGAAGCCGCAGTCGCCCGACGGCAAGCTGCTGGTGCCGCTGGAGGCGCATGGGGTGAAGTTCATGTCCATCGGCCTGATGGTGCCGGAAAACGAGGCGCTGGTCTGGCGCGGCCCGATGCTGATGGGGGCCTTGCAGCAGATGCTGGGCCAGGTGCTCTGGGGCGAGCTCGACGTGCTGCTGGTGGACCTGCCGCCGGGCACCGGCGATGTGCAGCTGACGCTGAGCCAGAAGAGCGAGCTTGACGGGGCGCTGATCGTCTCGACCCCGCAGGATGTGGCGCTGCTGGATGCGCGCAAGGCGATTTCCATGTTCGGCAAGGTGAATGTGCCGATCCTCGGGCTGATCGAGAACATGTCCACCTACATCTGCCCGCAATGCGGCAACGAGGATCACATCTTCGGCCACGGCGGGGTGAGGGAAGAGGCCGAAAGGCTGGGCGTGCCGCTGCTTGCGGAACTGCCCTTGTCGCTGGAGGTGCGCAAGGCCGGTGACGCGGGCAGGCCGGTCGCCGCGGGCGAGGGGCCGCTGGCGGAGGCCTACGGCCGGCTGGCCCGGGACCTGATCGCGCGCCTCCCGCTCTGATCGCGCGCCTCCCGCCCCCGAGACGGCGCGCCGCCCGCGACGGGCGGCGAATCGGCCTCCCCCCTTTCCGCCCGGGTTTCTCGCAAGTCCTGGAATCGGGCCGCGAAACCGCGGTTGCCGGGCGCGCTCGGGCGCCTTCCGGGGAGATTCCGGGGCCGGGAGCGAATTTTCATGGTATTTCATGGAAAAACGTGATCAGGCATATAATGGCATATATATAGAGTGTTTAATGCTTAAACATACTATAAATTGATATCTTATGTCTGATTTGTTGCCGGTCCCGTGCTGAATTTCCACGCCGTGTGACGGAATTCCAGAGATTCAGGATATTTTTTGTTGTCAGGCCATGAAGTTCCATGTATATCTTTTCGTGCAAGGACGGGCGAAGGGGCAACGACCCCGGAATTCTCCCCAGGAACAACAAGCAGGTTTCATGCAGGCAGCCCTCCCCTTGCAGACGAAGAGATCCGGCGCGCGGGCGAGCAGACATCCCCCCAGGTGGCGCGCGCAGCTGGACAGCCCAGAAATGGGACGAGGGCGGCGGATCGGGCAGTGGCAGCGGCTCGGTCCGCCGTTTTCTTTCCGCCCCGAGCAGGCGGCGGGCGGTGAAGCGGGGCAGTGAAGAGGGGCCGCGAGGCAGGCAGTGGCGCGCAGGTTCAGAGGCGAGAGTCACCACAAGGTGGATGCCAAGGGCAGGGTTTCGGTTCCGGCCCCGTTCCGCCGCGTGCTCGAGGCCGGCGACCCGGACTGGACCAGGGGGCTGCGTCCGCAATTCGTCATCCACTACGGCGGCGAAAGCCAGAAGTTTCTCGAAGTCTATACCATGGAGGCCATCGACGAGGTGGACCGCAAGATCGCGGCGTTGCCGCGCGGCTCGACCCGGCGGCGCATTCTCGAGGATCTGTTCCAGGGGCAGTCCCTGCCCAGCGAGGTGGACCGCGACGGCCGGCTGATCCTGCCGCAGAAGCTGCGCGACAAGCTGGAACTGGAGGACGAGGCGCTGTTCATCGGTTCGGGCGATACCTTCAAGATCTGGAAGCCCGAAACCTACGAAACCGTCGGTCGGGCGCGCATCGCCGCCTTCCTTGCCGAGCAGCCGGAGGACTTCGACGTGCTGTCGCTCCTGGATTCGCCGGAGGGAGGCTGAACATGGCGGCAACGGCCCGCACTCCCCCTTCCGGCGCATCCTCGGAGCCTCCGGCCGGCGCGCTCCATGTCCCGGTTCTCCTGCGCCCGCTGGTCGCGGCGCTTTCGCCGGTTTCCGGCACCTGGCTGGACGGCACCTTCGGCGCCGGCGGGCATGCCCGCGCGCTGCTGGAGGCCGGGGCCGACAGGGTGATCGGGCTTGACCGCGACCCGGACGTGTTCGATCTGGCGCGGGGCTGGGCCGGGGCCTATGGCGACCGGCTGCAGCTGGTGCGGAGCAGCTTCGCCAGGCTGGACGAACATGCGCGCGGGCTGGATGGCGTGCTGCTCGATCTCGGGGTGTCGTCGATGCAGCTCGACCGGGCCGAGCGCGGTTTCTCCTTCATGCGGGACGGTCCGCTCGACATGCGGATGAGCCGGAGCGGCCCCAGCGCCGCCGACCTGGTGAACGCGGCCGACGAGGCCGACCTGGCCGGCATCTTCCGCCATTACGGCGAAGAGCGCGCAGCCCGCCGGATCGCGCGGCTGATCGTGGAGCGGCGGAAGGTGGAGCGGATCGAGACCACCGGGCAGCTGGTGCGGCTCGTCGAGAAATGCCTGCCGCGCCGGGCCGGACGGCACCACCCGGCGACCCGCGTCTTCCAGGCGTTGCGGATCGCGGTGAACGATGAGCTCGGCGAGCTGGTGAAGGGGCTGGAGGCGGCCGAGCGCGCGCTGGCCCCCGGCGGGCGGCTGGCGGTGATCAGCTTCCATTCGCTGGAGGACCGGATCGTGAAGCGCTTCCTGCGTCAGCGCGCCTCGACGGGAGGGGGCGGCAGCCGGCATGCGCCTGCGGCGGCGGGCCGGGTGCCGGCGTTCCGCCTTCTGGGGCCGGCGATCGCGCCGGATCCGGCAGAGCTGGCCGCAAATCCGCGGGCCCGTTCCGCGCGGCTGCGCCTTGCCGAGCGCACCGCCGCGCCGCCGGCGCCCGCCGACCGGGCGGCGCTGGGGTTGCCGAGCTTCGGCCGGGAAAGGGGCGGAGAGAGGGACGGAGGAGGAAAGCGCAGATGAGAACACTGTTCGTCGTGCTGTCCGCGCTGGGGGTGATCGGGCTGGCCTTCTGGACCTACCGCGGGAACTACGCCACCCAGCAGGCCTTGAGAGAGGTTTCGGAGCTGCGGCTGGCCATTGCCGATCTGCGCGAGGAGCTGGGGGTGCTGCGCGCCGAATGGGCCTATCTGAACCGTCCGGACCGGCTGCGCGAGCTGGCCGGTATCAATTTCGACCGGCTGGGGCTGCTGGAGTTCCAGCCGCATCAGTTCGGCCGGGTGGACGAATTGCCCTTTCCGGGGGACGCGCCGGAAGGGTGGCCGGAGCCGCTGGGCGGCGTGCTCGAGGTGGTCGGCGTGCTGGAGGCCGCGCGATGAGCAGGGCGGCGGTGCGGGTTCCGCTACGCCCGCTGAGCCGCATTCTCGCGGCGCGCCGCCGCGGCGAGGATCCGGCCGCGATCGAGCGGGAGAATCTCCGCCGGCGCCACGAGCAGATGCGCGACCGGACGCGGCGGCGGGCCGAGGGGAGGCTGCTGGCCCTCGGAGCGCTCTTCGTGCTGGCCTTCTTCGTTGTCGGCCTGCGGATGGGAATGCTGGCGGCCAGCGATCCGCAGGAGCCGCGGGCCTCGGCCGGCGGGGGGTCGGCGATCATCGCCCAGCGGGCCGACATCCTGGACCGCAACGGGCGCATCCTGGCCACCAATCTGGTGACCAATGCACTCTATGCCCAGCCGCCGCTGATGGTGGACAAGGAAGCGGCGGCGCGGGAACTGGCGCGCATCTTCCCGGATCTCGACGAAGCCGATCTGCTGAAGAAGTTCACCTCGGGGCGAAAGTTCATCTGGCTGAAGCGGCGGATCAGCCCCGAACAGCAGCAGCTGGTGCATGACATCGGCGATCCGGGGCTTCTGTTCGGTCCGCGCGAGATGCGGCTGTATCCGAACGGCCGGCTGGCGGCGCATGTGCTGGGCGGGGCCGGCTTCGGGCGCGAGGGGGTGCACGCGGCGGAAATCGTCGGCGTGGCCGGAGTGGAAAAGACCTTCGATGCCTATCTGCGGGATCCGGCCCGGAACGGTCAGCCGCTGCAGCTGTCGCTCGATCTGACGATCCAGGCGGCCGCCGAACGGGTGCTGGCCGGCGGCATGAAGCTGTTCGGGGCGAGGGGGGCGGCGGCGGTGCTGATGGATGTGCGCAGCGGCGAGATCCTCGCGCTGGTCTCGCTGCCGGACTTCGACCCCAACAGCCGCCCGGCGCCGCCGGTGCGCGGGCCTGCCGCCGACAGCCCCCTGTTCAACCGCGCCCTGCAGGGGGTGTATGAGCTGGGTTCGGTCTTCAAGCCGCTGACCATCGCGCTGGCGCTGGATTCCGGGCTGGTGAGGACGGACACGATGATCGACACCGGCGGCCCGCTGCGCTGGGGCCGCTTCACGATCCGCGATTTCCGCGACTACGGCGATCGCCTGTCGGTGGACAAGGTGGTAATCAAGTCCTCCAACATCGGCACCGCCCGCATCGCCCAGCAGATCGGGGCCGAGCGTCTGCGCGGCTTCTTCTCCCGGCTGGGGCTGCTCGAGCCGACTCCGCTGGAGCTGATCGAGGCTCCCGGTGCCCGGCCGCTGTGGCCGCGGAAGTGGTCGGAAATCTCGACCATGACCGTCGCCTACGGGCACGGGATCGCCGTCAGCCCGGTGCATCTGGCCGCCGCCTATGCCACGCTGGTCAACGGCGGCACCCTGGTCCGGCCCACCCTTGTCCGCAAGGAAGGCCCCGTCGCGCCGGGGCCGAGGGTCCTGTCGCCGGAGACCTCGCGCCGGATCGCGCAGATCCTGCGCCGGGTGGTGACCGAAGGCACCGCCAGCCTGGCCGAGGTGCCGGGCTATCGGGTGGGCGGCAAGACCGGGACCGCCGACAAGCCGAAGGAGCGCGGCGGCGGCTATTACGAGGACAGGGTGATCGCCACCTTCGCCAGCGTCTTCCCGGTTCCCGATCCGCGCTACGTTCTGGTGGTGACGCTGGACGAGCCCGAGGATGCCACCGGAGAGGAGGTGCGCCGCACCGCCGGCTGGACGGCGGTGCCGGTGGCCGCCGAGATGATCCGCCGCATCGCGCCGCTTCTGGGGCTGCGCCCGGACGTTGAACAGGGCGCGCCGGATCGGCTAACACTGACTTCGAACTGACGGGGCGGGCATCACGGACGGGTGCGGAATCATGGCCGAGCGGGCAGAAACGAGATCCCTGGCGGCGCTTGGCCTGACCGCGCGGGGCGGACGCGAGGCGGCGATCCGCGGGCTGGCCGCCGACAGCCGCGAGGTGCGCCCCGGATACCTGTTCGCAGCCCTGCCCGGCAGCCGGGTTCACGGGGCCGAGTTCGTTCCCCAGGCACTGCGGCAGCAGGCCGGGGCGGTGCTGACCGATCGCACCGGCGCCCGCATCGCCGCCGCCGCGCTGGCCGATGCCGGAGTGCCGGTGGTGCTGGCCGAGGATGCCCGCCAGGCGCTGGCGCGGGCCTGCGCGCTCTGGTTCGGCCCGCAGCCGGAGACGGTCGTGGCCGTGACCGGCACCAACGGCAAGACCTCGGTTGCGAGTTTCCTGCGTCAGATCTGGAGCGCGCTCGCCCTGCCGGCGGTAAATCTGGGCACGACCGGGCTGGAGGGGGCGCTTGCGCTGCCGCTGGCCCATACCACGCCCGATCCGATCACCCTGCACCGGGTTCTGGCCCGGATCCGGGATGCGGGAATCGGCCATGTGGCGATGGAGGCTTCCTCGCACGGGCTGGATCAGCGACGACTCGACGGGGTGCAGCTGGCGGCGGCCGGCTTCACCAACCTGACCCGGGATCACCTGGACTATCATGGCGATCCGGGCAGTTACTTCGCCGCCAAGCGGGGGCTGTTCACGCGGCTGCTGCCGGCCGAGGCGCCTGCGGTGATCAATATCGACGATCCGCGGGGCCGACAGCTGGCCGACGAGCTCGCCGGGGCCGGGCATGAGGTGATCGGCGTCGGGCGGCAGGTCGGGGCCGGACTGCGGATCCTGGGCCAGCGCTTCGATGCCGCCGGCCAGGATCTGCGCTTCGAATGGCAGGGGCGGGCGCATGTGGCGCGCCTGGGGCTGATCGGCGGTTTTCAGGCCGACAACGCGCTGCTGGCCGCCGGGCTGGCGCTGGCCTGCGGATCGGCGGCAGAAGCGGTGTTCCGGGCCCTGGAGACGCTGCAGACGGTGCGCGGGCGGATGCAGCCCGTGGCGCGCCGGGCCAGCGGGGCGGCGGTGTTCGTCGATTACGCCCATACGCCCGATGCGCTGGCCACGGCGCTGGCCGCGCTGCGCCCGCATGCGATGGGTCGGCTGCTGGCGGTGATCGGCGCCGGCGGCGACCGGGACCGCTCCAAGCGCGTGCTGATGGGGCGGGCGGCGGCGGAACATGCCGATCTGGTATTCGTGACCGACGACAACCCCCGCAGCGAGGATCCGGCGCAGATCCGGGCGATGCTGCTCGAGGGCTGTCCGGAAGCGATCGAGGTCGGCGACCGGGCCGAGGCGATCCTGCGCGCCGTCGATGCGCTGCAACCCGGCGATGTGCTGCTGATCGCCGGCAAGGGGCACGAGACCGGGCAGATCGTCGGTGATGACGTGTTCCCCTTCGACGACGCCGAGCAGGCCAGCGTCGCGGTTGCCGCGCTCGACGGGCAGCGCCCGTGAGCGGCCTGTGGAGCCGGGACGAGGCCGAGCGGGCGACCGGCGGGCGGAGCGCGCGCGACTGGGAGGCCGGCGGGGTCTCGATCGACAGCCGGACGCTGGAACCGGGCGATCTGTTCGTGGCTTTGAGCGACCGGCGCGACGGCCATGACTTCGTGGCCGCGGCCCTTGAAAAGGGGGCGGCGGCGGCGCTGGTGTCGCGCCGGCCCGCGGGCGTCGGGCCGAAGGCGCCACTTCTGATGGTCGATGACGTGCTGGCCGCGCTCGAAGCGCTGGGTCGCGCGGCGCGGGCGCGCAGCCGGGCGCAGGTGGTGGCGGTGACCGGCTCGGCGGGCAAGACCTCCAGCAAGGAGATGCTGCGCGCGGCGCTGGCCGGGCAGGGGCGGGTCCATGCCGCCGAGGCCAGCTTCAACAATCACTGGGGCGTGCCGCTGAGCCTGGCGCGGATGCCGCGCGAAGCCGATTTCGCGGTTCTCGAGATCGGCATGAACGCCCCCGGAGAGATCGCCCCGCTGGCCCGGCTGGCCCGGCCGCATGTGGCGCTGATCACCACCGTGGCCGAGGCGCATCTGGCGGCTTTCGACGACCTTGCCGCGATCGCCCGCGAAAAGGCGGCGATCTTCGAGGGGCTGGTGCCGGGCGGGGCGGCGGTGTTCCCCGCCGATCTGGAGGTGAGCCCGATCCTTGCCGCCGCGGCCGCGCGCAGGGGAGCGCGCAGCCTGCGTTTCGGCAGCGTGCCGGAAGCGGATCTGCGGCTCCTCGAGGTCCGCCTTGCCGGCACCGCAACGGTGGTGCGGGCCAGCCGCCGCGGGGCGCCGCTGCTGTTCCGGCTGGATGCGCCGGGGCGGCATTTCGCGGCAAATGCGCTCGGCGTGCTGGGCGCGGTCGAGGCGCTGGGGGCCGATGTCGCCCTGGCGGCGCTGGCGCTGGCCGGCTGGAGACCGCCCGCCGGCCGGGGGACGCGCGCGCGGGTGGCGCTGGATCCGGTGGAGGAAGATCTGGCGCTGGAGCTGATCGACGATTCCTACAATGCCAACCCGGCTTCGCTGGAGGCCGCGCTCGAGGTGCTGGCTGCCGCTGCCCCGCCCGCCGGCACCGGCCGGCGGGTCGCGATCCTCGGCGACATGCTGGAGCTGGGCCCGCAGGAGGAGGCGCTGCACCGGGAGATCGCCGCTCTTGCCGCGATGCGGGCGGTGGATCTGGTCCATTGCGCGGGGCCGCGGATGCGGGCGCTGCACGAGGCGCTGCCGGTCGGCAGGCGCGGGCTCTGGCGCGAGAGCGCGGCGGCGCTGGCGGCCGAGGCGCACCGCCTTGTCGCGGCCGGCGACGTGGTGCTGATCAAGGGCTCGAAGGCTTCGGGAATCGCGCAGGTGGTTGACGCGATCCGAAAACTGGGCCATCCGCGGGCGGCGCATTCACAGGGGACGGCGTAGATGTTCTACTGGCTCACCGAACTTTCCGACGGCGGCGACTTCTTCAACCTGTTCCGCTATATCACCTTCCGGGCCGGGGGGGCCTTCTTCACCGCGCTGTGCTTCGGCTTCATCTTCGGCCGGCCGCTGATCGACCTGCTGCGCCGTCGCCAGGGTCGGGGGCAGCCGATCCGCGAGGACGGCCCGCAGAGCCATATCCTGGAAAAGGCCGGCACGCCGACCATGGGCGGAGCGCTCATCCTCGGCGCGCTGCTCGTGGCAACGCTGCTCTGGGCCCGGCTCGACAACGCCTTCGTCTGGCTGGTCATGTTCGTGACCGTCGGCTTCGGGCTGATCGGATTCCTGGACGACTACCAGAAGGTCAGCCGTCGTTCCTCGAAGGGGGTTTCGGGCCGGGTGCGCTTTGCCGCCGGGCTGGCGATCGCCGGAATCGCTTCCTGGTGGGCGGCGCAGCTGCACCCGGAGGCGCTGGCCTGGCGACTGGCGCTGCCGGTGCTGAAGGATGTGCTGATCGACCTCGGGCTGTTCTTCGTCCCCTTCGCCATGCTGGTGATCGCCGGTGCCGCCAATGCGGTGAACCTGACAGACGGCCTGGACGGGCTGGCGATCATGCCGTCGATGATCGCCGCCGGCACGCTGGGGGTGATCGCCTATGCGGTGGGGCGCACCGACTTTACCGAATACCTGGGCGTGCAATACGTGCCCGGCACCGGCGAATTGCTGATCTTCACCGCCGGGCTGATCGGCGGCGGGCTGGGCTTTCTGTGGTACAACGCGCCGCCGGCCGCCGTGTTCATGGGCGACACGGGCAGCCTGGCGCTGGGCGGTGCGCTGGGCGCCATTGCCGTGGCCACCAAGCACGAGATCGTGCTGGCCATCGTCGGCGGGCTGTTCGTGGTCGAGGCGCTCAGCGTGATCATCCAGGTGGCCTATTACAAGGCCACCGGCAAGCGGGTGTTCCTGATGGCACCGATCCACCACCACTTCGAGCAGCTCGGCTGGAAGGAACCGCAGATCGTGATCCGGTTCTGGATCATCTCGCTGGTTCTGGCGCTGATCGGACTGGCGACACTGAAGGTGCGCTGAACATGGCGGCCCCGGTGCGCGACCCACGGCGGATGATCCGGGGCATGGCGCCCGAGCGCCGCCCCGGCCACCGGGTGTTCCGTGCGCCCGGAGCAGATGTGCCGGTTGCCGAATTGCAGGCCGCCGCCCTGGCCTGGCTGCGCGCGCCCGAGGGCCTGTCGCTCCTGCTGCCTCTGGAGCTGGCGCGCGGGCATGGGCTGGCCGCGGGCGCCCCGGTGCTGGCGCATGTGATGCTGCGGGCGAATTCTGCGCTCGACGGTGTCGGGCTGACTGCGACGGCGGCCCGGACTCTGGCCGGGGCCGGCATCGCCTGCAACGTGGCGGCCGGGCTGCGGCACGACCATCTGTTCGTGTCCGAAGCGCGCGCCGACGAGGCGGTGCGGCTGCTGGAAGCGCGGGCCGCCAGGGCGCAACCGCCGTCATGATCCCCGTGCGCGCATATCAGGGGTGCCGGGTCGGCGTGCTGGGGCTGGGCCGGAGCGGGCTGTCGGCGGCGCGCGCCCTGATCGCGGGCGGCGCCGAGGTGATCGTCTGGGACGATGACGAGGCCGCGCGCGCCGCGGCCGCGGCCGAGGGGGTCGCGGTGGCCGATCCGGCACGCGCGCTGGATGGCATGGCGGCGCTGATCGTCTCCCCCGGCATTCCCCATCTCTACCCCGCGCCGCACCCGGTCGTGGCCGCGGCGCAGGAGGCCGGCGTGCCGGTGGACAATGACATCGGCCTGTTCTTCCGCTCGCTGGCCTCGGGCTCCTGGGACGGTTTCGAGACACCGCCTCGGGTGGTCGCGGTGACCGGCTCGAACGGCAAGTCCACCACCTGCGCGCTGATCCACCACGTGTTGCAGGAGGCGGGCCGGCCCTCGCAGCTTGCCGGCAACATCGGGCGCGGGGTGCTGGATATCGACCCGCCGGACAACGGTGAGGTGCTGGTGCTGGAACTGTCGAGCTATCAGCTCGAACTGGCGCGCGCACTGACCCCGGATGTCGGCGTGTTCACCAACCTCAGCCCGGACCATCTGGAGCGTCACGGCGGGATCGGCGGCTATTTCGCCGCCAAGCGGCGGCTCTTTGCCGAGGGCGGGCCGGATCGCGCGGTGATCGGTGTCGATGAAATGGAGGGCCGGTTCCTGGCCGGCCAGATCAGCCAGGGGCGGGGCGACGATGCGGTGATCCGCATAAGCGCCGGGCGGAAGCTGGCCGATGCGGGCTGGGCGGTGTTCGCCCGCAGGGGGTTTCTGGCCGAGTGGCGCCGGGGGCGGCAGGTTGCGGCGCTCGACCTGCGCGCCCTGCCCGGGCTTGCCGGCGCGCACAATCACCAGAACGCCTGTGCGGCCTGGGCGGCGTTGCGCGCCCTCGGGCTGGCGCCGCGGGCGATCGAGGCGGGGTTTCGCCGTTTCACGGGGCTGGCGCACCGCACCCAGCTGGTGGCCGAGATCGGCGGGGTGCGCTTCGTCAACGACAGCAAGGCCACCAACGCCGTTGCGGCAGCGCGGGCGCTGGCGGCCTTTCCCGCGATCCGCTGGATCGCCGGCGGGCGGGGAAAGGAGGGCGGGGAGGAGACGCTCCGCGCGCATCTGGAAAACGTGCGCAAGGCCTATCTGATCGGCGAGAATGCCGCCGATCTGGCTCGGCTCCTCGGAGATGTGCCGCACGAGATCTGCGGCACGATGGAGCGGGCCGTTGCCCGCGCCGCCGGCGAGGCCGAGCCGGGCGATACGGTGTTGCTGGCCCCGGCTGCGGCCAGCTTCGACCAGTATGCCGATTTCGAGGCGCGCGGCGAGGACTTCATCGCCCGGGTCGCGGCGCTGGAGGCGGGCTGACGCCGCTGCCTCCGGCCCCGGGGAGCGCGCGGTCTTCGGCGCGCCTTTCCCGGGGCCGGAACGGAAACCGCCGGCGGTCGCTCACGGGGGCCGCTCGCGGGGCTGGTGCCGGCGCCGGAAATTCGCTAGAATCGCCGGCAGACCCGGAAAACGGGCGCATTCGGATGGCAGAGCAGGCGGGCATCCCATGACGGAAATGGTTTACGGCTCGGTAGCGCGGGGCGCGGGGCAGCCCATCCTGCCGCGCTGGTGGCGCACGATCGACCGGGTGTCGCTGCTGTGCGTCTTTCTGCTGTTCGCGATCGGGCTCCTGCTGGGGCTGGCCGCCTCGCCGCCGCTGGCCGAGCGCAACGGGCTGGCGCCCTTCCACTATTACAACCGCCAGGTGCTGTTCGGCACTCTGGCGATGCTGGTGCTGCTGGCCTTCACCATGATGTCTCCCCGCCTGGTGCGGCGGCTGGGAGTGATCGGCTTCGCGTTCGGGTTCGTCGCGCTGGCCCTGCTGCCGTTTTTCGGAACCGACTACGGCAAGGGGGCGGTACGCTGGTACTCGCTGGGGTTCGGCTCGTTCCAGCCGTCGGAATTTCTCAAGCCCGGTTTCGTGGTGACTGCCGCCTGGCTGATCGCCGCCAGCCAGGAGATCAACGGGCCGCCGGGGCGGATCTATTCGCTGGTGCTTGCGCTGCTGACCGCGGGGATTCTGGTGGCGCAGCCGGATCTCGGCCAGGCGGCGCTGTTCCTGTTTTCCTGGGGGCTTCTGTATTTCGTTTCCGGGGGGGCGATCGCGCCGCTGTTCGGGCTGCTCGGCGCGGTGGTGGGCGCCGGGCTCGTCGCCTATCGCAGCTACGAGCATTTCGCCCGCCGGATCGACGGGTTCCTGTCGGGGCAGGTGGAGCCGAACACCCAGATCGGTTACGCGATCAACGCCATCCGGGAGGGCGGGTTCTTCGGGGTCGGAGTCGGCGAGGGGCAGGTGAAATGGTCGCTGCCCGATGCGCATACCGATTTCATCATCGCGGTGGCGGCCGAGGAATACGGGCTGGCGCTGGTGCTGCTGATTCTGCTGCTGTTCGTCATCATCACCCTCCGTGCGCTGGTGCGTCTGATGCGCGAGCGCGATCCGTTCATCCGCCTGGCCGGCACCGGGCTGATCGGCATGTTCGCCACTCAGGCGCTGATCAACGCCGGTGTCGCGGTGCGGCTGCTGCCGGCCAAGGGGATGACGCTGCCCTTCGTCAGCTATGGAGGTTCGTCGATCATTGCCACCGGAATCATGATGGGCATGCTGCTGGCCCTCACCCGGAGCCGGCCGCAGGGCGAGATCGGCGACCTGCTGATCGGCCGGAGGCGCTGAGCGGATGTCCCCCTCGCGGCCCAGCCGCCAGCCGTTGCTGGTGATCGCCGCCGGTGGCACCGGGGGGCACATGTTCCCGGCCCAGGCGCTGGCCGAGGCGATGCTGCGCCGGGGCTGGCGGGTGCAGTTGATGACGGATGCGCGCGGGTTGCGCTACAGCGGCGGTTTCCCGCATGTGGTGCAGGTCGTTCGCCTGGCCAGCGCCAGCTTCGCGCGCGGCGGTCCGGGAGCATGGGTGTCGGTTCCGGCGCGGATCGGGCTGGGCACGCTGAAGGCGGTCCGGCAGATGCTGCGCGAGCGCCCCGCCGTGGTGGTCGGTTTCGGCGGTTACCCCTCTGTTCCGGCGCTGGCGGCGGCCTGGCTCTTGCGGGTGCGGCGGATGATCCACGAGCAGAACGCAGTCCCGGGGCGGGTCAACCGGCTGTTCGCCCGCCGCGTGCATGCGGTGGCCTGCGGCATGTGGCCGACGGCGCTGCCGGCGGGGGTTGGCGGGCAGCATACCGGCAATCCGGTGCGCGCGGCGGTGCTGCGGCGTGCGGGCGCGCCCTACATTCCGCCCGGCGACTATCCAATGAGTCTGCTGGTGATCGGCGGATCGCAGGGGGCGCGGATCTTTTCCGAAGTGGTGCCCGAGGCGCTGGCCCGGCTGCCCGGGGGGCTGCTGGAGAAGCTGCGGGTTTCGCACCAGGTCCGCGAGGAGGACATGGCGCGGGTGCAGGAATTCTATGCCTGCAACGGGGTGAACGCCGAGCTGCGCCCCTTCTTCGCGGATCTGCCCCGGCGCATGGCGGAGGCGCAGCTGGTGATCAGCCGGGCCGGGGCCTCGTCTCTGGCCGATATCGCGGTGATCGGGCGCCCCTCGATCCTGGTGCCGCTGGCCGCCGCGCTCCGCGACGAGCAGACCGCCAATGCCCGCACGCTGGTGGATGCCGATGCGGCGATCCTGATCCCCGAGCGGCTGTTCGGCCCGGATGTGCTGGAGGCGCAGATCAGGGCCGTCTTCGACAACCCGGAAGCGGCGGTGAAGATGGCGCACGCGGCGCTGGAACGGGGCATGCCGGATGCCACCGAACGGCTGGTGGCGCTGGTCGAGCAGGTGGCGGAAAGGAGAGGCGGGGAATGAGGAGAATGACATGTCGGCCCGGTCGGAGCCGCCCCGGAGCGGGCAGCGGTCCGCTGCGCTTCCGCTTCCGCTCTCCGGCGCGGGCGCGAAATGCCTCTCCTTCCAGGGCCGGCTGCCCGGTGGCCGGGGTGCTTTCGGAGGTCCGGCCATGAACGCCGCCGCTACCAAGCTGCCCACCGAAATGGGGCCGATCCACTTCGTGGGAATCGGCGGCATCGGCATGTCGGGGATCGCCGAGGTGCTGCTCAACCACGGCTACCGGGTGCAGGGCTCCGACCTGAAGAGCGGGCCGATCACCCGCCGGCTCGAGCGGCTGGGAGCGCGCATCTTCACCGGGCAGCGCCCCGAGAATCTCGAAGGCGCCGAGGTGGTGGTGGTCTCCTCGGCCATCAGGCTGGGCAACCCCGAGCTCGATGCCGCCCGCGCCCGCGGCCTGCCGGTGGTGCGCCGCGCCGACATGCTGGCAGAGCTGATGCGGCTGAAATCCAACATCGCGGTGGCCGGCACCCACGGCAAGACCACCACCACCACCCTGGTGGCAGAGGTTCTGGTGCACGGCGGCATCGACCCCACGGTGATCAACGGCGGCATCATCCACGCCTATGGTTCCAACGCGCGCATGGGGCAGGGGGAGTGGATGGTGGTGGAGGCCGACGAGAGCGACGGTTCCTTCAACCGCCTGCCCGCCACCATCGCCATCGTCACCAACATCGACCCCGAGCACATGGAGCACTGGGGCACCATCGAGAACCTGCGCCGGGGCTTCCTCGATTTCGTCTCCAACATCCCGTTCTACGGGCTTGCGGTCTGCTGCACCGACCATGCGGAAGTGCAGGCGCTGGTGGGCAGGATCACCGACCGGCGCGTGGTCACCTTCGGCTTCAACGCCCAGGCCGACGTGCGCGCCGAAAACCTGCGCTATGAAAAGGGGGTGGCGCATTTCGACATCGACCTGCAGGCCGAGGGCCGGGTGATCGAAGGCTGCTCCCTGCCGATGCCCGGCGACCACAACGTGTCGAACGCGCTGGCCGCGGTCGCCGTTGCGCGTCACCTGGGCATGAAGACGCAGGAAATCCGCACCGCGCTTGCCGGTTTCGCCGGCGTCAAGCGGCGCTTTACCAAGGTCGCGGAGATCGACGGCGTCACCATCATCGACGACTACGGCCACCACCCGGTGGAGATCGCCGCGGTGCTGAAGGCGGCGCGCCAGTATGCGCCCGAAGGCCGGGTCATCGCCGTGCACCAGCCGCACCGCTATTCGCGCCTGTCCAGCCTGTTCGAGGACTTCTGCACCTGTTTCAACGAGGCCGACATCGTCGGCATCTCCGAGGTGTTCGCGGCCGGCGAAGAGCCGATCGAGGGCGCCTCGCGCGACGATCTGGTGGCAGGGCTCGTCGCCCACGGCCACCGCGACGCGCGGGCCATCGCCAGCGAAGACGATCTGGTGGATCTGGTGCGCGCCGAGGCCCGCCCCGGAGACATGGTGATCTGCCTCGGGGCGGGCACCATCTCGGCCTGGGCGCATGGGCTGGCTGCGCGGCTGAAGGCGGGCCGGGACGATGGCTGAGGCCCTGCGCCGCCGCCTCGGGACGGGCCTGCTGACGGCCTACGGGGTGGGCGTGATGGTGGGCGCGGGGATCTACGTCCTGGTGGGCGCGGTGGCAGCCCAGGCAGGGCTTTATGCGCCCCTGGCCTTCCTGATCGCAGGCCTCGTGGCCGCACCCTCGGCGATCAGCTATGCCGAGCTTTCCTCGCGCATTCCCCGGGCCGCCGGAGAGGCCGCCTACGTGGAGGCGGGCCTCGGGGTGCACTGGCTGGCGGTGGCGGTGGGGCTGGGCATCGTGCTGGCGGGGATGGTCTCGGCCGCGGCGGTGCTGCGCGGAGGGGTGGGCTATCTGCTGGTGATCTTCGACATCCCTTTCGCGGCGGGGGTGATCGGCATCGGCGCGGCGCTGACCCTGGTGGCGCTGGCGGGGGTGCTCGAAAGCCTCGCGCTGGCCGCCCTGTTCACCGCCATCGAGGTGGCCGGGCTGATCCTCGTGGTCTGGGCCGGGTTCACCGCCGATCCGGTGGAAGGCTGGGGCAGCCTGCCGCCCCTTCCGCCCCTGGCCGGGCTGGGCGCGGCGGCGGCGCTGGCCTTCTTTGCCTTCATCGGGTTCGAGGATCTGGTGAACATGGCCGAGGAGGCGAAACGCCCCGAGCGCACCATGCCGCGGGCGATCTTGCTGGCGCTGGCGATCACCACCGGGCTTTACGCCCTGGTCTCCATCGCGGCGGTGCGCGCGGTGCCGGTCTCCGCGCTGGCGGCCTCGGAGAAGCCGCTGGCGCTGGTCTGGCAGGCCGGGCGCGGGGGGAACGCGGTCTTTCTTTCGGGGATCGCGGTCATCGCGGCGCTCAACGGGGTGCTGGCCCAGATCGTGATGGCCGCGCGGGTGCTGTTCGGCCTTGGCCGACGCGAGCCCCGGCTGGCGGTCTTCCACCACAGCCACCCGCGCTTTCGCACCCCGGCGCGGGCGACCGTGCTGATCGGGGCGGCGCTGATCGCCGCCGCCCTGGTCCTGCCGGTGGCGCAGCTTGCCGGGCTGACCTCGGGCGTGCTGCTGGCGGTGTTCGCGGTGGTGAACCTTTCGTTGATCGCACTCAAGCGCCGCCGGCCGGAGGCCCCGTTCCGGGCGCCGGCCTGGATGCCCTGGGCGGGGCTTGCGGCCTCCCTGGCCGCGCTGGGCGGCGCCGTGTGGAGCGGCTCATGAGCGCTTCGCTGATCCTCGCCTTCCTGTGGGTGATCGTCGCCAATGCGATCGCCATGCTGCCCAGCCGACGCAACCACTGGCCCGCCGCATGGGCGCTGATCGCGGCGGGCGTGCCGCTGCTGGGCTGGGTGACCTACGAGAACGGCCCGCTGGCCGGAATGCTGGCACTCGTCGCCGGGGCTTCCATTCTGCGCTGGCCGCTGATTTACCTGTGGCGATGGCTGAAAGGGCGTGACAAGGTGGACACGGAATGAAGCGGATGCCCCCCGTGCGCGGCACCCTGAGTGCGCACCGCCCGCTGGCCGATCTGACATGGCTGCGGGTGGGTGGGCCGGCCGACTGGCTGTTCCAGCCCGCCGACGAGGCGGACCTGGCCGCCTTCCTGCGTGCGCTTGCCCCGGAGATCGCGGTCTTTCCCATGGGAGTGGGCTCCAACCTGATCGTGCGCGACGGTGGTATCCGGGCGGTGGTGGTGCGGCTGGGGCGCGGCTTCAATGCCGTTTCCATCGAGGGCAACCGGGTGAGTGCCGGGGCCGGCGCGCTCGATGCCCATGTGGCGCGCAAGGCGGCGCGGGCGGGGCTCGACCTGACCTTCCTGCGCACCATCCCCGGGACCATCGGCGGTGCGGTGCGGATGAACGCCGGCTGCTACGGCACCTATGTGGCCGACCGGTTCGTCTCGGCCCGGGCGATTACCCGGCGTGGGGAAGCGGTGACGCTCGGCCGCGGCGACCTGAACTTCCGCTACCGCCAGAGCGCGCTGCCCGAGGGCTGGGTGATCACCGAGGCCACGTTCGAGTGCCCCGCCGGCGATCCGGCCGAGCTGGAGGCGCGCATGGCGGCGCAGCTGGCCCGGCGCAACGCGACCCAGCCGGTGAAGGAGCGCACCGCCGGCTCCACCTTCCGCAATCCGGCCGGGTTTTCCTCCACCGGGCGGGCCGATGACAGCCACGAGCTGAAGGCCTGGAAGGTGATAGACGAGGCCGGCCTGCGCGGGGCGCGCCTGGGCGGGGCGCAGATGAACGAGAAGCATCCCAACTTCCTGACCAACACCGGCAACGCCACGGCGGCCGAGCTGGAGCGGCTGGGCGAGGAAGTGCGAAAAAAGGTATTCCAAAGCAGCGGTATCTCGCTAGAATGGGAAATCATGCGCGTCGGAGAACCGGCGGCAGAAAACGAATGAAACAGGGGCCGCGGGAAAGGCCCCGATAACGAGGCACCAAGGTGGGTATGTCGGGCAGGACAACCCCCAGAGTGGCGGTACTGATGGGTGGCCCCTCGGTCGAGCGCGAGGTGTCGCTGACGTCGGGGCGCGAATGCGCCGCCGCGCTGCGGGAAGCGGGCTTCGAGGCGGTCGAGCTGGACGCCGGGCCGGACCTGTGTGCGCGGCTGTCGGAGATCTCTCCCGATGTCGCCTTCAACGCCCTGCACGGACGCTGGGGAGAGGACGGCTGCGTGCAGGGGCTGCTGGAATGGATGCGGATTCCCTATACCCATTCCGGAGTGACGGCCTCGGCGCTGGCGATGGACAAGGATCGCTCCAAGGCGGTGTTCCGCGATGCCGGGCTGCCGGTGGCCGCGCATGTGATCGCCCCCCGAAGCGAGATCGAGGCGGCCCATGTGATGCCGCCTCCCTACGTGATCAAGCCGGTGAACGAGGGCTCTTCGGTGGGGGTGCATATCGTGTCCGGCGCAGCCGACGGCCCGCCGGAGCTGGCCCCCGGAATGCCGGAACGGATGATGGTCGAGGCCTTCGTGCCCGGGCGCGAGCTGACGGTTACGGTGATGGGAGATCGGGCGCTTGGCGTTACCGATATCGTCACCGATGGCTGGTATGACTACCACGCCAAGTATCAGGAGGGCGGGTCGGTTCACGTGATCCCGG
Organism: Paracoccaceae bacterium; assembly: GCA_026989055.1. Classification (GTDB taxonomy): domain Bacteria; phylum Pseudomonadota; class Alphaproteobacteria; order Rhodobacterales; family Rhodobacteraceae; genus JAJRUE01. The sequence goes on from JALSKC010000004.1 coordinate 95,310, forward strand.
CCGACCTGCCCCCTGATCTCACCGAAACCTGCATGGAAATGGCGCTGCGGGCGCATCGGGCGCTTGGCTGCCGGGGGCTGAGCCGGGCCGATTTCCGCTGGGACGAGGCGCGCGGCACGGACGGGCTGGTGCTGCTGGAAGTCAACACCCAGCCCGGGATGACCCCCACCTCGCTGTCCCCAGAGCAGGCCGCCTACCGCGGGGTGGGCTTCGTCGAACTCTGCCGCTGGATCGCGGAGGATGCCTCATGCAACCGCTGAGCATGCCGCGCCGCGACCCCGCGCCCTCGCGCCTGGCCTACCGGCTGCAGCGGCTGTGGCTGACGCCGCTGGTGCGCCGCTTCGTCAGGCAGGGGCTGCCGCTCGTGGCGGTGCTGGGCGCGGCGGGGTTGTGGCTTGCCCAGCCGGAAAACCGCCAGGCGCTGGCCGGTGCTGCCGCCGCGGTGCGCGCCGATATCGAGAACCGGCCGGAGTTCAGGGTCAACCTGATGGCCATCGACGGGGCCTCGGAGAGCATCGCCGCCGATATCCGCGAGATCGTGCCGATCGACTTTCCGGTTTCCTCCTTCGCGCTCGACCTGGACGGCATCCGCGCGCGCATCGCCGAGCTGGACGCGGTGCAGAGGGTGGATGTGCGCATCCGTTCGGGCGGGATCCTGCAGGTGGAGGTGACCGAGCGCGTTCCGGCCGCCGTCTGGCGGGTGAGGGGCGAACTCGAACTGCTCGATGCCGAAGGCCATCGGGTCGCGACGCTTGCAAGCCGGCTGGAGCGGCCCGACCTGCCGCTTCTGGCCGGGGCCGGGGCCGAGGAGGCGGTGCCCGAGGCGTTGCGCCTGCTGGAGGTGGCGGCCCCGGTGCGCGGGCGGATCCGCGGCCTGGTGCGCGTCGGCGAGAGGCGCTGGGATCTGGTGCTCGACCGCCGCCAGAGGATCCTGCTGCCGGAAAGCGGAGCGGTGAGGGCGCTCGAGCAGGCGATGGCGCTGCACCAGGCCCGCAACGTGCTGGCGCGCGACATCACCATATTCGATCTGCGCAACCCCGCGCGCCCGACGCTGCGCCTGGCGCCGGCGGCTCTGGAAGGGGTGCGCCACGACAGGGCGAAGCTTCAGGAGGCGGGCGGACGATGAGAGACCTCTATGCAACCCGGCGGGCGATGCGGGCGATGCGCAATGCTGCGTTGCAGCGCGGCGTGGTGGCGATCCTCGATGTCGGATCGTCGAAGATCGCCTGCCTGATTCTCCGCTTCGACGGAGCGGAAATGCCGCGCGAAAGCGATGGCGTCGGCCCGATGGCGGGGCAGGGCAGGTTCCGGGTGATCGGCGCGGCGACGACCCGCTCGCGTGGGGTGCGCTTCGGCGAGATCACGGCCCTGGCCGAGACCGAGCGGGCGATCCGCACCGTGGTGCAGGCGGCGCAGAAGATGGCCGGGGTGCGGGTCGATCACGTGATCGCCACCCTTTCGGGAGGGGGGCCGCGCTCCTACGGGCTGGAGGGCGCGGTCGATCTGGAAGAGGGCACGGTGCACGAGCATGACGTCGGTCGGGTGCTGGCGGCCTGCGAGATGCCCGACATCGGGCGCGGACGCGAGCCGCTGCACGCCCAGCCGGTGAACTTCTCCCTCGATCATCGCACCGGGCTGGCCGATCCGCGCGGCCAGATCGGCAACCGGCTGGCGGTGGATCTGCACCTGCTGACGGTGGACACGGCAGTGCTGGAAAATCTGCTGACCTGCCTCAAGCGCTGCGACCTGGAGCTGGCCGGGCTGGCCTCGTCGGCCTATGTATCCGGGATCGCGGCCCTGGTCGAGGACGAGCAGGAGCTGGGCGCGGCCTGCATCGACATGGGCGGCGGCACCACCAGCCTGTCGATCTTTCTCAGGAAGCACATGATCTATGCCGACAGCGTGCGCCTCGGCGGCGATCACGTGACCCTCGATATCTCCAAGGGATTGCAGGTGCCGCTGGCCACCGCCGAGCGGATCAAGACCCTGCACGGCGGCGTGGTGGCCACCGGCCTCGATGACCGCGAGCTGATCGAGCTCGGCGGCGAGAGCGGCGACTGGGAGCACGACCGGCGCACCGTCAGCCGGGCCGAGCTGATCGGGATCATCCGCCCGCGGGTCGAGGAAATCCTGGAAGAGGTTCGCGCCTGTCTGGATGCGGCCAGCTTCGAGCAGATGCCGAGCCAGCGGATCGTGCTGACCGGCGGCGCCAGCGAGATCCCGGGGCTGGACCGCCTGGCGCCGAAGATCCTCGGCCAGCAGGTGCGCATCGGCCGCCCGCTGCGGCTGCGCGGCCTGCCGCAGGCGACTACCGGCCTGGCCTTCGCCGCGGCAGTGGGGCTCTGCCTGTTCGCGGCACACCCTCAGGACGAGTGGTGGGACTTCGAGCTTCCTTCCGAGCGATATCCGGTGCGCTCGTTGCGCCGGGCGGTGAGATGGTTCAGGGAGAACTGGTAAACACAAGATGTCGGGATTTCGGCAAAATCCCGCTTCCGGACACAGAATCTGCCCCATATTTTGTGTCATTTTTGTGTTTTTGGGGTGACGAAAGGCGCGACTCCGTTTAGGAATCGGCGCAGATAGGGAAAATTGGCGACTTGTTGAGCCAGCGGACAACAGGCGGACGGACCATGACTTTGACTCTCAAAGTGCCCCAGCAAGATGATTTGAAACCCCGTATCACGGTGTTCGGCGTCGGCGGCGCGGGCGGCAATGCGGTCAACAACATGATCGAGAAGCAGCTCGAAGGTGTGGAGTTCGTCGTCGCCAATACCGATGCCCAGGCGCTGCAGCAGTCCCGTGCGCCCAACACGATCCAGATGGGCGTCAAGGTGACCGAGGGCCTGGGCGCCGGGGCGCGCCCGCAGATCGGGGCCAAGGCCGCCGAGGAAAGCATCGAGCAGATCGTCGATCATCTGGCCGGCGCGCACATGTGCTTCATCACCGCCGGCATGGGCGGGGGCACCGGCACCGGCGCCGCCCCGATCATCGCCCAGGCCGCGCGCGAACTGGGCGTGCTGACGGTGGGCGTGGTCACCAAGCCTTTCCAGTTCGAAGGCGCCAAGCGCATGCGCCAGGCCGAGGAGGGCGTCGAGGCGCTGCAGAAGATGGTGGATACGCTCATCATCATTCCCAACCAGAACCTGTTCCGCCTCGCCAATGAGAAGACCACCTTCACCGAGGCCTTCTCGATGGCCGACGACGTGCTGTATCAGGGCGTCAAGGGCGTGACCGACCTGATGGTGCGTCCGGGGCTGATCAACCTCGACTTCGCCGATGTCCGCTCGGTGATGGACGAGATGGGCAAGGCGATGATGGGCACCGGCGAGGCCGAGGGCGAGGAGCGCGCCACCCAGGCCGCCGAGAAGGCGATCGCCAACCCGCTGCTCGACGAGGTCAGCCTCAAGGGCGCGCGTGGCGTGCTGATCAACATCACCGGCGGCTACGACCTGACCCTGTTCGAACTGGACGAGGCCGCCAACCGCATCCGCAAGGAGGTGGACCCGGAGGCCAACATCATCGTGGGTTCCACCCTGGATGCCGAGATGGAAGGGGTGATGCGGGTCTCGGTGGTGGCCACCGGGATCGACATGACCGACAACAGCGCGCAGGAAGTGCGGGCGCTGCCGTCGGCGGCCGCCGCGCCGGCGATCACGGCAGGAAATGCCCCTGCCGCCCTCCCCCCCGGAGAGCCCGAGGAAGACGAGTCGGAGCCGTGCCCCGGGGGCGTGTCGGCAGGGGAGGGCATTTCGCAGGAGGCGCAGCAGCCCGCCGCCGCTGCCGACGACGATGGACTGCCGCCGCCCGCCTACCGGCCGGCCGGGGAGAGCGGCGCGGCGGCGGGGGAGAATGCCGCCGATTTCGTCGCCCCGAGGCCGCCGGCCCCCGGAACCCCTTCGCCGGAGGCGCTGGAACGCCTGCAGAAGGCGGTGCGCAACGCTTCCGGCCAGAAAGGGGCCCCGCCTCGCTCCGAGGGCGGAACCGCCGGGCAGGCGGCCTCCGAGCAGCGCTCCTCGCGCTTCGGGATCAATTCGCTGATCGGCCGGATGACCGGGCAGCAGGCCGAACCTCCCCGGCAGCAGCCGGCGGCACGCCGCCAGCCGCCGGTTTCGGGCGAGGCGGAGACACCGGCCGCAACCGCCCCGGATGCCGATCGGGAGCGGGTGGACCAGGAGCGGGTGGAGATCCCCGCCTTCCTGCGTCGTCAGGCCAACTGACCGGGCCGCCGGATCGGCGGAAACCCGCCGGGCCGACGCCTTCGGCGGCCGTTCCCTTCCGGAGGGCGGCCGCTTCCGGCGGTTTGTTGCGCATGGTGGCGGATGATGTTGCAATGCGTTGCAAAGTTTGAATTGAGCCTCGTCCCTCCGCCGGTTAGGGAAAGCGGAGCCGACACGGGAACACGAGGCGCATCTTGCAGACGACGATCAGCTCTCCGGCCAGCTTCAGCGGCGTGGGTCTGCACTCGGGGCGGATGGCGCGCCTCGTCGTCCGTCCGGCGGCCGCCGACACCGGCATCCGCTTCCGCCGTATCGATGTTCGGGAAGACGCGCAGATCGTCGCTGCGCGCTGGGATGCGGTGCGCCCCGCTCCCCTGTGCACCCGGATCGAGAATGACTCGGGGGTGGGGGTTTCGACCGTCGAGCATCTGATGGCCGCGCTGGCCGGCTGCGGCATCCACAATGCCCTGATCGAGATCGACGGGCCCGAAGTCCCGATCCTGGACGGCAGCGCCGCCCCCTTCGTCCGGGCGATCCTGGCGTGCGGGGTGCGCCGGCTGCAGGCGCCGGTACGCGCGATCCGGATCCTGGAAACCGTCACGCTGCGCGAAGGGACGGCACTGGCCCGGCTCGAACCGGCCGAGGATTTCGAGATCTCGTTCCGGATCGAATTCGCCGATGCGGCGATCGGGGCCCAGGAAAAGCGGCTGAACATGGCCAACGGCGCCTTCGTGCGCGAGCTCTGCGACAGCCGCACCTTCTGTCTGCAGCGCGATATCGCGGCAATGCGCGCCCGCGGGCTGGCGCTTGGCGGCAGCTTCGAAAATGCGGTGGTGGTGGATGGCGCAAGGGTGCTCTCGCCCGGCGGGTTGCGCTACGCCGACGAGGCGGTGCGCCACAAGATGCTGGATGCGCTGGGCGACCTGTCGCTGGCCGGGGCGCCGCTGTTCGGCCGCTATGTGGGCATCCGGGCCGGCCATGCCCTGACCAACCGGCTCCTGCGGGCGCTGTTCGAGCGCCCGGGCGCCTTCGAGGAGGTCGAATGCGATGCCGCGGCCGCGCGTCGGCTGCCCGGCGTCGGGATCGCCCGCAGCGATTTTCCCGCAGTCGCCTGAGCGCCTCCATTTTCCCGCCAAAGGCGTTTTGCACCGGTTCTTTCTATGCTAGGACCGTTGCCAGAAACGCCGGTGCGCGCAAGAAAGGCACAAGCAACGGAACGGGTGGGCAGCCGATGGCAAGAGCCGGACAACTCCGCAACATTGTCGTTTCCCTGGCGGGGGCCGCCCTGCTGGCCGCCTGCGCCGGCAGCGCTCCCGGCAACCTGCCGCTGGAAGGTTTCACCGCGGCCGAGATCTACGAGCGCGCGGAATACGAGCTCTCCCGCGGGCGGGAAAAGGATGCCGCTTTCTATTTCGGAGAGATCGAGCGCCTCTACCCCTATTCGCAATGGGCCCAGAGAGCGCTGATCATGCAGGCCTATTCCTATTACCGGCGCGGTGACTACGCCGACAGCCGGGCCAGCGCCCGCCGCTATCTCGAATTCTACCCTGCCGGCGAGGATGCGGCCTATGCGCAATATCTGGTCGCGCTGAGCCATTACGACCAGATCGACGACGTGGGCCGCGACCAGGGGCTTGCCCTCGAGGCGCTGCAGGAGCTGCGCAAGGTGATCGAGACCTATCCCGACAGCGACTATGCCCGTTCGGCGGAGCTCAAGTTCGACCTGGCCTTCGACCAGCTCGCGGCCAAGGAGATGGAAGTCGGCCGCTACTACCTGAAGCGCGGCCATTACGCGGCGGCGGCAAACCGTTTCCGCACCGTGGTCGAGCAGTTCCAGACTACGAGTCAGACCCCGGAGGCGCTCTACCGCCTGATCGAGAGCTACCTTGCGCTCGGACTCGAGGAGGAGGCCCGCACCGCCGGGGCGATCCTCGGGCACAACTTCCGCGCCAGCCCCTATTACCGGGACGGCCATGCGCTGCTCGCCGGGCGCGGCCTGTCCCCGGGGGCCGCCGGCGACAGCTGGCTCGTCGCCGTCTGGCGCCAGGTGATCCGCGGCGCGTGGCTCTAGGGCCGGAAGGGGCGCGGCCATGCTGAGCAGTCTCGAGATCCGGGACATGCTGCTCATCGACCGGCTGGAGCTGACCTTCAGGCCGGGGCTGAACGCGCTTACCGGAGAGACCGGCGCCGGCAAGTCGATCCTGCTGGATGCGCTGGGTTTCGCGCTCGGCTGGCGGGGGCGGGCGGTGCGCCCGCGCGCCGGCGCCGCGCACGGCGAGGTGACGGCGGTTTTCGACATCGCTGCCAACCCGGCGGCGCGAAAACTGCTCGAAGAGGCCGGGCTTGCGGCGGGCGACGAGCTGCTCCTGCATCGCAGCATCAGCAGCGAGGGGCGCAGGACATTGCGGATCAACGACCGGCGCGCCTCGGTCGAGACGCTGCGCGCGCTGGCCGACTGCCTGGTGTCGCTGCACGGCCAGCAGGATGATCGCGGGCTTCTGGACGCCTCCGGCCATCGGCGGATCCTGGACGGTTTCGCCGGCCTGACCGGGGATGTGCAGGCCGTCCGGCAGGCCTGGCAGGCATGGCGCCAGGCGCGCGAGGATCTGGAGGTCGCGCAGGCGGCCCTGGAGCAGGCACGGCGCGAGGAGGACTATCTGCGCCACGCCCATGACGAGCTGGAGCGGCTCGACCCGCAGCCCGACGAGGAAGCCTCCCTCGACGCCCGGCGCCGGTTGATGCGGGCAGCGGCGAAGATCGGCGAGGATGTTTCCCGTGCCCTGGCTGCGATCGGGCCCGAAGGGGCCGAGGGGCGGCTGGCCGATGCGTTGCGCTGGATCGAGAGTGCGGCAGGGGCGGCGGAAGAACGGCTCGATCCGGTGCTGGCGGCGCTCGGCCGGGCGCTGGACGAGACCGCCGAGGCGCAGGCCGGCATCGAGCGGATGCTGGAGGCGCTGGCCTTCGAGCCGGCCGAGCTGGAGCGGCTCGAGGAACGGCTGTTCGCCCTGCGCGCCCTGGCGCGCAAGCATGGGGTTTCTCCCGGGGAACTGCCGGCGCTGCGCGGCGAGCTTGCGCGCCGGCTGGCGGCGCTCGAAGGGAGCGCGGAGGATCTCGACAGGCTGCGCCGGGCGCTGCAGGAGGCCGAAACGGCCCATGCCCGGGCTGCCGGCGCGCTGCACGAACGCCGCTGCGCCGCCGCGGCCCGGCTCGACGAGGCGATGGCCCGGGAGCTCGCCCCGCTGAAGCTGGAACATGCGCGTTTTTGCACCCTCGTCAGCCCGACCGAACCGGGGCCGGAGGGGTGCGATTCGGTCGTCTTCCACGTCGCCACCAGCCCCGGCGCGCCGGCCGGACCGCTGAACCGGATCGCCTCGGGCGGCGAGCTCTCGCGTTTCCTGCTCGCGCTCCGGGTCTGCCTGCGCGCCGGCCAGGGCGGACGGGTCATGATCTTCGACGAGATCGATCGCGGGGTGGGCGGGGCCACCGCCGATGCGGTCGGGCGCCGCCTGGAGCGGCTGGCCGGGGCGGCCCAGGTGCTGGTGGTCACCCATGCGCCCCAGGTGGCGGCCCGGGCGGCGCATCACTGGCGGGTGGAGAAGCAGGTGAGGGGGGGCGAGACATTTTCGCGGGTCGTGCCGCTGTCGGCCGAGGCGCGTATCGACGAGATCGCCCGGATGCTGGCCGGCGATACCGTTACCGATGCCGCCCGCGCCGCCGCCCGCGCGCTGCTGGCCGGCTGAGCCTCCCGCCGCCCGCGGCCACCGCCCGCCCGCGCGCTGCCGGCCCGGCCCCTTGCGGCGGCTCTTGCGGCGGCTCTTGCGGCGGTTGGCGCCGGCGTTCATGGGGCGGCGGGGGGCACCAGCTTGCCCGGGTTCAGGATGCCGGCCGGGTCGAGCGCCTGCTTGAGCTGGCCCATCACCTGCCAGGCGGGGCCGTGCTCGGAGGCCATGTAGCCCAGCTTTCCCAGCCCGATCCCGTGTTCGCCGCTCACCGTGCCGCCCAGCCGCAGGGCGCGTTCGGCCATCCGCCCGGAAAGCCGCTCGGCAGCGGCCATCTCGGCGGCGTTTCCCGGCTCGACCAGCAGGATCGCGTGAAAGTTGCCGTCTCCCACATGGCCGAGGATCGGCCCTTCCAGCGGCGAGGCGGCGATTTCGGCCGCGGTCTCCTCCACCGCTTCGGCCAGGCGGGAGATCGGCACGCAGATGTCGGTCACCAGCGCGCGTGCGCCCGGGCGCAGCGCGAGGCAGGCGTAATAGGCCTGATGGCGCATCTCCCACAGCCGGTTGCGTTCTTCCGCGCGATCCGACCAGCGGAACCCGGCGGCGCCGAACTCGGCGGCGATCTCGCCGAAGGTCTCGGCCTGCTCTGCAACCGCGGCGGGGGTGCCGTGAAATTCCACCAGAAGATGCGGCCGCTCCGGCAGCCCGGCACCGGAGCGGGCGTTCACGGCGCGCACGCTGGCCGTATCCAGGAACTCGATCCGCGCCATCGGCACGCCGGACTGGATGGTGGCGATCACCGCATTGACGGCACCCTTCATGTCGTCAAAGGCGCAGACCGCCGCAGAGATGGCCTCGGGCAGCCCGTGCAGGCGGAGCGTCAGCTCGGTGATCAGCCCCAGCGTTCCTTCCGACCCCACGAACAGCGCCGTCAGGTCATAGCCGGTTGCCGATTTGCGCGCGGCCGATCCGGTGCGGATCACCCGCCCGTCCGCCAGCACCACCTGCAGCCCCAGCACGGCCTCGCGCATGGTGCCGTAGCGCACGGTGGTGGTGCCGCTGGCGCGCGTCGAGGCCATCCCCCCGAGCGAGGCATCGGCGCCGGGATCGACCGGAAAGAACAGCCCCGTCGCGCGCAGCTCCCGGTTCAGCGCTTCGCGGGTGAGGCCGGGCTGCACCACCGCGTTCATGTCCTCGGCATTGACCTGTATCAGCCTGTTCATGCGCGAGAAATCCACCACCACCCCGCCGCGCACCGCCAGCGACTGCGCCTCCAGCGAGGTGCCGGTTCCCCAGCCGACGACCGGGCAGCCTTCCTGCGTGCAGAGCGTTGCGATGCGCGCGACCTCCTCGGTGCTTTCCGGGTAGGCAACGGCATCGGGCAGCATCGGCGGGAAATGGGTTTCGCTGCCGCCGTGGGCGGCAAGATCGCTCTTGGATCGGTTCAGGCGATTGCCTAGAAAGGTCTGCAGCCCGGCGATGGCGCTCTCGATGCTCATGCGGTGCCTCCTTCTGCCCGGGTGCGAACCTAGGCCGGGCGGGCGGCCGGGGTAAAGCGCGAAACCGGCCCGCAGGCGGGAAAGCGATGGCGCCACAGGACCGCTCTGCGCTAGCAGCTCTGATCAGGGATGCGAAATGCGCCTGCCGCGACGGATGGGATTCCCTGTGTCGCGAGGGCCCCGGGCAGGTGCAGTTCTGGTTCATCGCGCTTGCCGTGGGCACGGCGGCGGGGCTGGCCGCGCTGGGCTTCCGCCTGGCGATAGCCGCGCTGCAGTCGCGGCTTTACGGCGTCGAGGACGTGCACCGGCTGCATTCCTATGCCGAGGGCCTGCCCTGGTTCTGGATCCTGCTGATCCCGACCCTGGGGGGGCTGACGGTGGGGATCATCCTGAACCGCTTTACCGATGACGGGGCGGTGCGCTCGGTGGCCGACGTGATCGAGGGTGCGGCGCTGAAGGAGGGGCGGGTCGAGATGAAGGAGGGGATCGCTTCGGCGGCAGCCTCGATGATCACCCTCTCCTCGGGCGGCTCGTCCGGGCGCGAGGGGCCGGTGGTGCATCTGGCCGCGGTGATCTCGACATGGGTATCGGAGCGGATCAATGCCTCGGGGATCACCGCCCGCGACCTGCTCGGATGTGCCGTGGCCGGGGCGGTTTCGGCCAGTTTCAACGCGCCGATCGCCGGCGCGCTGTTCGCGCTGGAGGTGGTGCTGCGGCATTTCGCCGTCCATGCCTTTGCCCCCATCGCCATCGCCTCGGTCGCCGGCACGCTGATCAGCCGGCTGCAGTTCGGCGACATCACCGAATTCTCCCTGCCGGCGGACGGCATGCTGCGCTTCTATGTGGAGCTCCCGGCCTTCATGCTGCTGGGGCTGATGAGCGGGCTGGTGGCGGTGATCCTGATGCGCTCGGTCTTCCTTGCCGATGATTTCGGCAACTGGCTGCAGGGGCGGCTGCGCCTGCCGCGCTGGCTGCGCCCGACGGTGGCCGGGGCCTTGCTGGGGGTGCTGGCGATCGGCTTTCCGCATATCATCGGGGTCGGCTACGAGACCACCTCGCGGGCGCTGACCGGAGATCTGGTTCTGGGGGTGGCGGTGCTGTTCACCGTGATCAAGGTTGCGGCGGTGGCGATCACCATGGCCGGGCGGATGGGGGGCGGCATCTTTTCGCCCTCGCTGATGGTGGGGGCGCTGGCCGGGCTGGCCTTTGGCCATGTGGCGACAGGGATATTTCCCGAAGCCTCGGGGTCCGAGACGCTTTATGCGCTGGCCGGGATGGGGGCGGTCGCGGCCGCCGTGCTGGGGGCGCCGATCTCCACCACGCTGATCGTGTTCGAACTCACCGGCGACTGGCAGACGGGCCTTGCGGTGATGGTGGCGGTGTCGCTGTCCACCGCGCTGGCCAGCCGGATGGTGGACCGGTCCTTCTTCCTGACGCTGCTGGAGCGCCGGAACGTCCACCTTGCCGCCGGGCCGCAGGCCTATCTGCTGGCCACGGTGGGCTGCGCGCGGGTGATGCGCCCGCGCGAGCAGATGCGCGACAGCGAGGTGGAGGAAAGCTGGAATCTGATCGAGCAGGGCGTCTACATCGACGGCAACGCCACGCTGGAACGCGCCATGCCGATCTTCGAGCGCGCCAATGTGGCTTTCCTGCCGGTGGTGACGCTGGCGGGCGAGGATGAGCCGCCCGAGCTTTGGGGGGCGGTCTGGCAGGTGGATGCGCTGAAGGAGTTCAACCGGCGCCTGGCCGAAACCGCCGCCGAGGAGCATTCCTGAGCGGCCGTTTCCAGGCGGTTTCCGGCGGCGCGCCTTGCGGCGCATTGTTCTTGCCCTGTCCCCGCTGGCGCGGGGACGTTCCGCTCCGCTCGGGAGGTATTTGGGGCAAGAGGAAGGTTCAGAGTTTCGATGTGGCGAGCTTGAGCCCCAGCGCGATGAACATGCCGCCCAGCACCCGGTCGAGCCGGCCCCCGAACCGCGGCCTGCCGCGCAGCGCGGTGGTCAGCCGGTCGCCTGCCAGCACCAGAAGCGGCTCGATGAAGGCGGCAACGACGATGATCAGGCTGCCGTGCAGGAACAGCTGCGCCGGGACCGGGCCGGCGCCGGCCACCACGAATTGCGGCAGGAAGGCGAGGAAGAAGATCGCCACCCTGGGGTTGAGGACCGCGATCAGCATGCCCTGGCGGAAGATCGAGGCAAAGCTGTCGGCGCGCTTTTCGGTGTCGCCGACAAGGCGCCCGCCGCCCGCGCGCAGCGCCTGGATGCCCAGCCAGATCAGGCAGGCCGCGCCCAGCCATTTCACGGCTGAGAATGCGATCGTCGAGGTGGCGATCATCGCCGACAGCCCGATCGCCGCCGCCAGCACATGCACGAAGGCGCCGCTCCAGATGCCGAACATCGCGGCAAAGCCCGCCCGGCGCCCGCCACTGACCGTGCGCCCCAGGATGAAGGCGATGTCGGGGCCCGGCGCCAGGTTGAGCAGGACCGCGGCGCTCAGGAAGGTTGTCCAGTGGAGGAGGGAGTAGTCGAACATCAGACCTGCTCGACCGTTGCCTTGCCCGGGTAAAATGCCAGGTGCCCCGCAATCTCTGCCACGTCTTGCTTCGGGTTCTCATAGGACCAGCCGGCATCCTTGATCAGCATCGACTTGGTCTGGATCGAGTAATAGGTTGCCTCGCCCTTGTGCGGGCAGTTCGAGCGGGTGTCCGAAGGCTCCAGCATCGCCATCGCTATGTTTTCGCGCGGAAAATAGATCACCGGCGGGTTTTCTCCCTCGATCAGTTCCAGCGCCTTTGTGGTTTCGCCCAGCACCGCGCCGCCCGCGCGCAGAACCCATGTGCCGCCCGCCGGGCGGATCGTGATGTAGTCGCCCATGTTACGCATTCCCGTCTCTCATCCCTCGTTCGGGCGCAGCTTAGACAGGTTTGCGCTAACAGGAAAGGCGTCAGATCGGCGCGCAGGCCCGTTCCAGCCAGGCCGCCGCCTCGTCCGAGACCCGCGGCGCGATCCTGTCGCGCACCTCGGCGTGGTAGGCGTTCAGCCAGTCGCGTTCGGGGGGCGCCAGCATCTCGGGCGCGATCAGGCGGCGCTCGATCGGCACGAAGGTCAGGGTCTCGAAGGCCAGCATGTCGCGCGCGTCGGCACCGGCCAGCGGGGGTGCTGCGCGCACCACCACCAGGTTTTCGGTGCGGATGCCAAAGGCGCCCTCGCGGTAGTATCCCGGCTCGTTGGACAGGATCATGCCCTCTTCCAGCGGCACCTCCGACAGGCGCGACAGTCGCTGCGGCCCTTCGTGCACGCACAGGTAGCTGCCCACCCCGTGCCCGCTGCCGTGGTCGTAGTCCTGGCCCGCCAGCCACAGCGGGTAGCGGGCCAGCGCGTCCAGGTCGCGCCCGGCCAGCCCGCGCGGCCAGCGCAGCCGGCTGATCGCGATCATGCCCTGCAGGACGCGGGTGAAGGCGGCGCGTTCCTCGGCCCCGGCCGCGCCCCGGACCACGGTGCGGGTGATGTCGGTGGTGCCGTCGAGATACTGCCCGCCGCTGTCGATCACGACCAGCTCGCCCGGCTGCACCACCCGGTTCGAGCTTTTGCTCACCCGGTAATGGGGCAGGGCGCCATGCGCCCCCGAGCCGCAGATCGTCTCGAAGGAAATGTCGCGCAGGGCGCCGGTATCGCGGCGAAACCCTTCCAGCCGGCGGGTGATCGAGATCTCGTCGATCTCGCCCTCCAGGGCGCCTTCCAGCCAGCAGAGAAACTCGACCATCGCCGCCCCGTCGCGCAGATGCGCCTCGCGTGCCCCGGCAATCTCGACCGGGTTCTTGCGTGCTTTCGGCAGGATGCAGGGATCCTGCCCCCAGGCAACCTCGACCCCCGCCGCGCGCAAGGTCTCGCTCACCGCCAGCGGCGCGCTCGCCTTGTCCACGCGCACCGGCCCTTCCAGCGCCGCCAGGGCAGCCTCGAATGCCTCGTAACCCTGCACGTCGGCCTCCGGCGCGACGCCGGCGAATTTCTCCACGTCGCTGAACAGCGCCACCCGCCCGTCGTCATGCAGAATGGCAAAGGCCTGCACCACCGGGTTGCGCGCGATATCGGCGCCGCGGATGTTCAACAGCCAGCAGATCGAATCGGGCAGCGTGATCACCGCCGCCTTCTGCCCCGCTTCGCGCAGCACCCGGGCCAGCCGCGCCCGCTTGTCGGCCGAACTCTCGCCGGCATGTTCCAGCGGATGGGCGATCACCTTGCCCAGCGGCCGCCCGGGCTGATCCTGCCAGATCGCATCCACCAGGTTGCCCGAGGCCACCAGTTCGATGCCGGAGCCCTCCAGCGCCTTGCGATGGGTCTCGATCTCGCCCGCCGTGTGCAGCCAGGCATCGAAGCCGACGCGCCCGCCCTCGGGCAACGCCTCACGCAACCAGTCCGCCAGCTTCACCTCCGGCCAGTCCACCGGCTCGAAAACCGAAAGCTCCACCTGTTCCCTCACCTGCACCCGGTAGCGCCCGTCCACGAATACCCCGGCGCGCTCCATCAAAGCCACGCAAAACCCGGCCGAGCCGGTGAAGCCTGTCAGCCAGGCCAGCCGGGCATCGCGTTCGGCGACATATTCGCCCTGAAACGCATCCGCGCGCGGCACGATGAACCCGTCCATCCCGGCCTCGCGCATCGCCGCGCGCAAGGCCGCCAGCCGCACCGGCCCTGCCGCCGCATTGGCGGTCTCCTCGAAACCCTGAAACATGATCCGGCCCCGCTCTTCTGCCCTCGGTCGCCGCGCCTGCGCGCAACCTGCCTGCCCCGTTCCTAGCAGAATCCGAACGCCAGTCCACATCCCCGACCGCCCAGCATCTCCGAGCTCGGGCACAACCGCCCAACCCCTTCATCTTGCCCGAAATACTCCCGCCGGAGGCAAGGCAGGCCTCAGCCTGCCTTCTTCAACCCCAGCACGCGCGCGCGCGCCCGCGGGTCGGCGTCGAACAGGACAGCCAGCTGTTCCGTCATCGCGCCGGCCAGCTGTTCCACATCGGTGATCGTCACCGCGCGCTGGTAATAGCGGGTCACGTCATGGCCGATGCCGATCGCCAGCAGTTCCACCTGCCGGCGCTTTTCGATCATCGCGATCACGTCGCGCAGGTGCTTTTCGAGATAGTTCGCCGGGTTCACCGACAGCGTGCTGTCGTCCACCGGCGCACCGTCGCTGATAACCATCATGATCTTGCGCGCTTCCGGGCGCATGATCAGCCGCCGATGCGCCCATTCCAGCGCCTCGCCGTCGATGTTTTCCTTCAGCAGCCCTTCCTTCATCATCAGCCCGAGGTTCACCCGCGCGCGGCGCCAGGGCGCATCGGCCGCCTTGTAGATGATGTGGCGCAGGTCGTTCAGCCGCCCCGGCTGCAGGGGGCGTCCCTCGGCCAGCCATTTCTCGCGGCTCTGCCCGCCCTTCCAGGCGCGGGTGGTGAAGCCCAGGATCTCCACCTTCACGTCGCAGCGTTCCAGCGTGCGCGCCAGCACGTCGGCGCAGATCGCGGCGATGGAAATGGGCCGCCCGCGCATCGAGCCGGAATTGTCGATCAGCAGGGTCACCACCGTGTCCTTGAATTCGGTGTCCCTTTCCTGCTTGAAGCTCAGCGGCGTCGTCGGGTTCGCCACCACGCGCGCCAGCCGGCCGGCATCCAGGATGCCCTCTTCCAGGTCGAATTCCCAGCTGCGGTTCTGCTGCGCCTGAAGGCGGCGCATCAGCTTGTTCGCCAGTCGCCCCACCGCGCCCTTCAGCGGCTCGAGCTGCTGATCCAGATAGGCGCGCAGCCGCTCCAGTTCGACCGGCTCGGCCAGGTCCTCGGCCCTGACCTCCTCGTCGAAAGCGGTCCGGAAGGCACGGTAATCAGGGTCGGCCTCGCTGAGCGGGGGCGGCGGGGGCGGCTCCTGCGGGGCCTCGCCTTCGGTCTGCTCGGTTTCCTCGGCGGTTTCGCTGTCGGAGGTTTCCTCGGGGCTCAGCTGCGCCTGGCGTTCCTCCTGCGTTTCCTCCTGGGGGCGTTCCGGTTCGGCTGCGGCGTCTTCCCCCGGGGCGTCGTCTTCGCGGTCGGCCTCCTCCCGGTCTTCCGTCTCGTCCGGATCCTCCTCCTGCGTTTCGTCCTGCTGGTCCGGGTCGTCTCCCAGCTGGTCGGCATAGCCGAGGTCGGCGATGATCCGGCGGGCAAGACGGGCAAAGGCGCTCTGGTCCTCGAGGCTGTGGCGCAGCCCTTCCAGGGTGTCGCCGGCCCGGTTCTCGATTTCAGCCCGCCACAGGTTCATGACATTGGCCGCATCCGCCGGCAGGGCGCGGCCGGTAGCCAGGTGGCGCAGCAGGTAGCCGGCGGCTTCGGGCAGGGGGGCGTCCTTCATCTCGCGGATCCGGCCGAAGCCGCGCCGCTCGGCCTCGTCGGCAATCCGCGCATCGATGTTGCCCGCGGTGCCGGGCATGGCACGCGCGCCGATCGCCTCGCAGCGGGCGCGCTCCAGCGCTTCGTAGATGGCGCGGGCCATCTCGCCGGGCGGGTTGTAGCGGGCGAATGCCTCCGGGTCGCGGTAGCGGCGCTGCAGGGCGAAGGCATCTGCCGTGCCGCGCGCCAGCAGCACCTCGTCGCGGCTCATCCGGCGGCTGACCTGCGGCAGGCGCACCGCATCCGCGCTCTGCCCCGGCGGGTCCACCGAAAAGCTCACCGCCAGGTCGGGGTCGTCGGCCAGCACCCGGGTCGCTTCGGAAAGCGCCTTCTTGAACGGATCAGCCGGGTTGTCGTTTCTCCTGTTCATCGGCTTGCCAGCCTCTGGCACCAGTCGATACGCCGTCCGCCATTGTAACGCACGGCAAGCCCGTTGGACACCATCAGCCCGGCCACATCGCGCCCGTCAATGCGCATCCGAACCAGGTCGCGCCCGTACCGGTCCTGTCCCCGGAAGCGGAAATCCGTCGATTTGGCTTCGGCGATCCGGGCGCGCAAGAATTGCGTCGCGCGATCCCCCA
>JALSKC010000005.1 GCA_026989055.1 Paracoccaceae bacterium
CGCGAGACCGACAGCGCCTGGGTGCGCGAGGAGTTCGAACGCTACCAGAACAACCGCCCCTGCGGGGCCTGCGGCGGCCACCGGCTGCGCGCCGAGGCGCTGGCGGTGAAGATCGCCGGGCTGCATATCGGCGAGGTGGTGCAGATGTCGATCCGCGAGGCTCTCGCCTGGATCGAGGCGGTGCCCGAGCATCTGAGCGCCCAGAAGAACGCCATCGCCGGCGCCATTCTCAAGGAGATCCGCGAGCGCCTCGGCTTCCTGAACAACGTGGGACTCGAATACCTTACGCTGAGCCGTTCAAGCGGAACCCTGTCGGGCGGGGAAAGCCAGCGCATCCGCCTGGCCAGCCAGATCGGCTCGGGGCTGACGGGGGTGCTCTATGTGCTGGACGAGCCCTCGATCGGGCTGCATCAGCGCGACAACGGCCGGCTTCTGGCGACGCTGAAGAACCTGCGCGACCAGGGCAACACGGTGATCGTGGTCGAACATGACGAGGAGGCGATCCGCGCCGCCGATCACGTGCTCGACATCGGTCCCGGCGCCGGCGTGCATGGCGGGCGCGTGGTGGCCCGGGGCACGCCCGAGGAGGTGGCGGCCGACCCGGCCTCGCTCACGGGGCAGTATCTGAGCGGCAAGCGGGCCATCCCGGTGCCTTCCGAACGCCGACCTGGAAACGGAAGAAGGATAACCGTTGTCGGGGCTTGCGGAAACAACCTCAAGGATCTGACGGTGGATTTTCCGCTGGGCATGTTCGTCTGCGTCACCGGGGTTTCGGGCAGCGGCAAGTCCACCCTGACCATCGAGACGCTGTTCAAGGCGGCCTCGATGCGGCTCAACGGCGCCCGCCAGACGCCCGCGCCCTGCGAAACCATCCGCGGGCTGGAGCATCTCGACAAGGTGATCGACATCGACCAGCGCCCGATCGGGCGCACGCCGCGCTCGAACCCGGCCACCTATACCGGCGCCTTCACCCCGATCCGCGACTGGTTCGCCGGCCTGCCCGAGGCGCAGGCGCGCGGCTACAGGCCGGGGCGGTTTTCCTTCAACGTCAAGGGCGGGCGCTGCGAGGCCTGTCAGGGCGACGGGGTGATCCGCATCGAGATGCACTTCCTGCCCGATGTCTATGTGACCTGCGAAACCTGCAAGGGCGCGCGCTACAACCGTGAAACCCTGGAAATCCGCTTCAAGGGCAGGAGCATAGCGGACGTTCTTGACATGACGGTCGAAGAGGCGCACGACTTTTTCAGGGCCGTGCCCGCGATCCGCGACAGGATGGAGGCGCTGCACCGGGTGGGGCTTGGCTACATCAAGGTGGGCCAGCAGGCGACCACGCTTTCGGGGGGCGAGGCGCAGCGGGTGAAGCTGTCGAAGGAGCTGGCCCGGCGCGCCACCGGGCGCACGCTCTACATCCTCGACGAGCCCACCACGGGGCTGCATTTCGAGGATGTGAAGAAGCTGCTCGAAGTGCTGCACGCGCTGGTGGATCAGGGCAACACGGTGGTGGTGATCGAGCACAATCTCGATGTCATCAAGACCGCCGACTGGATCATCGACATCGGCCCCGAGGGTGGCGCCGGCGGCGGCGAGATCGTGGCTGCCGGCACCCCCGAAGAGGTGGCCTCCTGCGCGCGCAGCCATACGGGGCGCTATCTGCGCGAAATCCTCAGGACGCGTCAGCGCGCAGCCGAATGAACGCGGAGCGCGGGGGCGGTGCCTTCCGATGCTGCCCGGTGCTGCCCGGTGCGGTGCCGCGGATTCCTTCGTCCGGCGCTCCTTTTTCCGGGCTTCCTTCCGGCGGGAGGCGCGGGGAAACGGGCGGAAAGGGCCGGGAGCGGGGCCGGCATCGCAATGGCCGAAAAGGGGGCGCGAAAGGGGGGGCGAAAAAAAAGGCCGGGCGTCAACCCGGCCAAGTCCAACAGGGAGGTGAAGCCGATGAGAGTCGCCTCGATCACCGGCGTCGAGAGAGGATCTAGGGGGCCGCGGACGCATGTTCAAGGCAAAAGGCGCGCCCTGCGGTGCAATGCCGCTATGCGTCTCGCGCATGGCTTCGTCCTGGCGCGCCGTCAACCGGAGATCCGTTCCTTCTGGCGCTTCCTGTGGGCGGAGATCTCTTCCATCACGAAGTCCCGGAAGGCTGCGATGCGCTTCGAGTGGCGCAACTCCTCGGGATAGGCGAGAAATACCGGCACCTCGGTGCTCTCCAGATCGGGCAGGACCCGCACGAGGTGGCTGCTCATGTCGGTGACGTAATCCGGCAGGACGCCGATTCCCAGGCCGTTCAGCACCGCCTGGAGCACTCCGAAATAATTGTTCACGGTCAGGGTCGAAGTGACGGAGTGGGCCAGAAGCATCTGCACCAGCCGCGCCCCGGCGCTGACCTGGACGGCCTTCGGGTTCTGACAGATCAGCCGGTGTCCGCCCAGCTCGGTGATATCGCGTGGCGTGCCCCGTTCGGCCAGGTATCCGGGCGAGGCGTAAAGGCGCATGTGCACGCCCATCAGCCGGCGGCGGATGAGGTCGGCCTGGCTCGGCTCCTTCATGCGGATGGCGACATCGGCCTCGCGCATGGGCAGGTCGAGCACCCGTTCTTCCAGCATCAGGTCGATCTTCAGCTCGGGGTATTTTTCATAGAGTTTCGGCAGGCGCGGGGCCAGCCAGAGGCTGCCGAAGCCGGTGGTGGTGGTCACCCGCAGATCGCCGAACACCTCTTCCTCGCTGTCGCGGATGCGCGCCGCGGCCGCATCCAGCCGCTTCTTCATCGCGGTGGTGGCATCGAACAGGAGCTCGCCCTGCTCGGTGAGAATCAGCCCGCGCGCATGGCGATGGAAAAGCGTGGTGTTGAGCGATTCCTCCAGGGCCCGGATCTGCCGGGAGACGGCCGATTGGGACAGGTGCAGCGTTTCGCCGGCGTGGGTCAGGCTGCCGGCCGAGGCGACGGCGTGAAATATTCGCAACTTGTCCCAGTCCATCCGGTTACGTCCTTGCCCTGCGTGCCTGTTGTCGGCAACAGGGTTACCCCGGCATCTGCGGGCAATGCAAATGCTCTTGGAGCGGCGATTCCGTTTTGTAGGTCAGTCAAATTGACCTATAATGCCGCAAACCGTCAGGGAGGCATGGCATGGCCCGGAGCGACATTTCGCTGCATGACCGGTTCGACCTCGAAAAATCGCCGGTGCTGCTGAACGGCACCCAGGCGCTGGTGCGGCTGATGCTGATGCAGAAGGCGCGCGACCGGGCCGCGGGGCTGAACACGGCGGGGCTGGTGACGGGTTATCGCGGCTCGCCGCTCGGGGCGGTGGATCAGCAGATGTGGCGGGCGAAAAGGGAGCTTGAAGCCGCCGACGTGCGCTTCATGGAGGGGCTGAACGAAGACCTCGCCGCCACCATGCTCTGGGGCAGCCAGCAGGCGGAACTGCGCGGCGAGGGGCGCTTTGATGGCGTGTTCGGGCTCTGGTACGGCAAGGGGCCCGGGGTGGACCGCTCGGGCGACGTGATGCGCCACGCCAACATGGCCGGCAGTTCGCGCCACGGCGGCGTGCTGATGGCGATGGGCGACGACCACACCGGCGAAAGCTCGACCACGCTGCACCAGTCCGACTGGGCGATGGTCGATGCCTACATGCCGGTGCTGTCGCCCGCAGGCGTGCAGGAAATCCTCGATTTCGGCATCTACGGCTGGGCGCTCAGCCGCTTTGCCGGGGTCTGGTGCGGGCTGAAGGTGATGAAGGACACGATCGAGACCACCGCCGTGGTCGATGGCCGGCCCGGGCGCATGCAGCTGGTGGTGCCCGACTTCGAGATGCCCGAGGGCGGGCTGAACATCCGGCTGATCGACACGCCGGTGGCCCAGGAAGCCCGCATGATCGACTACAAGCGCTTCGCCGCCGAGGCCTTTGCCCGCGCCAACAGGATCGACCGGCGCGTCTGGGGCAGGCCCGGCGCGAAGATCGGCTTTGTCGCCGCCGGCAAGAACTGGCTGGACCTCGAGCACGCGCTGCGGCTTCTGGGCATCGACGCCCCCGAGGCCGAGCGCCTGGGGCTGACCACCTACAAGGTCGGGCAGACCTGGCCGCTGGACATGGAGAGCTTCCACGACTGGGCCGAGGGGCTGGACCTGATCGTGGTGGTCGAGGAAAAGCGCAAGCTGATCGAGGTGCAGGCGAAAGAGGCGATCTTCGAAGACCGCCGCGGCCGGCGCATCTATGGCTGGCACAAGGGCGATACATGGGAAAACGGTCGCCGGGTGGAACTGTTCCCGACCCGCTATGCGCTGGACCCGATCTTCATCGCGCGAAAGATCGGCGATATCCTGATCGAGGAGGGGCGCGGCACCGATAACGTGAAGAACGGCTTGCAGCGCATTGAAGAAGCGGAAAAAGCCGACAATGCCCACGAGATCGCCGCGCGGCTGCCCTATTTCTGTTCGGGCTGCCCGCACAACACGTCCACGAAACTGCCCGAGGGCGCGCGCGCCTATGCCGGGATCGGCTGTCACTACATGGTGCAGTGGATGGACCGCGACACCATCGGCTTTACCCAGATGGGCGGCGAGGGCGCCAACTGGATCGGCGAGGCGCCGTTCTCGAAACGCGATCACGTGTTCCAGAACCTGGGCGACGGCACCTACAACCACTCGGGCGTGCAGGCGATCCGCGCGGCGCTCGCGGCAGGCACCAACATCACCTACAAGATCCTCTACAACGACGCGGTGGCGATGACCGGCGGCCAGCCCAACGAAGGCGGGCTGAGCGCGGGGCGCATCGCGCGCGAAGTGCAGGCGATGGGGGTGCGCCACATCGCCGTGGTCCATGACGAAAAGGAGGAAATCGACTGGGCCGACTTCCCGTCGGGCATCGAAAGGCACCCCCGATCCGAGCTTTTGCGTGTTGAGGAAAGATATCAGAATATCAAGGGTGTATCTGTCATCCTTTATGTCCAGACCTGCGCTGCCGAAAAGCGCCGCCGCCGCAAGCGCGGCACCTTTCCCGATCCCGACCGGCGCGTTTTCATCAACCCCGAGGTCTGCGAAGGCTGCGGCGATTGCGGCGTGCAGTCGAACTGCGTCTCGATCGTGCCGCTGGAGACCGAACTGGGCCGCAAGCGGGCGATCGACCAGTCCTCCTGCAACAAGGATTTCACCTGCCTGAACGGCTTCTGCCCGTCCTTCGTGACCATCGAGGGCGCGCAGGTGAAAAAGGCCGCCACCGCCACGCTGGAGATCGGCGACCTGCCGGAGCCCGTCCTGCCGGCCATCGAGGGCACCCACAACATCGTCATCACCGGGGTCGGCGGCACCGGGGTGGTGACCATCGGCGCGATCCTGGCGATGGCGGCGCATCTGGACGGCAAGGGTGCGGGGATGATGGAAATGGCCGGGCTGGCGCAGAAGGGCGGCGCGGTGCACATCCACTGCCGCATCGCCAACGCCCCCGAGGACATCACCGCGATCCGGGTTGCCACCGGCGAATGCGACACGCTGATCGGCGGCGACCTGGTGGTGTCGGCGGGGGCGAAAACCCTCGGCCTGACCCGTCCGGGCGAAACCGGCGCGGTGGTGAACAGCCATGAGATCGTCACCGGGGACTTTACCAGAAATGCCGATTTCTCCCTGCCGGCCGAACAGTTGCGACTTTCTCTTGAAGCACGGTTGCGCGAAAACCTGACGATGTTCGACGCCTCGGATCTTGCCCGCGCGCTGCTGGGCGATTCGATCTATTCCAACATGATGATGCTGGGTGCTGCCTGGCAGCGCGCTCTGGTGCCGCTCAGCCACGCGGCGCTGCTGCAGGCGATCCGGCTGAACGGCACCAGGGTCGAGGAAAACCTGCGCGCCTTCGAGATCGGCCGCTGGGCGGTGCTGCATCCCGAAGCGGCCGCGCGCCTGATTCGCTCCGAGGTGGTGGACAAGCCGAAAACGCTGGACGAGCGCATCGCCTTTCGCGAAGCCCACCTGCGCGACTGGGGGGGCGCGCGCGTGGCCCGGCGCTACCGCAGGATGGTTGACCAGTTCGACGATCCGATGCTGAAAGAAGCCGTCGCGCTGGGCTATCACAAGGTGCTCGCCTGCAAGGACGAATACGAGGTCGCCCGGCTGCTGCTGAAAACCGAGGAGATGGCGCGCGCCGAATTCGACGGAGACCTGAAGTTCAGCTACCACCTCGCCCCACCGCTGCTGGCGCGCAAGGGCGCGGACGGGCGGCCGGTGAAGCGGCGTTTCCGGCGCGGCGCGCGGGCGATGTTCCGGCTGCTGGCCGGGATGAAGGTTCTGCGTGGCACCCCGCTGGATCCGTTTCGCTACAGCCGTGAACGGCGCGAGGAGCGCGCGGCGATCCGGCTCTACGAAAAGGATCTGCGTGCGCTGCGGGCTGAATCCCTTGCCGGGGATCTGGCGGCAGAACTGGCGCGCTGGCCGTTGCTGATCAAGGGTTTCGGGCCGGTTCAGGCGGCCAATCGGGAGAAGGCGATGAAACGGCGCGATGAGCTGTGGGCGGCGCTGAGGGCGCCGGATGCGCCCGGGGCAAAGGCCGCCTGAGCGCGGACTGGGCCGCGCCGGCGGGAGTTTGC
>JALSKC010000006.1 GCA_026989055.1 Paracoccaceae bacterium
CGGATCGGCCGGTCGATCAGGCGGCTGGTCAGCGTTTCCTTTTCGGTCGGCCGCGCCTCGCGCTTGAAAAAGCCGCCCGGCACCTTGCCGGCGGCATAGTATTTCTCGTTGTAGTGAACCGTCAGCGGGAAGAAATCCTGCCCCGGTTTGGCTTCCTTGGCAAAGGTCACGTTTGCCATGACGCTGGTTTCGCCCAGCGTCGCAACGACCGAGCCGTCAGCCTGACGCGCGATCTTTCCGGTTTCCAGCGTGAGCGTTTCCTCGCCCCACTGCATTTCCTTCTTCACGATATTGAACATGTCGTTTCCTCTGAGGAGCGCTCCCGGGCCCTCCCGGGTCTCCTGTTTTCATGGCGGCCCCATTGCCGCCGACCCCATCCATCGTCTTCTTCATCATGCCGGGATCATGGCATCACGTCTCAGATTGCGCGCGTGTAGCGGGTTTCCGGCGGGAAGGAAAGAGGGAGAAGGACACATGCCGCAGCTTGCGGCCCGCCCGCACCGCCACGCGCCCGCCGGAAGCCGGAAGCCGGAAGCAGGATCCGCGCCGGCAGGCCGCGGCGGTCTCTATCCCTTTCCCTTTCCGAGAGGATTCTCCGGCATGGCCGCAACCCTGCCGCCATCCTGCGCCGCGCCCTGCCCGGCAGGGCTGTCCGCGGCGTTCTCGCCGCCCGGGCCCTCCCGGGTGTCCCGGCCCTGATCCTGCGGAGCCGCAACCGGCTTCGACGGGCCGGAACCGGGCCCGTCATCCGCAGGGCCCGCGCCCCGGCCGACGATCAGGGGCAGCATCGCACCGGAGGCCGGCATCGCAGTCTCGCCGGCGGGCGGTTCCTTCCAGGCCAGCGTGTCGAAACCGCCGCAATTGGCACAGACGGCAACCCAGCCAGGGTGAACCGCATGGCAGTTCTCGCACACCCACTGCGGCCCGCGCGGCGCCGTTACCGCGCGGGCCAGCCAGCCGCGCACTACCGCATCGTCTCCGCCCTCGCCGCGCTCGATCGCCGCCATCAGCGCCAGGGAACGCGCCGTCGGCGCCTTCTCCACGAGATCGGCGATCGCCCTGCGGGCGGCCGCGAAGTCGCCGGCGGCGACATGCAGCTCGGCCTCCAGCATTCTGGTTTCCGGATCCTGCGGGGCGGCATCGAGCAGCGGGCGGAAGCGCTTCAGCCGGGCCTGCGGGTCTTCTTCCGGCTGGAGGGCGGCAAATGCCGCGGCCAGGTCCGGATGGGGTTGCGCGGCCCAGGCCTTCTTCAGGATGCGAGCCGCAAGGCGCGGCTTGCCCTGCTCCATGAGGGCCTTGGCAGCCATTGCCGCCGCCGGAACGAGATCGGGCGACAGCCGGTTGGCCTCGATCGCCGCTTCCCGCGCCTCGGCGCTCCGACCCTCGGCGCTCATGTCGCGAGCCTGCGAAAGCGCCAGAACCGCATCGCGGCGGCGGTGCACATCCCTGGGCAACTGACCGTGGCGCTTTTTCAGGGCGAGCGTCCGGCGCGCGCCCGCCCAGTCATGGCCTTCCGCCTGCAGGCGCAGCAGAAGATCCCCGGTTTCCACATGGCGGGGCTTGAGGGCGAAGGCGTGCTCGGCAAGCTTCATGGCAAGGGCGGTGTCGCCCTCTTCCAGTTTCTGCCTCATCAACCCGCGGACCCCGACAAAGCGCGTCCGCCCGTCCTTCAGGAGGCGCTTGTAAACCTCCTGCGCCTTCTTCCTGTCGCCGGAAAGCTCGGCTGCCTGGGCCATGATCAGGCTGGTCAGCTCCGGGCGACGCAGATATTTTTCCGCCTTCGCGGCGCGGGCCATCGCCAGGCGCCCCTCGCCGGCGGCAAGGGCCGTCATGCCCTCGGCCAGCGCCTCGTATCCCCTGCGTTCGCGATTGCGATCGAAATAGCGGGACAGAGCGGTTTCATCGCCGTTCAGGAAACGGAATGCCGCAACGAAAAGCCCGACGATCTTCAGCAGGATCCAGACCGCCAGGATCAGCAAGAGCAGAGCGACAGCCGCTTGGAGGGGCTCCAGATTGAACTCCGTTGCTCCGAAGGTGACCCGCAGCCCGCCCTGCATTTCGGAAAGGACGCTCGCGCCATAGGTCGCCCCCGCGACCAGGGCGATGAACATGACGATCTTCAGCAACGACCACAGCATCGGCCCCATCCTCACTCGCGCAACTGACCGGCCAGGGCCTCGATGGCGCGCAACGCCTCGGCCCGCCGCCCGGCCCGTTCCACCCAGGGCGCCATTTCCCGGCGGCCGGAATCCGGCAGGGCCTGCAGCTCCACAAGCGCGGCCTGGAGATCGCCGCCAGCCAGCGCCGCCTCGGCGCGGGAGAGCACGGCATCCGGGTCATCCCCCGCGCGCGGCCTGAGCGACCGCACGCCGAGCTGACTGCGCAAAAAGGCCTCGAACCGGCCGATCCGGCCGCTTTCCGCCGCCTCCCGCGTGGCGGCAACGAGCGCCGCGCGCGCCGATTCCGCGAAATCCGCGCGAAGCTGCGCGAGCGTGGGGATCCCTTCCTGCGCCAGATCGACGAGCCGCTGCGGCACATCGAGTCCCGCCGCGGCCAGCTGCTCCAGCTCGGCGGAAAAAGGGCCGCCGGTCGCGGCCGCGGCCCGAAGCCCGGCCAGCGCCGCATCCGCTGCCACGGTCTCCTGCGCCACACGCGCGGCCACGGCCGACTTCCGTGCTGCCTCGATACGGTCAAGCTCGGCACGAAACATCTCGCGCAGGGCCTCGAACTGGCGCTGATAGGCGGCCGCGGAACCGGCATCGCTCGCCGGGCGCGCCTCCAGCCCGGCAATACGCAGGGCCAGCGCATCGATCGCCTCGGAAAGCGCCTCCACGGAGCTTTCGAGCGCCCCGAACCGCCGTCCGGCTTCCGCCAGCTCATCCGCGGTTGCAGCAGCCGACACCCTGTCTGCCACAACGGACAGATCCGCCTGCAGGGCCTCGAACTGCCGGCGCAGGGCCGCCAGCTCGGATTCCCGTGCCTCCAGGGCGGCGGCAAGCCGTTCGACCGCCGAGGGGCTGCGCGCAAACAGCCCCTCGCCCAGAAGAAACTGCGTGCCGAGAACGCCGGCGCTGCCGGCCAGAACCCCCCCGAGCAGCGCTGCCCCGAACAGGGCGGCCGCGGAAGGCACCCTTCCGCCGGGCCGTTCCCCCCGCCCCGGCGCGCCTCCCCCCGCCGCTTCACCCGCCCCCGGCCGGAGCGTTCCGGGCTCTGCGGTTGCCGGAGCCGGCGTGGCAGACTCCGAAGCGGCGGAAGAGGCAGCGGAAGGCGACGGCGACCTGCCAGCCCGGGCCTGCCCTCCGGGGGCGTCCCTGCTGCCGGCCTTCCCTTTTTCCGGGGCTCCTTTTTCCGCGGCTCGCCCGACGGGTGCCTTTCTTCTGCCGGAGACCTTCTTGCCGGATACCCGCTCGGTGCCGCCTTCGGGACTCGCCATCCGCGTTACCTCATAGATTTCCCGCTCCGGCAACCCCAGATCGGCGGGCCGACTCCATACCTATGCCCGCAGGCGGTCATGCTCAAGCCCGTAACTCAAGCCCGTAACCGGAGCCGCGCACGCGTGAGCGCGACCATCTCCTCGGCGCTCGGACGCCCGGCAACCGCCACATCCGCCGGGCGGGGCCCGTTCCAGGCCGCGGCGACGGCCCTGCTCAGCGCCACGATCACCAGCGGCGCCACGGCGCCCGCCGTCTGCGCGCCCTGTGCCATGAGAAGTGCGGAACGTGGCGAGAACAGCGGCAGGACAACCGGAGCTCTCCCCCGCAGAAGCGCCACCGCCTCGCGCGAGAGGGGGCGCGCACGCTGGTCGTAGATCACCGCTTCGCGGATGTCGATCCCCGCGCGTGCGAGCCGCCCGGCGACATCGCCGCGGCTGTGCCGCCCGCGCAGGAACAGGA
The DNA here is from genome assembly GCA_026989055.1 of Paracoccaceae bacterium. GTDB lineage: Bacteria > Pseudomonadota > Alphaproteobacteria > Rhodobacterales > Rhodobacteraceae > JAJRUE01. Next base: position 3,894 of record JALSKC010000006.1, read on the forward strand.
CCCGCCCCGCGCCGGGCAGCCCGGAGACAGCCGCAACGAGGCCGTCCGCATTGCCCGATGCGACCATGACCTCCATTCCCTGCGCGGCCGCGACCGCCGCCGTCCTGGGCCCGACGGCAAAGGCCCGCCGCCCGGCCAGCCCGAACCGGCGGGCGGCCAGCACCGCGTTCTGCGATGCGAACAGGAGCAGATCGAATCCGTCAAGATCGACCCCGACATCGCACGGAACGATCTCGATCAACGGCGAAATCACGACGGAACAGCCGGAAAGCGCCGCCGCAAGCTCGGCGGATTGCGCGGCCGGCCGGGTCAGCAGGGCGGTCGGCTCTTTCATTTCCCCCGTCCTCCGCGATATTGGAAAACGATACCGAAAGGCATGCCGCGGTGTTACCCGCCGCCGCGCCCCTGCACAACCGAGCGCCATGGACCGGACCCTGATCATACTCGGAATCGAAAGCAGCTGCGACGACACCGCCGCAGCCGTCGTGCGCCAGCGCCCGGGGCAGCGCGGCGAGATTCTGTCTTCGGTGGTTTTCGGCCAGGGCGATCTGCACGCAGCCTTCGGGGGCATCGTCCCGGAAATCGCGGCGCGCGCGCATGCGGAAAAGCTGGACATCGCGGTCGAACAGGCCCTGACAGAGGCTGACATGGCCCTTTCCGACATGGATGCCGTTGCCGTTACCGCCGGGCCGGGGCTGATCGGGGGGGTTCTGTCCGGGGTCATGTGCGCCAAGGGCATCGCCGCCGGGGCACGGCTGCCTCTGATCGGGGTCAATCACCTTGCCGGCCACGCGCTGACCCCGCGCCTGATCGACGGTATCGCCTTTCCCTATCTCATGCTCCTGGTCTCTGGCGGGCACTGCCAGTTCCTTCTGGTCCGGGGGGTGGACAGCTTCCTCCGCCTGGGCGGCACCATCGACGATGCCCCGGGCGAGGCCTTCGACAAGGCGGCCCGGCTGCTGGGCCTGCCCCAGCCCGGCGGCCCCTCGGTGGAGCGCGAAGCCCGCGGCGGGGAGGCGCGACGCTTCGCCCTGCCCCGACCGCTGCTCGATCGGCCCGGATGCGACCTTTCCTTCTCGGGGCTGAAAACCGCCCTTCTGCGCGCCCGCAACAGGCTGGTCGAGGCGCAAGGCGGGCTGAGGCACCAGGACCGCGCCGACCTCTGCGCCGGCTTTCAGGCCGCCGTTGTCGATGTGCTTGCGGAAAAATCGCGCCGGGCGCTGGGTGAATACATGGCCCTGGGGCCGGCAGAACCGGTCTTTGCCGTGGCCGGCGGCGTGGCCGCGAACAAGGCGATTCGCACCGAATTAGAGACTGTTTCGCAAGAGGCGGGCGCACGCTTTCTGGCCCCTCCGATCGCCCTTTGCACCGACAACGCGGCGATGATCGCCTGGGCCGGAATCGAGCGATACCGCCAGGGTGGGCGAGATGACATGTCCCTTGCCGCCCGCCCCCGCTGGCCGCTGGACAGCCGCAGCCCGGCGCTTCTGGGTTCGGGCAGAAAGGGGGCCAAGGCGTGAGCGACATCACCGTCTTCGGGGCCGGTGCCTTCGGCACGGCGCTGGCGATTTCCCTGGCGCGCGAGGGGCTGGAGGTTTCCCTTGTGGCGCGCGACGAGGCCCATGCACGCGAGATGCGCGAGAGGCGCGAAAATGCCCGCCGCCTGCCCGGCGTGCCCCTGCCCGAAAGGGTGCGCCCCACCGCCAGCCCCGAGGGTGCTGCCGCCATCTGCCTGCTTGCCGTGCCGATGCAGGCGCTGGCCGGGTATCTCGAAGGGATCGCCCCGCATCTGGAAGGGCGCAGCCTGGTGGCCTGCTGCAAGGGAATAGACCTGGCCAGCAGACAGGGGGCCACGGCGGTGATCACCGGGGCATGCCCTTCGGCCAGGCCGGCCGTCCTTTCCGGGCCGAGCTTTGCGGTGGACATCGCCGCCGGCCTGCCCACAGCCCTGACCATCGCCTGCGAGAACGAGCGCGAAGCCGAGGCCCTGCAGCATGCGCTTTCCACTGCCAGCCTGCGCCTTTACCGCACCACCGATGTGATCGGCGTGGAACTGGGCGGTGCGCTCAAGAACGTCATCGCTATCGCCGCAGGGGTGACCATCGGGGCCGGTCTGGGGGAAAGTGCCCGCGCCGCGCTGATGACCCGCGGCCTGGCCGAGATCACCCGCTTCGCGCTGGCCCGCGGCGCGCGGGCGGAAACCCTCGCGGGGCTGTCGGGCTTTGGCGATCTCGTTCTCACCTGCACCTCCGGGAAATCGCGCAACTATGCCTTCGGGCTGGCGCTGGGGCAGGGCGTCGGGGCAGGGCAGACCGGCACCGTCGAGGGAATTGCCACCGCGAAAGCGGTTTCCGACATTGCCGGAAGCCTGGGTTTCGACATGCCGGTAAGCCGCGCGGTGGCGGCCCTCGTGGCAACCCGGATCACCGTTGAAGAAGCCATGGAGGCGCTGCTTGCGCGCCCGTTGAGAAAGGAATGAGCGATGCGATACTGGCTGTTCAAGTCCGAACCCTCCACCTGGAGCTGGGACCAGCAGGTGGCCAAGGGGGACGAGTGCGAGGAATGGGACGGGGTGCGCAACTA
>JALSKC010000007.1 GCA_026989055.1 Paracoccaceae bacterium
AAGTGCCGTCCGGCAGCATCTTTTGCCGGCAACGCGGCTGTCGCCGGAGCGACCTGCCGCCCGAATACGGCCCGGCCAGGACGCCTTGCAACCGCTGCAAACGCCGCTCCGAGGCCGGCACGTTCGCAAAGGCGCAACCGTCATTGCCGACCGGGCATGACGCAGAGCGCCCGCGTGAGCGGTTGCGAAAATGCAAAGTCGGGGCCTGCATTCCGCCGCGCGAAAACCGCAGGAAACACTATTCAAGATCGCCCTGCGAAACCCGCAATCTGGTCGCGCGCTGTTTCACCCGCATCAAGCTGATTCACCCGCATCAAGGAGGACCGGCGCTCATTGCCGTTGCGAACCCTCCGATGCCCCGAAACCTTCCTCGCAGCAGCGCGTCTTGCCGCAATCGTCACCTGAGACTCATGGAGTCTGCGCCCCAGGGCATGCTGCGCATGATCGGGTTCGGCCGGGCACGGGGCGGGGCAGCTCCCGCCCTTGCGGCAGGTGGCGCATGCCGCGTGCCTGCGGCGGGCGGCGCGCCCCCCGCACCGGACAGGCGAAACGGCCGCCGCGGAAGCGCGAAGAGCGGACGCTTGCCGCAGGTCGGCCGATCCCGCTCAGCGCAGCGCCGCGATCGGTCCTTCGGGGCGGCCGTTGATGAACTGGTCGAGATAGGGGTCGCCGCTGCGATCCATCTCCGCCACCGGGCCGGTCCATTTGATCACCCCGTCATGCAGCATCGCCACCCTGTCGGCGATGGCGCGCACGCTGCTCATGTCGTGGGTGATGGTGATCGCCGTGGCCCCCATCTCTGTCACGATCTCCCGGATCAGCGCGTTGATGACCCCGGACATGATCGGGTCAAGCCCGGTTGTCGGCTCGTCGAAGAAGATGATCTCGGGTTCGGCGGCAATGGCGCGGGCCAGCCCCACCCGCTTCTGCATCCCGCCCGAAAGCTCGGCCGGAAGCTGATCCGCCACCTCGGGGCCGAGCCCCACCCGGCGCAGCTTCTCGATGGCGATCGCGCGCGCCTCGGCCCGCGGCCGCCTGAGCGCCCCGCGCAGCAGCCGGAAGGCGACGTTCTGCCAGACCGGCAGGCTGTCGAACAGTGCCCCGCCCTGAAACAGCATCCCGAACCGGGAGAGAAAGGCATCGCGCTCGATCCCGTTCACATCCCGACCCTCGAACAGGATCTGCCCGCGATCGGGGGCGATCAGCCCGAGAATGCATTTCAGGAGCACCGATTTCCCGCTGCCCGAGCCGCCAATGATCACCATGCTTTCGCCCCGCCCGACCGCCAGATCCACCCCCGCGAGGACGGGCTTGCCGGCAAAGGACTTGTGGATGTCGCGCAGCTGGATCATGCGGGGAACAGAAGGTTGGTGAGCAGGAAGTTGGCGGCCAGGATCAGCACTGCCGCCGCCTGCACCGAGGCCTTGGTCGCCCGCCCCACCCCCAGGGCGCCGCGCCCGGCCCGCATCCCGTGATAGCAGCCCATCAGCGCGGCGATGAACCCGAAGGCCGCCCCCTTGATCAGGCTGGAAAGGATGTCGGCGCGTTCGAGGAAATCGACGGTGTTCCTCATGTAGGTCGCCGGGTTGAACCCCAGCTGCCCGATGCCGACGGTGAAGCCGCCGGCGATGCCGATGATGTCGCCGATCCCGACCAGGGCCGGCACCACCAGCGTCGCGGCCAGCAGACGCGGCGCGGCGAGGTATTTCATCGGATCGGTCGAAAGCGTCACCAGCGCATCGATCTGCTCGGTGACCTTCATGGTGGCGATCTCGGCGGCGATCGAGGATGTCACCCGGGCCGCGATCATCAGCCCCACCAGAACCGGGCCCAGTTCGCGCACCATGCCGATGGCGACGATCTGGGGCACCACCGCCTCGGCGGAAAAGCGGGCCCCGCCGGCGTAGATCTGAAGCGCCAGCGCCCCGCCGGTGAAGAAGGCCGTGAGCCCGACAACCGGCAGGCTGAAATAGCCGATCGCCATCAGCGCGTTCAGGAACTCCCGGAAATAGAAGGGCGGGCGCAGGAGGTGGCTGACCCCGCGCGCGGCAAAGATGGCGACCCGGCCGATCAGGGCAAGCCCCCCGAGCACCGCCCGCCCGGTCACGGCCAGCGGCCGAAGCAGACCCCGGCGGTTCATCGCGCGCCCCCGTAGCGGCGGACATAGCGGCTCCCGAGGCCGGTCAGGATCTCGTAGCCGATGGTGCCGGCGGCCTCGGCCAGGGCATCGATTCCCTGGGCGGGGCAGAGGATGTCGAGCGCCTCTGGCGGGTCGGCCAGATGCGTGACCTCGGCGGTGATCAGATCCATCGATACCCGCCCGACCAGCGGACAGGCGATGTCTCCGGCAAAGAGTCGCGCCCGGTTGGAAAGGGCGCGCAGCAGCCCGTCGGCATAGCCGGCGGCCACCGTGGCGATGCGCGCCGGGCGTTCCGCTCGCCAGGAATTGCCGTAGCCCACGCTTTCGCCTGGGCTCAGGGAGCGGATCTGCACCACCGGCAGACGCAACCGCACCACCGGGCGGGCGGAGGCGAAGGGCGCACCGCCATACAGCCCGATCCCGGGGCGGACAAGATCGAAATGATACTCCGGCCCCAGCAGGATTCCACCGGTCGCGGCCAGCGACCGGGGAACATCGATTCCCGCTGTCAGCTCCCTGAAGGCCGCCAGCTGCTGCCGGTTCATCGGGTGTCCGGGTTCGTCGGCACAGGCCAGGTGCGACATGATAAGCACCGGGCCGGCAGCCAGCGCGCGCCGGCGCAGCGCCTGCCATTCGGCCGGCTCCATCCCCAGCCGGTTCATCCCGGTATCGAGCTGGATTCCGAAGGAATGGCCCGCCAGGGCCTGAAGATGACGCTCGAACTGGGCGGCAGAATTGAGCAGCGGCACCAGCCGGTGCTGCCGCAGGAGCGCGCCATCGCCTTCCATGTGACCGGAAAAGACGAAAATTTCCGGTTCCGGCCCGAGCGCGACGCGCAGCCGCGCCCCCTCCTCGGCCAGCGCCACGAAGAAATGCCCGACCCCGTTCTCCCGCAACCGGCGTGCGACCCTTTCCGCCCCCAGCCCGTAGGCATCGGCCTTGACCACGGCGCCGGTTGCACAGCCCGGCGCGCCGGCGCCGTCGAGGGCGCGCCAGTTGGCGGCAATGGCATCAAGGTCGATGTCGAGGCTTGCCCGGCTCATGGCGCTGTTCTGCCGGGGCCATCGGCTCGACGCAAGCCGAAAGCGCCCGCCCGACGCCGGCACCCGGCCTACTGCCCGCCGGCCGCGGCCATCTCCCGTTCCACCGTTTCATAGGCCCTGGTGAAGCCCTTCAGCGACAGCGTGACCTTGACCCGCACATCCGGCGCCGCCAGCGGCACGATCTGCAGCACCGCGGATGCCCCATGCTTGAAGGCCTCCACATCCCCCTCCGTCAGCCCGATGCGGGCATAACATCCCTGGACCGTGCAGTAGCTGAAGGGGTAGCGCTTTGCCGGCCCGCCATCGACGCTGATGGTCAGCTGTTCGGTCAGCAGCGTGCCCAGCGGCACCGCCACGGTCGCACCGGCCGCGCGCAGCGGATCGGCGCTGAGCGGAAACAGGCTGATTTCGGAAACCGCGTTTCCCTTGTCATCCTGCATCAGCTGGTAGATGTGGCAGGGGTCGGGCCCCTCGGCGGCACGGACGCAGCGCAGGGTCCAGTCATCGAAGCTTTCACGCGCATAGATCGTGCCGACGGCCATTTCCCCGGCCCCGTCGGCGACCTCCTCGCCCAGCTCGAGCTCCGGCGCGCCGGCTGGAACATTCCCGGCCGGAGCGCTGCCGGCGGCTTCCTGGGCCGTGGCGCCCGGGCTGGCGCCGATCGCGACAAGAAGGAGGATCAGGGCGATACTTGCCGAAGGTCTCATGTCAGGTCCATGTCCGATTGTCCGTCTTCACCGGCCGCCTTAGCACAGGGGGACGCGGCTGTCAGAACGAATCCGCAGTGGCGGAGGGATTGCGGGGAAATCCGCCTGCCGGCGCCCTTGCTGCAACCGGCGGCGCAAGAGGGAGCCACGCGCCCCGCACCGCCACCTGCCGCAGGCGCGCCGGGCACGGCAAGGCCCCGCCCCCGGAAGCCCCGGCTGCGGGCCTCCCCGCCACGGTTCCGAAACGGAAGAACCGGAAAGCGCCCGAAGACCCAGCAATGACATGTCGGCGGCGCCAGGAACCGGCGCAAAAAGCGAACCGGCGCAAAACGCAGAAAAAGAGCCGCGCGGGCTCTTTTTCATTTGCTTGCCTGATTTGTCCGGCCCGCTTCCGCCAGGCTCCCCCCCGCGGGAGCGGCCCGTTGCACTCCCTGTCGGACCGGCCGACTTGCGGGCGCAAGACTATGACGTTCTGTCACAGGGGTCAACAGCGCAGCCCCGGACATGTCCCCGCAAACATGCCTCCCGGAAAGCCATCTGCAGGAAAACGGCGCCTGCCGGAAGAACGGCGGAAAAAAGGCCGCGCCGGAAACGGCGCGGCAGGTCCAACAGGGAGGAAATCGGCCCGGACGCAAAAGACGAATGCCCGGACACCCGTGCAGGCTGGCACGGAAAGGTTAATTTTGTATTGTGCGACGCGGGCGTGCGCGCATGCGCCGCCGATCCGACATTCGCCGCAAGCGCGAAACGGCGCGCGGCGCGGCCCAGGCAAGGAGGGCAGGATGGAAAGCGAACGGATCTTCGTGGGCGGCGGGGGCGAAAACCACGCCCGGCCGCAGCATCTGCTGCTGAAATACGCCAACCGGCACGGGCTGATCGCCGGCGCCACCGGCACCGGCAAGACGGTGACGCTGCAGATCCTCGCCGAGGGGTTCTCGGCCGCCGGCGTGCCGGTGTTCCTCGCGGATGTGAAGGGCGATCTCGCCGGGCTTGCGGTTTCCGGCTCGGCGGATTTCAGGCTGCACGACGCCTTCGCGAAACGTGCCGCCACCATCGGGCTCGCCGATTACCGCTACGAATCCTTCCCGGCGGTCTTCTGGGACATCTTCGGCAAACAGGGCCATCCGCTGCGCACCACGGTAGCCGAGATGGGCCCGCTGCTGCTGGCCCGCCTGCTGGAGCTGACCGAAGCCCAGGAAGGCGTGCTCAACATCGCCTTCCGGGTATCCGACGAACAAGGGTTGCCGCTGCTCGACCTGAAGGACCTGCAGAGCCTGCTCGTCTGGGTCGGGCAGAACGCGAAGGAGCTGTCGCTGCGCTACGGCAACGTGTCGACGGCCTCGGTCGGGGCGATCCAGCGGGCGCTCATGGTGCTGGAGAACCAGGGCGGTGCCCTGCTGTTCGGCGAACCGGCGCTGGAGCTGGCCGATCTGATGCGCACCGATGCCGACGGGCGCGGGCGCATCAACATCCTGGCCGCCGACAGGCTGATGCGCGCCCCCCGGCTTTACGCCACCTTCCTGCTGTGGCTGCTGAGCGAGCTGTTCGAGGAACTGCCCGAGGTGGGGGATCCCGACAAGCCCCGCCTGGTGTTCTTCTTCGACGAGGCGCATCTTCTGTTCGACGATGCGCCCAGGGCGCTGGTGGACAAGGTGGAGCAGGTGGCACGGCTGATCCGCTCCAAGGGGGTGGGGGTGTATTTCGTCACCCAGAACCCGGACGACGTGCCCGAAGACATCCTCGGCCAGCTGGGCAACCGGGTCCAGCACGCGCTGCGCGCCTTCACCGCGCGCGATCAGAAGGCGCTGAAGCGGGCAGCGCAGACCTACCGCGCCAATCCGCGCTTTTCCACCGAACAGGCGATCCGCGAGGTCGGGGTGGGCGAGGCGGTGACATCGTTCCTAGAAGCGAAGGGCGCCCCCGGGGTGGTGGAACGCACCCTGATCCGCCCGCCGTCCTCGCGGCTGGGGCCGATCACGCCGGCCGAGCGCCGGGCGCTGGTTGCGGCCTCGCCGCTGGCCGGAAAATACGAAACCCCCATCGACCGGGACTCGGCCTTCGAGCGGCTGAAGGCACGCGCAGAGGCGGCAGCCCGCGCCGCCGAGGAGGCCGAACGCGAAGAGGCGCGCCTGGACGAACCGGCGCGCGAACTGCGCCGGGCGCGCCGCTACCGGCCGCCGAGGAGGCGCGGCGCAAAGGCTTCGCGCGGCGAAACCGCGAGTCTTGGCGAGGCGCTGGGCCGGGCCGTGATCAAGGAACTGAAGGGGGCAACCGGCCGGCGCATCCTGCGCGGGATTCTCGGCAACCTGTTCCGGGCGCGCTGAAGCGCCTTTCCATCGTCTTCTCTCCGGCGCGCGGGCGGCCGCCGCCATCGGCCCTGCCTGCCTCCCG
>JALSKC010000008.1 GCA_026989055.1 Paracoccaceae bacterium
CTTCTCGAAACCCGAGCATTTCAGGGCCATGGCCACACGATACGAAAAACACGACGCCAACTTCCCCGCCCTCGTCAAACGCGCCGCAACACGAATCTGGTTGCGCGCTTATGAGTCGGTGACCTAGTGTCGCGATGGCGCGATGGCCATATCGGGAGTGCGCGCCCCGTGCCCCCGTGCCTTTCCGCGCCCGCCCCACGGGGCCCCTGCCCTGCCCCTTTGCAAATCGGATCCGGATGCGCAATATCCCTGTCGGTCGCAGAGGAGGGAGAGCCGGCATGGGCTGGATGAAGGACGAAACCGGGCTGGACAGGAACGCCGCCAATTTCGTGCCGCTGAGCGTGCTTTCGCATCTGCGCCGCGCGGCGCGCATCTTCCCCGATCGCGAAGCGCTGGTCTATGGCGAGCGCCGCTTCAGCTATCGCGAATACCATGACCGGGTCAGCCGGCTGGCCTCGGCGCTGCGCGCGGCCGGCATTTCCAGCGGCGACGTGGTCGCCACGCTCCTGCCCAATGTTCCGGCCCATGCCGAAGCGCATTTCGGCGTGCCGGCGATGGGCGGCGTGCTGAACGCGATCAACACCCGGCTGGATGCCGGAACGGTCGCCTACATCCTGGAACACGGCGAGGCGAAGCTGCTGCTTGTCGATACCCAGTTCCTGCCGCTGGCAAACGAGGCCATCGCCCGGATGAACGGCCCCGCGCCGCGGATCGTGGAGGTGTCAGACCCGCAGGCCGGCTTCCCCCCCGCAGGTGAACATGCGGAATACGAGGCTTTCATCGCGACCGGAGATCCGCAGTTCGAATGGGAAATGCCGGCTGACGAATGGGAAAGCCTGGCGCTGAACTACACCTCCGGCACCACCGGGCGGCCCAAGGGCGTGGTCTATCATCACCGCGGGGCCTATCTGCTGACCATGGGCACCGCCGTGGCCTGGGGGCTGACGGCCGCCACCCGCTACCTGACCATCGTGCCGCTTTTCCACTGCAACAACTGGAACCACGTCTGGGCGATTCCGCTGGTGGGCGGCACGGTGATATGCTGCCGCGACATAACCGCGAAGAACATCTACGATGCCATCGCCGAGGAAGGCGTGACCCACTTCGGCGCCGCACCGATCGTGCTCAACATGATCATCAACGCCACCGACGACGAACGGCGCGCCTTCGATCACGTGGTCGAGGTCTACACCGCCGGGGCGCCGCCCCCGGCGGCGATCCTGAAAGCCATCGAACCGCTGGGCTTCCACGTCACCCAGGTCTACGGGCTGACCGAGACCTACGGCCATGTCACCGAATGCCTCTGGCAGCCCGAGCGCTGGGACGCCCTGCCCGAGGAAGAGAGATACGCCATCAAGGCACGGACCGGGGTGCTGATGCCGATGATGGAGGACATCACCGTGATGGACCCGGAAACCATGGCCCAGGTGCCGATGGACGGGCAGGCCACCGGCGAGATCATGATCCGCGGCAACCCGGTGATGAAAGGCTACCTGAAGAACCCCGAGGCCACCCGCGAGGCCTTCGAAGGCGGTTATTTCCATTCCGGCGACATCGCCATCCAGCACCCGGACGGCTACATCAAGATCACCGACCGGGCCAAGGACATCATCATTTCCGGCGGCGAGAACGTCTCTTCGGTGGAGGTCGAAGGCGTGCTGATGCATCACCCGGCGGTGCTGCTGTGCGCGGTAGTCGCCAAACCGGACGAGAAATGGGGCGAGGTGCCCTGCGCCTTCGTCGAGCTCAAGGAGGGCATGAGCGCCAGCGCGGAAGAGCTCATCGCCTTCGTCCGCGAACGACTGGCCGGCTTCAAGACCCCAAAGCAGGTGGTGTTCCGGGAACTGCCCAAGACATCCACCGGCAAGATCCAGAAGTTCGAACTGCGCCGGCTGGCCAGGGAGCTGTGAGCGCGGGGCATGCCGGCAATGTTGTCGGCGCAGGCGGGCTCGGCTAGTGTCGCGGCGGAGGGCAGGCGACCGGGCAGTGGCGGCAGATGACGGCATTGAAGGATTACGAGCGCCTCGAATGCATGGGGCTGTGGCGCCCCTCTCCCGAGGCCCAGAGGCGCGATGTGATCGTCGCGCTGGGCGATGCCACGCTGACGATCTCCGCGCAGAACGGCACCGCGCTCGCGCACTGGTCGCTGCCCGCGCTGCGGCGGCGCAACCCCGGCGCCCGGCCGGCGCTCTTCGACCCGGGCCCGGATGCCGGCGAAACGCTGGAAATCGACGATGCCCTGATGATCGAGGCGATCAACCGGGTGCGCCGCGCCATCGAGCGCCGCCGCCCCCGCCCCGGCCGGCTGCGCACCGCGCTGCGCGGTGCGGTGGTGCTGCTTGCCCTCGGCGGCGCGCTGTTCTGGCTTCCCGACGCGATGATTTCCTATACCGCCTCGGTCCTGCCGGAAGCAACGCGGGCGCAGATCGGCGCCGCGCTGCTGACCGACATCCGCCGTCTGGCCGGCCGCCCCTGCGAGGCGCCGCTCGGCCAGGAGGCCCTGGCGCGGCTGCAGAACCGGCTGTTTCCCGAGGCTCCGAGGACGCTGGTCGTGCTCAGCAGCGGGGTCGAGATGAGCGAACATCTCCCCGGCCGGCTGATCCTGCTGAACCGGAGCCTTGTCGAGGATCACGAAAGCCCCGAGGTGGTGGCCGGCTTCGCGCTGGTCGAGGATCTGCGCCGGGAGGGACTGGACCCGATGCTCCGCCTGCTGCGCGAGGGGGGGCTGCCGCTCGCCCTGCGCCTGCTGACCACGGGCAAGGCGCCCGGGAACGCCCTGCGGCGCCACGCCGAGACCCTGCTTTTGACCCCCCCCGAGCCGGTGGCCCCGGAACGGATCATCGCGCGTTTCCGGGAAGCCCGCCTGCCGCTTGCGCCCTACGCCTATGCACGCGACATCACCGGAGAGACCACCGTGGCGCTGATCGAAGCGGATGCGCTTGCCGAATCCCCCCGCCAGCCCGTCCTGGACGATGACGGCTGGGTCGCCCTCCAGGGGATCTGCGAAGGCTGAGCCACGCCTGCCGCCACCGGAAGCGGGCGGCAGCAGAGCGCACCGCACGGCCATCCTGCCCCACACCGGAGGCCCGCCGCACCGGTCGGCGGCCCGGTCGGCGGTCGGCGGCCCGGTCGGCGGAAGGAAGGGCCTGTCCCCGGCGGGGGCGGAAAACCGGCCGCCCCTCAGCCGCGCCAGCCGCCCCCCTGGCGGATCCGGGTCGAGGAAAGCGCGTTCAGCGGCAGGTTGACGAAACACCAGGCCGGGGCTTCGGAGCGCGCCAGGAGCGCGCTCTCGCGCCCGCGCAGCCGATAGCGGCGATAGCGTTTCGCCGCCGGCGACATGCGCGCTGCCAGCCGCTCTCCGGGGCGGGCCAGAACGCCCACCGGCACGTTCTCCATGATCCAGCGCCAGTTCTGCCACAGGTGGAAACCGGCCAGATTGTCCGCCCCCATCAGCCAGACGAAACGAACCTGCGGGTGCCGGCCGGTCAAGATCCGCAGCGTGCGGGCGGTGTATTTCGTGCCGATGCGCGCCTCGAAATCGCTGATGAACACGCGCGGGTGCTGCATCACCTCGCGCGCCGCGGCCATGCGCCTGTCCAGAGGCGCCGGGCCATGCGCCTTGAGCGGGTTGCCGGGGCTGATCAGCCACCAGAGCTGGTCGAGCCGAAACCGCTTGAGCGCCTCCAGCGTGATATGCACATGCCCCGGGTGGGCCGGGTCGAACGACCCGCCCAACAGGCCCACTGCCTGCCCTGCCCGTACCAATGGCAATCCGTCCAACGCGCGCCTCCCTCACCTTTGAACGGTGGCGCGGGCGGCAAGTCAATCCCCGCCGGCCGCCCCCCTGTTTCGCCCCCGGCATGCTCCCGGCGATCCCCGCCTTGATCCGGCCCGCGATTCGGGCCACCCTCCGTCCCCAAGGGGGGCATAAGGGGGCCGATGACCACGTTCGATTCCGACGAAGCCGCGAAAGTTCACCGACAGCTGCACCACGCCCTGCCCAGCGACCCGGCGCTGCGCGTGAAGGCGCTGGAAAGCCTGGTGGTGGAACGCGGCATGGTGGCGCCGGAGACCCTGGATGCCTGGGTCGAAGCCTATTCCGAGCATATCGGCCCGAAGCGCGGCGCCGAGATGGTGGCCCGCAGCTGGCTCGACCCGTCCTTCCGCGCCCGCCTGCTGGAGGACGCAGCCGCCGTGGCCGAGGAGCTCGGCTTCCAGGGCCACGCCTCGGCGCATCTGAAGGCAGTGGAAAACACCGACCGCATCCACAATGTCGTGGTCTGCACGCTGTGCTCCTGCTACCCGTTCTCGATCCTCGGCATGTCGCCAAGCTGGTACAAGAGCGCCGCCTACCGCTCGCGCATCGTGCGCGAACCGCGCAAGGTGCTGGCCGAATTCGGCGTGGAGTTGCCCGAAGGCGTCGCCGTCCGGGTCTGGGATTCGACCGCGGAACTTCGTTACCTGGTGGTGCCCCAGCGCCCCGCCGGCACCGAAGGCTGGAGCCTGGAGCAGCTCACGGCGCTGGTCACCCGCAACGCGATGATCGGCACCGAGCGTGATCTTTCTCCCTACGTGAAAGGGGCAGCCTGATGGACACGATCCACGATCTGGGCGGCATGCAGGGCTTCGGCGCGGTCGAGGTGGACGAACCCGAGGAACCCTTCCACCACGACTGGGAAGCGCGCATGTGGGCGATCGCCCGCAACGCCCGCGCCGCGGACTGGACGATCGACTGGTGGCGCCACATCCGCGAACGCATCGCCCCGGTGGACTACCTGAGCCGGCCCTATTTCGACAGCTGGATGCAGACCCATGCGGCGGGTTTCATCACCTCCGGCGTCTTCACGCTGGAAGAGATCGTCAGCGGCCACACCGATGACAGACGCCCGCCGCCGCCGGCGGAGAACCTCGCCCAGGTGCTCGCGCGCGCCCGGCGCGAGGCGCACCGCTTCGAGGCCCCGGCCCCCGCCCCGGCCCGCTTCGCCCCCGGCGAGAGGGTTCGCGCCGTCTCCACCCCGCCGCTGGGGCGCGACCACCACACCCGCCTGCCACGCTACGTGCGCGGGCGCACCGGCACCATCCATGCCCACTGGGGCTGCCATGTCTTCGCCGATCTGGCCGCGCGCGGCATCCACGAGGGGCAGCATGTCTACTCGGTGCGCTTCACCGCCAACGCGCTCTGGGGCGAGGAGGCGGACCCGCGCGACTGCGTGCACCTCGACCTGTGGGAGAGCTACCTTGAGCCCGCCTGACGCGCCCGCCCCCTTCACCGACGACAGCGGCCCGGTCTTCGACGAACCCTGGCACGCCCAGGTTCTGGCGCTCGCCGATGCGATGGTGGCCGCCGGCCATTTCAGCGCCGCCGACTGGGCCGAGGCTCTCGGTGCGGCCCGCGCCGCCGCCGAGGCCCGGGCCGCACCGGATACGGTGGAGGGCTACTACCTCTGCGCGCTGGAGGCGCTGGAGGGGCTGCTCGCCCGCCACACCCCGATCGGGGCGCAGATCCAGCGGGAACGCAAGGAGGCCTGGAGCCGGGCCTACCTGGCAACGCCGCACGGCAGACCCGTGGAGCTGGGCCGATAACGGGGCCGGCGGCGGGAAATGACGCCTCGCCCCTAGCCTTCCGACGAGGCGGCCCAGAGGTTGATCTCCTCATCCAGCGCGTAACGGTCGATCTCGGCCAGTTCCTCGGCGCTGAAGTCGAGGTTTTCCACCGCGCCGGCGCATTCGGTCACCTGCTCGGGGCGCGACGCGCCGATCAGCGCGCTGGTGATCGCGCCGCCGCGCAGCACCCAGGCGATCGCCATCTGCGCCAGCGACTGGCCGCGCCTTCGGGCGATCCGGTCCAGGGCGCGGATCTTTTCCAGCGCGCCTTCGCTCAGCAGCGCCGGATCCAGCGACTTGCCCTGCGCCGCCCGGCTGCCTTGCGGGATGCCGCCCAGGTATTTCCCGGTCAGCATGCCCTGCGCCAGCGGCGTAAACGCGATCGAACCGATCCCCAGTTCCGCCAGCGTCTCCTTCAGCCCGTCGCGTTCCACCCAGCGGTTCAG
>JALSKC010000009.1 GCA_026989055.1 Paracoccaceae bacterium
CTCCAGCATCTTCAGGCGCTTCACGTCCGAAAGCCCCATGCCGCCATAGTTGGATTTGTATTTGCAGAACGTCGCCGGGCTCAGCCCATGCCGGCGACAAACCTCCGCCTCGGCATCCCGTTCGGCGTGGCCCTCGAACCAATGGCGGGCTCACGCCTCACCCTGTTCCTTGATCATCGCAATGATTTGCGCCTCCGTAAAACGGCTCTTTCGCATTCGTCTGCTCCTTTCTGATCGGGCAGACTCTACTTCAAAATGCGGGCGTTCGCGGGGGGCAGGTCAACTCCCCGCCGGGGTCTCCATGGACTGCAGCCCGGCGCCGCCCTGTTCGGGCAGGGTGACGAATGGCCGCCCGGAACGGCGGCTTGCCGGGCGCCACATCCAAGCCGGGCCTGCGACCGGTTCGGCGCGGAGAAGGCAGGCGCGCCTTCCGCCTCGCCGCCCGGCCCGCATGAACATCGCCCGATCATTGTTCCGGGCCGGGGAGGCATGGGCGGGCAGGAATACGGGTGACGGCCCCTCGGACGGGCCCCCGCCCGGCCTCAGCCGATGCGCTCCCACAGCTGGCGCACCGGGTGGCCCGCGTGTTTCTCGACCGCCTCGGCCGCCTCCAGGGCCAGATCCTCGCGGTAGCGCGCGGCGATCAGCTGCACGCCGACGGGATGGCCATGCGCCAGCCCCACCGGCACCACCGCCGCGGGCAGGCCCAGGTGGTTCACCACGCCGATATAGCGCCCGGCGTCGCGGAACATGTTCATCAGCGCCCCGGCGCCCCCGGTATCGGCGCGCGGCCCGAACGCGCGCTGCACCGAGACCGGTGCCAGGATCACCGGGAACTCCTCGAGCAGCAGCGACCAGTTGCGGATGTGGCGCGAGCGCTCGGCCAGGGCCTGCATGTAGCCGGCAAGGTCCAGCGGCTCGGCCGCTCCGAGGTAATCGTCGAGGATGGCGTTGAATTCCGCCGAGGCGATCGGGCGCATGGTGCTTTCCTGCAGCACCCGCACCTCGTTCATCAGGAGGTTGAACCAGTTGTGCCAGCCCTCCAGCAGCTCCGGCACTTCGATCTCCTCCACCTCGTAGCCCTCGGCGGCCAGGTGATCGGCGGCCTGGCGGATCAGCGCCACCACCTCGGCGTCGGGCTTCATGTCGGGGCTGATCGGGGCGAGGCCGACCCTGATCGGGCGCCTGCGCCGCGGCCCGGCCATGGGCGCGGGCACCCACCACGGGTCGCGCGGATCGAAGCGGCGCATCGCCTCGAGCCCCAGCCGGACATCGGCCACCGAGCGCGCCATCGGTCCCTGGACCGAGAACAGCTGGGCGGCGATCGGGCGCTCGGCGGTGGCGGTGTCGTTATGGGCCGGCACCCGGCCGAGCGTGGGCCGGATGGTGGCCACGCCGTTGCAATGGGCCGGCCAGCGCAGGCTGCCGGCGATGTCGTTGCCGTGCGCCAGCGCGCCGATTCCGGCGGCCAGCGCCGCGCCCGCCCCGCCCGAGGACCCGCCGCAGGTGATGGCACTGTCCCAGGGGTTGAGCGTCAGCCCGTGCAGCGGATTGTCGGTGAACCCGCGCAGGGAGAACTCCGGGGTGTTGGTCAGGCCGATGCAGATGGCCCCGGCCGCGCGCAGGTTGCGCACCACCGGCGCGTCGCTTGGCGCGATGTTGTCCTTCAGCGCCACCAGGCCGTTGGAATTGGCCTGGCCCTTGTAGTCCACGTTGATCTTGACGGTGACCGGCACCCCGAAGAGCGGCCCCGGCGCCTCGCCGCGGGCCAGCGCGCGGTCGGCCTCGCGCGCGGCGGCGAGCGCCTGATCGCCCAGGTCCACCACCACCGCATTCAGCGCCGGGTTGACTTCGCGCATGCGCGCCACATGGGCGCTGACCGCCTCCGTCGCCGAGATGTCGCGCTTGCGGATCGCCTCGGCGATGCGGGTGGCGGACCATTGCCAGAGGGGAGCGTTCATGGGCGGCGGCCTTTCGTCAGCGCACGAGAAACAGGGAAAGTTCGGGGGTGAAGATGACCGCCACAGACCCGGCCTGCAAGGCCGCCGGCAGGCGTGCCGAGGAAAACCCCGTGGGCGGCATGGTTGCGGTTCACCCTCGGCGCACAGGACGACAGCCGCACCTTCGGCAGGATGCCGGGGAGGATCCGGGCATCGAACGGGGCCGAAGATCGGGGTTCCGGCATCAGTGATTTCGCCATCGGTGCCGTAATCGGTGCCGCAAAGGATCATCGGGGCAAGGGATCATCGGGGTCGGGGCGCAATGACCCTCCCGGCGTGCCGCCGCTGCCCGCGCCTCCGGCGAAAAGGGGCTGGAACAGCCTTCCCCGAGCGGCGGCGGGCCACCGCGCCGGGGGCGGGTGCAGGTGCACAAACACTTCCGTCCCCGGGCGGGAGAGGATAGCATCCCTCCAGCCAGTGGAGCGTTCACGTTTCGGGGATCGGTTGTCTGACGACGGCGAAGAATTTCCGGCGGCCTGCCTCGCCATCGATCTGGAGGTCGATCCGAAGGAGGCACGGCTGCTGTCATTCGCCGCGGTGGCCGGCGGTGGCGAAACCCTTGTGGTGCATCGGGGGGGCGATGCCGGCGGCGCGCTGGATGCACTCGAGGCCGCGGCCGGCGGTTTCCGGCATCTGGCGGGGCACAACATCCTGCATTTCGACCTGCCGCATCTGGTTGCCCACCGGCCGGGGCTGTCGCGCCTGGGAGCGGGGGCGCTCGACACGTTGTGGCTGAACCCCCTGGCCTTTCCGCGCAACCCCTATCATCATCTTGTCAAGCACTATCAGGACGGGCGGCTGAACGCGGGGCATGTGAACGATCCCGAGCTGGACGCGCAGCTCGTGCTCGAGCTGCTGCGCGAGCAGATCGCGGCCCTGCGGGCGCTCGGAAAACGGGAGCCGGATGCCCTGACCGCCTATCACTACCTGTCCTGCATGGGCGATGCCCGGGGCGGGTTCGACGCGTTCTTCCGTGCCATCCGCGGGGCAGAGAGGCCCGGGGAGTCCGCCGGCCGGAAGGCTGTCCTGCGCCTGCTGGAGGGGCGGGCCTGCGGGCGACGGATCGAACAGACGCTGCAACGGCTGGCAGAGCCGCAGCTGGGCTGGCCGATGGCCTATACGCTGTCGTGGATCTCTGTTGCAGGCGGGGATTCGGTGATGCCGCCTTGGGTCAGGCTCCGTTTCCCCGAGGCTTCTGCCATCGTCCGCTTCCTGAGGGATACCGCCTGCGGCGCGCCGGGTTGCGACTGGTGCGCCGAGCATGCCGATCCGCGCAAGGCCCTGCAGCGCTGGTTCGGCTTTCCGTCCTTTCGTCCGGAGCCGGCGGACGAAAGGGGCCGCTCGCTGCAGGAGCGGATCGTCGCCGGGGCGATGGCCGGCCGGAGTCAGCTGGGGGTGCTGCCCACCGGAACGGGCAAGTCGATCTGCTACCAGATCCCGGCGCTGTCGAAATTCGACCGGACCGGGGCGCTGACGGTGGTGATCTCGCCGCTGGTGGCGCTGATGGCCGACCAGATCGAGGGCCTGCGGCGGCACGGGGTTTCCGCCGCGGTAACGGTCAACGGGCAGATGTCGCTGCCCGAAAGGCATGATGCGCTCGAGCGGGTCCGCATGGGTGATGCGGCGATCCTGCTGATCGCCCCCGAGCAGCTGCGCAGCCCTTCCGTACGGGCGGTCCTGAAGCAGCGCGAGGTGGGGTTCTGGGTTCTGGACGAGGCGCATTGCCTTTCCGGCTGGGGGCATGATTTCCGGCCCGACTACCGCTACATAAGCCGCTTCATCCGCGAATATTCGGCCGGGGAAACGCCGGCGCCGCTCCTGTGCCTGACGGCGACGGCAAAACCCGAGGTGATCGGCGAAATCCGCGATCATTTCAAGGAGCGCCTGGGAGTCCGGCTCGAGCTTCTGGACGGGGGGGGCCGGCGGGCCAATCTTTCCTTCGAGGTCCGCGAGAGCAGTCGCGGCCGCAAGTTTGCCGAACTTGCCGATCTGATCGACCGGCACCTGCCGCCCAGGGAGCGCTCGGGCGCAATCGTCTATTGCGCAACCCGCAGGAGGGCCGAAAGGGTGGCCGGGTTCCTGCAGGCGCAGGAAATGGCGGCGGAGCGTTTCCACGCCGGGCTGGAGCCCGAGGAGAAGGCGGATATCCAGGAGCGTTTCCGCAGCGGCGAACTGCGCGTGATCGCGGCGACCAGTGCCTTCGGGATGGGGATCGACAAGCCGGATGTCAGGCTTGTCGTCCATTTCGACATTCCGGCTTCTCTGGAAAGCTACCTGCAGGAGGCCGGGCGCGCGGGGCGGGACCGGCAACCCGCCAGATGCGTGCTTCTCTTCTCCGGAGAGGACGTGGAGCGGCAGTTCGGTCTCTCCGCGCGCGCGCGGCTGGAGCGCCACGAGATCTCGGCCGTGCTGAAGGCGCTCCGCCGGCTGGCGGCGCGCACGGGTGCGCAGGAGGAGGTCGTCGCCACCCCGGGCGAGATCCTGCGCGAGGAAAGAGACGACGCCTTCGCACGGGACAGCGCCACCGATGACACCCGGGTCAGGACGGCCATTGCCTGGCTCGAAGAAGCGCAGCTGCTGAGCAGGGAGGAGAACCGCGTCCGGGTCTATCCTTCGGCGCTGCGCGTGGGCACCGAGGCGCAGGCACGGGAAATTCTCGCGCGGGCCGCGATCAGCGATGCGCGGCGCGGGCAGCTGCTGAAGATCGCCCGCCACCTGATGAACGCACCGCCGGAGCACGGAGTTTCGACGGATGAGCTCATGGGGGTGAGCGGGCTGTCGCCGAGCGCGCTGGTAAAGGCCCTGAACGACCTGGAAAGCCTGGGGATCGCCAGCAATGAAACCGCGGTGAGCGTGTTCCTTCATGTCGGGGTCGGCAACGGTTCGGTGCAGCGCTTCGAACGGGCTTCCAGGCTCGAAGGCGCCCTGGTTGCGCTGCTGCGTGAAACCTGCCCCGAAGCCGACGAGGGCGCGCTGCTGCCGCTCAACCTGGCCAGGACCTGCCAGGGGCTGCGCGACCTGGGGCATGCGGGCGTGCGCCCGGATGTCGTCGAGGCGCTGTTGCGCGGCCTGGCGCAGGATGGCCGCGACCAGGAGGGCGGCAGGGGAAACATCCGCCTTCGCAGGCTGTCGCGCAACACGATCGGCGTCCGGCTGCAGCGCGACTGGGAGGCCGTGGAAAGAACCGCCGAGGTCCGCCGCAACGGGGCCGGGGCCCTGTTGCGCCTGCTGATCGACAAGGTGGGCAAGAGGCGACGGGGAAAGGACATCCGGGTCGAGACCACCCTGGGCGAACTCCACGCCTGCCTTGCCGGCGACATCGCCCTGCGCGCGGCGGTGCATGATGCAACGCGGCTGCTGAACCGGGCGCTGCTGTGGCTGCACGAACAGTCGGTCGTGACACTGGGAAAGGGGCTGTCGATCTTTCGGCCGGCGCTTACGGTGCGGCTCTCTCCGAAGGGCGGGAATTTCCTGCAGAAAGATTTCGCGCCGCTTGCGGCTCATTATGCGGAGCAGACCCTGCAGACCCATGTGATGGCCGAATATGCGCAGAGGGGCCTGCAATCCGTGCCCGAGGCGCTGCGCCTGGCCGAGGACTACTTCACCCTGGAACAGAAGCGCTTCCTCCGCCGCTGGATGCCCGGGCGCGATACTGCGCTGCGCCGCCAGGCGACATCGGACTCGTGGAACAGGATCGTCAAGGCGCTGAACAACCCGGCTCAGGAAAGGATCGTCGCCGACGAGCGCGAGCAAACCAATGTTCTGATCCTGGCCGGGCCGGGGTCTGGCAAGACCCGGGTTCTGGTTCACCGGATCGCCTATCTGGTACGGATCCGCCGCCAGGATCCGCGCGGGATACTGGTGCTGACCTACAACCGGCATGCCGCCGGCGAGATCCGCGAGCGCCTGAGGGTGCTGATCGACGAAGAGGGCGCCCAGGTGACCGTCTCCACCTGCCATGCGCTTGCCATGCGGCTTCTGGGGGTCAGCTTTGCCGGGCGTGCGGCGCAGACGCATGATTTCGACGGCATCATCCGCGAGGCGGTGCACCAGCTCTCCGGTGCCGGGCTGCCCAGAGCCGAGGCAGAGGCCCGCCGCCAGGAGCTGATCCGGGGGTATCGCTGGATCCTGGTGGATGAATACCAGGATATCGGCCCCGAGGAATACGCCCTGATCCGCGCCGTGGCCGGGCGCTCGCTCGATGACCCGGAAATGAAGCTCAGCCTCTTTGCTGTGGGGGATGACGATCAGAACATCTATTCTTTCGCCGGGGCCTCCGTCGAATTCATCCGCCGATTCGAGCAGGACTATGCCGCCCGCCCCGGTTATCTGACCGAGAACTACCGCGCCAGCCGGCGGCTGATCGAGGCGGCCAACCATGTGATTGCACCGGCGCGCAACCGGATGAAGGCCGGTCACGACATCAGGGTGAACGCCGCGCGCGCCGCAGAGCCTGCGGGCGGCGTGCTGGAGGCGCTCGATCCTGTCGCCCGGGGGCGGGTCCAGATTCTGGAAGTCGCCGACGAGACGGCCCAGGCGGTGGCTGCGCTGGACGATCTCTGCCGCCTTTCGCAGCTCGATCCGGAGTGGCGCTGGGCCGGAGCCGCGATCATCTCCCGCCAGTGGCGGCAGCTGCAGCCGGTGCGTTCCTGTGCCGAGGCGCGGGGGATCCCGGTCGAGATCGCCAGCGAGCAGTCGCCTCCCCTGTGGCGTCTGCGCGAGATGCAGGATTTCATCGACCGGATCCGCCAGCGCCGGGAGACACTCCTTTCGCTGAAGGATCTCGTCGCGCTGCACAATACCCTGCCCGAAAACAGGTGGTCGGAGCTCATCATGCAGGGGCTTCTGGAACTGAACCACGAACTTGCCGGCAAGCCCGCCCCCGGGGGCGACATCATCGAGTGGCTCGCGGAGTGGGCGCGCGAGATGCGCGGGTTGCAGAAGGGGCTGATGCTGCTCAGTGCGCATCGTGCCAAGGGGCTGGAATTCGATCATGTGATCACGCTTGACGGCGGCTGGGAGCGCAGGTCGGAAGGAGAAGACGCCGACGCGCCACGCCGGCTGTTCTATGTGGCGATGACCAGGGCCCGCAAGAGCCTTGCCGCCTGCGCTCTGGGCGGGCGGCATCCGTTCCTGGATACGGCCGCCAACCCCGATCTGCTGGTACGCGCGCCGCATGTGTGCCCCGAGGCACGGGCGGAGGGTGCCCGGCGCTACCAGGGCACGGGCGCGGGAGATGTCGATCTGTCCTTCGCCGGCAGGCTCGCCCGGGGAGCGTCGGAGCTTGCCGCGATCGGCCGGTTGCAGGTGGGAGATCCGCTGAAGCTGGTGCGGGGCAACGGCCGCTGGCTGGTGCGCGATGCCGGTGGCGCCCTCGTCGGCAGGATGGCCCGGAGCTATGAGCCGCCGGCGGGGTGCGTGTTCGTTTCAGGGCATGTGGCGGCCATGCTCAGATGGCGCAGATCCGACAGCGAAGAATGCTATCGGGCCATGATGCAGCGCGAGGAATGGGATGTGGTGCTGCCCGAGTTCGTGTTCCGGCAAGGAGAGGAGAGGTGAGCGGAAGGGGGCGAGCCGCCGGCGGGCCGGTGCGCGTCGGCGCTTTCGCCGCAGGCCGCGCCGCGGGGAAGGATGCGCCGGCGCCGCCTCCGTGCCGACCTGCTGCCGCCCGAACCTCCTTCAGTCGCGTC
Source organism: Paracoccaceae bacterium (assembly GCA_026989055.1). Lineage (GTDB taxonomy): Bacteria > Pseudomonadota > Alphaproteobacteria > Rhodobacterales > Rhodobacteraceae > JAJRUE01. The sequence continues at coordinate 7,691 of JALSKC010000009.1, forward strand.
TCGGGGGGGCGTTGCGCCGCTGGCCGTGCTGCCCGAGCGCCAGCCCCGTCAGGATCAGCGCCAGCGCCGCGAACATCTGCGCGGGCAGGGCCTCGTCCAGAAAGAGCGCGCCGAAGATCAGCGCCCATACCGGAACCTGGTAATTGGCCAGGGACAGGAAGGCCGGCCCGGCGCTGCGCACCACCGCCACGATCAGCAGATTCGCTGCCGCCGTGGGCAGCGCGGCGAGGTAGAGCACCGCCAGGGCCGGGCGCGGCGGAAAGTTCTCGGGCCAGCCCTCCACGACCAGGGCCACCGGCACGATCAGAAGCGCCGCCAGGGAGGTCGCTCCCGCCGCGAAGGCGATCGGGTCGACCGGCGGTGCCAGGCGGGTGACGATTCCGCCCACCGCGTAGCTGGCCGCGGCAGCCAGGCAGGCCAGTCGCGCCAGCTGTTCCAGATCGGCGCCGCGCAACTGCAACGCGTCCGGTCCGATCAGCAGCACCGTGCCGGCAAAGCCGATCACGAAGCCGGCTGTCCGGGGCAGTGTCATCCGTTCACCCGGCAGCAGCAGATGCGCCAGCGGCAGCACGATCAGCGGCACCGTGGCCATGCTGACCCCGGCAAAACCGGAACTCACCCGCGCCTGCGCCCAGGACAGCAGGAAGAACGGCAAGGCCATTGAAAAGACGCCGAACCCGGCCGCCGCCAGCCAGATGCGCCGCCCCCGGGCAGTGGCCGGCGACGGCAGGCGCCCGCCCAGAAGCCGGCTGGCCAGCAGCAGGAACAGCGCGCCCAGCGAGATCCGGCCGGCGGCGACGCTCAGCGGCCCGAAGCCGGTGATCGCCACCGAGATCGTCATGAAGGACGATCCCCAGATCAGCGCCACCAGCAGCACCATCAGCCAGTTCTTCGCTCCCGGCGCGGCGCTCACCGGCCCTGCTCCCGATCATGCGCCTGCCCGCGCTCCGGCTGCGCACCGGGCGCGCCCCGCCCCCCCGCCGCGGCTGGCGGGGCGGGGCGCTGCCAGCAGGCGGGCAGCGCGCGCTTCCTTTCGCGGGCGATCAGTTCTTCTCCTGATCGACCAGCTTCCCGGCGGAGATCCAGGGCATCATCTCGCGCAGCTTGCGGCCCACCTCCTCGATCTGATGGGCGTCGTTGAGCCGCCGCGTGCCCTTGAAGAAGGGCTGGCCGACGGCGTTTTCCTGCATGAAGTCGCGCACGAAGGCGCCCGACTGGATGTCGTCGAGGATGGCCTTCATCCGCTGCTTGGTCTCCTCCTTGGGCAGCACCCGCGGCCCCGAGACATACTCGCCGTATTCGGCGGTGTTGGAAATCGAGTAGTTCATGTTGGCGATGCCGCCCTCGTAGATCAGGTCGACGATCAGCTTCACCTCGTGCAGGCACTCGAAATAGGCCATCTCGGGGGCATAGCCCGCCTCGACCAGGGTTTCGAAGCCCGAGCGGATCAGCTCCACCAGTCCGCCGCAGAGCACCGCCTGTTCGCCGAACAGATCGGTTTCGCATTCTTCGCGGAAGGTGGTCTCGATGATCCCCGAGCGCCCGCCGCCGATGGCCGAGCAGTAGGACAGCGCCAGCTCCAGCGCGCGGCCGCTTTCGTCGCGCTCCACCGCCACCAGGCAGGGCACACCGCCGCCCTTGAGGTATTCGCCGCGCACCGTGTGGCCGGGGCCCTTGGGGGCCATCATGATCACGTCGACCCCCGCCTTCGGCTCGATCAGCCCGAAGTGGATGTTCAGCCCGTGGGCGAAGGCGATTGCCGCGCCCTCGCGGATGTTGTCATGGACGTATTTGCGGTAGGTCTCGGCCTGCAGCTCGTCGGGCATGGTGAACATCATCAGGTCGCACCAGGCGGCGGCCTCGGCGATGCCCATCACCGTCAGCCCCTCGGCCTCGGCCTTCTTCGCGCTGGGGCTGCCCTCGCGCAGGGCGATGGCGATGTGCTTCGCTCCCGAATCGCGCAGGTTCAGCGCATGGGCGTGGCCCTGGCTGCCGTAGCCGAGGATGGCCACCTTCCTGTCCTTGATCAGGTTGATGTCGCAGTCGCGGTCGTAATACACGCGCATGGGAGATCCTTTCATTCGGGTCTTTTTCACGATGAAAATAGAAGCTTTTCGGGAAATTGATCTGTCAATATTGAAAATCATACCGAAAATATGGAAATATCATTCCTGAAAACGAAACATGTGATATTTCCATGCTTGACGATGCCGGCCGGCGCCTGTTGCGTCACCTGCTCGATGCGCCCCAGACCCCGGTGGCCGAACTGGCGCGGCGCGCCGGCATGAGCCCGGCCACCGCCGCCCGCCGGCTCGAACGGCTGCGGGAGGAGGGCATCCTGAAGGGGCGGCACGCCGTCATCAACTGGCGGGCGCTGGGCTATTCGGTGGAGGTGTCCTTGCGCTTTACCCTGGACAAGACCGCCCCGCGCGCCTTCGATGCGTTTCTCGCCGCCGCCCGGAAGGTGCCGGAAGTGACCGAGATCCAGACCTTCCTGGGGCGGGTGGACGTGCGCCTGTCTCTGGTGGCGCGCGACATGGCCCATTATCAGGAGATCTACCGCGACCGCATCCTGACCCTGCCGCATATCGCCGATATCGAGGCGCTGATGCACATCGCTTCCATCAAGCGCGCCTCGGGGCTGCCGCTGTGATAGCGCTCGACGATCTGGACCGCCGCCTGCTGCGGGCGCTGGTGGACGATGCCACGCTGAGTGCGGGCGCGCTGGCGCGGCGGTTCGGGCGCTCGCAGCCGGCCATCTGGCGGCGGTTGAAACGGCTGGAGGAGGCCGGGGTGCTGGCCGGGCAACGGGTGGAGCTGGACCTGGAGCGCCTGGGCTTCGGGGTGAGCGCGTTCCTCGGCGTGAAGCTGGCCGCCAGGGGGCGCGTCGGCCTGGAGGACTTCGAACGCGCGGTCGGCGCCATTCCCGAGGTGCGGATGGTCGAGCATGTGCTGGGGCTTTACGATTACCGCCTGCGGGTGGTGGCCCGCGACATCGCCGATTTCGAGCGCGTGCTGCGCCGGCGGATCATGGCGCTGCCGGGAGTGGGGGATGTGGAGGCCAACGTGCTGCTGAGCGAAGAGCGCCTGCCCGGGCCGATCGGGTAGGCGGGGTTGGGGGCAGGGGGCGTCTGCCCCCCTCCCGGCCTTGCGGCCGCTTCACCCCCCGAGAGTATTTGCCGCAAGATGAAGCAGGAGCTGCACGGCAAGAGCACCCTTGCCAAGGGTTCTGCCAGGCGTAAGTTGGCGGCAAAACACCGGAGCCCCCCATGCCTGCACTGCTGCCCGACATCGACCCCGACGGCCTGCTCGAATATTCCGTGGTCTTTACCGACCGTTCCCTCAACCACATGTCCGCCGCCTTCCAGCAGGTGATGCGCGATATCCACGACACGCTGTGCGAGGTCTACAGCGCCGATGCGGTTGCCGTGGTTCCCGGCGGCGGGACATGTGCCATGGAAAGCGTGGCGCGCCAGTTCGCGAGTGGCGAGAAGGTGCTGGTCATCCGCAACGGGCTGTTTTCCTATCGCTGGAGCGAGATCTTCCGGGCCGGGGCGATTCCTTCCGGAGAGGTGGTGCTGAAGGCGCGCCGGCAGGGCCCGGAAACCGACGCGCCCTTTGCGCCGCCGCCGCTGGAAGAGGTGACGGCGCGGATCGCCGCCGAGCGGCCGGCTGTCGTCTTCGCGCCGCATGTGGAAACCGCATCCGGCATCATCCTGCCCGACGCCTATCTGGATGCGCTGGCCGAGGCCACCCATGCCGTCGGCGGGCTGTTCGTGCTCGACTGCATCGCCTCGGGAGCGGTCTGGGTGGACATGCGCGCGCGGGGGGTGGATGTGCTGATCTCGGCCCCGCAGAAGGGCTGGTCCTCGCCGCCATCGGCCGGGCTGGTGATGCTGGGGCGCCAGGCGCTGGTGCGCCTCGAGACGCGCCGGAGCACGAGTTTTGCGCTCGATCTGAAGAAGTGGCTTTCGGTCATGCTGGCCTATACCGGCGGGGGGCATGCCTATCACGCCACCATGCCCACCGATGCGCTGCGCGCCTTTCGCGACAACATGCTCGAGGCGATGGCCTTCGGCTTCGAGGAGCTGTGCGCCGCCCAGTGGAAGCAGGGGCGGCGGGTGCGGCGGATGCTGGCCGAACGGGGGGTGAAATCGGTGGCGGCCGAAGGTTTCGAGGCGCCGGGGGTGGTGGTCTCCCACACCGATGATCCGGAGATCCGCAGCGGCGCGAAATTCCGCTCCCGGGGCGTTCAGATCGCCGCCGGCGTGCCGCTCCACTGCGACGAGGGCGCGGATTTCTCGAGTTTCCGGATCGGCCTGTTCGGGCTGGACAAGCTGTATGACGTAGAGGCCAGCCTCGAACGGCTGGGCCGGGCGCTCGACGGGGTGTTCCCGCCGCACTGAGCCCCGCGCGCGGTGTTCCGCTTTCCCCGCCTGCTCCGCCTGCCTTCAGCCCGGCCCCATGCCGACCCGGATCAGCGCCCGGCGCAGCGGTGCGATGTCATGGGCGGCACGCAGCCCGGACAGCCGCAGCGCCTGCAGTGCCGGCCGGCCCGAGCGCGTCACCCGGTTGAACAGGTCGATCGCGCGGGCCCGGCGGGCGATATCCCGCAGCCGGGCGCCTTCGTAGGCGGCCAGCGCCTCCGGCCGGCCCGGGTCTTCCGGGTGCCGCCCCGTCGCTTCCAGCAGGGCGGCGATGTCGTTGAGCGAGGTATTGAGCCCCTGCGCCCCGATCGGCGGCAGCACATGGGCCGCCTCGGCAACCAGCGCCACCCGTGCCGCCGTCAGCCGCTCGGCGCGCTGCGAGATGATCGGAAACAGCGCCCGCCCCGAGGCCAGGCGCAGGCCGCGAAACAGCCCTGCCGCGCGCTGCTCCATCGCCGCGTTGAAGGCCGTCTCCGTCATCTCCAGCAGTTCCACGGCCCGCCGGCCCGGGTTCATCCAGACGATGGCCGAGGCCGGGCGCCCCTCCACATCGGCGAGCGGCACCATGGTGAAGGGGCCGCCTTCGTGGTAGATCTCGGTGCTGACGTTGCCATGCGGCTGTTCGTGGGTGGCGGTGAACGCCAGCGACTTCTGACCGTAGCGGGTGGTGCGCACGCCGATTCCGGCCGCTTCGCGCACGGGCGAATCGCGCCCGTCGGCGCCGACCACCAGCCGGGCGCGGATGCGGCTGCCGTCGCTCAGGGAAACCAGCACCGCGTCGCTGCGCCGGATCATGCCGGAAAAGCCGGTGCCGAAGCGCAGATCGACATTGCCCCGACGTTCGAGCCAGCCCAGGAGCTCGCGTCGGATCACCCAGTTGAGGAAATTCCAGCCCAGAGGCTCCGCGCTGCCGCTCCCGCGGGAGCGAAAGATGCGTTTGTCGCGTGGTGCGGGGGGTGTGCCGACCGTGTCCACGATGCGCAGCGCCTCAAGCGGCACCGCATGGGGGGCCAGTGCCGGCCACAGGCCGATCCGCTCGAACAGCGCCCGGGCAGGCTGCAGAAAGGCGGTGGAGCGCAGGTCGCTTCCGGGAGCGTCGCCACGGGTTATCGGCGGGGCCGGGTCGAGCAGCACCACCGAACGGCCGGCTGCGGAAAAGCCCGCCGCGGCGACGAGCCCGGCCGGCCCGCCGCCGGCGATCAGGATATCTGCCCGCCCGGCGTTCACGGGGCGTGCTCCGGTGCCGCTCCCAGAGGGGCGAGAAAGGCGGCGAGATCGTCGGTATGGTGGTGCACATGATGGTGGTGCACAGGGGCGTCCCCGCGGGGGGGAGCGGCCACGAGAATCGTGCGCATCCCCATCGCGTGCGGCGCGGCCAGGTTGCGCGGGTCGTCCTCGAACATCGCTGCCTGCTCCGGCCTGAGCCCGTCGGCGGCGAAAACCGTCTCGAAGGCGGCCCGTTCGGGCTTGGGGCGAAAGCCGGCATGCTCGATCCCGTAAACCGCGTCGAATACATCCGACAGACCGCGCGCCGCCAGCACCCGCTGCGCATGCTCCGCCGGGCCGTTGGTATGGACGATCCGCCGCCCGGGCAGGGCTGCGATGGCGGCGGCCAGATCCGGCGCCGGGCGCAGCGGGGACAGGTCGATGTCGTGCACCTCGTGCAGATAGGGGCCCGGATCCACGCCGTGCTCGCGCATCAGCCCGGCCAGTGTCGTGCCGTAGGTGCGCCAGTAATGCCGGCGCAGCCGGTCGGCCTGCGCGCGGGGGCAGCCCAGCGCGCGCATCACCCACTCGGTCATGCGCCGCTCGATCTGCTCGAACAGCGCTGCCTCCGGCGGGTAGAGCGTGTTGTCCAGGTCGAAGACCCAGGCACGAATCCGGCTGAAGGGCGAATGCGACATGCCGACAGGCTAGCGGCTCGCGCCGGCGCTGCAAGGCGCAATATGCCCGCCGGAGCGCCCGGCCCTTGAAACCGGCGCCGATCCGGGCAAGTCTCGACCCGTTCAGGAGGAGAGGATGCGCGACACTCGCCCCGGCCCGAAGGATGCCTACGAGCTGATCCTCAAGGCCATCGACATCGGCGATTACCGGCCCGGAGACCGGCTGGTGGAAAGCGAGCTGGCCGAACGCTTCGGCATGTCGCGCACGCCGATCCGCGAGGCGCTGCAACGGCTCGAAACCCAGTCCATCCTGCGCCGGGACGGGCGCTCGCTGATCGTCGCGTCGCTGGATCACAACCAGCTGGCCGAACTTTACGTCGTCCGGGGGGAGCTGGAAGGGCTGGCCGCGGCGCTCGCGGCCCGGCACGCCACGGCCGAGGAGGTGCGCGTGCTGCGCGATCTTGTCGCCCAGGACCGGGCTCATGTGGGCGACCCCGAGGCGCTTGCCCGGGCCAACCGCCGCTTCCACAAGCAGCTGCATCTGGCATCGCACAACCGCTACCTGGTGCAGCAGCTCGAACTGGTGCACCGCACCATGGCACTTCTGGCCACGACCTCGCTTGCGGCCGAAGGGCGCAGCGCCGCGGCGCTGGACGAGCATGCGCGGATCGTCGAGGCGATCGCCGCCGGTGATCCGGAGGCGGCGCGTGCGGCGCTCCGGACCCATATCTCCAGGGCTTTCGAGACCCGGCTCAAGCTGGATGCGACAGGAGCAGAGGGGGCATGACGGCTTCCGCTCCGGTGCCGCCCGGCACGCCCGGCAGCTTCCCGGGTGCCGGGACCTGCCCGCTCCTGCCGCCCGCGCCGCTCCGGGGCGCGGGCACGTCGGTGTGCCCGGCGTTGCGGGCCTGTGGATCGATCCGTCCGGGCCGGCCGTGCTCGGTCTTGTCCCAGTAGAAGGGTTTCGCGATCAGCTCCCACAACCCCTTGTAGGCGGCGATTGTGGCCAGGGGGAAATACAGGTGCAGGCTGGGCAGCCAGATCCACAGCCCGCGGTGGCGGCCGGGCGCCAGCGCGAGCCAGCCGACCAGGAGCGTCACCAGTTCGGACATGAAGAACAGCGCTGCCAGGAGGTAGAGCGCGGTGGGCGAGAGCACCCCGGCCAGCGGGTGGGAAACCCCCAGCGGAAGGGTCCAGAAGCTCCACAGCAGAGGGGCCAGCAGGAACTGCGACAGCGCCCCGAGAAACAGCAGCTGCACGCCAAGGAACCGCCAGGCGCCCAGATCCCGCCACAGCCGGGCCGGCCGGCGCATGTGCACTGCCCAGGTGATCGCATAGCCCTTCAGCCAGCGCGAGCGCTGCCGGATCCAGGGCCAGACGCGGCAGTTCGCCTCTTCCTCGGTGAGCGTGGGCAGAAGCTCCGTCCGGTAGCCGCGCCGGGCCAGGCGGATGCCCAGATCGGCATCCTCGGTGACATTGTGCGCATCCCAGCCGCCGATCTCCTCCAGCGCCGCGCGGCGGAAGAAGAGCGTCGTCCCCCCCAGCGGGATGACGAAGCCCAGACGCTCCAGCCCCGGCAGCACCACCCGGAACCAGGTGGCGTATTCGATGGTGAAGCAGCGCGACAGCCAGTTGCTGCGTGAATTGTAGAAGTCGAGCACCCCTTGCAGGCAGGCCACTTCGGGACCGCGCTCGTGAAAGCGGCGGACGACCCGGAACAGCTGGTCCGGTTCGGGGGCGTCCTCGGCGTCATAGACCCCGATGATGCTGCCCTTGCAGAAGTCCAGCGCATAGTTCAGCGCCCGGGGCTTGGTCTTGAGGCGGCCCGCCGGGACCTGCACCTGCCGCATCCAGCGCGGCAGGCGGGCGGCCTGCAGGGCTTCCCGGGTCACCCGGTCGTCGCTTTCCAGGACAAGGCAGATGTCGAGCAGTTCGCGCGGGTAGTTGAGCCGCCCGAGGCGGCGCACGAGCCGCCCGGCGATCTCGCGTTCGCGATAGAGCGGCACCAGGATCGAGATCTTCGGCAGCAGCATCGCCTTCTGCTTCCGGTTGCGCCGGCTGACGAAGAGCAGCCCGTCGCGCCTGGTCGCGCGGATGTTGGCAATGGCGGCGGCGGCCTTCAGGATGCTGTTGGTCAGAAGCGCGAGAATCGCCCAGCCGAACAGTGCCAGCAGGGTGGCCCGTGGCGCGGCGATGGCCCCTGCAAGCAGTGCGATCAGCCCGGCGGCCACGAGCCGGGCCATGGCGCGCGAATCCCAGTGGCGGCAGCTCTCCGGGGCCTCCACCCGCTCTTCGGCGCGCGCGGCCAGGGCGGCTTCCCCCTGTTGCAGCAGCACCCGCTGCAGGCGGCTTTCGGGGGCAACCAGCATCAGCGCCGGCCCGAAGGAGGCCGGCAGCATCTGGCGGATCAGGTGGAAGCGTTCGGGCCGGCAGGTGGCCACCAGCGTGGCCGCCCCGACCCGGCGCAGCGGCAGGATCCCGAGCCGCAGGCAGTTTGCCACCCCCACTGCGTGCAGGAGCCGGCTGTCGGGCGGGGCGGCATCCAGGTCGGCGAGGCCGCAGCCGAACTGCCGGGCGAGGCCGCGGGCCAGCGCGTCTTCGTCGATCATGCCGTTGGCCAGCAGGATCTCGCCGAACAGCGTATCCTCGCGTGCGCGCATGGCCACCGCTCTGATCAGGTCTCCGGGGGAGAGCGCGCCCATTTCCACCAGGATCTGGCCGAGCAGCGGTGCGCGGCGGCGGCGCCTGCGCGGCACCAGCAGCAACGGCGCGGCCCCGACGGGGGGGCTCGGAGGAGGGGTGGAAAGCTGGTTCATCGGGCTTCACAGGTTGCGGGCTGCGAAGCATCCTAGGGGTCGGGTGGTTAACGGGGCCTTAACCGGCCATGGCATCAAGCTGCCTTTTCAATGGCTTCCACGAAGGTCTCGAACAGATAGTAGCTGTCCTGCGGCCCGGGGCTGGCCTCGGGGTGATACTGCACCGAGAACACCGGGCGGTCGCGCAGGGCAATGCCGCAGTTGGAGCCGTCGAACAGGCTCACATGGGTTTCCTCCACGCCCTCGGGGAGGCTCTGACTGTCCACGGTGAAGCCGTGGTTCATCGAGGTGATCTCCACCTTGCCGCTGCGCAGGTCCTTGACCGGGTGGTTGGCGCCGTGGTGGCCGTGGTTCATCTTGACGGTGCGCGCACCCAGCGCCAGCGCCAGCATCTGGTGGCCGAGGCAGATGCCGAAGATCGGCAGTTCGGTCCGCTCCAGAAGGTGGCGGATCATCGGCACCGCATATTCGCCGGTCGCCGCCGGATCTCCGGGGCCGTTGGACAGGAACACCCCGGCCGGATCGTGGGCGAGAACCTCCTCGGCGGTGGCGGTGGCCGGCAGCACGGTCACATCGCAGCCGGCCGAGGCCAGGCAGCGCAGGATGTTGCGTTTCGCGCCATAGTCGAGCGCCACCACCCTGTGCCCGGGCGCGGTGCGCTTCGGGTAGCCGTCAGGCCAGGCCCAGCGCATCTCGTCCCAGCGGTAGGACTGGGTGCAGCTCACCTCGCGCGCGAGATCCATGCCTTCCAGGCCGTTGAAGGCGCGGGCTTTCGCTACCAGAGCCTCGATGTCGAAGTTTCCTTCCGGGTCGTGGGCGAGCGCCACATGCGGCGCGCCCTGGCGGCGGATGGCGCGGGTCAGCCGCCGGGTGTCCACCCCGCCGATCCCGATCCGCCCGCGTCCTGCCAGCCAGTTGCCCAGCCGTTCGCGCGCCCGCCAACTGGAAGGCTCGGTGGGCAGCCAGCGCACCACCATGCCGGCGGCCAGGGGCTCGGCGGCCTCGTCGTCCTCGGCGGTGGTGCCCACATTGCCCACATGCGGGAAGGTGAAGGTCACCACCTGCCCGGCATAGGACGGGTCGGTCATGATCTCCTGATAGCCGGTCATCGCGGTGTTGAAGCAGAGTTCGGCCACCGTTTCGCCCGTCGCGCCGAAGCCGGTTCCGTAAAACAGCGTGCCGTCGGCCAGCGCCAGGCAGGCGGTGGGCTTGGGGGGGACGGCAGGCGCGGGCATCGACGACTCTCCGGTTCGGAATTTCCGGGAAACTAGGGAAAGCGCCTCCCGGGGTCAAGGCCGGGGCAAAACGCGCTGGATCTGCGCGAAACATTTCATGGTTCAATGAAATCAGCATGTTGCAGGATATTCCGCCTGTTGCCAGCTGTCGGGGGAGGGGGTATTGTCAGGGTTTCTGGATGGCGTGGGGATGGCCGCGGGATGGAGCAAGAAATGGATCTGAGAAGTCGCCTGGGCAACGCGTTGAAGGAGGCGATGAAGGCCAAGGACAGCGATCGGCTGTCCACCCTGCGCCTGATCAACGCGGCGATCAAGGACCGCGACATCGCGCTGCGCGGCGAAGGCAGGGAAAGCGGCGTGAGCGAGGAGGAGATCCTCGGGATTCTCGGCAAGATGGTCAGGCAGCGCCAGGAAAGCGCGCGCGCCTACGAAGAAGGCGGGCGGCTGGAACTGGCCGAACGCGAGCGGGCTGAAATTTCGGTGATCGAGGAATTCCTGCCGCGCCGGCTGAGCGAGGAAGAAACCGCGGTCGCCATCGATTCGGCGATCGCCGAGATCGGTGCCGGTTCGCTGCGCGACATGGGGCGGGTGATGGGGCTGCTGAAGGAAAGATATGCCGGCCGGATGGATTTTTCCTGCGTCGGTGCCCGGGTCAAGGAACGGCTGAGCGGATAGCGGCAGCAGGGCCGGAGGGCGGGTGACGCACGCGAGGGCGGGTGACGCACGGTGCGGAAGACGCCGGCACCGGCGGCAGGCGCGTTTCCCCGCAGGCGCAGCCGGGACCCGCCTCCGGGAACGCCTCCCGTCTTTCGGGCTTCTTGCCGATCCCCGCCCTCTTTTCCGGCCTCCGCCCGGGCCTGCCCCGGCGAGCCTTTCTCCGAGGGCGTCTGCCCCGGCGGATGCCGCTTCGCCGGGCCGGGCGGCTGCCGTTGCGCCCGGTCCTCGGATGCCCGGTCCCCCGGTCGGGCGCGCCTGCGCGGCTCAGCCGAGCGCGCGCCGCAGTTCCAGATACAGCCGCGCACGTTCCTCCGGGCTGAGGAAGGCGCCGATTTCGACAGTGCGCCGGTTGCCGCGCAGGGTGACGTAGTTTTCCACCGGCCCTCCCTCGGGCAGGATCTCCACCCTGACCCAGTGCGGGTTGGCCTCCCAGCCCAGACGCTTGCCGCGCGGTTCCAGTCGCACCAGCTCCACCCGGTCGTCTTTCAGCGTCAGCACCTCGCGCAGCGCCCCGTCGGCATAGCTGCGCTGCAGGAAGAACCATACCAGGGCCAGCGTCGCCAGCATGAAGGGCAGCATTCCCCACAATGCCGCCGTGCCCAGAAAGGCCATGAGCGGCAGCAGGAACATCGCATAGGTGATCAGGATGAAGGCGGCAAAGCCCTTGCGTGGCAGCGAACGGTGCGGCCACAGCGTCAGTCGCAGGCAGGGCCTGCCGTCGGCGCGAACGCAAGGGGCCCCGGTTTCATCCGGGGCCCCGCTGGTCAGTTCTTCCCATTTCAGGGGCATTCGCGCATCCCTCAGTGAGCGGGCTGCTTGTCCCAGTCTTCCTGCTTGGGAAGCGTCTCGAAGGTATGCTCCGGCGGGGGCGTGGGCAGGGTCCACTCCAGGGTTTCGGCTTCGCCGCCCCAGTAGTTCTCCTCGCTCACGCGCTTGCCCCATTTCAGGGTGTAGAACACGACCCCGATGAAGAAGAGGAACGAGGCGAAGGACAGGAAGGCGCCGTAGCTCGACAGTTTGTTCCAGTAGGCAAAGGCCTCGGGGTAGTCGATGTAGCGGCGCGGCATGCCCTGACGGCCCAGGAAGTGCTGGGGGAAGAAGGTCAGGTTGGCGCCGACGAACATCGTCCAGAAATGCAGCTTGCCGGCCCATTCCGGATACTGGCGTCCGCTCATCTTGCCGATCCAGTAGTAGATGCCGGCGAAGATGCAGAACACCGCGCCAAGGCTCATCACGTAGTGGAAGTGGGCAACCACATAGTAGGTATCGTGATAGGCCCGGTCGATCGGCGCCTGCGACAGCACGATGCCGGTGACGCCGCCCACGGTGAACAGGAACAGGAAGCCGAAGGCCCAGAGCATCGGCGTCTTGAACTCGATCGAGCCGCCCCACATGGTGGCGATCCAGCTGAACACCTTCACGCCCGTGGGCACCGCGATCACCATGGTCGCCAGCATGAAGTAGCTCTGCTGGCTGATGCTCATACCCACGGTATACATGTGGTGCGCCCAGACGACGAAGCCCAGGAAGCCGATGGCGATCAGCGCCCAGACCATCGGCAGGTAGCCGAACAGCGGCTTGTTCGAGAACTTCGAGATCACGTGGCTGATGATGCCGAAGCCCGGCAGGATGATCATGTAGACCTCGGGATGCCCGAAGAACCACAGGATGTGCTGGTAGAGCACCGGGTCGCCGCCGCCGGCCGGATCGAAGAAGGTGGTGCCGAAGTTGCGGTCGGTCAGCAGCATGGTGATGCCGCCGGCCAGCACCGGCAGGCTCAGCAGGATCAGCCAGGCGGTGACGAAGATCGACCAGGGAAACAGCGGCACCTTGAACAGCGTCATGCCCGGCGCGCGCATGTTCAAGAACGTGGTGATCATGTTGATCGCGCCCAGGATCGAGCTCGCCCCCGACAGGTGCACCGCGAAGATCGCGAGATCCATCGAGAACCCGCCCTCGGTGGTGGACAGCGGCGGATAGAGCACCCAGCCCACGCCCGAGCCGAGCTGATCATTGCCCCCCGGCGCCAGCAGCGAGGCGATGCCAAGCGAGGTGCCGGCCACATACATCCAGTAGCTGAGGTTGTTCATCCGCGGGAACGCCATGTCCGGCGCGCCGATGTGCAGCGGCATGAAATAGTTGCCGAAACCGCCGAACAGCGCCGGGATCACCACGAAGAACATCATCAGGACGCCGTGATAGGTGATCATCACGTTCCAGAGGTGGCCGTTGGGGGTGCATTCGGCCCCCGGGTCGGCGAACAGCCGCGCCCCTTCGAGGCACATGTACTGCACGCCCGGATCGGCCAGCTCCATCCGCATGTAGACGGTGAAGGCCACCGAGACGAAGCCGACGACGGCAGCGGTGAACAGGTAAAGGATACCGATGTCCTTGTGGTTGGTGGACATGAACCACCGTACGAAGAAGCTCTTCTTCTCGTGGTGGTCGTGGGTGTGGGTGGCTGCATCTGCCATCGCGTTCTTCTCCTGCAGTCCCTGTTCTTCCCGGATGTTTCCGCCCGGGCGTTTCGGCCGGCTTAGCGCATCAGCCGGCGATGCTCAACACGCCGATTGCCGCAGCGACACGCCTGCGCGCGGGGAAGAGCCGGCCCGATGCCGCCCCGGCAGGCGGGCCGGCGCCGCGCCTCAGTCCGACGAACCGGTTTCGTTCCCGTCCTCGGTCTCGTCCATCATCGGCGCGAGGCTGGCCAGATAGGCGGCCACATCCTCGCTGCCCTTGGTCAGCTTGAAGGTCATCTTCGACTTGGCGGCCGGATCGCCGGTTTCCTCCCGCAGAAAGCCCTTCGGATCGGTGATGAAGCGCGCCAGGGTCTCCTCGGTCCAGACCAGCCCGGCCTCGCCGGCGGCAAGGAGCGACTTGGAGTATCTGAAGCCTTCGACCGCGCCGGCCGCGCGTCCGATCACGCCGTAGAGGTTCGGCCCGGTCTTGCCGCCCTTGACGATCACGTCGTCGCCGTCGGCGATCATGTGGCACGCCTTGCATTTCTTGAAGGTCTTTTCCCCGGCGGCGGCATCGCCCTGGGCCCAGGCGGCGCCGCTCAGGGAAAGGGCGATCCCGGCCGCGGCAAAGATGATCTTTTGCATCCTTCGTAAGCTCCTTGCGAATTGTGATCCCAGCCTGCCGGTCATAATAGCGGTTTCGACGACGGTGGCGAGAGAGGAAATGTCGCATTCCCGTATTCCCCGGCATCTGTCGCCGGCTGCCGGAACACGCGGGCGAACCCCAGCCGCAGGGCCTGGTCGAGGTCCTCCATGACAACCGGCAGTCCGAGATCGACCAGGCTGGTCACGCCGTGCCCGGTGATGCCGCAGGGCACGATTCCGGCGTAATGGGAAAGGTCGGGATCGACATTCACCGACAGGCCATGCAGGCTCACCCATTTCTTCAGCCGCACGCCGATCGCCGCGATCTTGTCCTCGCGCGGGGTGCCGTCGGGCAGGGGAGGCTTTTCCGGCCGCGCGACCCAGACCCCGACGCGCCCGGGGCGGATCAGCCCGGTGACGCCGAATTCGGCCAGCGCCGCGATCACCCATTCCTCCAGGGCGCGCACGAAGGCGCGCACGTCGCGTCCGCGCGCGGCCACGTCCAGCATCACGTAGACGACCCGCTGCCCCGGCCCGTGATAGGTATGTTGCCCGCCGCGGCGGGTCTCGAACACGGGCAGGCGGGCCGGCATACGCAGCCCCTCCGCCCGCGCGCTGGTGCCGGCGGTGTAGAGCGGCGGGTGTTCGAGCAGCCAGACGGCCTCCTCCGCCCGGCCCGCGGCGATGGCGGCGGCGCGGGCTTCCATCCTCTCCACCGCCTCCTCGTATCCGGTCAGCCCCGGCGAGACGATCCACTCGACCATTCCAAGATGCTCCGATCCGCTGGCCCGGCACCTCTGTGGCACCGGCGCGCGGCCTTGGCAAGGGCGCCGCCGTCTCTGTCCTTGCCATGCCCTTGCCGCGGTGCTTCCGTCGCGCGCCTTTCGCGCCGCGCTCCCGCCCGGAACGGTCGTGCCCGCCCGGCTCGGGCCCGCCGGGGGGGCGCGCCGTCGGGGGGGATCCGGCGCAGGGGCCCGGCCGGAGGTGCGGCGCGGCTCAGAAGCGCAGCGAAAGGCAGGACATGCCGCCATCCAGCAGCGCGAATTCGTCGTTGCGCAGCGCCACCACCCGATAGCCCGCGTCGGAGAGCATCTCGGCGGTGCGCTCGAACCCGGCCGGCAGGAATACCCGGTCGTTGACCCGGATCGCATTGGCCGCGGCCTCCTCGCCCGCGGGGGGCTGCAGAACCCGGTATCCGGCGAAACAGCCGGTTCCGGCGAGACGGGGGGTGGCGAGGACGGTTTCCGCATCCAGCAGGGAGCAGGCGGTCTTGAAATGCAGTATGCCCTCGGGCGTCTGGCAGATCCGCAGCCGATAGCCCCAGCCGGCCACGATCGCGGCCAGCTCCCCGGCCCCTTCTCGGCCGGTGCGCGCCGAAAGCCCCACCAGGATCTCGCGCGGGGTGACGAGGATGTCGCCCCCCTCGATGCTGCCGGGGCCGGAAATGGCGCGGATCTCGTCGAAATGCGCTTCGAGCGCGGAGCGGATCGCCGCCACCTCGCCGGCGCGCGACGGCGCCCCCGGTTTCAGCAGCACCGCCCCTTCGGGCAGGCAGAGCGCCACATCCTCGACAAAGACCGAATCCGGGAATTCCTCGAGCGCCTCCAGCAGGCTGACGCGCACCCCCGCCGCACGCAGCGCGGCGACATAGGCGGCATGATCGGCCCGCATGCGTGCCGGGTCGGGCGCGCCGCGGTCTTCGGCCCGGATCCCGCGAACGGCGGAATTCGCCGGGAGGCGGGCAATGGCGCGGCTGAAGGCGAGGGCAGGGTGAGGCATGGGCGGGCTCCTTCCGCGTCGGACCGTGGGGCGGGATCCGGCATCATCAGGGGCCGTCTTCCGGGCCCTGTCAACAGCGGCATCGGCAGCGGCCGGCCGGCGCGGCCGCCCTCTTCGGCAGGTCCTTTCCCCGGGCCCGGCCGGCGCGGCGCCCGAGGCGGGGCGAAAAATGCCGGCACCTCTTCACATCGCCGGAACGAGCCGTTATATCGCCCGGGCTTGCTGCCTGTTCACGTGCGGTCGTGGCGGAATTGGTAGACGCGCAGCGTTGAGGTCGCTGTGGGGTAACTCCCGTGGAGGTTCGAGTCCTCTCGACCGCACCACCACCCCCGTTCCGGGCGCGCCGGCCCCGTTTCGGACGGGGCGGATTCGGACGGGGCAGGAAAGATTAGGACGGGGCAGGAAAGAGGTGGCCCGCAGGCCGGGATTGGCGGCGGCGAAAGACGGCGAGAGGCCGCCGCGCAAACCGCAACCGGGAACGGGCGCAACCGGGACGGCAGGAAGCGGCGCCGGGAAAGGGGCGCCGGCAGGAAGCGAAGGAAGCCCGGGAAGCCGGAGAGACAGCCATGCGCCCGCTCAGCGAATTTCCCCGGCACGAGGCGGCCCGGATCACCACCCTCTTCACCGACATCGACGACACGCTGACAACCGACGGCCGCCTGCCGGCCGCGGCCTATGCGGCGCTGGAACGGCTCGCCGATTCGGGCATCGAGGTGGTGCCGGTCACCGGCCGTCCGGCCGGCTGGTGCGACATGATCGCCCGCTTCTGGCCGGTGGCCGGGGTGATCGGCGAGAATGGCGCCTTCTACTTCGCCTTCGACCGGCGTGCGCGGAGGATGCGCCGGGTGCACCACGCCACGGAGGCGGAACGCGCCGCCGCCCGCGCCGGGCTGGAGCGGATCCGCGCGCGGGTGCTGGCCGAGGTGCCCGGCGCGCTGGTCTCGGCCGATCAGCCCTTCCGCGCCCATGACCTGGCCATCGACTTCAGCGAAGACGTGCCGCCGCTGGAACCGGCCGCAGTGGCGCGGATCGTGGCCATCTTCGAGGAAGAGGGCGCGACGGCCAGGGTCTCGTCGATCCATGTCAACGGCTGGTTCGGCAGCTGGGACAAGCTGACCATGAGCCGCCGTTTCGCGGCCGAGGTGCTGGGGCGCGACCTGGATGCGGAAAGGGAACGGATGCTCTTTTGCGGCGACAGTCCGAACGACGTGCCGATGTTCCGCTTCTTTCCGCACGCCTGCGGGGTCGCCAACCTGCGCGACTTCGCCGGCCGGCTGGAGGCCGAGCCTTCCTGGATCGCCGCGGCGCGCGGGGCGGCGGGGTTCGTCGAGATCGCCGAACACCTGCTGGCGGCGCGCCGGGGCTGACGGCAGGCGGCGGGGCGGTTCCGCGGGGCCGGCTGCCGGGGCGGCTGCCGGGGCGGCTACCGGGGCGGCGGTTCCTGGAAGATCGTGATCACGCCGGCTCCGGGCATCCGCACGCGCAGGCTCTCTCCGGCGGCGATCCTCTGCGCCTCGGGCCGCAGCATGGAGCCGCGCGCGATCGCATAGGAAGTCCGGTAGCTGCCGGCGGGCAGCCCCCGGATCTCGAGCGCCGCCGGGCCGGTGGTCAGGGCCACCACCACATGGCGGCCGTTGCGGTTGACGAAGGCGAGCGGATCGACCCTGCGCGGGGCATCCGAACGGGCGCCGATGCGCTGCGCCCCCTCGCGTATGTAGCGGAAATACTGGAGATTGTAGCGGATTTCATCGCGCGGGGTGATCAGCGGGGCGGATGAGCGGGGGTTGCGCACATCGACCAGACCGCCGAGCACCCGGCCCTGCCAGGCGACGGCCCCGCCGACCTTCAGGTCTTCGTGCAGCACCTGCGGCGTGCCGCGCCCGAACCAGTATTCGAGCATCGATGTCGGCTTGCCCAGGCTTCGGGCGCGCGCTGCCAGCCGCGGCAAGGCCTGGCGCGGGTTGCCGCGGTAGCGGTGGTAGGACAGTTCGGCCACGGCCTCCATCGCGCCGGGAATGCGGGCGATCTCGTCGATCAGCGGTACCGCCCGGTCGATGTTGGCGACCGAAGGCAGGATGAAGGCCGGCGTGAAACCGGCCTGGCGCAGCCGTCGGGCGGCGGCGACCACGGCGCGGCCGATGGTTTCGCCGTTCCAGGCGTTCTCGGACATGTCAGGCTCCAGGATCACTTCCCAGAAGTCCGGCACGAAGCCGAAGGCGGACTGGAGGTGCAGGTAGGTGGCCAGAACGAATTCGGCGTATTCCTCCGGATCCTGATGCAGGGTCGGGCCGTCGCGGAAGGAGACGTAGGTCAGGTTCACGATCAGCCGTTCGCCGCGCGCCTGCAACCGGCGGCGCAGCGGCAGGACGGAGCGGGTCACATGCCAGTCCAGCTCGGAGAAGTCGAAGCCGCTCCAGTCGATCACCTGCGGATCGGCATTGTCGTTTTCGGCCATGTAGAAGCGCTGCTTGTAGCGCGCGTAGGGCAGGGTGCCGGCGATGAAGCGCCGTGCCGCGCCGTCGCGCCCTTCCGCCCCGGCCCGGATTTCCAGTCGCACCCGGTTGATGCCGATCTCCTCCACCACCGCATCGAGCAGCGCTGCGCGCGAGGGCGGGGCGGGTGCGGCCGGGGTGTCGGACAGCTCGGCGGTGGCCTCCCAGCCCGAGATCACCTGGAAGCGCTGCGCAGGATCCAGCGTGATCACGACCGCCCCGGCCGGCGGCGCGGCGACCGGCAGCAGCAGCGCGGCGCACAGCGGGCGGAGGGCGCGCATGCACGGGGCGCTCATGATGTTCATGATGTTCATGCTCATGCTCCTCTCGGCCTCCTTCCAGCCGGCTCCGGCGCCCGGCGCCGGCAGGGGCGAGCGGGCATTGCGTTTCCCCATGCAAGCAGAACGGACGGAAAAGTCAAAACCTGTCCGGCCAGGTGCCGGCCGGGCATCGCGCCGGGGGCGGAATGTCCGGCCGCTTGCCGGTATCCGCCCGAAAACCGGGCGCTGTTCCCGATTCGGAAACAGGTTGTCTTTTTTTGTCGGAATCCCGGCCGGCCGGATGTATCCTGCCGCTGTGCGAGGCTTGGCGATGCGCGCCGGGCGCGCCCGGAATTGCGGGTCGCCGGGGCGCGCAGTGGCGGCGCTGGCTGCGGAATTGGAGGGATGCATTGGCATGGGCGTTGGGCAGAAGATTTCGGCGGAAAACGCGGGGTGGAGCTTCGGCGGCAAGGTGCCTGAAACCTTTGTCGATCACATCCGGCTGTCGGTGCCGCTCTACGACATGGGGCATGACCTGACCTGCCAGGTCTCCGATTTCTTCGTTCACCATGATTCGGTCGTCTACGAGATCGGAACCTCCACCGGCGAGCTGCTGAAGAAGCTGGCGCTGCATCACAAGGCCAGGCCCGGGGTGCGCTGGATCGGCTTCGACGTGGAGCCGGCGATGGTGGAGGCGGCAAGGAAACACTGTGCCGATGTTCCCAACATCACGATCCTGCACGAGGATGCGCGCCTGGCCGAGATGGAGAAGGCCGATCTGATCGTCAGCTACTACACCATGCAGTTCGTGCCGCCGCGCCACCGCCAGGAGCTGTTCGACCGGATCTACGAGACGCTCAACTGGGGCGGGGCCTTCGTCATGTTCGAGAAGGTGCGCGGGCCGGATGCGCGCTTTCAGGACATCTTCACCCAGCTTTACAACGACTTCAAGCTGCGCAACGGTTTCAACGGCGAGGAAATCGTGGAAAAGGCCCGCTCGCTGAAGGGGGTGCTCGAACCGTTCTCGACCCGGGGAAACCTGGACCTGCTTGCGCGCGCCGGGTTCGAGGATGTGACCACGATCCAGAAGTACCTGTGCTTCGAAGGGTTCCTGGCGATCAAGTGAGGCGACAAACCGCGCCGCCGGTTCCCTTGCGGGGTGCGCGCGGGCTGCGAGGCCGTGAATGGGCGTGACATCGAAACGAATTCTGGTGACCGGCGGCGCGGGCTTTCTGGGCTCTCACCTGTGCGAAGCGCTGCTGGAGCGCGGCCATGACGTGCTGTGCATCGACAATTATTTCACCGGCCGACGCGCCAATGTGGCACATCTGCTCGACAATCCGAACTTCGAGGTGATGCGCCACGACGTCACTTTCCCGCTTTATGTGGAAGTGGACGAGATCTACAACCTCGCCTGCCCGGCCAGCCCGGTGCATTACCAGCATGATCCCGTCCAGACCACGAAAACCAGCGTGCATGGTGCCATCAACATGCTCGGGCTGGCGAAACGGCTGCGCGCGAAGATCCTGCAGGCCTCCACCTCCGAGGTCTATGGCGACCCGGAGGTGCACCCCCAGACCGAGGATTACTGGGGCAACGTCAACCCGATCGGCTTCCGTTCCTGCTATGACGAGGGCAAGCGCTGCGCCGAGACGCTGTTCTTCGACTACCACCGCCAGCACGGGCTGCGCATCAAGGTGGCGCGCATCTTCAACACCTACGGGCCGCGGATGCACCCGGATGACGGGCGGGTGGTGTCCAACTTCATCATGCAGGCGCTGGCCGGCGCGCCGATCACCATCTATGGGGAGGGCAGCCAGACGCGCAGCTTCTGCTTCGTGTCCGACATGATCAAGGGGCTGATCCGGCTGATGGACACGCCCGACGACTTCACCGGCCCGGTCAACCTCGGCAACCCGGTGGAGATGACCATCCGCGAACTGGCCGAGAAGATCATCGCGATCACCGGCTCGAAATCGGAACTGGTGTTCAAGCCGCTGCCCCATGACGATCCGGCGCAGCGCCGGCCGGACATTTCACTGGCAAGGCGCGCACTGGGCTGGGAACCCGAGGTCGCGCTGGAGCGGGGGCTGGAGGCGACCGTGGCCTATTTCGCCGGGCTGCGCGGCCCGGCGGCGGAACCCGCCGGGGCCGGTGCCGTGGGGGGGCGGCCCTGACGATGGGCGCGGGTGCTGACGGCGCGCGTCTCCGGCGCGGGAGCGGCAGCCGGCTCTGGCTGGCACCGGCCCTGCTCGCCGGGCTCGGCGTCTGGCTGATGAACGGCGCCGTTCTTTTCTATTTCGATTCTCCCGCATATCTGGCCCAGGGCGAAAGGATCCTGCAGCTGCTGGGCCTGCCACCGGGGGGCGGCGGCGGGACGGCAGGCGCCGGAGGCGTTGCGGCTGACGCAGGCGACGGGCTGGTGAACGCCACCCGTTCGACGGTCTATGCGCTGGCGGTGGCGGCGCTGGCGCGGCTCGGCGGCGGGGGGGCGATCGTGGCGGCGAACCTCGCGCTGACGCTGCTTGCCGCCTGGCTGGCGATCCGGGTGCTGGCCCGGGAGGCCGGAACCTGCCGCCCGGGGGGGCTTCTGCTGGGCGTGCCGCTGCTGGCGGCGTCGGCGGGGGCGCTGCCGTTCTACATCGCCTATGTGATGCCCGACATCTTCACGCCGGTGCTGCTGATCGTGACGGCGCTGCTGGCGGTGCTGGCCCGCCGTATGAGCTTTTTCGAAATCCTTCTGGCCGCATCGCTCGGGATCCTTGCCGTTCTCTCGCATGTTTCGCACATTCCGATCGTCGCCGCGCTGCTGCCGGCGGTGGCCCTGGCGGCCCGGCTGGGCGGCCGTGCACGCTGGGGGCTGGCTCCGGGGCTGGTGGCGCTGATCCTGCTGGCCGGGCTGGCGGAGGGCCAGGCCTTCAGGGCTGCGGCGAAAAGCGTTGCCGGTGCCGAGGCGATCTATTACCCTTTCCTGACTGCGCGGCTGATCGAGGACGGGCCGGGCTGGCGCTATCTGAACGCGAAGTGTCCCGATCCGGAACTGGCGACCTGCGCGCTTCACGCGGTGCTGATGCGTTCGGACGATCCCTACCGGCTGACGGCCTCGCATATCATCTTCCAGCGGCGGGAGGATCTCGGTTCCTTCCAGCTGCTGCCGCCCGAGGAGCAGGCCCGGGTGGCGCGCGCCCAGTATCGCTTCTTTGTCCGGGTGTTCCTGTGGGCGCCGGTTTCCACCAGCCTGGCGGTCGTTCGCAACACGCTGCAGCAGGCGGTGATGAACGATGTCGGGATGACGGTGCCGGACGAAGCCGTTCTGGCTTCCGTTCCCGAAAGGGTGTCGGCGGTGGAATTCGGCCCGGGCCGGCTGGGCGCCTCGCGCGGCTGGCTGGGCGTGCTCGAACCGGTGCATGGCACGGTTTACGCGCTGTCCCTGGCGGTGATCCTGTGGCTGGTCGCGATGCCGGGGCGGCTGGCGGGGGCGCTGCGCGGCTTCGCGGCCATGCTGCTGCTGGGTATCCTGGCCAATGCTTTCGTGACCGGCGCGGTATCGCAGCCGGCGGACCGTTACGGCGCGCGGGTGATCTGGCTGCTGCCCTGGCTGGCGGCGCTCTTGTGGATGTTGCGGGAAAGGCGGCAGGATGTCTGATCGGCTGACCATCACCGCCGTCATGCCGGCCTACAACGCGGCGCATCTGCTCGGGCGGGTGCTGCCGCCGCTGCTGGAAATGCTGGCGGCGGGCGAGATCGACGAATTGCTGGTGGTCGATGACCGCTCCGGAGACGACACCGCACAAAAGGCGCGCGCCATGGGGGCGCGGGTGCTCGTGACCCCGCGGAACGGCGGCCCCGGTGCGGCCCGGAACCTGGCGGCGGAACGTGCATCAGGCGACATCCTGTGGTTCGTCGATTCCGATGTGATCGCCCACCCGGGCGGGCCGGCAGAGATCAGGAAGGCCTTCGAAGAAGAGGGGGTCGAGGCCTGTTTCGGCTCTTACGACGACTCCCCCGGCGCCGACAGCTGGTTTTCCAACTACAAGAACCTGCTGCACCGCTACCACCACCAGACGGCCCGGCGCGAGGCGGCGACCTTCTGGTCGGGTTGTGGTGCGGTGCGGCGCGATACCTTTCGCGCCCTGGGCGGGTTCGATACCGAGACCTACCGCGTGCCTTCGATCGAGGACGTGGAACTGGGCTATCGCATCCGGCGCGCCGGCGGGCGCATCCTGGTCTGCCCGGACCTGCTGGGCAAGCACCTGAAGGTCTGGACGCTGCGCCAGGCGATCTTCACCGACATCTTTCGCCGCGCGCTTCCCTGGTCGCGGCTGATGATCGCCCGCGAGGGGCTGACCGACGATCTGAACACTTCCCGCGCCGAGCGTGCGCGGGCCCTGCTGGCGGGGCTGTTCTGGCTGTCGGTGCTGGCGGTGCCGTTCCGGCCGGCGCTGTGGCCGGTTCCGGTCCTCCTGTTCGCGCTCGCGATCCTGGGAAACTGGCGCTTCTTCGCCTATCTGCGCAGGAATGGCGGGACGGGATTTGCCGTTGCTTCGCTGCTGTTCCACCAGATCTATTACGTCTATTCGGCGGCAGCCTATGTCTGGTGCCTGGCAGAGTATCACGTTCTGGGGCGCAGGAACCGCCTGCACGTTCCCTGAGCCGCCGGGCCGGGGCGGGCCGGCGAAAAGAGCAGACATGCCGAGGACAGGAAAGATGACTGCAAGAGTTGCCACGAAAGGCCAGCGGAAGCCGAAGGTGATCGACGGGCTGGAGGGCCTGTCGCTGTCGGTGGTGATCCCGGCCTATAACGAGGAAGGTGCGGTGCGCCGGACGGTCGAGGACGCCTTCGCGGCGCTCCGGCCCACCGGCATCCCCTTCGAGGTGATCGTGGTCGATGACGGCTCCGAGGACAACACCCGCGCCGAGGCCGAAGCCTCCGGAGCCGTCGTCCATGCCAATCAGGTGAATTCGGGCTACGGGGCCGCGCTGAAGCGCGGGGTGAAGGCGGCGAAACACGAATATGTGGCGATCATGGATGCCGACGGCACCTATCCGGCGCGCTACCTGCCCGACATGCTGGCAATGTGCCGTGACCAGGACATGGTGGTAGGTGACCGCGGGGCGGCCATGAAGAACGTGCCGCTGATCCGCCGGCCCGCCAAGATGCTGCTCAACAAGTTCGCCTCCTTCCTGGCGGAGCGCAGGCTGAACGATCTTAATTCGGGCCTGCGGGTGTTCCGCAAGTCGGAGCTGATCCCCTTCCTGCCGCTCCTGCCGCAGAACTTCTCCTTCACCACCACGATCACGCTTTGCATGAGCGCCAACGGCAAGCGGATGATCTATACCCCGATCGAATACGGCAAGCGGATCGGAAAATCCAAGATCAGACCCATCGACTTCATCAACTTCATCATCCTGATCCTGCGTATCTCCACCCTGTTCAACCCGCTGCGGGTGTTCATCCCGCTGGGGCTGGTGTTCTTCGTGATCGGCATGGTCAAGCTGATCTACGACCTGTTCCTGATGAACATTTCCGAAACCGCGATCTTCGCGCTGCTGGCGGCGATCATGATCTGGTCGCTGGGGCTGATCGCGGACATGATCTCGCGCCTGCACCTGAGGCCCTGAGATGAGCCGCCCCGCCAAACCCTGGCGCCGCTGGTCGATCCGGGCCGCCGGATCGGTGCTGATGCTCGGCCTGCTGGCCTGGCTGGTGCCGATTGCCGAGGTGATCGAAGGGTTCGCGCGGGTGCCGCCGTGGCTGTTTGCCGGGGTCCTGGCGGTCTTTCTCGCGGGCCATGTGGCGGCGGCGGCCAAGTGGCGGGCGCTGACCGGTGGTCTGCCGTTTCGGGCCGCGCTCAGGGCGCATTTCGCCGGACTTGCCGGAAACCTCATGCTGCCCGGCGTTGCGGGCGGCGATGCGGTGCGCGCGGCGATCGCGCAAGCCGGCCTGCGCGACGGGGGCCGGGTGGTGGCCGGCGCGCTGGCCGACCGGCTGGTGGACATGCTGGCGCTTGCCTGCCTGGTGGCGATCGGCGCCCTCATGCTGGCCGGACAGGGCAGCGGCGCGCTGGCGCTGCAGGTGCTGACGCTGTTCGCCGCTGCCCTTGTCGGCACGGTCTATGCGGCGCCGCGGCTGCTGGCGGCACTCTGGGGGCGGCTTGCCCTGCCGGGGCGGGGCCTGGCGCTGCGGCTGGCCGGAGCGTTGCGCTCCATCGGGCGGAAGCCGCTGCTGCTGACGGGCACGCTGGCGCTGTCGATTGCCATTCAGGGCCTGTTCGTGCTGCTGGCGATGCAGCTGGGGCGCGCGGTGGGGCTGGAACTGCCGCCGGGCGCCTGGTTCTTCGCCTGGCCGCTGGCCAAGCTGCTGGCGGTGCTGCCGATCTCGCTGGGCGGGCTGGGGCTGCGCGAGGCCTCGCTTGCCGCGCTTCTGCTGCCCTTCGGGGCCGAGCCGGCGCAGGTGGTGACGGCAGGGCTGACCTGGCAGGCAGTGCTGTGGCTTGCCGGCGGGCTCGGCGCGCTGGTGCTGGCAGTGGCCGGGGGCGGGCGGCTCCCGGAACCGCCCGAAGCGGAACCGCCCGCCGCGGAATTGCCCGAAGCGGAATTGCCCGAAGCGGAATTGCCGGGACAGGGACAGTGATGATGACGAGCGAAGACGGAAAACCCGCAATCGAGGTGCTCGGGGCCGGCCCGGCCGGGATCGCGGTGGCCTATGCGCTGGCGAAAACCGGCAAGGCCGATGTCGAGGTGCTGGAACGCGCGGGCGCGATCGGCGGCAATTCCGCCTCGTTCCGGATCGCGGGCATCTGGTGCGATTACGGCTCGCATCGCTTCCACCCGGTGGCCGACCCGCAGGTGCTGGCGGATGTGAAGGAGATCATGGGCGACGACCTGCTGCTGCGCCCGCGTCACGGGCGCATCCGGCTGGGCGGGCGCTGGATCCACTTTCCGCTGAAGCCGCTGGATGCGCTGCTGAAGCTGCCGAAGAAGTTCGCCCTTTCGCTGCTGGCCGATTCGACCTTCGGCAGGTTCCGCCCCAGACACGGCGGCCCGCGCACCTTTTCCTCGGTGCTGCTCGACGGGCTGGGGCCGACGATTTCGCACAATTTCTACTTTCCCTATGTAAAGAAGCTTTGGGGGGTCGAGCCGGATGAACTGGCGGTCAAGCTGGCCGAGCGGCGCATCTCCGGCTCCTCGGTCTCGAAGATCCTGCTCAAGATGGCGCGGATGCTGCCGGGGCTGAAGGGGGAGACCACCGGGAAGTTCTATTATCCGCGCAAGGGCTTCGGCCAGATATCCGAGCGCATGGCCGAGGCGGCGCGCAGGCACGGCGCCCGGTTCTCGCTGGGCACGGAGATCGTGCGCATCGCGCGCGACGGGAACCGGGTCACCGGGGTCGTCCTGAACGAGAACGGCCGGCAGGTCCGGCGCGAGACCACCCAGGTGCTGTCCACGATACCGCTGACCACGCTGGTGCGGCTGATCGACCCGCCGCCACCGCCCGAGGTTCTGGAGGCCGCACGGGCAATCCGGTTTCGCGGGATGATCCTGCTCTATCTGGTGCTCGAATGCGACCGGTTCACCGAGTTCGACGCCCATTACTTCCCCGAACTGTCGATCCCGATCTCGCGCATGAGCGAACCGAAGAACTACAGCGCCAGCACCCAACCCGAGGGTGTCACCGTGCTGTGCGCCGAGCTTCCGGCAGACCCGGGCGACAGGTGGTGGCAGATGTCGGATGAGGAACTGGGCGCGCATTTCCGGACTTGGCTGGCACAGGTGGGCCTGCCCGTCACGGTGCCGGTGCGCGGCTGCGAGACCCGGCGGCTGAGCCATGCCTATCCGGTCTATGATCTGGATTACGAGCGCCATTTCAACAGGGTAGACGAATGGCTGCTTGGCCTTGACGGGCTGTTGGTATTCGGCCGGCAGGGGCTGTTTGCCCATGATAACACCCATCATGCCTTTGCCATGGCCTACGGCGCGGCCGACTGCCTGGACGAGCGCGGGCGGATCGACCGGGCGAGATGGGCCGCCTGCCGCGAGGAGTTTTCGCACCACACGGTGGAGGATTAGGGCATGGGCGGGCCGGTGGTTGACATCCTGATGTATCACTCGGTTTCTCAGGGCGCGGGGCCGACGACGATCGCGCCCGAGGTATTTGCCGACCAGATGGCCGCCATTGCCGAGGCCGGCGTGCCGGTGATCACCATGGACGAGCTGCTCCTGGCCGCCGACGGGCGCGGCCGGCTTCCGGATTACTCGATTGCCCTGACCTTCGACGACGGGTTGCGCGACTTTTCGCAGAACGCCTGCCCGGTTCTGGAACGGCACGGGTTCCGGGCCATCGTCTATCTGCCGACCGGCGCGGTGGGCCGTTTCGAGGACTGGCCCGGCGCCCACAGCCCGGCGCTGCCGCTGATGAGCTGGGGCGAGATCAGGCGGCACTGCGCCGAAGGCCATCTGTTCGGGGGCCACAGCGTGTCCCATGCCGACCTGAACGCGCTTGAGGCGGAGACGCTGGAGGCGGAACTGCGTGTATCCAGAGAAGAAATCGAGGATCGTCTGGGCGTTCCGGTCCGCCATTTCGCCCCGCCTTACGGACGCGCCGACAGGCGGGTGCGGCAGGCGATTTCCCGGCACTACAAGACGTCGGTGAGCACCAGGCTGGGATCGGCGGGCCCGGGGTGGGACCCGTTCGACCTGCCGCGGCTGGAGATGTTCTATTTCACCGATCCCGGGCGCTGGAGGGCGCATCTGCGCGGGCGGGGGCGGGCCTATCTGGCGGCACGCCGGCTGCTGCGGCGAGCCGGGCAGGCGCTGCGCCGGCCGGGGCGATGATCGGGGCGATAATCGGGGTGCCGGGGCGGAACTGTCGCCCGGGCGAAAACCGCCGCCGGCGCGGTTTTGCGCCCGGGGCGCGACCTGCTAGGATGATCCGCGTGAGCGGCGATGGAAAGGCAAAGGCATCGGCGACGGAAAGGTGCGACGGAAAGGTGCGGTGGCGATCGGCGCGCAGGGCAGGAAGATGCGTCGGAACGTCGCGCCTCGCCGGAGGGAGAAGCGGGGTCTGAGGGATGAAATGCGTGATTCTCGCCGGTGGCCGGGGCACCCGCCTGGCGGAGGAAACCGTCCGCATCCCGAAGCCGATGGTCGAGATCGGCGGCCGGCCGATTCTCTGGCACATCATGAAGATCTATGCCGCGCACGGGATCACCGAGTTCATCGTCTGCCTCGGCTACAAGGGGTATGTGATCAAGGAATATTTCGCCAACTACCTGCTGCACAGTTCCAACGTCACCATCGACCTGGCTTCGGGCGAGATGGAACTGAGCCAGACGCAATCCGAACCCTGGCGGGTGAGTCTGATCGATACCGGCGAACACAGCATGACCGGCGGCCGCCTGCAGCGGGTGATGCCGCTGCTCAGGGGCGAGGAAGCCTTCTGTTTCACCTATGGCGACGGGGTAGGCGATATCGACATCACCTCCCTGATCGCCTTTCATCGCGCCCACGGCCGCAAGGCGACGGTCACCGCGGTGCCGCCGCCGCGCCGCTTCGGGCAGCTGCTGCTCGATGGCGATCGGGTGGCGGAATTCGCCGAAAAGCCGGTGGGTGACGGCGGGCTGATCAACGGCGGCTTCTTCGTTCTTTCGCCGGAGGTGGACAGCTATCTGACCGGCGACAGATGCATCTGGGAACTGGGGCCGCTGCAGCAGCTGGCCGAGGAAGGAGAACTCGGGGCGTTCGAGCACAGGGGCTTCTGGCAGCCGATGGACACGATCCGCGAGCGCCAGGAGCTGGAAGAGCTCTGGGCAGGCGGCAAGGCACCGTGGAAGATCTGGTGACATCCCCCGCCGCCTTCTGGGCCGGCCGGCGGGTCCTGATGACCGGGCACAGCGGTTTCAAGGGCGCCTGGCTGAGCCTGTGGCTGCACCGCCTGGGCGCGCAGGTCAGCGGACTGTCGCTGCCCGAGCCGGTCAGCACGCCGTCCCTGTGGCCGCTGCTCGGGCTGGAAGGGGCGGAAGGAATCGCGACCGCATCCGGCGACGTGCGCGACATCGCCACCTTGCGCGCGCTTCTTTCCCGCACGCAGCCGGAAGTCGTGTTTCACCTGGCGGCGCAGTCTCTGGTGCGCCCCTCCTATGACGACCCGGTCGGCACCTTTGCCACCAACGTGATGGGAACGGTAAACCTGCTGCAGGCGGTGGCCGAAACGCCCTCGGTGCGGGCCTGCGTCGTGGTGACCTCGGACAAGTGCTACGAAAACCTGGAACGGGAACGGGGATATGTGGAAACCGACCGCATGGGCGGTCATGACCCGTATTCCGCCTCCAAGGGCTGTGCCGAACTGGCCACCGCCTCGATGCGGCGCAGCTTCTTCACCGGCAGGAACGGTGCGCGCATCGCCTCGGCACGGGCCGGCAACGTGATCGGGGGCGGCGACTGGTCGCGCGACCGGCTGGTGCCCGACATCGTGCGCGGCTGCCTCGGCCCGGAAGGGCAGGTGGTGATCCGTGCCCCGCGGGCGGTGCGCCCCTGGCAGCACGTGCTCGAACCGCTGTGGGGCTACATGCTGCTGGCCAGGCATCTGGCCGAGGGCCGCGAAGGGGTCGATACCGGCTGGAACTTCGGCCCCGGCCAGGGGGCGGAACGGCCGGTGATCGAGGTGGCCGAGGCATTCGTGCGCGCCCTCGGCCGGGGCGAGGTCGCGGTGCGCGAGGAACGGCGCGACCTGCACGAGGCAACGCTGCTGAGGCTGGATGCCACCCGCGCCCGCGCGCTTGGCTGGCGCCCGGTGTGGGATTTCGACACCACCGTGGAAATGACCGCGCGCTGGTATGCGCAGTGGGCCGCCGGGGCCGATGTCCGCGCGATCACGCTTGCACAGATCGAACATTTCGAACGGGATATTTTCGGAAAATGACGGAAAGCCTTCCCAGATGCCGCCATTGCGGCACGCCGCTGAGCGCGACGCTGGTCGATCTCGGGCGCTCTCCCCTGGCCAATTCCTACGTGGAGCCGGAGCGGGCCGGCATTCCGTGCCCGACCTATCCGCTGCATGCGCGCGTCTGCCCGGAGTGCTTTCTGGTGCAGGTCGAGGATGTGGTGCCGGCAGAGGAGATCTTCACCCCGGATTACGCCTATTTCTCCAGCTTCTCCGACAGCTGGCTGGCCCATTGCCGTGCCTATGCGGAGCAGATGAGCGCCCGCCTCGAACTGGGGGCCGATGACCTGGTGGTCGAGATCGCTTCGAATGACGGCTACCTGCTGCAGTATTTCGTGCAGAAGGGAATCCCGGTGCTGGGCATCGAGCCGGCCGCGGCGGCGGCGCGCGCGGCCGAGGCGCGGGGCGTGCCGACGCTGGTGGAATTCTTCACCGCCGCACTGGCCGAAAGGCTGCGGGCCGAAGGGAAGGCGCCGGCGCTGGTGGCCGCGGCCAATGTTCTGGCGCATGTGCCCGACATCAACGATTTCGTGCGCGGCCTGTCGATCCTGCTGCAGGGGGATGCCGTTCATACGGTCGAGTTTCCGCATCTGCTGAACCTGATCGAGCAGACCCAGTTCGACACCATCTATCACGAGCACTACAGCTATCTTTCGCTGGTTTCGGTCGAGCGCATCTTCGCCGCCTTCGGGCTGCGGGTGTTCGACGTGGAGACCCTGCCCACCCACGGAGGGTCGCTCCGGGTCCACGCCTGCCGGCAGGAGGCGTGCCACCGCGAGAGCCCGGCGGTGGAAACGGTGCGGAAAAGGGAAAGGGCCGCCCGCCTGGACAGTCTTGCCGGCTATGCCGGGTTCGAGCGCAAGGTGCAGGCGGTGCGCCGCGAACTGCTGGACTTCCTGCATGCCGCGCGGGCCGAGGGGCAGAGCGTGGCCGCCTATGGCGCCGCCGCCAAGGGCAACACGCTGCTGAACTACTGCGGCATCGGTCCCGATCTGCTGCCCTACTGCGTCGATCGCAATCCGGCCAAGCAGAACCGGCTTCTGCCCGGCAGCCACATACCGGTGCATTCGCCGGACCGGCTGCGCGCCGAGCGGCCGGATTACGTGCTGATCCTGCCCTGGAACCTGCGCGAGGAGATCGCCGCCCAGCTGGCCGATCTGGCGGCCGAGGGCACGCGCTTCGTCACTCCGGTGCCGCGGCTGGAAATCTTCCGGCCATGAGGGCGCGTGTCCTGCTGACCGGAGCCGCGGGGCTGATCGGCCGGCAGACGGTCGCCCCGCTGAAGGCGGCAGGGTTCGAGGTGGTGGCGGTTTCCCGCGCCGGACCGGTCGCCGGGGCGGCGCGGACGCTGCGCGCCGATCTGCTGGATGGCGAAGCGCGCCGGGCGCTGCTCGAGGAGGCCGGTGCCGATCACCTTCTGCATCTGGCCTGGTACGGGGGGCCGGGGCGCTGGAATTCGGCCCGGAATGCGGATTGGGGGCGGGCGAGCCTGGATCTTGTCGCGGAATTCGCGGCCCGGGGCGGGCGGCGGGCGCTGTGCGTGGGCAGCTGTGCCGAATACGACTGGTCGGCGGCCGACGTGCTTGGCGAGGAGTCGCCGCTGGCGCCGAAGAGCGCCTATGCCCGGGCCAAGGCGGAAACCGGCCGGGCGCTGCTGGCGGGGCGGATCGCGCCGGGAGTGGAGACGGTCTGGGCGCGGGTGTTCTTCTGCTATGGTCCCGGGGAGCCCGAGGGCCGGCTGCTGGGCGACCTGCTGGCCGGGCTTTCGCAGGGGCGCGAGGTGCCCTGCACCGATGGCGGCCAGATCCGCGATTTCATGCATGCGGCCGACATCGGACGGGCGCTGGCGACGGTGCTGGCGGGTGATCTGGAAGGGGCCGTCAACATTGCCAGCGGGCAGCCGGTCCGGGTGCGCAACCTGATCGAGACGACGGCCAGGCTGATGGGGCGGCCGGAGCTGATCCGCTTCGGCGCGCTCTCCCGCCCCGAGGGTGATGCGCCCCGGGTGGTGGCGGATGTGGCGCGGCTGGCGGCAACCGGCTTCCGGCCGGGTTTCGATCTGGAGAGCGGGTTGCGGGATGTGGTCCGCCATTTCCGGGAGGCGGGGCGGTGAGACGGCTTGCTGCCGGCCTGTCGGGGCAGGGCTCGGGAGCGCGTCTTGCCCGGTTCCTGCTGATCGGCCTGGTGAACACCGCGCTTGGCTATGCCCTGTTCGCGCTCTTCCTGCTGGCCGGTCTGGGGGCGCAGGCGGCGCTGGGGCTGGCCTTCGTGTTGGGGGTTCTGTGGAATTTCTGGGCGCATGCGCGGCTGGTCTTCGGCCAGGGCGGGCTCGGGCGGCTGCCGGCTTATGCGGCGGTCTATCTGGCGATCTGGTGGGCGAACTCCCGGGCGCTGGAAGCGGCGGAAGCAGCCGGCATCGCACCGCTTGCGGCGCAGGCGGTGCTGGCGCCGCTGGCCGCGCTGGCCGCCTTCTTCCTGATCGGCCGGGTGCTGACCGGGCGTTTCCCGGTCTTCGGGCGGAAGCGCTGAGCGGCGGTTCAGGCGGTGCCGCCCGGCGCGCGCGTTCCGGGGGCCGGACGCAGGGCGGTGCCCTCGCCATCGACGGGCTCGATGTTGATCCGCTCGCGCTCGATCACCATCGGGCCGCCGCGCACCTGGTTGTGGATCGCGGTTACATATTCGCCGAGCAATCCGATGAACAGCAGCTGCACCCCGGACAGGAAGGACAGCGCGATGATGATCGTGGTGATACCGCGCTGGGCGTCGGAAGGGCCGACGAAGAAATAGACGAACTGGAAGATCGCAAATCCGATCGAGGCCAGCGCGATCAGCAGCCCCACCAGCGAGGCAAAGCGCATCGGCGCGCGGGTGAAGGAGAAGATTCCGTTCAGCGCCTGATCTATCAGCAGCGGGAGGTTGTGCTTGGTCAGGCCGCGGGCCCGGGCCTTCCAGCGGTAGGGGAGGATGATCCGCCGGAAGCCGAGCGAGGCGATGATGCCGCGGATATACGGATACTGGTCGCGGTGGGCCAGCAGCGCCTCCATCACCTTGCGATCCAGCAGCTGGAACTCGCCCACGTTGGGGGAGATCTCGAAATCGGAAAGCCGGTTCACGATCCGGTAGAAGAGCCGGCGCAGGTTGCGCATCACGAAGCCTTCCTCGCGCTCCTCGCGGGCCCCGGCCACGATCTCGTAGCCTTGCTCCCAGAGTTTCACGAATTCGGGGATCAGCTCGGGCGGATCCTGCAGATCGACCGGCAGCATCACCACCACCGCATCGCCGGTGGCGTATTTGAGCCCGTTGAAGGTGGAGCGGAACACGCCGAAGTTGCGCGCGTTCACCACCACCTTCACCGCCGGGTCGCGGCTGGCGATCTCCCGCAGGATTTCCACCGTGCGGTCGGTGGAGGCGTTGTCGATGAACAGGTGCTCGCGGGCATAGCCTTTCAGCGGCCCCTCGAACAGCTCCCTGATCACGCGGTGGCATTCGGCCACGTTGTCTTCCTCGTTGTAGCAGGGCGAGGTTATGGAAATCGTCTTCATGCTCATGGCCCGATGTTCACGGCGCAGGCGGCGCGCCGACATGCTTCGATCATGCTCCGACCCGCTCCGGCGATGCTTTCCGGCGCCTCGGGAGCGCTGATCCGGTGTCGCTCCGGGCCGCTGCCCAGGTTTTCGCGCCGCGGAATGACACAGCTTAGCATCCTGCCGCTCCGGGGCAAGCGCGACCGGCCCGGCGCGCGGTGCGCCGGGAATATCCGGAGCAACCCGGCGTCGACCGTTTCATTGTCGTGGCGGTGGCGACAATCCCGGAGCCCGGCCCGCGGCGCCTTCCTGCCGGGTTGCGCGCCCCGGCCCGCCCGGGCTCAGAGCGGGCCGAAGCGGATGAGCGCCAGCGCGAGCGCCCCCGCCGCCGCCAGGAGATAGACCCAGCGCAGCGCTCCCAGCCCGCGCAGGAAGGGCGCGAGCCAGCCGCGCGAGCACGGTGCGCTGCGCGCGGCCTGCACCCGGGCGCCGCTCAGCAGCAGCCAGCTGGCCGTCAGCCCCAGCAGCGCCCAGAGCGCGCGCCCCCACTGGCCGCCCCATTCGCCGAAATGCAGGGCGTTCATCAGCGCCCTGATCCGGGCATTTCCCTGTCGGTCGGCCGGGTGCACCACCCCGAGGATTTCCAGCGTGAGCGGGTCGAGGCTGAGCGTGGTTTCTCCCGCCAGGATGCTGCCGCCGGCCGGGTGGCCGGCAAGGGTGATCCCGTCGCGGGCCCGCCCCGGCAGCACGACCACCTTGATCTCGAAGTCGGGCAGCGCCTTCCGGGCGCGTTCCAGCGCGGCATCGATCCGCGCCCCGTCCAGCACGGCCGGGCGAGCCTCGAGCCGGGGAGAAGCCGGCGCCGGCGCCGGCTCCTGGCCGCGGAAACCCAGCCCCGTGGCCATGAAGAACAGCCCGGTCGATCCGATGATCAGCAGGAAGACGCTGCTCCACAGTCCGAGCAGGCGGTGCAGCCCGCCCTGGCGGCCGCGTTCGCCAAGATGGCGCGGCGGCGGGCGGAACAGCCCCTTCCAGAACCGCCGGTAGGTGACAAGCCCGCTTGCCACCGAAAGCAGCAGCAGCACCGAAGAGGCGCTGACCAGGACGAAGGGCCAGCGACCGGGCAGGAGGAAGCTGTCGTGGAAGGCGCGCAGCATGGCGCGGAGCCCTCTGGCCGGAGCGCTGTCGAGCACGGTGCCGCTGGCCGGGTCGCTCCAGACCACGATCCGTTCGCCGGTTGCGGTGGTCAGATGGCTGCGGTCGCCCAGCCAGGGTTGCGGCTGGCGCTCCATGACAAAGACGGTCGCCCCGGGAAAGGCGGCTTCGAGTTGTGCGAACAGCGTTCCGAACGAGGCGCGCGCCCCGGCTTCCGGCGCTGAGCCGACCCAGGCACGCGGGTGGAACGCCGCTTCCAGCTCGTCGGAGAAGACCAGCACCGTCCCGCTCAGGAACAGCGCCGCAAAGAAGGGAACCAGCCGCACCCCCAGCCATCGGTGCAGCCGGAAGAGTGTCGATCTGACCCTGCCCATGCCCATGCCGCTTCCTTCTCCTTGCGGATCCCTGCGCCCTGAGGGGCTGCGTTCCTCGCGGCTCCGCCGGCGCGTTCCGCCTGCCCGTCGCCTGCCCGTCGCCTGCCCGTCGTCCGCCTGCCGACCTGTCCTGTCCGCGCCGGCGCTGCGCGGCTCCGTCTTCGCCGTTTCAATGGAACATTCAATAGAACAGCCCCGCCGGCTTGTCGAATTCTGCCCGGGCCTCGAAGCTCTCGGCCGGCGGGAGGCGCGCAGATGCCGCGCTCCGCCAGTGGGCGGGGTGCCGGGGGATTGTTCACGATCGGGGGGCAATCCCGGAAGGCGGCTTGGCCTTCCCCCGGGGCGTGTGTATCCATCGGTGCAGGACGGGGCGCAGGAGGGGGGCGCAGCGCGATGTGCGGCCTTTTCGGAATCCTCTACAGGCGCGTCGGGCTCGTGCCGGACGAAGGCCGCCTGCAGCGCAGCGCGCAGGCGCTGGCCCACCGCGGCCCGGATGCGTGCGCCGTTCTGGCCGAGCCGGGGCTGGGGCTGGCGCATGCCCGGCTGTCCCTGGTGGATGTCGCGCCGCGCTCGGATCAGCCGTTTCACGATGAAGGCGGGCGCCACGTGCTCGTCTTCAACGGCGAGATCTACAATTTCCGCCAGCTGCGCGCCGAGCTGGAAGGGCGTGGCGTGCGCTTCCGGACGACCTCGGACACCGAGGTGGTTCTGCACAGCCTGATCCTTGACGGCCCGGCGGCCCTCGCCCGGTTCGAGGGCATGTTCGCGCTGGCCCTGATAGACCGGCAGGAGGGGAGCGTCCTGCTGGCGCGCGACCGTTTCGGCATGAAGCCGCTGTTCTGGGCCGAACTGCCCGAGGGGGGCGGCGCGCTGCTGTTCGGTTCCGAGGTTCCGGCCTTCGGGCCGTGGATGGAGCTTCGCCCCGACCAGGGGGCGCTGTTCGCCTATCTGATGAAGTTCGGCGGCCCCACCGCCGGGCGCTCGTTCTACGAGGGAATCCGCTCGCTTGCTCCCGGCAGCTTCCTTGTCTGGGGGCGCGGGCGGGAAACGGTCGGCAAATCCTTTTTCCGGCTGGAGGAATTCCTCGATGCGGATGAGGCGGAGGCGCTGCGCGGGCTGCCCGCCGGCGCCGTGGCCGACCGTTTCGACGAGATCATGCAGGAGGCCGTGGCCAGCCATCTGTTCGCCGATGCGCGCGTTGGCGCCTTTGCCTCGGGCGGGGTGGACAGTTCGCTGATCGTGGCGATGGCGGCGCGCCAGCAAAAGGACGTGGCGCTGTTTCACGCCAACGTGAAAGGCGCCTGGAGCGAAACCCCGGCGGCGCGCGGGCTGGCCGAGCACCTGGGGCTGGAACTGCACGTCGCCGAGGTCGAGGAGCAGGATTTCGTGGACATGATCCCGCGGGTGATGCGCCACTAC
Source organism: Paracoccaceae bacterium (assembly GCA_026989055.1). Taxonomy (GTDB): domain Bacteria; phylum Pseudomonadota; class Alphaproteobacteria; order Rhodobacterales; family Rhodobacteraceae; genus JAJRUE01. The sequence goes on from JALSKC010000009.1 coordinate 43,818, forward strand.
GGCTACCCGTTTTCCTACCACCCGAACTGTGCGCCGCTGATGCTGACGGCGGAGCTGGCGCGCGAACGGGGGGTCAAGGGGCTCTTGTCGGGCGAAGGTTCGGACGAACTGTTCCTCGGCTACCCCTGGCTGGGGCGCAAGCCGCTCACCGATGCGTTCGCCGCCGCCGCCGGGGCGGCGAGGGGGGCGCTGCGCCGTCTGCCCGCCATCGGCCAGCTGCTTGCCCCCGTGCACGAGGACAATGCGCTTCAGGTACGCGACCTGATGAACGGTCGCGAAATGGCCGACGACATGGCCGCGGTGGAAGCGGCGCTCGCCGCCTTTCCCGCTGCGCTGCAGGATGCCGGCACCCGCTGGACGCTGGACTACATGCATCACCACCTGCGCACGCTGCTGCACCGCAACGACACCATGGGCATGGCTGGCAGCATCGAGGCGCGCTTTCCGTTTCTCGACCACCGGCTGGTGCGCTTCGGGGTCAACCTGCCGCGCCGTTTCAAGCTGAGGCTGTCGCCCTTCGTGCTGGAAAAGGCGCACCCCTTCGTGCGCGACAAGTGGGTGGTGCGCGCAGTGGCCGACCGCTACGTGCCCCGGCACCTGAGCCGGCGGATCAAGATTGGCTTCTGGACGACGGTGTTCCAGCGGCTCGACATCGCTCCGGCCGGCCTTGCCGGCTCTCCGCTGTGCGATGTGCTGCGGCTCGGCCAGGCCCAGCTGGAACGCAGCCTGGCCGAAGCCGCGCCTGATCTGCGCCTGCGCCTGCTGCTCGCCGATGTCTGGCTGCGGGTCATGGTCGCGCGCGAAAGCGAGGACGGCATCCGCGCCCGGCTGCGCGATCATGTCACGATCCTGCCCGAGGGGCAGAGGCCGCCGCAACCGGCCCGTCGCGGTCGGGCCGCGATCGCCTCGGCCCCGGTCTGAGGCCCGCTCCGGCAGTTCCCGCGCCTGCTTCCGCCCCGCTCCCTGCTTCCGCCCCGCTGCCGCGAAGCCGCGCCCGGCCGCGCCGCTTGCGGCATTCTTCCCGCGTGCGTCTGTTGCTTCTGTCCGGCGTTCCGCGGTCCGCCGCGGCAGGCTTCCGGGCCGCTCCCGTTGCCGGGTGCGCCGGGTGCGGGCAGGCTCAGCCGCCGCTTTGGGCGCTTTCGCGCCCGGTGCGGGTGGAAAAGAGCATTGCCGCGCGGCCGGGAAAGGCAGCGGCCACTGCGGCATTGGCCTCGGGGCCCATGTCGGGCAGGAAGAGCGGGCGTTCGGCCGGCAGCCAGGGGTCGTTCAGATACAGGAACGATCCCGGGTCGGCATCGGTATCGACAAAGACCAGCCGGTTATCGAAAAGCCCGGCCTCCATCGCCTGGCGGATATCGGCCCGGTAGCCGCCGAAGCGGTGGTATTTCTCCACCCCGCGCCAGGGGGTGAACACCAGCAGCCCGAACAGCGCCAGGAGGAACAGTGTTACCCCGCTGCTGTAGCCGTGCACGCCCAGCCGCTTCAGCCGCGCGGCAAGGGCCTCGTAGCCGCTGGCCGACAGATACAGCAGGGCCGGAAAGGCGGCGAACCAGTAGCGCGGCCCGATATAGAAGCTGCCCGAGAACCAGTAGAAGAACAGCGCGACGACGACTCCCGCCACCACCGCGAGCATCGCCGCATCGGCCCGCCGCCAGCGCCCCCAGAGCAGCATCGCCCAGAACAGCGCCAGCGAGCCGACGCCCCAGCCGAACATTTCCAGCTGCAGCGCCGAGAGGTTCTGAAGGGTGTTCACGATCGCTTCGGTCGGGGAGTGACCGGGGGCCATGTCCAGCGCGCCCCACCCCTCGGGCGGGCCGATGCCGGGACCGAAGCCGTAACCGTTTGCCCCCTTTCCCCAGTTGTCGGCCACATGGCGTTGCAGGGGTGACAGCAGGATATCGCCGGTGAGTGCACGGTTGTGGAGGAAGTGGAAACTGCCCGCCAGCAGCGCCCCCAGCGAATAGGCCGCGGTGCGCACAAGCCCGTTCGGGCGCCGCCAGCCAGCCAGCAGCCAGGCGCCGGTAAGAGTGCCGATCAGCGCCGCGTCCAGCTGCCGGGTGACAAAGGCCCAGCCCATCGCCAGCCCGGCAAGCCCCGCCAGGGTTGCCGCCCGCCGGCGGCTTGCCGCTTCTCCCTGCCTGCCGACAAGCAGCAGGAACCAGGCGGCCAGCGTCAGCGTGAGGGTGAGGACATGCGGCATCAGGGAAGCCGCCGCGCCGATGAACCAGGGCGAGCCTGCCATCAGCAGCACCACGATATCGGCCCTGTCCGGCCCGCCCAGCCGCCGGGCCACGCCGTAGGCGAACAGCACGGCGAGGGCGGCCAGAAGCGGGTTCACCAGCCAGGGCAGCCCCAGCCGGACCCCGGCGGCCAGAGCCGCCGGCCAGCCGGGTGAAGTCACGGCGAACCACAGCCCGTCGCGCTGCTCCATCAGATAGTAGGCCAGCGCTTCCCGGGCGGCTTCGGGCGGGGCCGGGGCGGCCAGCGCGCCCCGGGCGAGGGTGCGCGCCTGAAACAGGTAGACGACCTCGTCTTCCACATGCGGAATCCGCTCGAAGGCGAACCAGCTCAGCGCGGCGCTGGCGGTCAGGACCACACCGGCCGGGATGAGCGGGTGAAATCCCCGGTGGCGGGTAAAGGGCGGCGGCAGTGACAGCAGCGCGGCGATGCTCAGCATGTTGATGCCGATCATCCCGCCGGCGACGATCATGCGCAGCCCCCAGGACATCAGGTATCCACGCGGCAGATAGCCCATCAGGGAAACGGAAAAGGCCAGGCTCAGGAGCAGGAACAGCGTTGCCCTGAACGGACCGAAGACCTGCAGCAGGCGCCGCGGGTGGCGCAGCGCGCCCTGCCGGTGCAGCACCGCGAGGGCCACTGCCGCCTGCAGGACGATCAACGCGCCCATCAGCAGATCGACCGGGCCTTCGGGGCGCAGCCGCGGGGCCGGGAACCAGAGCGGCCGGGTCAGCCACAGCTGCGCCGCCCCTGCCGGAAAGAGCATCCCCGCGACCAGGGCGAAGCGGGCGGCGCCCTCGGTCAGGAAGTAGCCGGCGACGATGGCCCCGATTCCGCAGGAGGCGAAGAACCAGACCGCCTTGGCGTCGAGAGCGCCGGCGCCGGCAAGCAGCGTTCCCACGGCGGCAAGCACCGCCAGGGCGCCGGCTCCGGCCAGGAGCCGCCCGGCCCGGACATGTCCGGGTGGGAGGGTCGAAATGTTTGTCGCCACGCAATTACCCTTCGGTTCGAAACGTCGCCGTGGTAACAGAAAATCCGGCACAGACCAATCGGGGCCGGCCCTGTCCGCGCTGGGCGGACAATCTGTCGGCAGGCTGGTGCACTGTCGCCCGGCAAGGGCGGCGCGGATTGCCGCTTCGGGGCAGCGCCCCTGATGCCGGCTCCGCCGCCGGTATCGCGGCCCGGTATCGCGGCCCGGTTCCGCCGTTCGGCCCGGCAGCCCGGCGGGCGGGCCCGGTTTCGGCGGTGTGGCGGGCTGCGGGAGGGCGCGGCGCCGGTGCAGGGGGAGCCGATGCAGGAGGAATGGACCGGCTTATGGACATCCGGCGACAGTTCGGAAGCGGCGTTGCCTGGATGGCCGCGGGCAACTGGATCGAACAGGCGGTCAATTTCGCGCTGTTCGTGATCCTGGCCCGCCTGCTCGGGGTCGAGGCCTACGGGATCATGGCCATGGCCGCGGCCTTCGTGCTGCTGTGCGAGGCACTGGTGCGCGATTCCCTTTCCGATTTCCTGATCGCGGCCCGGGCCCCCTCGGCGGCGGAATTCAACGCCACCTTCTGGTTGCTGGCGGCGCTGGGGGGCGGGCTGCTCGCGGGGCTTCTTCTTGCCGCCGGGCCGGTTGCCGCCTTCTATGGGCGGCCCGAGGTGGCCACCCTGCTGCGGGCGCTCGCGTTCAGCGTGCCGATGGTGGCGCTTGCCGCGGTGCCGGTGGCGATCCTGCGGCGCGGGTTGCGCTTTCGGGTGCTGGCACTGCGGGCCATTGCCGGGGTGGTTGCCGGCGGAGCGGTGGCGCTGGCGCTGGCGCTGGGCGGTTTCGGGGTCTGGAGTCTTGTCGCCCAGCGGCTGGTGCAGGTCGGGGTGAATGCGGCGATGGCCTGGGTTGCGGCGGGCTGGCGGCCGGGGCTCGGCCTTGCCCGGGGCGGTTTCGGGCGGCTGCTGCGCTTCGGCGGCGCGGCGCTCGGGCTGCGCGGGGCCGAGCTGGCGGCGCTGCAGCTGCCTTCGGTGGTGATCGGGGCCAGCCTCGGCCCGGTGGCGCTGGGGCTGTTCTCTGCCGCCTGGAAGCTGATCGAGATCGCCTCGTTCCTGATCGTGACTCCGCTGCGCCTTGCCGCCCAGCCGGCCTTTGCCCGGATGCGGCGAGATGGCGCCCGGGCGGCGGTTCTGCTGCAGGATGTCTTGCGGCTGTCGGGGATGCAGGCGCTGGCCGCCTTCGCCGGGCTGGCGCTTCTGGCCGGGCCGGTGATCGAGCTGACCTTCGGCCCGAGTTGGCTGGGGGCGGTGCCGATCCTGCAGGTGCTGGCGGTGCTCGGTGCCTATTTCTGCATCGAGAAGCTCCACCAGGCCTTCTGTCTGGCGGCCGGGCGGGTCGGGGCGACGGCGCTGCTGTCCTGGCTGGAGGTGGCGCTTGCGCTCGCCCTGGCCCTGGCGCTGCGCCCGGGCGGTGTGGTGGCGATGGCGGGAGGTGTGGTGGCGGCCTTTCTCGTCCTGTGGGGGGGGCGCTTTCGCGTGGTGGCCGCCGTGGCCGGAATCTCGCCGCTGGCGTTGGCGCGGCTGCACCTGGCCCCGTTGCCGGGTGTCCTGGCGATGGCGGCGGCGGTGGTGCTGGTGCAGCGGGGGCTTGCCGACGGGAGCGCGGCGCTGCGCCTTGCTGCGGGAATCGTCACCGGGGGAGCGGTCTTCCTGCTTCATGCCGCTCTCGCCATGCCGGGGCGGCTGCGGCTGCTGCGCCGGTTCCTGCCGGGGTTCCCGTCCGCGCCGGGAGGCGGCGGGCCGCGCGAACGGGCCGCAGGAGACACGCGGCAGGAGGACCGATGAGACCGCTTCGAATCCTGATGTTCACCACCTTCTACCCGCCTTATTCCTTCGGTGGCGATGCGATCGGGGTGCAGCGGATGGCGCGGGCGCTGGCGGCGCGCGGCCACCGGGTGACGGTTGTCCATGACGAGAATGCCTATCTGGTCCTCGGCGGGCAGGAACCGGAGCCGGTGCCGGACGAGGGTGCAGACGGGATCCGGCGGATCGGGTTGCGCGCCCGTTTCGGGCTGCTCTCGAACCTGCTGACGCAGCAGAGCGGCCGGCCGCTGGTGCACGGGCGGCGGATCGGGCGGATCCTCGCAGCGGAAAGGCCCGATATCGTCTGGCACAACAACGCCTCGCTGATCGGCGGGCCGGGGCTTCTGGGCGCCGGCGGCGGGCTGCAGGTCTATGAGGCACACGAGCACTGGCTCGTCTGCCCGACCCATGTGCTCTGGCGCCACGGGCGCGAGCTGTGCGATCGGCGTCAGTGCCTGCGCTGCGTGCTGCGCCACCGCCGCCCGCCGCAGCTCTGGCGGGCGAGCGGGCTGCTCGGGCGGCGGCTGGAGAGGATCCACCTGATCATCGCCAAGAGCGAATTTTCCCGCCGCAAGCACGCCGAGTTCGGTCTCCGCCAGCCGATGGAGGTTCTTCCCTATTTCCTGCCGCCGCTGCGTGGCGCGCTGCCCGCGCCGGTGCGCCACCGGCGCCCCTATTTCCTGTTCGTCGGGCGGCTGGAGAAGATCAAGGGCCTGCAGGACGTGTTCCCCGCATTCGCCCGCTACCCGGATGCCGATCTGCTGATCCTGGGCGATGGCGAGTATGCCGACAGCCTGAAGGCGCAGGCGGCCGGCAATCCTCGGATCCGGTTTCTCGGGCGCAAGACGCCGGAGGAGCTGGGCGCCTATTACCGGGGGGCGCTGGGGCTGATCGTGCCTTCTGTCTGCTACGAGACCTTCGGCATCATCCTGATCGAGAGCTTCCGGCTGGGCACGCCGGTCATCGCCCGCCGGCTGGGGCCGTTTCCGGAAATCGTCGAGACCGCCGGCGCCGGGGAGCTGTTCGAAAGCGAAGACGACCTTCTGGCCGCGCTGCGCGCGCTTCAGCACGAGCCCGGGCTGCGCGAGCGTCGCTCGGCCGCGGCCCGTGCCGCCTTTGCCGCCCACTGGGCGGAAGGGCCGGTTCTGGCCCGCTACGGAGCGGCCCTGGCCCGGGCGGCGCGGCGCGGGGGGATGGATGCGCTGGCCGGGCGGCTGGAGGCCGGCCTGCTCGAGAACGGCCCGGCCGGCGAAGGGCAGGGAAGCAGCCAGCCGGATGGCCGGGGCGCGGGCTGAGAGCCGTTTGCGGCACTCTCCGGCCGCCGCGGTCCCGGGGCCGGCGGAGCAGGGGCAGGCCTGCCGCCCCGATCCGCACCGCTCTGGCCGGGTCGCAAGTTTCCGGCGATTTTCGTCGCAGGCCACAGGCCACAGGCGGCAGGTGGCGGGGGCCGGGGCACGGCGCGGCAGAGCGGGGATGGTCGCGTTCCCGGCGGGGCGGTCCATGGGTGGGTCGCATGTGGCATCCGGGGTGAAGCCGGGTTCCAGGCAGGTGCCGGGTCTCAGGGAATGCTGCTGGCGATCCGGTGGGCATTGGCCATCACCGGAAAGGTGATCGTGGTGGCCGGGATCGCCGGCAGAACGGAGGCATCGACGACATGCACCCGCGTCAGCCCGTGCGGCCGGCCGAGCAGGTCGCTCTGCCCGTCCCGGGGGCGAGAGGCCATCGGCAGGCTGGCGCCGGCGTGAAAGCTGCTGCCGGGGGCGCCGTCGCGGCGGGCGAAGCCGAGCGCGCTCAGCCCGGCAAGCGACAGCGCCCGCGCGATCCGGCGCTGGGCGGCCCGCATGACGGCGCCGGTGGCGGGATTTCTCTGCACGGTGGCGGTCAGCCGCCCGTCGGCGGCCAGGCGCAGCCCGATCCGGGCCGAATGCTCGGAATGCAGAAAGATCTGGGCCACGACAAGCCGACGGGCCAGGGCGGCGAACAGCGGCCGGCTGGCAGCCAGGGAACGGCCGAAGTTGCGCACCATGTCATGGGCGAAGAACTCGTTCCATGCGTAGATCTGGCTGTGGACGGTAAAGGGAGAGACATCGGCGCTGTCCAACTCGAGAAACAGCTGAGGGAGAGTGGTGCGCGGCCCCCGGTCCGGCCGCCGGCGGTTGCCCCGGCGCTGCAGAAGCGGCAGCAGGGCGTGCTGGCTGTCGTGCAGAACGAGCCCGGCGTCGCGCTCCGGCCGGCTTGCCAGGAGCAGGCGGGCGGTTTCCAGAACCCCGGCGGCGATGAACAGGCGCCGCCCGCGCAGAAGCCCGCCGCCTGCCAGCCGCAGCTCGACACCGGCCGGAGTTTCGGAAAAGCACAGCGCGACCCGCCCGCCCTGATGGCTGAAACCGGCGCATTCACGCAGTTCGCGCACCCGCTGCGCGGCCGACCAGATCAGCCCCCAGGGGCAGCCGTGCAGGCACATCCCGCAGGCCCTGCAGCGGGCGGCATCCACGGCCACCCGGGCCGCCCCGGCCACGATTCCGAGCACCCCGAGCGCCGCCTGCCGCCGGTTCATCGCTTCGAGCAGCGCCCCCGCCTGCGGTCCCGGCGCCAGTTCTGCCCGTCCCTGCATGGCAAAGGCGGGAAACAGCGCCTCCAGCGCATCCGCGCGCCCGGCTACCGGCATGAAACGGGCAACGGCCGCATAATGCGGCGCCAGATCCTCCGCCGAGACCGGCCAGCCGCGCATGTCCTGCTGCCTCCAGGGCAGCACCGCCGCTCCCCAGAGGTTGGACAGCCCTCCCACCGCGCGCGAGGACCGCAGCGCGATCTCGTCGGCGCCCCGCCCCAGCACCGTTTCCGCCGGCGCCAGGGCGAAATCGGAGCCGAACCGCCGGATCCGGCCCGCCGGCGCGTCCAGCTGGGGGCGCTGGTAGGCGGCGATTTCGGCGGCGCTCCAGGCTTCGGGGGGACGCGCGGCCAGGGCATCGCGCCGCCGCAGGAGCGGGGCCTCCGGGCTCGCTCCGCCGTCGATCATCAACACGCGCCGCCCCCGCGCCAGCAGGGCGCCGGCGGCAGAAACGCCGGCCGGCCCGGAGCCGATCACGATATCTGCATCGGTATCACTCATCCGCTCACTCGCGCCTGAAGATCAGCACGGCACCATCGCCCAGCGTGCCCGGGAAGCGGCGCACCAGCTTCAGCGTGGTTTCGGTATCCGCATCCAGCGCTGCCACCTTGCGCAGCCCGCGGGCGGGGAAGGCCACCACGATCAGCATCGGACCCGGCTGCACGCGCGCCGCCAGGTAGTCCTCCTCGGTCAGGATCGCCTCCCAGTCGGCGCCGAAATGGCTGCGGAAGACGGCAGCCGGAAAGCCGACCGCATAGACGCGCTCCCCGGGGGCGCGGGTCCGCTCGACCAGGGCGAAGGCGCCGGCCAGGTCCTGTTTCGGGGCCATGTAGTTGCGCGCGGCCAGGGGGATCGACACCAGCACCATGGCCACCGAGGCGGCCACGAATACCCGGCGCGGATCCTGCCCGGCGAGGCGCGCGACCCAGCCGCTCGCCAGGCGCACCCCCAGCACGATCAGGATCAGGACGAAGCCGATGTCGGCGAAGAAGAACCGCGGCCAGATCCGCATCTCCAGCATCAGCAGCAGCGCCAGCGTCAGGGCGACATGCACCGCGACGACCGGGGGATAAAGCGGCGCGGCGCGATGCGCCGCGATCCCGCCCAGCACCGCCAGCGCGATCACCGCCAGCGCCACCAGCCCGACCAGCGGACCGAGATTGCCCAGCGCCGTGCGCATCCCTTCCAGCAGCGACCACAGCGGGTTCTGGTATTCCGCCATCACGTCCACCGCCGAGCCGTCCGCCACCCCTCCGACCGCGGCCATCACGTCGCCCAGCATCGGCGCATAGAGCAGCAGTGTCAGCGCCCCGCCCAGCGCATAACCCGCCGCCGGCAGCAGGCAGGCGCGCCGCTCGAACCGGCCGGTCAGCAGCCGCCAGCCGGTCAGCGCCGCCCAGACCAGGCCCTGGGCCGCGAAAAGGAACGCCCCGGTCAGGTGGGTGAAGATCGCCAGCGCCAGCACCACCGCATAGGCGATCCAGGTCCGCCATTTCGGTGCCGCCAGCCCGCGCAGCCAGAAGATCATCCCCAGCGTCGCGAAGAACGCCAGCCCGGTGTAGCCGCGCGCGTTCTGGGAAAACCAGATGTGGTGGTAGGAAAGCGCCAGCAGCAGCGCCACCACATGGGCCGTGTGCGCATCGGCGACATCGCGTGCCAGCACCCAGAGCGCCCAGATTCCGGCCAGCCCGAACAGCAGCGCCGGCAGGCGGATGGCCCAGGCCGCATCGCCGAACAGGGAGATCGAGCCCTTTGCCAGAAGGTTGAACAGGTAGTGATGGTTCATGTCGTAGCCCTGCAGCATCCCGGACCAGGGCAGGCGCAGGTGGGTTTCCAGCGTCAGGATCTCGTCATACCAGAGCGGGCCGTTCAGCCCCGGCAGCCGCAGCCCGAGCGCCAGCAGCAGGATCAGCCCGGGCCACAGCAGGTCGTGCCGGCGGGCCGGGCGCTCAGCCATCGGGCACGCCCGCCTTTACCGCCCGCACCAGCAGCAGCAGTTCGTAGTTCGGATCGTGGGTCTCCAGCTCCAGCGCATCCACCTCGGAAGCGCCCAGCCCGTGCAGGTTGCAGATGCAGGTAAAGACATTGCCCACGGCAGCGACCTCGACGTTTTCCGCCCCGAAAACGGCGCCGAACAGGCGTTTCTTCGACTGGCTGGTGAAATGCCAGTATTCGCCCCAGTCATCCACCCCCTCGCGCCGGGCGACACGACTCATGCCGTGGCTGGTGCACAGCACCACGCCGCCGGGCTTGAGGATGCGGTGCAGCGTGGCGATCGCCTTGTCCACCTCATAGATCATCTGCAGCGTCTGGGTGATGATGATGCAGTCGAAGCTGTCGTCGGCGATATGGGGCGCGTCGGTCAGGTCGGCGACGATGGTGGCCTGCGGGTTGCCCTCGACGTAATGCAGCACGTCCTCGCGCGTGACCTTGTCGCCGCCGAACTTGCGCGTGTAGCCCGGGTCGCCCATTTCCAGCACCCGGCCCTTGATGTCGGCGCTGTGGCGGGCAAGGAACTGTTCGATGTAGTAGCGCTCGATGGTCAGCAGGTCGCGATCCTGCCCGAATACCGCGCTGATCGGGCTGAGCCGGCGCAGCCCGCCGAAATCGACACTGCCCACCGGCACCGACTGCAGCCGGTAGCGGCGCTGCTGGGCGCGGATCCACTTGCGCAGCCGTTCCGGCAGCAGCAGCGTTGCCGTGTCGCGGATCAGCTTCTCGAGACGCGCTCCCGGGGTCATGCGCCCGCTCCGGCACGCTTTGCTCCGGCACGCTTTTCGGCGATCAGGTCGGTGATGATCCGCTCCAGCGGCAGTCGTGGCCTGAAGTCGATGGTCCGCTGCAGGCGGGAGACATCCGGCACCCGGCGCTGCATGTCCTCGAACCCTTCGGGGTAGATCTGCTCATGGGGGACATGCTCGATGCGCGAATCGGAGCCGGTCAGCGCGATCACCCTTTCGGCCAGCGCGCGGATGGTGATCTCCTCGTCGGTGCCGATGTTGAAGACCCTGCCGATGGCGGCCGGGGTGGCCATCAGGCGCACCAGCGCCTCCACCGCATCGGCCACATGGGCGAAGCAGCGGCTCTGGGTGCCGTCCCCGTGCACCAGCAGCGGTCGCCCCTCCAGCGCCGCCTGAACGAAATTCGGCAGCACCATGCCGTAGCGCCCGCTCTGGCGCGGGCCGGTGGTGTTGAAGAAGCGCAGGATCACCACCGGCAACCCCCGTTCGCGGGCCAGCGCGAGGGCGAGGAATTCGTCCAGCTGCTTGGCGCTGGCGTAGGACCAGCGCAGGTTGACGGTGGCGCCGATCGTCAGGTCGTCATCTTCGGAAAACGGGAATCTGGCAGCCTTGCCGTAAACTTCCGAGGTTGATGCCAGATAGACCGGGGTTCCGCCCTGTGCTGCGGCCAGCAGCACGTTCTCGGTGCCGCCGACATTGGTCAGGATTCCCCGGCTCGGCTGCTCCATGATCAGCTTCACCCCCACCGCGGCGGCCAGGTGGAACACCGTATCGGCCTGCGCGACCAGCCGCTGCACGAGCGCGCGATCGAGAATGTCGCCCTCGACCAGCGCAAAGCGTTCGTCCCCTTCCATCGCCGCCAGGTTCTCGCGCCGCCCGGTGGACAGATCGTCCAGCACCGTCACCCGGTGCCCCTCGGCGAGCAGCCGTTCGGCCAGATGCGAGCCGATGAAACCCGCTCCCCCCGTGATCAGTATGCGCATGCAAACAGGCCCCGCATTCAAACTCGCATGATCCAAACCCGCATGATCCAAACCCCGCCCGAAGCCTCGCCGGAGCGCCTTGCAAGACACATCCCGGCGCCGCCCCGGCTGCAGGGAACGGCCCCTGCGGCGCGTGCCGTATAGCATGGCCCCCCCACCGCTGCCACCGGCAGGCCGGCCCGGGCTTTTGCCGCGAAACAATTCTGCTAACGTGGTGCAATTCTACAGCGGGAGGATCCAGTGACAGGACCATCTGCAGACAGCGCGGGAGCCGGGATGCGGGGCGCGGTTGCCGGGCGGCGGGTGCTGGTGAGCGGGGCGCGCGGGTTCATAGGGACGCATGCGGTGGCAGCGCTGGCCGCGGCCGGGGCCGAGGTCACGGCGCTGCTGCGTTCGGGGCATGAGGCAGCCCGGCTGCGGGCGCTGGGGGCGCGGGTCGTCGTGGCGCCGCTGCGCCCGGGGAGGGCGCTCGCCCGGGCGCTGCGGGGGCAGGAGGCGGTGGTGCATGCCGCCCATGACGTGCGCGCCCGCGCAGCGGCCAACATCGCCGCTTTCCGGGCCCTGCTGGAGGCCGCCTGCCAGGGCGGGTCGCGCCGTTTCGTCCTGTTGAGTTCGGCCGTGGTCTATGATGACTGGCCGCGGGGACGGATCGCCGAGGACGCGCCCTGGGGCGGGCCCGGCGGCGGCGACTACCGCCAGGCGAAGATCGCGATGGAAAGGATGCTCCTGCAGGCGGAAACGCAAGCCGTCATCCTGCAACCGACCCTGGTCTATGGCCCCGGCAGCGCGCTCTGGACCGAAGCGCCCCTGGCGGCGCTGCGCGCGGGTGGCGTGGTCCTGCCCGTTCCCTGCGGCACGAGCCCGCTCGTGCATGTGGAGGACGTGGCCGAGGCAGTGCTGCGGGCCGTGGCCGCGCCCGGCCCCTTCCCGGCGCGCTTCGTGCTGAGCGGCCCCGGGCAGCCGGGCTGGCTGGAGGTCTACGAGGGCTACCGCGCGATCGCCGGTCGCGGCGAGATCCTGCTGCGCCCGGAGGCGGAGCTGAGGGCCCGGCTCGGCCCGCCGCCGGTCGGGGGAGGGCCGGGAGTGGCGGCACGGCTGTCGGCGGCGCTGCGCCGGGTGCTCGGCACGCGCCGCTTCGAACGGGCGCTGGGGCGGTTGCGCGCCCTGCGCCCGGCACGGGGGCCGCGCTGGCCGGACCGGCACCTGCTGGAGCTGCTGCTGGCGGAGCCGGAGGTGTCGATCGCGCGGGCACGCGCCGGGCTCGGCTACCGGCCGCGCTACGACCTGGCCGCCGGGATGGACTCGATCCGCGCCGCGCTGGAAGGCGCGGGGAGGGAAGGGCCATGCTGAAGGCGGAATTCGCGGGCGCTGCGGGAAGAAGAAGGGCGCTGCGGGAAGGAGAAGATGACAGGGCTGTTTCCGGGGCGGGCACAATCCACCCCCGCAGCTGCCATTCGGCGAAAGGTGGCACCGGCGCGCAGCCAGGGTTGGGACCGGGCGTGCGCCGATGCTATGCCGGTGCTGTTCAGCAACGGGCGAAACCCGGCCGGAGGGCCGGCAGAAGCCGCAGGACAGGACACGGGACGGGTTTTCGATGACGAGAGGGTTTTCCTTGCTTGCCGATCTGAAGGAGCGAATCGCGACTCGCCGCGCCCGGGTCATGACGGTGGGTCTGGGCTATGTGGGGCTGCCGATGGCGCTGACGGTGCACGAGGCGGGATTCGATGTGCTCGGGCTCGACATCGACAGCGCCCGGGTGGCGGCGATCAACGCCGGCGAGCGGGTGATTTCCTATTTTCCGGAGGAGCGGATCGCCGATGCGGTGGCTTCGGGGCGTTTTGCGGCCACCGATGATGCCGGCAGGATTGCGGAGGCGGATGTGATCCTGATCTGCGTGCCGACCCCGCTGGATGCGCAGCGCGCTCCGGATCTGGGCCATGTGACGGCCGCTGCCGGGCAGATCGCCTCCCGCCTGCGCGCCGGGCAGCTGGTGATCCTGGAGAGCACGGTCTGGCCCGGCGCCACGGCGGGCGTCCTGCGCCCGATCCTGGAGCGGAGCGGGCTGCGCGCGGGAGCGGACTTCTTCCTCGGCTTCTCGCCCGAGCGCGAGGATCCGGGAAATCCGGACTACACCACGCGTACGATCCCGAAGGTGATCGGCGCCGATGACCGGGCCTCGGCCGAACTGCTCGAACTGTTCTACGGCACGATCGTGGAGCGCACCGTGCCGGTCAGCTCGACTGCCACCGCCGAGGCGGTGAAGCTGGCCGAGAACAGCTTTCGCACCGTCAACATCGCCCTGGTCAACGAGATGAAGACCGCCTTCGAGGCCATGGGCGTGGATGTATGGGAGGTGATCGATGCCGCGGCCACCAAGCCCTTCGGCTACATGCCCTTCTACCCCGGTCCGGGGATCGGCGGCGACTGCATCCCGGTTTCGCCGGCCTATCTTTCCTGGCGGGCGCGCGAGGTGGGCGTGGCCACCCCGATCATCGATCTTGCGCGCAGCACCAATGATACCGCTCCCGATGCGGTGGCCGCCCGGGTGGCGGCCGGGCTGATGCGCCGGAGCGGGGTGGCAATCGGCGAGGCGCGGCTTCTGGTGCTCGGCATCGCCTACAAGAAGGATGTGGAAGACACCCGCGAAAGCCCGGCGCTCACGGCCCTGCTGCGGCTGGAGGAGATGGGCGCGCGCTGCGATTACCACGATCCCTTCTTTCCGGTGATGCCGCCGACCCGGGATCATCCCCAGATGGCCGGGCGGCGGTCGGTGGCGCTCACGGCGGATGGGCTCGCCGGATACGACGCGGTGGTGCTCCTGACCGATCACACCGCTGTGGACTACCCCCTGGTGGCCGAACACGCGCGGCTGATCTTCGATGCCCGCAACGGTCTTGCCCGCCGCGGGGTGGCGGTCGATCCCGGGCGGCTGATCAAGATCTAGCGCAGCCCGGGATGCGGGGCCGCGCGGGACCCGGGCCGGGGCGCCGGCCGGGCGAAGGAACCCGGGCGAAGGAACC
>JALSKC010000010.1 GCA_026989055.1 Paracoccaceae bacterium
GGCGAAGGAACCCGGGCGAAGGAACCGAAGGGCCGCGTCTCACCGGAGGGGCCGCGTCCTGATGCGCGCCGCCCGCCAGGCCGGCCTAGCGGCAGTAGCTTCCGCCGCGATGACGTGCCGTGTCCAGGTGAAGGTGGTTCCGGTGGTAGCGATCGGCATCGGGGCCGAGAACGGTTCCGAACGGCCCGCAGGCCGTCCGGTGCAGCCGCTTCAGCAGCCTGCCCCGACGCCTGTCGTTCCAGCCGGTCAGAACGTCCAGAACCTCGCCGTTCCGCAGGGTGAAGCCGGCGATGTCGATGGCGCGTCCGCGGCCGTGCTCGGAAATGCGCGCGCCGGGCAGATTGTTCCGGGTGCGGCAGGAGTAGCCGGCGATGACTCTCAGCCCGTCGATCCCGCCGCCCAGGGAGCCGATGGTGCGCCTGACCCCCCTGCGCACCCAGCGTTCCAGCGCCCTGGCGGTGGGGCAGTCCATGATCGCCGGGGGCGACAGCGCCACGCCCGAAACCGAGAACACGCGCACCGGCGCGCTGATGCCGCAGCCCTGCAGCCTGCCGGGTATCGGCGCCAGCCGTTCGCCCCGGATCCGCCGTTTGCCGCAGATGGGGCCTGCCCGGCCCGAGGCGGCAACCGCCGCCAGCCGGGGGCCGCTCGGGTGCGGGGCAGTTGCCGGCTCCGCCGCTGCCGGCAGGCCGGTCGGAGACGGCGGAAACGGAGCCTCCGGCAGCAGTTCCGCCAGCAGCCCGGTTTGCGCGGATGCCGGAGAGGGCAGGGCCGGAAAGGGCGCCCCGGACGCTCCGGAAAGGGCCGGAACGCCGGCCAGCGCCTGCGCGAGGAGCACCGCCGGGAGGATGGCGCGCCTCATCTTTTCGCGCTCCGGCCGAAATCGGGCGCGGCGGTGTCCTGCCCGGCCTCGATGATCCCGCGGCGGATCGCGCGGGTGCGGGTGAAGTAGGCATGCAGGAGTTCGCCGTCGCCGGTGCGTATGGCGCGTTGCAGCGCGAACAGTTCCTCGGTGAAGCGGCCGAGGATTTCCAGCGTCGCGTCCCTGTTGTTCAGGAACACGTCGCGCCACATCACCGGATCCGAGGCGGCGATCCGGGTGAAGTCGCGAAATCCCGCGGCCGAATACTTGATCACCTCGCTGTCGGTCACCCGGCGCAGATCGTCGGCGACCCCGACCATCGTGTAGGCGATCAGATGCGGCGCGTGGCTGGTGACAGCCAGCACCAGGTCGTGGTGGTCCGGGTCCATCGTCTCGACCGTCGAGCCCATGGCCTCCCACAGGGCGCGCAGGCCTTGCAGCGCCGCCCTGTCGGTGCCCTCCAGGGGCACCAGCAGGCAGAAGCGGTTCTCGAACAGCTCGGCAAAGCCGGCGCGCGGGCCGGTGTGTTCGGTGCCCGCCAGCGGGTGGCCGGGGATGAAGTGCACGGTTTCGGGCATGTGCGGCGCCACGGCGCCGATCACCGCGCGCTTGACCGAGCCCACATCGGTGACGGTGGCGCCCGGCTTCAGATGCGGGGCGATCTCGCGTGCGACGGCGCCCATGGCCCCGACCGGCACCGCCAGAACCACCAGATCGGCGCCGGCAACCGCTTCGGCGGCGCTGTCCACCACCCGGTCGCACAGGCCGATCTCGCGCGCCGTCTGCCGCGTCTGCGCGGTGCGCGCCGTGCCCACCGTCTGCCCGGCCAGCCCGTGCTTGCGCATCGCCAGCGACATCGAGCCGGCGATCAGCCCCAGCCC
Organism: Paracoccaceae bacterium; assembly: GCA_026989055.1. Lineage (GTDB taxonomy): Bacteria > Pseudomonadota > Alphaproteobacteria > Rhodobacterales > Rhodobacteraceae > JAJRUE01. Next base: position 1,744 of record JALSKC010000010.1, read on the forward strand.
GACAAAGGCGACGTGATCGTAAAGAACGCTCATTTCCGCTTTCCCCTGAACTGGGCCACCGCATGCACCACCCGGCGGCAGCTCGCCTCGTCGCCCACGGTGATACGCAGGGCGGCCGGCAGCCCGTAGCCGGCCACCGGGCGCAGGATGATCCCCCGCGACCTCAGGAAGGCGTTGCAGGCCTCCGCTTCCTGCCGGTCGGAAAACCGCGCCAGGATGAAGTTCGCGTGCGACGGATCGGACGGCACGTCCAGCTCCTTCAGGGCTCCGGCCAGCCAGGCCCGCAGGCGGGCGTTCTCCGCCCGGCACCGGGCCACGTGATCCGTGTCGCGCACCGCCGCCTCGGCGGCCTGCAGCTGCGGGGTGGACAGGTTGAACGGCCCGCGCAGCCGGTTCAGCACCTCGATCACATGCGCCGGGCCGTAGCCCCAGCCCACACGCAGCCCGCCAAGCCCGTGAATCTTGGAAAAGGTGCGGGTCATCACCACGTTGTCGCGGCTTTCCACGAAGCCGGCGCCGCCGTCGAAGCCCTCGACATATTCCGCATAGGCCCCGTCCAGCACCAGCAGCGCCTGTTCCGGCAGCCCGGCGGCGAGGCGCGATATCTCGTCGCTGCCGATCATCGTGCCGGTCGGGTTGGCGGGATTGGCGATGAACACCAGCCGCGTCCTGTCGGTGCAGGCCGCAAGAATGGCGCCCACGTCCACCACGCGGTTGCGCTCGGGCACTTCCACCGGGGTTGCCCCGGCGCCCAGCGCATAGATGCGATACATGGCGAATCCGTGCTCGGTGTGGATCACCTCGTCTCCGGGACCGGCATAGCCCTGGCAGAGAAAGGCGAGGATCTCGTCCGAACCGGCGCCGCAGATGATCCGCTCCGCATCCAGCCCGTGCACCCGGGCGATGGCCTCGCGCAGCGCCCGATGATCGGAGGAAGGGTAGCGGTGCAGCGCGTGGCCCGATTTCACAAACGCTTCGCGCGCCGCCTCGCTGGGGCCGAAGGGGTTTTCGTTGGACGACAGCTTGACAACGTCGTCCACGCCTTCGACCTGGCTGTCGCCGCCCCGATACGGCTGGATGTCGAGTATGCCCGGCCGCGGACGTATCGCGTTTCTCATCGTCTCCAACTCGCTTTCCCCCGGCAAGGTCTTATCCGCCACGAGGCGGCATGACCAGCTTCCCGGTTGCCGCCACGCGCCGCCGGCCGGTTTTCGGGCCCCGGACAGCAAAGCAGCAGAAAGGCCGCACCCGCAAGGCACGGCCTTTCGAAGGGTGCGGAAACCCGCGTCAGTTCTGGGCGTAGTATTCGATGACGAGATTCGGTTCCATCATCACCGGATAGGGCACGTCGCTCAGCCCCGGCGTGCGCAGGAAGGTCGCCGTCATCTTGGAATGGTCAACGTCCAGGTATTCCGGCACGTCGCGCTCGGCCAGCGAAACGGCCTCGAGCACCATCGCCAGCTGCTTGGAGCGGTCGCGCACCTCGATCACGTCTCCTTCCTTGACGCGGTAGGAGGGGATGTTCACCCGCCTGCCGTTGACCAGCACATGGCCGTGGTTCACGAACTGGCGGGCGGCAAAGATGGTGGGCACGAACTTGGCGCGATAGACCACCGCGTCGAGGCGGCGCTCCAGCAGGCCGATCAGGTTTTCGCCGGTGTCGCCCCGGACCCGCTCGGCCTCGCGGAAGATGCGGCGGAACTGCTTTTCGGTCAGGTCGCCGTAATAGCCCTTGAGTTTCTGCTTGGCGCGCAGCTGCAGGCCGAAATCCGACAGCTTGCCCTTGCGGCGCTGACCGTGCTGGCCGGGGCCGTATTCGCGGCGGTTGACCGGGGATTTCGGACGACCCCAGATGTTTTCGCCCATCCGGCGGTCGATCTTGTACTTGGCAGAGGTGCGTTTGGTCACCGTCTGATCTCCTTCTGTTGCCCCTGCGGGCGCTGACGAAGGGCGTTGTCCTCTGGCCGAAGCCCGACAGGCATCCCCTTGCGGGGGCCACCAACACCAATGAACGCACCGGCCAGGAAGGAACCGGGCCGGAACGGGGTGCTTATACAGGTCGGTTCCGGGCTGTCAACGGGCAGCCTGGAGGCGGGAGGCAGGGACGGAGGATTCCGCGCGCGGGCGGGGTGGGCGGGTGGCGCCGGCCCGGTCCGGATCCTGCCGCAGGCCGTGGGCGAGCAGGGCCGCCTCGGCGCGGCTCAGCACCCGGCGGGCGTGTCCTCCGCAGCCGAACGGATCGCCGGCCAGATCCGGGAAGCGCTCCAGCAGGGCCTGCCGCCGGGGCGGATCGAACCGTTCGGGGACGATATCGGCGGGGTGGGTGCTTTCTGCCGCGATCCCGTTCGCCCAGATGATCTGGTGACGCTCGAACATGAGCTGCACATAGGTCACCTGCCGGCAGCTGCGGTCGATCCGGGCACCGCAGCCGTCGATCAGGTCGCGCGCGGCGACCAGAACCTCCCCGGTGCCGAACAGCGCGCGCGCGGCCGCGCTGCGGATCAGGATCCGGAGATCGGGCGAAACGCGCAGATCCCGCACCGGCGCCTCCCCGATCTGCACGCCCGGAGGGGGCGCATCCGCGGCGAGGCGCACCGGCCGCAGATGCGGCATCGCCAGCAGCCGCCCCCCGCTTACCCGGTGCCGCCCCACCCAGCGGAGGGGCTGGGGGCCGCCGTCGCGGGTGCAGACCTGATCTCCCTCGCCCAGATCCTCCACCGGGCGGAGGCCGCGGGGGGTGGCGATCAGGGTGCCGGAGGGGAAGCAGGGCATCGCCGGGAAACGGTCCGCCCCCTCCGCCGTTCCTCCCTCTGCCGCCGCGCGCCCCAGGGCGCAGGAGAGCACCCAGTATTCCCGCTCCGGGTGGGGGAGGCGCTCGGGGAACAGGATCATCGGCCTGCCCCCGGAGTGCATGCCGATCAGCGTTGCCGGGATGGTCGTGGTGCCGTCGGTCAGTTCGAAGCCGGCGCGAAACAGCGGCGCCTCTTCATCTTCTTTTTCGCCTGCCGCCGCCCGGAACCGCCCCGGAGCCGGCATCCGCCCCAGAAGCCGCGCCAGGCGCCCGGCAGCGCGCCGGTGCAGCCCGGCCCCCCTGTCTACGGGGTCTTCCGGAGCGCCGGCCCGGGCGGCGCCCTGCGGCCCGCCCAGACGCAGGGCGTCGCCGCTCCAGCGCCAGGACGAGCCGACCTCCATCATTTCCGGCCCGGCGCCGCGCAGCCCGTCGATTTCCGACTGATCCCACGCGATGATGAAGCTGCCACGCGCCCCCGCCGTCGCCATCGCTGCCCGCCCCGTTCGTTCTTCTTGCCTTCTGCCCTGTTAACATATCGTCTCCGTCCTGTTAACGAACTGATTCGAGGCCCGGAATCCGGCGTGACCTTTTTGACTCACCGCCGTTTCGGGCCCTGCCGCGGCCGGATGTCCGCTCGGGGAGGTGCCGGACAGGGCCGGCGGGGAAGGCGCGAGGAGAGCGATGCGTGGGATGTTTCCGATACCATTGGCGGCCTTGCTGCTGCTGGTGCTGCCGGCCGTTTCCGCGGGTCCGGCCGGGGCGCAGCCCTTCATGCAGGATGACGGGCGCGGCATCCCCACCATCGCACCGCTTCTGAAGCGCGCGTTGCCCGCGGTCGTCAGCATCACCGTGGTTTCCGAGCCCGCCCCCGGCGAATCCCTGCCGTTCGACCCCTTCTCCCTGCCGCGGCAGCGCCCCCAGCGGCAGGTCGGTTCTGGCTCCGGAGTGATTGTCGATGCGGGCAACGGATACATCCTGACGAACAACCACGTGGTTGCCGGCGGGCGGCGGGTGACGGTCACCCTGGGCGACCGGCGCCGCTTCGAGGCACGGATCGTCGGGCGCGACCCGGCGACCGACATCGCGCTTCTGCAGATTCCGGCCGAGGGGCTCGTCGAACTGCCGATGGGAGATTCCGGGCGGCTGATGGTGGGCGATTTCGTGGTTGCGATCGGCAACCCCTTCGGTCTGGGGCAGACCGTCACTTCGGGGATCGTCAGCGCGCTGGGACGCTCGGGGATCAACCCCGACGGCTACGAGGACTTCATCCAGACCGACGCCTCGATCAACCCCGGCAATTCCGGTGGTCCCCTGATCACGCTGGACGGGCGCGTGGTGGGGATCAATACCGCCATCCTGGCCCCTTCCGGCGGCAATGTGGGGATCGGCTTTGCGGTGCCGATCAACATGGCACGGGCCGTGATGCGCCAGCTGATCGAAACCGGCAGCGTGCGGCGCGGCTATCTGGGGGTGTCGGTGCAGGATCTGACCCCGGAAATCGCCGAGGCCCTGGGGCTGGAGCAGTCCGAGGGGGCCCTGATCGCCACGGTCGAACCGGGCTCGCCGGCCGCGCAGGCGGGGATGCGCCCGGGTGACGTGATCCGCTCCGTCAACGGCGAGGAGATTTCCGATGCCAACGACCTGCGTGGCCATATCGGCGTCATCCGGCCCGGCGTGCCTCTCGACATCGGCATCCTGCGCTCCGGCGGCTCCCGCACGCTGAGCGTGACGCTCCGCGAAAGGGAGGCCGCGCGCAAGAGCTCCAGGACCAAGCTGCTGGCAGGGGCGGTCCTGGAAGAGCTTCCCGGGCCGCGGGGCGGGCAGGGTTCCGGCATGCCGGACAGGGGGGTGGCCGTGCGCGAGGTCGTCCCCGGCTCGCCGGCCTTCATGATCGGGCTCCGGAAGGGAGACGTGATCCTGTCGGTGAACCGGCGCCGGCTGGGCGGGATCGACGCGCTGGATGCCGAGATCCTGAACGCGCCCCGTGGCAGGGTCGTGCTGGAGCTGTGGCGGCGGGGGCGGATCGTCCGGCTGCTGATCCGCTGAGAGCGGCCCGCCTGCCGCAGCCGGATCCCCGGAGGGCGGATCCTGGGGATCCTGGGGCGCGTCGTCTCAAGTCGCCCCGCTTCGCCCGGCGCGCGCAGGCGCCCCCCGCGCCCGGCCGGTGGCGCATTCCCGGCGCGCGGTTCCGCAGCAGCGCCGCGCAGTTCCGCAAAAAGGCCCCCGCCACGGGAAATCCGCGCGCGGTTGCCGCGCCGCCGGCCTCATCGCGGGGCGCCGGCCAGGATGCCCGATGCGTGTTCGCAGCCTAGCCGCATCTGGAATGCCCGCAGCTTGCGCAGGTCATGCAGCCCTCGACCATCCGCATGTCATAGCTGCCGCAGGCCGAGCACGACGGCCCGCGCCTCCCGCCGATATTCACCACTTGCGCCCGCGGGTCGGACTTGAGCCCCATGCCCTCGCCGTCGATGAAGCCGATTCCGATCAGGTGGCGCTCGATCACCCCGCCGATGGCGGCCAGGATCGAGGGGATGTATTTCCCCTCCATCCAGGCGCCGCCGCGCGGGTCGAAAACCGCCTTCAGCTCCTCGACCACGAAGGACACATCGCCGCCGCGGCGGAACACGGCGCTGATCATCCGCGTCAGCGCCACCGTCCAGGCAAAATGCTCCATGTTCTTTGAGTTGATGAACACCTCGAACGGACGGCGGCGACCGCCCGCCACAATGTCGTTGATGGTAATGTAGATGGCATGCTCGCTGTCCGGCCAGCGCAGCTTGTAGGTGGTTCCTTCCAGCTCCTGCGGGCGCTCCAGAGGTTCGGAAATATAGACGACATCCGCGCCGTTGTCGGCCTCGGGCGCCCCCTCCGAGCGTTCGGAAACCGAAAGCACGGAGCCGGTCACCGGGTTCGGCCGGTAGGTGGTGCAGCCCTTGCAGCCCTGCTCCCAGGCCTGCAGGTAGACATCCCTGAAATCTTCGAACGGAATGTCCTCGGGGCAGTTGATCGTCTTGGAAATCGACGAATCCACCCATTTCTGGGCGGCCGCCTGCATCCGCACATGTTCCGCCGGGGTCAGGGCCTGGGCATCCACGAAATGCGCAGGCAGCGCCCGTTCGCCGAAGCGTTCGCGCCACAGCTGCACGGCATAGTCCACGACTTCCTCTTCGCTGCGGCTGCCGTCCTCCTGCAGCACCTTGCGCCGGTAGCTGTAGGCGAAGACCGGCTCGATTCCGGAGGAGACGTTGCCGGCGTAAAGGCTGATCGTGCCGGTGGGCGCGATCGAGGTGAGCAGCGCGTTGCGGATGCCGTGCGCGCGCACCGCCTGCCGCACGTCCTCGTCCATCCGGGCCATGTTGCCGCTTGCCAGGTAGGGCGCGGCCTCGAACAGGGGGAACGCGCCCTTTTCGCGGGCCAGATCGACCGATGCCAGGTAGGCGGCGCGGGCGATCCGGTGCAGCCAGTCTTCCGTCCGGCTTGCCGCCTCCTCGGTGCCATAGCGCAGACCCACCATGAGCAGCGCATCCGCGAGCCCGGTCACCCCCAGACCGATCCGTCGCTTGGCGCGGGCCTCCTGTTCCTGCTGCGGCAGCGGAAAGCGCGAAACGTCGATCACGTTGTCCATCATCCGCACGGCAATGCGAACGAGCGGCTCCAGGGCGTCAATGTCGAGGGCCGCCGACTTGCCGAACGGATCCCTGACCAGGCGCGCCAGGTTGATCGACCCGAGCAGACAGGCGCCGTAGGGCGGAAGCGGCTGTTCGCCGCAGGGGTTGGTGGCGCGGATTTCCTCGCACCAGGCCAGGTTGTTCATCGCGTTGATCCGGTCGATGAAGATCACGCCGGGTTCGGCGAAATCGTAGGTCGAGCGGATGATCCGGTTCCACAGGTCGCGGGCCTGAACGGTCCGGTAGATCCTGCCGCCGAACCTGAGGTCCCAGCCCCTGTCCTCCTTCACCGCATCCATGAAGGCGTCCGAAACCAGCACCGAAAGGTTGAAGTTGCGCAGCCGGGCCGGGTCGGACTTGGCGGTGATGAAATCCTCGATGTCGGGGTGGTCGCAGGCCATCGTCGCCATCATCGCCCCGCGCCGGCTGCCCGCCGACATGATGGTGCGGCACATGGCGTCCCAGACGTCCATGAAGGAAAGCGGCCCCGAGGCATCGGCCGCCACCCCCTTCACATCCGCCCCCCGGGGGCGGATCGTCGAAAAGTCGTAACCGATCCCGCCGCCCTGCTGCATGGTCAGCGCCGCTTCCTTCAGCATGTCGAATATCCCGCCCATGCTGTCGGGGATCGTGCCCATCACGAAACAGTTGAACAGCGTGACGCTGCGCCCGGTGCCGGCGCCGGCCAGGATGCGCCCCGCCGGCAGGAACTTGAAATCCTCGAGCGCCTCGTGGAAACGCCCTTCCCAGAGCGCCGGATCGGCCTCGCAGGCGGCCAGGGCCCGGGCGACCCGCCGCCAGCTGTCCTCGACGCTCTGGTCGATCGGGGTGCCGTCCGCCGCCTTCAGACGGTATTTCATGTTCCAGATCCGTTCGGCGATCGGGGCGGAAAAGCGGCTCATGGCGCGCTCCTGTCTGCTTGGGCCGGCTGGCGCGACGAACCGGGCGGCGCGGTGGCATGACGCCGCGCGCGGGGCGCGGGCGGAAACGATACGCCCAAAGCCGCACCCGGTCAATCTGCGCGGGTTGCCCCGGTTGCGGAAGGTGCTAGGCTGCGGCGGTGCGCATGCGGGCTGCGTGCCGGGACGCCGGGAGCATGAAGGGGGCCTGGCGGCAGGATGGGCGGGTGTCGCAATGCGTGAATGTGGCGGAACCAGTATGGCGAAACACGTGAGATGGCGAAACACGTGAATCTCGTGAAGCTGTGCGTGGGGATCGTCTCGGTCGAACAGCTGCTCGAATACCGCGCCCGCCATTACGCGCCGGGAGAGCCGAATCGCCACGTTACCCGCATGTTCCCGCGCCGCGCGGCGGAAGTCCTGGCCGGCGGGTCGCTCTACTGGGTGATCGGAGGGATGATACGGGTGCGCCAGAGGGTCATCGGGCTCGAGGAAGAGACCGGCGCCGACGGCATCCGCCGCTGCGCCATCGTCATGGATCCGGTGCTGATCCGCACCGCCCCGGCCCCGCGCCGCCCCTTCCAGGGCTGGCGCTACCTGGCGCCCGAAAACGCGCCGCCCGATCTGCCGCCGGGAAGGGCGGACGATTCCGCGCTGCCGCCGGGGCTGAGTGCGGCGCTGAACGAAATCGGGCTGCGCTGAGCAGGAGCGTCAGAGGATTTCCGCCAGCCGTCGGGCAAGTTCCCGGTGCCCGTCTTCGGAGAAGTGGTGCACCTGCCAGCCGCAGGCGGCCGCGGCCTCGACATTTTCGGCATAGTCGTCGACGAACAGGATCTGCTCCGGCGCCAGGGCGAGCTCGGCCTCGATCGCGCGGAAATAGGCCGGATCGGGTTTCGCCACCCCCATCCGCCCCGAGGAGAACAGCCGCTCGACCCGGGCGGCAAAGCCCATTTCGTTCTCGATGTAGGCCGAGCGGCGGTGCTCGTTGTTGGTGGCGATCACCTGGCGCAGCCCGGCCGCGGCGGCGCGCTCCATCAGCGCCAGCATCTCCGGGCAGGGGCGCGCGTCGGTTTCGAACCAGTAGTCCAGCAGTTCCTGCGGGTCCGAGCGCCGGCCCACGTGATCGTAGAAGCGCTGCAGCCGGTGCAGCAGGTCTTCCTCGCCGCGCATGATCGGCCAGAAGCCGTCGGCGAACATGAATTCCTCGAAGGCGCGCCGGTCGATGCCGAAGGCCTCCAGGTGATCCTGCCAGACGAAGCGCCCGTTCACCACGTTGCGGTTCAGCACCCCGTCGAAATCCCAGGCGATGCAGCGGATGCGGTGCATCGCCTACAGCCCCAGCCGGGCGAGCAGCGCGCGCCGGATCTCCGCCTGTCCGGCGCTCAGCCGCGCCTCGGGCAGGGCGAAAAGCGTCGCCTGGCTGGAATGGATCAGCCCGTCGTCGAGCACCTTCAGGTGGTTGGCGCCGAGCGTCTCGCCGGTCGAGGTGATGTCGGCGATCGCCTCGGCGGTCTCGTTCTTCACCGTGCCTTCGGTGGCGCCCTGGCTGTCCACCAGCTGGTAATCCGCCACCCCGTGCGCACGCAGGAAATCGCGCACCAGGCGGTGATACTTGGTGGCGATCCGCAGCCGGAACCCGTGGTTGGCCCGGAACTGCGCGGCCACCGCGTCGAGATCGTCGAGAATGTTCACATCGACCCAGGCCGCGGGCACCGCCAGCACCAGGTCGGCCCGTCCGAAGCCGAGCCCCGAGAGCGCCTCGATCCGGCTGTCCCAGCGCGCCAGCTTCTCGCGGACGAGATCCGATCCGGTCACCCCCAGATGCACCCGCCCGGCGGCCAGTTCGCGCGGGATTTCGCCCGCCGACAGCAGCACCAGTTCGACCCCCGGCGCGCCCTCGACCGCACCGGCATATTCGCGCGCCGAGCCGGTGCGGCGCAGACCGACGCCGCGCGCGGCGAACCACTCGAAGGTCTTGTCCATCAGCCGCCCCTTGGAGGGCACCGCCAGCTTGATCGTCATGGCGCGCACTCCATCAGCAGCGCCGGGCGGATCACGCCGCCCACGGCCGGGATCGAGCGCCCCTGCCCCAGAACCCGGGTCAGCGCGTCATAGCGCCCGCCGGTGGCAACCGGCGGCAGATCGGGCCGGTCCTCGGCGTAGAAGCCGAAAACGAAACCGTCGTAATACTCCATCGAACTGCGCCCGTAGCTGGCTTCGAAATCCAGCGCCTCCACGTCGATGCCGCGCCCATCCAGCGCCTCCAGCCGGGCGGCCAGGGTGGCGACGCTTCCGCTCAGCGACGGCATGTCGCGGGCGATCTCCTGCAGGGCGGCCAGGGCTGCGGGCGCCTTGGCGGCAAGGCCCAGGATCCGGTCGAGCAGCTCGGTTTCGCCGGCGCCGATGGGGGGCTCGTGCGCATCGGCCCGCAGCGCCGCGATGCGCTCGGCGATCTCGTCTGCCCGGCGCAGCCCGATCAGCGGGGTTGCGCGTGCCATCGGGTCGGCTTCGGCCAGCAGGCGGGCGCGGCTTTCGGGCACCGGCAGCTTGCCGCTGTAGCGATCCAGGAGCGCGCGGAACCGCGCCGGGCGCCAGATGTGGCGCAGCAGCGCGGCCTTGCGCCGGTCGCTGGTATCGAGCCCGCGCACGGCGGCCATGAGGATCCCCATGTCGCCGGTGGCAGCGCGCAGGCGGTATCCTTCAAGCGCCTGAAAAATCAGCGAAAACACCTCGGCATCTGCCGCGGGCGGGTCGGTGCGATCGAACACCTCGTACCCCACCTGGATGTATTCGCTGGCCCGCCCGGCCCCGTCTTCCTGCTGGCGGAACACCACCCCGCTGTAGGTGTAGCGCGCTGGCTCGGCCCCGTTCTGCATGTGCATCTGCACCACCGGCACGGTGAAATCCGGGCGCAGCATGCGTTCGCCCGCCAGCGGGTCATGGGTGACGAAGGCACGGGCGCGGATGTCCTCGCCGTAAAGGTCCAGCAGGGTTTCGGCGGGTTGCAGGATGTCGGCCTCGATCACCTGCGCGCCGGCCGCCTGGAACAGGGCCTGCAGCGCGGCGGCCTTTTCGCGGATCGCGGCGCGCGCGGGCATCAGTCCGCACGCGCCAGGATGCGGCGCACCCCGGCCACAAGATCGGCGCGCGCCACCTCGACCTGGGCGGGCTGTGCCTTCCACTCCTCCAGGCTGGCGCTTTCGGCAAGCTTCGCCCCCAGCACCAGATCCTTGAGCTGCACCACGCCGCGCGCGCGCTCGTCCTCGCCCGCGATCACCGCCACCGGCGCGCGGCGCCTGTCGGCGTATTTCAGCTGGTTGCCGAAGTTCTTCGGGTTGCCGAGATAGACTTCGGCCCGGATGCCGGCGCGGCGCAGCTCGGTCGCCATCGCCTGGTAATCGGCCATGCGGGCGCGGTCCATCACCGTCACCACCACCGGCCCCGACGCTTCGGCCGCCGCGCCCGACCCCCTGGCGTGCAGCGCCGCCAGCAGCCGGTCCACGCCGATGGAAACCCCGGTGGCCGGCACCGCCTGCCCGGTGAAGCGCTTCACCAGGTCGTCGTAGCGCCCGCCGCCCGCGACCGAGCCGAACCGGCGCGCCCGGCCCCTTTCATCGGTGATCTCGAAGGTCAGTTCGGCCTCGAACACCGGGCCGGTGTAATAGCCGAGCCCGCGCACCACCGAGGGGTCGATCACGATCCGGTCCGGCCCGTAGCCCTGGGCCTCCAGCAGCCCGGCGACGGTTTCCAGTTCGGCGATTCCCTCGGCGCCCACGGCCGACCCGCCCACCGCCGCGCGCAGCCTGGCAAGCGTTTCGGCGGCATCGGCGCCTTTCGAGGTGAGAAAGCCGATCACCGGTTCGGCCTGCGCTTCGCTCAGCCCGACCCCGTCGATATAGGCGCCCGAGGCATCGAGCCGCCCCTTGCCCAGCAGCGCGCGCACGCCCTCCTCGCCCACCTTGTCGAACTTGTCGATGCTGCGCAGGATGGCGTCGCGATCGGCGCTGCCGGAGGGGTCCACCGCTTCCAGCACGCCGTTCAGGACCTTTCGGTTGTTGATGCGGATCACATAGTCGCCGCGGGCGATCCCTGCTGCCTCCAGCGCCTCGGCCAGCATGGCGCAGATCTCGGCATCCGCCGCCACCGAGGGCGCCCCCACCGTATCGGCATCGCACTGATAGAACTGGCGAAACCGCCCCGGCCCCGGCTTTTCGTTGCGCCAGACCGGGCCCATGGCATAGCGCCGGTAGGGGGTGGGCAGATCGTTGCGGAACTGCGCATAGACGCGCGCCAGCGGGGCGGTGAGATCGTAGCGCAGCGCCAGCCAGTCGCCCGGCTTGCCGGTCTCGCTTTCCTCCTGCCAGGCGAAGACGCCGGCGTTCGGGCGCTCCACGTCGGGCAGGAACTTGCCCAGCGCCTCGACCGTTTCCACGGCCGAGGTTTCGAGCGCGTCGAAGCCGTGGCGATGATAGACCTCGGCAATCCGCTCGAGCATGGCCTTGCGCTCGGTGACTTCCGCGCCGAAATAGTCGCGGAAGCCCTTGGGCGTCGCGGCCCTGGGCCGGGGCTGCTTCTTCACTTTGGCCATTGCGCTGCCTTGCCTTTCCCGTTGGCGGGCGGTCTAGCGAAAAGGGGTTGCCGGGGCAAGCGGGCAAAGGAGCGGGCAGCGAGGGAAGCGAGGGAGCGGACGGAGGAGCGCGAAGATGGGAGCGCGAAGATGGACGAACGGGTGACGAAGCTGGAAGAGCTGACGGCGCATCTGACGCACCTGGTGGAGGAGCTTTCCGACGAGGTGGCGCGCCAGAACGGCGAGATCGACCGGCTGACCCGGCGGCTGGAAATGATCATGCGGCGCGAGGCCGAGCGCGAGATGGACGCCGGCGGCAGCGTGCCGCTGGCCGACCGCAAGCCGCCGCACTGGTGAAGCCGTTGCCGAAGCTGCCGCCGAAGCCGCTGCGCCGGCCCGGCGCGGGCAGGAAGACGGCGCCGGCGGTCAGATCTCCTCGACCGTCAGAACCCCGTCGAGCGACTTGATCGCCCCCTTGATCTGCGGTGTCAGCGGGTATTCCCGGCCGCAATCGATCAGGATTTCCCGGTCGTTCTCGAGATCGGTGACGCAGAATTCCAGCGGCCCCGGCGCCAGCCGGGCGGTGGCCATCCGCTCCAGCAGGGCATGCACGCCGGTCACCGCGCCGGGGTCGGCCACATGCACCTTCAGCCCCATGCCGCCGGCATCGGCCACGTGGCGGTCGATCGGGCTGGCCGCGCGGGCCAGAAGCTTGAGCTGGTCGGCCTCCATGGTCGCCTCGATGCTGAGCACCACGTTGGCGCCGGGTTCCAGATGCTCGCGCGCCTCCTCCAGCGTGTCGGAGAACATCGTCACCTCGTAGAGCCCGGTCGGGTCGGAAAGCTGCACGAAGGCGAAGCGGTTGCCGCGTGCGGACTTGCGCTCCTGCCGGCTGGCGACCGTGCCGGCCATCCTTGCCAGCAGCGGCGTCCGTTCGGCGGCCTGCGCGACTTCGGCAAGGGTGAGGATTCCCTTGCGGCGCAGCACCGCCTGGTAGTCGTCCAGCGGGTGGCCGGACAGGTAGAACCCCACCGCCCGGTGCTCTTCGCGCAGCCGTTCGCCGGGGAGCCAGTCCTCAAGCCGGGCAAGGCGCGGTTCGGGCAGATCCTCGCCGGTTTCGCCGAACAGCGAGACCTGCGCCGAGGCGCGCTGCTCGTGGATGGCGGCCGACCAGGCGACCAGCGCATCGAGGCTTTCCAGAACCCGGCGCCGGTTGCCGTCGAGCTGGTCGAAGGCTCCGGCGCGGGCCAGCATCTCCAGCGGGCGCTTGCCGATCCGCCTGAGCTCCACCCGGCGGGCGAAATCGAACAGGGTGACGAAGGGGCTGTCGCCGCGCGCTTCGACAATCAGCTTCATCGCCTCGATCCCGACGTTCTTGAGCGCCCCCAGCGCATAGACGACACGGCCCTCGCAGACGCTGAATGTCGCCTGCGAGCGGTTCACGCAGGGCGGCACGATCTCGATACGGAGGTTGCGCCGCAGCTCCTCGACATAGGTGGCCAGCTTGTCTGTGAGGTGGATGTCGCAGTTCATCACCCCGGCCATGAACTCGACCGGGTGATTGGCCTTCAGCCAGGCCGTCTGGTAGCTGACTACCGCATAGGCCGCGGCATGCGACTTGTTGAAGCCGTAGTTGGCGAATTTTTCCAGCAGGTCGAAGACCTCGCCGGCCTTCTTCCTGTCTACCCCCTTCTTCGTCGCCCCTTCGATGAACCTGGGGCGCTCCTTGGCCATCTCCTCGGCGATCTTCTTGCCCATCGCCCGGCGCAGAAGGTCGGCGCCGCCCAGCGTGTAGCCGGCCATCTCCTGGGCGATCTGCATCACCTGCTCCTGATAGACGATGATGCCCTGGGTCTCTTCCAGGATGTGGTCGATCAGCGGGTGGATGCTTTCGCGCGCGCGCAGCCCGTTCTTGACCTCGCAGTATTTCGGAATGTTCTCCATCGGCCCCGGACGATAGAGCGCCACCAGCGCCACGATGTCCTCGATGCAGGTGGGCTTCATGCGCCTGAGCGCGTCCATCATGCCCGAGCTTTCCACCTGGAACACCGCCACCGTGCGGGCCGAGGCGTAAAGCTCGTAGGTCTTTTCGTCGTCCAGCGGGATCAGGCTGATATCGATCTCCACCCCGCGCTCGCGCAGCAGATCCAGCGCATTCTGAATCACGGTCAGGGTCTTGAGCCCGAGGAAGTCGAACTTGACCAGCCCAGCCTGTTCCACCCATTTCATGTTGAACTGGGTGGCCGGCATGTCCGAACGCGGATCCTGGTAGAGCGGCACCAGCTCGTCCAGGGGGCGATCACCGATCACCACGCCGGCGGCATGGGTCGAGGCATTGCGCAGCAGCCCCTCGATCTGCTGGCCGTATTTCAGCAGCCGCTCCACCACCTCCTCTGCGCGGGCGGCCGCGCGCAGGCGCGGTTCTTCGGCCAGCGCCTTCTCGATGGATACCGGCTTCACCCCCTCCACGGGGATCATCTTGGAAAGCTTGTCCACCTGCCCGTAGGGCATCTGCAGCACGCGGCCCACGTCGCGCACCGCCGCCCTGGAGAGCAGCGCGCCGAAGGTGATGATCTGCGCCACCCTGTCGCGGCCGTATTTCTCCTGCACGTATTCGATCACCTCCTCGCGGCGGTCCATGCAGAAGTCGATGTCGAAATCGGGCATGCTCACCCGCTCGGGGTTGAGGAAGCGTTCGAACAGCAGGCCGTAGCGCAGCGGGTCCAGATCGGTGATCGTCAGCGCCCAGGCGACCAGCGAGCCCGCGCCCGAGCCCCGCCCCGGCCCGACGGGGATGCCCCGCCCCTTGGCCCACTTGATGAAATCGGCCACGATCAGGAAGTAGCCGGGAAAGCCCATCTGCTCGATGATGCCCAGTTCGTAATCCAGCCGCTTGCGATACTCCTCGACCGGGGCGGCATGGGGGATGACCGCCAGCCGCGCCTCCAGCCCCGCCCGCGCCTGGCGGCGCAGCTCTTCCACCTCGTCATCGGCAAAGCGCGGCAGGATCGGCCTGCGGCGGCGGGGCGCATAGGCGCAGCGGCGGGCGATTTCCACCGTGTTCTCGACCGCCTCGGGCAGATCGGCAAACAGGGTGGCCATTTCCTGCGGGCTCTTGAAGTAATGCTGCGGGCTCAGCCGGCGGCGCGGCTCCTGCTGGTCCACATAGGCCCCCTCCCTGATGCAGAGCAGCGCGTCATGCGCCTCGTACATGTCGGGAGACGGGAAATACACGTCATTGGTGGCCACCAGCGGCAGACCCCTGTCGTAGGCCAGCTCCACCAGCCCGCGCTCGGTTTCGCGCTCGGCTTCGGGCAGGCCGTTCTCGCCGGGGTGGCGCTGCAACTCCACATAGAGCCTGTCGCCGAAGATCTCCTGCAGGCGGGCAGCAAGGCGTGCGGCCCGCTCCTCCTGCCCGGCCCGCAGCAGCCGCCCCAGCGGCCCCTCGGCGCCGCCGGTGAGGCAGATCAGCCCCTGCGAACGGGCGGCGATCTCGTCGATGCCGACCTGCGGCGGCTCTGCGCCCTTGCCCAGATAGAGGCAGGAGTTCAGCTTCATCAGGTTGCCGTAGCCGGCCTCGTCCTGCGCCAGCAGAACCAGCGGTGCCGGAGAGGTTTCCGCGCGGCCGGGAAGCGGCGCATCGGCGGCCAGGTCGATCTGGCAGCCGATGATCGGCTGGATTCCCTGCGTCATGGCGGTGACGGAGAATTCCAGGGCGCAGAACATGTTGTTGGTATCGGTCACGGCCACTGCGGGCATTCCGGCGGTGCGGCAGAGCGCCGGAAGCTCCCGGACCGGCACCGCGCCTTCCAGCAGCGAATGCTCGGTATGCAGGCGCAGGTGGATGAATCGGGGAGAGCGGCTCATGGCGCCAGCCTAGCCCGGCTGCCGGCGAAGCGGAAGCGGCGGCGGCGCGGCAGCGCGGGGGCGCCGGCCGGGCAGGGCGGGGCGAGCGGTGCCGGGGCTGGCGGCGGCTCGGCCGGCGGTTCAGGGTTTTTCGCTCAGGTCGAGCGCATAGCCGGCGCCGCGGACCGTCCGAATCGGGTCGGGGGCGCCTGCGCGCGCCAGGGCCTTGCGCAGGCGACCGATATGGACATCGACGGTGCGGGTCTCCACGGTGACGTTGAGGCCCCAGACCCTGTCGAGCAGAAGTTCGCGACTCCAGACGCGTTCGGGGTGTTCCATGAAGGCGGCCAGCAGCTGATATTCGATCGGCCCCAGCCGCAGCGGCGTGCCGGCGCGGCTCGCCTTGCGGGTCTCGCCGTTCAGTTCCAGATCGCCGTAGCGGAGCACCGCCCCGACGCTGGCGGCCCGGCTGCCGCGCAGCCTGGCGCGCACCCGTGCCATCAGCTCGCGGGGCGAATAGGGCTTGACCACGAAGTCGTCGGCGCCGGTATCGAGGCCGCGCACCCGGTCGTCCTCCTCGCCACGGGCGGTCAGCATGATCACCGGGATGTCGCTCCGCCCCCGGCCCGCCTTCAGCCGCCGGCATACCTCCACGCCCGGGAGGCCGGGCAGCATCCAGTCGAGCAGGATCAGGTCGGGGCGGTATTCGGAGGCCAGCAGCAGCGCCTCCTCGCCGTTGTCCGCATGCAGCACGCGCAGCCCCTCGCGTTCGAGGTTGATGCGCAGCAGCTCGGCCTGCGCCGGTTCGTCCTCGACCACCAGCACCAGCGGGGCCGTCGCCTCAGCCATCGCGCCCCTCCGCCTCAGCCATCGCGCCCCTCCGCCGCACCCGGGCCTTCCGGTTCGTCCGGGCTCAGCCCGATCCGGCTGGACTGGTCGTTCTTGCGGCGCTTCTCCTCGGGCATGGCGCCGCTGACGAGATAGTGGACCTGCTCGGCGATGCCTGCGGCATGATCTCCGGTGCGCTCGATGTTCTTGGCGATGAACAGAAGATGCATTGCCGGGGTGATGGTGCGCGGATCTTCCATCATGTGGGTGAGCAGGGCGCGAAACAGGGTATTCTGGACCGAATCCACCTCCTCGTCACGCGCGCGCACGTCTTCGGCGGCCTCGATGTCACGCCGGATGAAGGAATCGAGCACGTCGCCGATCATGGCCTGCACCAGCCGGCTCATCCGCCGCAGCGTGCCGACCGCCTCGCCGACCGGGGGCATGTCGGCAAGCACGTCCAGCCGTTTGGCGATGTTCTTCGCGTAATCGCCCATCCGTTCCAGGCTGGCCGACACCTTCATCACCGAGACGATGATGCGCAGGTCGGCGGCCATCGGCTGGCGCAGGGCCAGCAGCCTGACCGCGCGTTCGCTGATCTTGTGTTCCAGCCGGTCGATCTTCCGGTCGGCCCGGCGCACCCGCCCGGCGCGTTCGATGTCACGGGCGACCAGCGCCTCGGTGGCCTCGGCGAGCTGATGCTCGACCAGCCCGCCCATCTCGATCAGCATCGACTGGATCTTCTCCAGATCCTTGTCGAAGGCGCTGACGATGTGGTGCTCGTCTGTCATGTCAGCCGATCCGTCCGGTTATGTAGTTCTGCGTGCGTTCGTCGCGCGGCGAGGTGAACAGGCGCTTGGTGGCACCATATTCGACGATCTCGCCCATGTGGAAGAAGGCGGTGTTCTGCGACACCCGCGCGGCCTGCTGCATCGAATGGGTCACGATGACGATGGTGTAATCGCCCCTCAGCTCGTCGATCAGGGCCTCGATCCTGGCGGTGGCGATCGGGTCCAGCGCGCTTGCCGGCTCGTCCATCAGGATGATCCGGGGTTCGATCGCGATGGCACGGGCGATGCACAGGCGCTGCTGCTGGCCGCCGGACAGGCCGTTGCCCGGCTCGTGCAGGCGGTCGTGCACCTCCTCCCAGAGGGCGGCGCGCTTCAGCGCCGCCTCGACACGGTCGGCGAGTTCGGTTTTCGAGCGCGTCATCCCGTGGATGCGCAGCCCGTAGGCGACATTCTCGAAGATCGACTTCGGAAAGGGGTTGGGACGCTGGAATACCATGCCGATATGGGCGCGCAGGGCCACCACGTCCACGTCGGGGGCGTAGATGTCCTGACCGGCGACGGTGATCCGCCCCTCCACCCGGCAGTTCTCGACCAGGTCGTTCATCCGGTTGATGCATTTCAGGAAGGTCGTCTTGCCGCAGCCAGAGGGGCCGATCAGCGAGGTGACCTTGCCCTGCTCGATGTCGAGCGTGACCCCGTGCAGGGCGGGCTTGTCGCCGTAGAACACGCTGACATCGCGCGCCTGCACCAGATATTCGCGCTTCTTGCCGCCGGGCCTTTCCGGCCGGCTCTCCGGGAGCTGTGCGGCGATCGGCTGCACCTTCATCCGTCTTTCCTTTCCGCCCTTTCCGCTCAGAATCGTTTCCTGAACTTCATCCGCATCAGTATGGCAATCAGGTTCATGAATACCAGAAAGGTGATCAGCACGATGATTGCGGCCGAGGTCTTTTCCAGAAAGGCCCGTTCCGGCGAATCGGCCCAGAGGAATATCTGCACCGGCAGCGCGGTGGCCGGCTCCAGGATCGAGCCGGGGATGTCCACGATGAAGGCGACCATGCCGATCATCAAAAGCGGCGCGGTTTCGCCGAGCGCCCGGGCCATCCCCACGATCGTCCCGGTGAGCATCCCCGGCAGGGCCAGCGGCACCACGTGGTGAAAGACGGTCTGCACCCTGGTGGCCCCGATTCCCAGAGCCGCCTCCCGGATCGCGGGCGGCACCGCGCGCAGCGCCGCCCGCGAGGCGATGATGATCGTGGGCAGCGTCATCAGCGCCAGCACCATCCCGCCGACCAGAGGCGAGGAGCGCGGCAGCCCGAAGAGGTTGAGAAAGACCGCCAGCCCGAGCAGCCCGAACACGATCGAGGGCACCGCGGCCAGGTTGTTGATGTTGACCTCGATGAAGCTGCTCCAGCGGCCCTTGCGGGCGAATTCCTCAAGATAGATCGCTCCCAGGATTCCGATCGGGAAGGACAGCGCGAAGCAGACCGCCAGCGTCCAGGCGGTGCCGGCCAGGGCGCTGGCGATCCCGGCCAGCTCGGGCTCGCGCGAATCGCCGTTCAGGAAGAAGCCGCGGTTGAAGGCGACCCGGATCTCCCCGCTTTCCCTCAGCTGTGCGACCCAGCGCTGCTCCTGTTCTCCGAGCCGGCCGGGCTGGTCGTGCTTGACCAGCAGGTCCACCTCGTCGGACGCCGGCAGCCAGAGCGTCAGCACCCGTTCCTGCGCCCCGGGGGCGGGGGCCTCCAGCATGGCCTCGCGCAGCCGCTCCTCGGCTCCGATCGAGAGCAGGCGATACAGCCTGCGCTTGTCCTTGCGGCCGGAAACCTCCGGAAAACGCGCGCGCAGCGCCTGCTTCAGGAGCCCGCCGAAATCGGCCTTTGCCGGGTCGGTCGAGGCCGGCGCATCGGCCGGCAACGCCACCTGCAGCCTGATCTGGGTCTGCTTCAGCGCTCCCGTTCCCGTATGGGCGATCGCCCCCAGCATCAGGACCAGGAAGCCGAAGGCGAGCAGGATCGCCAGCCGCCCGGCCATGCGGAAGCGGGCCTCGGCGGCGTGCCGCCGCCGCAGCGCCGCCGGGCGGGCGGTGAAGTCGAGGGTTCTGCCGGAGGTGTCAGTCATATTGTTCCCTGAAATGCTGCACGATCTTCTGGGCGAGCGCGTTCAGAAACAGCGTCACCACGAACAGCAGCGCGCCGAGCGCGAAGGCGGAAAGCGTCTTGGCGCTGTCGAATTCCTGATCTCCGGTCAGGAGCGCGACGATCTGGACGGTGATCGTCGTCACCGCGTCCAGCGGGTTCAGCGTGAGGTTCGCCGCCATCCCGGCGGCCATCACCACGATCATGGTTTCCCCGATCGCGCTGGAGGCAGCCAGCAGCAGGCTGCCGGCGATCCCCGGCATGGCGGCGGGCAGGATCACCCTGCGGATGGTCTCGCTCTGGGTCGCGCCCATGCCGTAGGAGGCATCCCGCAGGCTCTGCGGAACCGTGTTGATCACGTCATCGGAGAGGGAGGAGACAAGCGGCAGGATCATGATTCCCATCGCCAGCCCGGCGGCCAGCGCGCTTTCCGAAGCCACCTCCAGCCCGGCGCCGGTGCCGACCAGGCGGATCGTCGGCGCGATCATCAGCGCTGCGAAGAAACCGTAGACGACGCTCGGGATGCCGGCCAGGATCTCCAGCGCCGGCTTGAAGAAGGCGCGTGCCCGCGGCGAGGCGTATTCTGCCAGATAGACGGCGCTGGCCAGCCCGAGCGGGGTCGCCACGGCCATGGCGATCGCGCTGATCAGCAGGGTGCCGCTGATCAGGGGAACCGCGCCGAAGGCGCCGGCGGCGCCCACCTGGTCGCTGCGGATCGCCGTCTGCGGGCTCCATTGCAGGCCGAAGAGAAATTCTTCGAGCGGCACCCTTTCGAAGAACCGGTAGGTCTCTGCAGAGAGGGAAAAGACGATGCCCACGGTCACCCCGACGGCCAGAAGCGAGCAGACGGCCAGGGCGCCGACGATCAGCCGTTCTGCGGCCCGGCCGGAACGCCTGCGGGTGGTGAAGGAAACCTTTTTCATGGCTGTGCCCACCGTTGCTGCCGTGGTTTGCGTGGCGATGGGGGAAGCCGGGTCGCGGCTTCCCCCGGTTGTCCGTTCCACCCGTCCGGGCGGGGGATCACTCGAGCTTCAGCGGGACGAGTTCCGCTGCCGTCCGTGCCCATTGGGCACGTTCCTGGGGGGTCATCGGAATCAGCCCCTTGTCGGCGAGGTAGCCATCGTCGCCCCAGGCCCTCTCGGAGGTGAACTCGGCCAGGTATTCCTCGATCCCCGGCACCTCGCCGACGCGCGACTTCTTGACGTAGAAGTAGAGCGAGCGCGACACCGGGTAGCTGCCGTCGGCGATCAGCTCGAATTCCGGTGCGACACCGCCGATCAGGCTGCCCTGGATGGTGTCCGAGTTCTGATCGAGGAAGGAAAAGCCGAACACCCCGAAGGCATCCGGGTTGGCGGCCAGCTTCTGCACGATCAGGTTGTCGTTCTCGCCGGCCTCGACATAGGCGCCGTCTTCGCGGATCGTGTGGCAGAGCGCCTTGTAGGCCTTCTTGTCCTGCTTTTTCATCGCCTTGATCCAGTCGAAGGTCTTGCAGCCGCCTTCCATCGCCAGTTCGACAAAGGCGTCGCGGGTGCCCGAGGTCGGCGGCGGACCCATCACCTCGATCCTGACGTCCGGCAGGTCGGGGTTGACGTCGGCCCAGGTCCTGTAGGGGTTGGGCCGGGTCTTGCCTTCGCCATCGGGCACGTTCTTGGCCAGCGCCAGCCACAGGTCGCGCAGCGAGATGCTCATCTGCGGCGCATCCGCCGAGTTGGCCAGCACGATGCCGTCATAGCCGATCTTGACCTCGACGATCTCGTCGATGCCGTTGGCGGCGCATTTCTCCACTTCGGAAGGCTTGATGCGGCGCGAGGCGTTGGTGATGTCGGGGTCGTTGTCGCTGCTGCCGGCGCAGAACAGCTTGAGCCCGCCGCCCGAGCCGGTGCTCTCGACGATCGGGGTCTTGAAGTCCGTGGCCTTGCCGAAGCGTTCGGCAACGGCGGTGGCGAAGGGAAAGACGGTCGAGGAGCCGACGATGCGGATCTGTTCGCGCGCGGCGGCGGGCTGGGCCGCGGCGGCCCCCAGCGCCAGGGCGATGACGAAGACGTGGTGTTTTGCAGACATGGCGTCATCCTTGCTGACATGCGGCCATCCCCCTGACGACCGCTGCGGTCGCTCTGGCCGAGTCGCGTGAAGCTCGTATGACAACCGTGTAACAGTTTGATGACGGCGCGCCGGGTGGCACATCATGTCGCACCCTGAATGTCGCGCCCTGACGAGGCGCGCCGGGCGGCCCATGACGTTGCGGCCTGAGCAGGTCGTCCGATCAGGCCGTCCGTGGTGCCGGGAACACGGGCAGGAACACCCTGAAGCGGGCTCCCCTGCCGGGGGCGCTTTCGATCCGCAGCCTGCCGCGGTGACGGGCGACGATGTGCTTGACGATGGCCAGCCCCAGGCCGGTGCCGCCGGCGCTGCGTGTCCGGGCGGGATCGGCGCGGTAGAAGCGTTCGGTCAGGCGCGCCACATGCTCCGGTGCGATCCCCGGGCCGTCGTCGGCGACGCAGACACAGGCAACAGGCCCGGCGATTCCCGGGGCGCTGTCCGCTCGCCCGAGGGAAACGATCACATCCGAATCGCCGCCGTGGGCCAGCGCGTTTTCCACCAGGTTTACGAACAGCTGCGTCAGCTGATCGGCATCGCCGGGGATCTCCAGGCCTTCGAGCTCCTGCGGGCAGTCGAGGATCAGCGCCCGCCCGCTCGCCTCGGCCCTGGGGCGCAGGGTGGCGCACAGATCGCGCAGCAGCGCGGCCGGCCGAACCGGGGCTTCCGGGCGCAGCTTTTCCTCGGCCTCGATCCGCGAAAGTGACAGCAGCCCGCTGATCAGCCGGTTCATCCGCCGGGCCTCTCCCTGCATGATCTCCAGCTGGCGCTTCCGTTCTTCCGGGGGGGCCTCCGGATTTGCCAGCAGGGTCTCGATGAAGCCGAGCACCGAGGTCAGCGGCGAGCGCAGCTCGTGGCTGACATTGGCGACGAACTCCGAGCGCATCGAAACGGCGGCAACCTCTGCGGAGATGTCCTGCAGGCTGAGCAGGGCGGCACCGGTCAGCGGCGTCGCCCGGGCGCGGAAGGTGGCGGGATGCGGGTGGCGAACGGTGAATTCGGTCTCGTCCGGCGCCTGGCCGCGCAGGGCGGCATCGGCCAGAGCCAGGCAGTCGGGATGGCGCAGCACCCGCACGAAGGGCGCCTGGGCGGGGATGTCACCGAACATCTCCCGGGCGGCGCGGTTGGCGAAGCGCACCCGCCGCCCCGGCCCGAGGAGGAAAAGCGCGAGCGGAATCGCGTCGAGCGCGGTTTCCGTCGAAATCTGCTCCACCGTTCCGGCCCTTCCTGCCCCGGCCCTTCCTGCCCCGGCCCTTCCTGCCCCGGTCGGCTGCGCGCGCGCTGGCTGCATGCCCTTGCAAGGCGCGTTTATAAAATACAAACTGTCTTGGCAAGCAGCAGCCGTGCGCGGCGCGCAGCCGGTGTGCACGGCAGGAGGGATCTTCGGGCCGGGATGAGCAACATTCAGACGATTCTTGTAAAATCCGACGACCCGGACGTCACCAGCGCCGTATCCGCCGCGCTGAGCGAGGCCGAGGGCTTCCGGGTGATCTACTGCCGGGACGACCGCTGCGCCCTGCGCCGGCTGGAGGAGGTCGAGGTGGACATGATCCTCTGCGACCTGGACCCGGATGTTCCGGAGCGGGAGAACGCGCTGATCCGCTCGCGTCTGGCCCATGCCTCCTGCGCCCGGATCGTCATCTTCGGGCCGGAGATGATGGAGGAGGGGCTGGCCATGTTCGAGCGCACCGCTTCCTTCATGTATCTGCTCAAGCCGCTGGATCCGAAGCAGCTGGGCGTGGTGGTCAAGCGGGGGCTGGAACACGCCGAACTGGCACGCCGACACCGTATCCTGAGCCGCGAGCTGAAGCTGTCGCTGGATGACGAGATATTCGGGCGCGAGCCGGGCGGTTCCGTCGCCGGCGGCATTTCGCAGTTCGAGCGCCTGGTCTATGCCAGCCCGAAGATGGCCGAACTGGTCGCCGAGGCGAAGATCGCCGCGCGCACCAACATGCCGATCCTGATCCAGGGGGAGACCGGCACCGGCAAGGAGCTGCTGGCGCGCGCGATCCATTTCAATTCGGAGCGGATGAATTCGCCGATGCACAGCCAGAACTGCGGCGGCGTGGCCGACGACGCGCTGCATTCCGAACTGTTCGGCCATGTGCGCGGCGGCTTTCCCGGCGCCATATCCGACCGGCTGGGGCTGTTTCGCGCCGCCGACGGGGGCACGGTGTTTCTCGACGAGGTGTCGGAAATCTCGCCCCAGTTCCAGATCGCCCTGCTGCGGTTTCTGCAGGAGGGCGAGGTCAAGCCGCTGGGGTCGGACAAGGTGATGTCCAGCGATGTGCGCATCATCTCCGCTTCCAACAAGTCGCTTGAGGCGCTGGTCGAACAGGGCCGCTTTCGCCGCGACCTGTATTATCGGCTGCGCGGCTTCATGCTGGAAATCCCGCCCCTGCGCGAACGGCCCGAGGACATCCCGGTGCTGACCCGGTTCTTCGTGGAAAAATATGCCGGCGTGGTCGGCCGGCGGGTGCTGGGCGTGACATCGGAAGTGCTGAAACAGCTCGAGAACTACTCCTTCCCCGGCAATGTGCGCGAGCTGGAAACCGAGGTGCAGCGCATGGTGGCGGTGGCCGAGCAGGGCGGCTATATCGCCCTGCGGCACCTGTCGGAGCGGATTCGCCGAACCCGGGCGCCGGAGCGGGCCGAAGAGGGCTGGATGCCGGAGGGGGCGACGCTGAAGGAGAAGGTGGAAAGCCTGGAGCGGATGCTCGTTTCGCGCAAGCTGGCCGAGCATCGCTGGAACCAGAGCCGGGTGGCCGAGGAGCTGGGCCTGTCGCGGGTCGGTCTGGCCAACAAGATCAAGCGCTACGGGCTGCGCCGGGAGGCCGGCCATGTCTGAGCGGGGCGACGGAGGCAAGGACGGGGGCAAGGGCAGCGAAAAGGTGGTGCCGTTTCCGTTCTCGCGCTCGGGCCTTTCCAGGACGAAAAACCCCGCGCGCAACCTGGGATTGACCGCGCTGTCGGCAAAAGCGGACAGGTCCGGGCGCGGCGCCAGGGGGCATTGGTGCGCCAACTGCAGGGGCATCTGGTATTCCTATTTCCTCGAATGCGAATGCCCGGTCTGCGGCCGCCGAGGCTGACTCGGGGCCTGCCTTTCGCGCGGCGGAGTGCTGTTCGCCCGTGTCGGTGCGCCCCGGCCGGTGTCGCGCGGGAGGCTGCGGAGGGCGCCCGGTGCCCGGGCGGCAGTGCGCTGCCGCGCCACCCGTGCGCCGCCGGGTCGCGCGCTCTCAGCCGGCGAGAAGGGCGGCAAAGGCGGCCAGGGCGGCGATTTCGCACAGCTGCTGGGCGGCGCCGAGCGCGTCTCCGTTCAGCCCGCCGATCTTCGCCCGCGCGATCCGGGCTGCAAGCGCGGCCGCTCCCGCCACCGCCACCGCCGCGCCCAGGGCGGCAGGGCCGCTCAGCAGCAGCGCCGGCAGCAGCCCCCAGGCCGCGGCCAGGAGCACGGTGGCGCGCGCCGGCTGCCCGAAGGCCGCCGCCAGCCCGTCGCCGCGGGCATTGGGCAGCAGATGCAGCAGCGCGACCAGCGGCGCGCGCGACAGCGCTCCGGCGGCGACGAGCGGGGCGAAGGCGGCGAAGGCGCCGTGGGCAAGCAGCGTCGCGATCAGGTTCCAGCGCAGCAGCAGCGTGACGATCAGCGCGAGCGTGCCGTAGCTGCCGATCCGGCTGTCGCGCATGATCTCCAGCCGTTGCCGGGGGTCCTGCCCGCCCCAGAATCCGTCGGCGCAGTCGGCCAGCCCGTCCTCGTGCAGCGCTCCGGTGATCAGGATCTGCGCGCCCAGCACGCAGGCTGCGGCGCTGCCTGCCCCGAGCCCGAGCCACAGCGCCGCGCCTCCGGCCAGCGCGGCCAGCGCGCCGATCAGCGCTCCGGCCAGCGGCCAGGCCCAGCCGGCGGCGGCGCCCCGGCGCGGCGCGGCGCCGTGCGGAAGCGGCAGGCGGCTCAGCAGGCGGAGCGCTTCGAGCGGATCGCCGGGGGCCATTCCGGCTCCGGCGTTGCGTCGGGGGTCGCTTTCGGTGCTCATGGCGTTCCTTTTGGCCTTGCAAGCCCGCGGACAGCGTTACAGAGATGTCGCAGGAGTAGCAACGGGAAGCCACCATGAACGCGCATGACAGCCTTGACGGATTCCGTGCCCTTCTGGCTACGCTTCCGGACCCGGATCATCGGGCCCGACGCGCCGCCCGGCAGCGGGACTCGCAGCTGACCAAGCCGCCCGGCGCGCTCGGCCGGCTCGAGGAACTGGCGCTCTGGTATGCCGGCTGGCGGGGCGATCCGCGCCCACGCATCGAGGCGCCGCAGGTGATCGTCTTTGCCGGAAACCACGGGGTTGCGGCGCGCGGGGTTTCCGCTTTTCCGGCCGAGGTGACGGAGCAGATGGTGGCCAATTTCCGGGCCGGAGGGGCGGCGATCAACCAGCTGGCCCGGGCCTTCGGCGCCAGGATGGACGTTCATGCGCTCGAGCTCGACCGGCCGACCGCCGATTTCACGCAGGGGCCGGCGATGAGCGCGGCGGAAACGGTGGCGGCGCTCGTCGCCGGGCAGGAGGCGGTCGACCCGGAGGCCGACCTGCTGGTAGTCGGCGAGATGGGCATCGGCAACACCACCGCGGCGGCGGCGGTCGCGGCGGGGCTGTTCGGGGGCGACCCGGCCGGATGGGCGGGGCGGGGCACGGGAGTGGACGACGCCGGGCTGGCGCTCAAGGCGCGCGTGGTGCGGGAGGGGCTGGCGGCGAACCCGGGGCGCGAGCCCCTGGAGGTGTTGCGCTGCCTGGGCGGGCGCGAGCTGGCGGCCATGGCCGGGGCCATCCTGCGCGCGCGCATGCTGCGCATCCCGGTGATCCTGGACGGGTTCATCTGCACCGCCGCGGCGGCGGTTCTGGAGCGGGCAGCACCCGGGGCGCTGGAACATGCCGTTGCCGGCCATGTCTCGGCCGAGGCCGGGCACCGGCGGTTGCTGGAGAAGCTGGGCAAGGAACCTCTCCTGTCGCTCGGAATGCGGCTGGGCGAGGGCTCCGGCGCGACGCTGGCCATCGGGCTGCTGAAGGGGGCGCTCGCCTGCCATTCGGGGATGGCGACCTTCGCCGAGGCCGGGGTGGCCGGCGGTTCCGGGGGCTGAGGCGGCAGGCGGCGGGGCGAGCTCCGCTGCCGTGGCCCGGGGCGCGGCCGGAGGTTCCGGGCCGCCGGCCGGCACGGCGGGGGAGACGGAGGCGCGGCGCAGGTCGGCGGGGAGCCCGGAGCGGACGGCGCCGTCAGCTGGTGCTGCCGTCGGCCGCCCCGCCCCCCTGCGCTCCGGCAGCCGATGCGGCCTCGGGTTTCTTTCCTTCGGGTTTCTCCTCCTCGAGGGCGGCGGTCAGCCGGGCCTCCAGTTCGGCATTCAGCTGGCGGGCGCGTTCGATATAGGCGCTGTTCTGGTGCAGCGGGATGTCCGGATCCCACAGCTCGGCCAGCTTGCGCGTTGCCTCGCGGTCGTGCTGGAAGAAGGCCAGGACCTGGCGCGCCGCCTCGTAGTCGCTCAGCCCCAGCGCTTCCAGCGCGTAGCGTCCGGCGCGCAGGGAAGAATCGAACAGTTCGCGCACGATCTTGTCGGCGCCGGCCTGATACAACCGGAAGACCGCGAGCCGGTCGCGGGCGCGGGCGATGATGTGCAGTTCGGGCCGTATCCGCCGGGCATGGCGCACGAGCTTCAGGCAGGCCTCCGGGTCATCCACCGCCACCACCAGCACATCGGCCCGTTCGAGCCCGGCCTTGTGCAGCAGTTCGGGGCGGGTCGGGTCGCCGAGAAAGGCCCTGGCACCGAAGGCACGCAGCAGTTCGATGGTTTCCATGTTCTTGTCCAGCACCGTCGTCCGGAATCCGTTGGCCAGAAGCAGGCGGTTGACGATCTGCCCGAAGCGCCCCACACCGGCGATCAGCACCCGGCCCCGGCCGTCGATCCTCTCGGGCGCGGCCTCGGAGCGGCTGTCGGCATGGCGCCGGGCAAGCCGTTCATGGGCCATGAACAGCAGCGGCGTGAACAGCATCGACATGGTGACGACCAGCAGCAGCCGCTCCGAGAGCGCCGGGGAGATCACGTGCTGCTGGGTGCTGAACGACAGCAGCACGAAGCCGAATTCGCCGGCCTGGGCCAGCCCGAGGGTGAACAGCCAGCGTTCGCGCCCGCGCAGCCCGAAGAGCGTGCCCAGCCCCATCAGGATCGCCGCCTTGATCACGATCAGCGCCAGCGCCAGGGCGAGGATTGCGGCGAAGTCGTCGCGCAGCAGTTCCAGGTCGAAACCGGCGCCGACGGTGATGAAGAACAGCCCGAGCAGCAACGCCTTGAAGGGTTCTATGTCGGCTTCCAGCTCGTGGCGGAATTCCGAGTTCGCCAGCACCACGCCGGCCAGGAAGGTGCCCAGCGCCGGCGACAGGCCGACCAGCGCCATCAGGCTGGCGATGCCGACGACGATCAGCAGCGCCAGCGCGGTGTTCAGTTCGCGCAGCCCGGCCGACAGGGTGAAGCGGAACAGGGGGCGGATCAGATAGGTGCCACCCAGGATGACGCCGGCGATCGCCCCCAGGGTGAGCAGCGCGGCGGCCCAGCCCGGCAGGCTCTCGATGAAGGAAAGCCCGGCCGCCGGGCCGTGCGCGGACGGCACGGGAACGAGCGCCCGGTCCAGCAGCAGCGGGATGATCGCCAGCATCGGGATCACCGCGATGTCCTGGGCCAGCAGCACCGAAAAGGCACTGCGCCCGCCGGCCGTCTGCAGGAGCCGGCGCTCGTTCAGCGTCTGCAGCACGATGGCGGTGGAGCTGAGCGAAAAGGTCATCCCCACGGCCAGCGCGGCCGGCCAGGCCAGCCCGAGCGCCAGCGCGCAGGCGCCGACCGCCGCCGTGGTGAGCGCGATCTGCAGCCCGCCCAGCCCGATCAGCCGGTGGCGCATGTCCCACAGCGCGCGCGGCTCCATCTCCAGGCCGACGAGGAACAGCATCATCACCACCCCGAATTCGGCGAAATGCTGCAGGTCGCGCGCTTCGGCCCCGACCAGCCCGGTCAGCGGCCCGATCACCAGCCCGGCGGCCAGGTAGCCGAGCACCGAGCCGAGCCCGAGCCGGCTGGCCAGCGGCACCGCGATCACCGCGGCGGCCAGGTAGATCGTGGCCTGCAGAAGAAAGGCTTCCATCTTCCGGGCTCCTCAGGTGGGCAGGGGCGCATCGGCCTTGCGCTGATCCATCACGATCCGGCTCTGCACGCGCGCCACCGCCGGTTCGGGCAGCAGCACCTCCTGGATCAGCCTGTTCAGATCGGCCAGGCTTTCGCAATAGACGCGCAGCAGGTAATCCGCCTCGCCGGTCAGGATCCAGGCGCTGGTGATCTCGGGGCGGATGTCCAGCAGCCGGGTAAAGGCGGCCACCTGCCGCGGTTCGTGGCTGGCCATCTGCACCTGCACGAAGGCCTGCACCTTCAACCCCAGCCGCTCGGCGTTCAGCCGGGCGCGATAGCCCTCGATGTAGCCTTCGGCCTCCAGCCGCTGGCGCCGCCTCCCGGCCTGGCTCGGCGACAGGTTGAGCAGCGCGCCCAGCTGCTGGCTGGTGAGCTGGGCGTCCTTCTGCAGGGCGGCGAGCAGGCGGGCGTCGGTCTTGTCGAGCATGTGCGTCCGTTTTCCGAAATCTTGCCGTTACATGCTGTTATATTGCATATTTCGACCATATAAACGAGAAAACGCGCGAAATACGCATCTTCTGCGCGGTATCATGTTCCCGGACAGCTCCGGTGCCGGGAAGGAAGAAGAAGCCGGCCCCGGAAAAGAACAGGAGTTCCCGACAGGAGTTTCCCATGGGCCCCTTTCCGCATGATGCACCGCCTGCCGAGATCAGCGCCGACAACCCCGCCGGTACCGACGGTTTCGAATTCGTCGAATTCGCCCACCCGGAAGATCCGCAGCTCCTGCGAGATCTGTTCGCGAAGATGGGCTACCGCCACACCGCCACCCATCGCGGCAGGGCGATTGAACTCTGGCAGCAGGGGGACATCAGCTATCTGCTGAACGCCGAGCCGGGCTCCTTCGGGATGCGCTTTGCCGCCGAGCACGGCCCCTGCGCGCCCTCGATGGGCTGGCGCGTGGTGGATGCGCATCATGCCTTCGAACATGCGGTGAAGAACGGCGCCACCCCCTATGAGGGGGCCGACAGGAGCCTCGATGCACCGGCGATCCGGGGTATCGGCGGCTCGCTGATCTACTTCATCGAAGGGCACCGCGAGGCCAGCCCCTACAATGCCGAATTCGACTGGGTGGCCGAAGCGCACCCGGAAGGGGTCGGCTTCTACTACCTCGACCACCTTACCCACAACGTGCAGCGCGGCAACATGGACCGCTGGTTCGAATTCTATGCGAAGATCTTCAATTTCCGCGAGATCCGCTTCTTCGACATCGAGGGCAGATATACCGGGCTGTTCAGCCGCGCGCTGACCTCGCCCTGCGGGAGAATCCGCATCCCGATCAACGAGGACCGGACGGATGACGGCCAGATCGCCGAGTATCTGAAGCGCTACCGGGGCGAGGGCATCCAGCATGTCGCGGTCGGAACCGACGACATCTATGCCGCCACCGATGCCATTGCCGAAGCCGGGCTCCGGTTCATGCCGCCGCCGCCGCGCGCCTATTACGAGATGTCGCATGAGCGGGTGAAGGGGCACCGGGAACCGATCGACCGGATGATGAAGCATGGCATCCTGATCGACGGCGAGGGGGTGCTTGGCGGCGGTGAAACCCGGATCCTGCTGCAGATATTCTCGAAGACGGTGATCGGCCCGATCTTCTTCGAATTCATCCAGCGCAAGGGCGATGACGGTTTCGGCGAGGGCAATTTCAAGGCCCTGTTCGAAAGTATCGAACGGGACCAGATCGAACGCGGGGTGCTGAAACCGGCGTGACGGCCCGGCGGGGGCGTTCCCCGTTCCCGCCCGGCCTGCGGACGCGCCTTGCGGGGGGCGGAGGGCGGATGCCTGCCTCGCGCCGGTCCGTGCCCCTCCCGCCGTTCGCGATCAAGAAAACCCGCCGCCCGGAGCCGGCGGCGCGAATGCGCGCGTCGGCGGAAGGGGCCAGGCGGCGGAAGGGGCATGACGCGCGCCCCCGCTCGCGGGGGCGGGCTGCGGTCCCGGCCGTCTTCAAGCCGTTTTCAGGAGGCGATTTCCAGCGTGATCACCCGCCCTCTCTTGATGTATTTCAGCCGGTTGCCGGAAATCTCCGCCACCTGCCCGCCGTCGAGCCTGTCTCCGACCCTCACCTTCACGAAGCGACCGTTTTTTAGCCGCACCAGTGCGCGGCGCTCCGAGGCCGAGCCATAGACCCCGATCAGGTTGATCCGCGACAGGGAAATCGCATTGCGCACCGTCGCCTCGCGGGCCACGTCGGCATTGGACGGCAGCGAGGGCGCCCGGGCCGGGGCGAGCGCTGCCGTGGCGGTGCCGGCAGGTGCCTGCGCCGGGGAGGAAGGCGCAGCGGTTTCGGCCTGGGCGCGTCGGACGGCATCGGCAAGACCCGCCGGACGCGGCAGGGGCCGTACCGATCTCGTCGGCGCCCGCCCTGTCGGGCTGCCGTCGTCCCGTGCCAGGGCTTCCTGAAGCGCGCGTGGCCGGGGCAGCGGGCGGATGCGGGCCAGTTCGGCTCGCGTGCGTCCGCCCAGGCGCGCCCGCTCGAACATTTCCAGCAGGTTCTCCGGCCGCGGGGGGGGAGGGGTCTCCATCGACTGCGGCGCGGTCGCGGATTCCGCCCATGCGCCTGCCGGCCGGGGCGGAGCCACTGCCCCGGGGCGGCCCGCATACACGAGGATTCCCTCCGGCGACAGCGTGCCTTCCGGGCTCGGGCGCACCAGCCCGCGCGCGTCGAGCTCGAAACGGCTGCCCGGCGGCGGCGGCGGGAGGAAGCGCCCGGGCGGGCGCAGGTCGGTGTTCGCGCCGGCGTCGGCGGGCGGCAGGGCAACCGCGTCATGGATGGTGATCCGGCGGTCGATCGAGGGGAGGTAGGGCTCTTCCGGCCGGTTTCCGGCCGGCCCGGGCACCTGCGCCGGCACCGCTGATCCGGCCCCGACAGATCCGGCAGGGAACGGGGAAGCCCCTTCGGGCGCTGTCGCGGGCAGCTCGGGTTCCGTATCGGCAAGCTCTGCCGGGT
Organism: Paracoccaceae bacterium; assembly: GCA_026989055.1. Classification (GTDB taxonomy): domain Bacteria; phylum Pseudomonadota; class Alphaproteobacteria; order Rhodobacterales; family Rhodobacteraceae; genus JAJRUE01. Next base: position 33,514 of record JALSKC010000010.1, read on the forward strand.
CGGGCGACATGTCATGCGGCGGGGGCCGCTGCCCGGCGGAAGCGGCAGGGGGCGCGTCCGTTTCGCCGCCGGCGGGCGCCACGGCCGGGGGGGCTCCGAGCGCGGTTTTCACTTCGGGGCCCGGGGCGGGGGCGCTGCCGGGCGCATGCGGAGGCACGGCGCCAGGGGCGGCGGCAGGCGTCGGGGGGGCCTCTGCGCGCAGCGTCCCGGGCGGAAGAGGCGCCGGGAGCCGCGACGGCACGGCGCTCCCGCTCCCGCCGGGTGCGGGCGGAGGTGCCGGGACGGCGAGGGCGCCAGGCCCCGCCGTGTCGGCGTCGGGGGGGCGCTCCGCCCGGTCGAAGAGGGCGTCGGGCCAGGCCAGCACCCCCCCGATCAGCAGGGTGGCGGCCAGCAGGGTGCCCCCGATCAGCCCCGGCCGCTGCCGCCACCCCCTTTCCGCTGCTGGCCGGTCCGGGTCCGGGGTGCGCGTGCCGGGCGCAGAGCGTTCCGCGGCGCCCCCCCCGGGCCGCTTCCCTCCCCCCAGCTTCTGCATCATCCCCTGCATCGGAGCAGTGTGCGGAGCGGCGGCAATTCTTTGCGCCAGGCTGCGCGCGGCGACCTGCAGCCCGCTTTCCCGCGCCGGTTCGTGGCGTGCGGGTGCAGGCGCCGGAACCTCTTCTCCTGCCGGGGCGCCGGGGGGAGAGGCGGCCCTGCCGTCCGGCGCCGCCAGGGGTTCTGCCGCGGCCTGTTCGTGGCGGCCCTCTTCGCGCGGGTGGAGGCGCGAAGACATTTCCCGCAGCCTTGCGGGGATTTCCGGCGGAACGCCCGCGGCAGCCCGGCGGCTGACGAAAGCCGGCTGCGGGCTGCCGGGCGGCGGGGGAGGCGATCCGCCGTCATCCCGGCGCATGGGTCCGTGCCCCGCCGCATTTTCCCGCGGCGCGGGAGCGTCCGCCGCGTTTTCCTGCGGCGCGGGTCGTTCGGGCTCCTCCGCCACGCGCCCGGACAAGCTGTCGCTCGCAGCGGGCGGCGATTGCGGTGCGGTCGGGCGCAGGATCCGGACCGGCTCCGCGTCCGGTTCCGGCTGTCGCGACGGGCCGAGGATTTCCTCCGCGCACCGGGTCGGACCGAAGAAGGGCTCTCCGGCAAAGCTGCCGGGTTCGGGAATCGCGACGAAGGAGACCGGGTTGAAGCGGTGGCGCAGCGCGAATTCCTCGGCCTCGGCCAGGGTTTCGCGGGCCACGGCGGCCAGCTGCGCCTGCCCGGGGCCGGCGGGGCGCCAGTCGAAAACGATTTCGTCCGGCCGATAGGGGGTCAGCCCGTCGAGGGCGGCTTCGAGCGAGGCCCGACGGCTGTGCGCATCGTCGCCGCTGCAGGGCAGGAGCCGATACAGGATCTCGGAGTTGGGAATGATCAGCTTGGTCGCCATCGCCCCGCCGGCAAGGCTGGTGGCGGTGCGTTGCAGCATTGCGAGCCGGACGGGCAGTTCGGGATCGTCCAGCGGGACTTTGCCGACGATCTGCCAGCCGCCGGATGCCCGGTGCAGGAGCGCCAGCCCGTCATGGTCGAGGTTGAGGGCAAAGGGCGGTTTCATCGGGGCGATTTCATTGGCACTGCCCGCTGCGTGCGGCAGGGGCGGGCGGCAGGGGCGGGTTGACGGGCATCTCCGGTTGACAGCTCCGGTTGACAAGAGGCGGGCCGCAAGCGCAAGAGACGGGCCCGGCGGCGCGGGAGGGGTGGCTCCGGCGACACGACCGGCACACCGCCGTCCGGGGCACTGCCGTCGGGAAGCCTCCGGCACCGCAACGCAAGACTACAGCAGGAAGCGGATCAGGAAAAGAGCAGGAAGCGGATCAGGAAAAGCGCGAAGCAGGGCGCAGAACCGCCCGGGCCGGACGGTTGCCGCGCCTGCCGTCGGGCGGCATCGCTTCCCCTTGCGGCGGGGGGGCAGTTGGCGCAGCATGGTCCCGTTCAGAGTGCGGGCAGGCCGTCCGTGCCGGGGCGAAGCGCGCGGAAGGAGGCCGGCAACGGAGGCGGCAGCAAACGGGGGCAACGGAAGGGGAGGAGGGGATCATGAGGGAGCTCACTGCCGGGTCGGCGGCCCGGGTCATCGGGACATTCCTGGTCGGAATCGCCATCGCCATCGCCGCGGCGCCTGTCGGTGCAGCGTCGCAGCAGCGCGCGGCGGAGGGGCGCCCGGTGCTGACGGTTGTCGGCCAGGGGCGGGACAGCGTGCCGCCGGACATGGCGGTGATCCGGTTCGGGGTCGCGCATGAGGCTCCCGTGCCCGAGGCCGCGATGGCCCGGGTCTCCGGGGCGCTGGCGGCGCTCCGGGAGCGGATCGCGGCCAGCGGAGTCGCGCCGGACGACGTGCAGACCGGCAGCCTGACCCTGACGCCCCTGTGGGAGCGCGCCCCCGAGAGCGACGCGCGGCGGAAGATCGGCGGCTACCTGGCCGACAGCCGGCTGCGGGTGCGGCTGCGCGATCCCGCGCTTGTCGGGCCGCTGCTGGAGGCCGGGCTCGAGGCCGGGGCGAACCGCCTCGACGGGCTGAGCTTCGCCCTGCAGGATCCGGGTGCATCGGAAGGGCGCGCCCTGAGAAGGGCCGTCGAGGATGCCATGCGCAAGGCGCGGATCCTGGCCGCGGCGGCGGGGGTCTCGCTGGGCGAGATCCTGTCGATTTCGGAAACCGTCGCGCTGCGGGGCGGGCCCGTCATGGCGCGCGGGCTGGCGCCGGCGGAGGCGGTGCCTGTCGCTCCGGGCGAGATCGAGACCGGGGCGACGGTTACCATCGTCTTTGCGATCGCCCGGCAGGGAAGCGCTGACGGGAAGCGCTGACGGGAAGCGCTGGCGGGAGCGCCGGCCGGAACTGGCCGCGGCGCTGCCTGCCGCGCCCCGCGAGACCTGCGGACATTCCGGGCGCCCGCGCCCCGCGAGCGCGCGGCCAGGAAGCAACCGGCCACAGGAAGCAACCGGCGCGGGGGTGCTTACGCGGTGGCCCTGGCCAGCGCCTGGTCGAGGTCGGCGATCAGGTCGTCGGGATCCTCGATGCCGATCGACACCCGCACCACATCGGGCGCTGCCCCGGCGGCCTCCTGCTGTTCGGGGGTGAGCTGGCGGTGGGTGGTGGAGGCCGAATGGATGATCAGCGAGCGCGTATCGCCCAGGTTGGCCACATGGCTGAACAGTTCCAGCGCGTCCACGAATCTGACGCAGGCCTCGTAGCCTCCCCTGATCGCGAAGGTGAACAGCGCCCCCGCCCCGCGCGGGCAGATCCTCTTCATCCGCTCGTGATAGGGCGAGGAGGGCAGCCCGGCGTAGGTGACATGTTCCACCCGCGGGTCGTTCTCCAGCCAGCGGGCGATCTTCTCGGCATTCCTGACGTGCCGCTCCATGCGCAGGGAAAGCGTCTCGATCCCCAGCAGCGTGTAATGGGCGGCCTGGGGGTTCATGGTCATCCCGAGGTCGCGCAGCCCCACGGCGATGCCGTGGAAGGTATAGGCCAGCGGGCCGAAGGTTTCGTGGAACTTCAGCCCGTGGTAGGCGGGCTCGGGCTCGGAGAGCGAAGGGAACTTGCCGGAGGCCGACCAGTCGAAGGTGCCGCTGTCCACCACCGCGCCGCCGGTCACCGTGCCGTTGCCGGTGAGATACTTGGTGGTGGAATGCACCACCAGCGCCGCGCCGTGCTCTACGGGGCGGCACAGCCAGGGGGTGGCCGAGGTGTTGTCCACGATCAGCGGCAGCCCGGCCTCTCCGGCCACGCCGGCCACGGCGTCGAGATCGGTGATGTAGCCGCCGGGGTTGGCGATGGATTCGCAGAAGATCGCGCGGGTGTCCTCGTCGATGGCGGCGCGGATGGCGTCGAGATCGTCGAAATCGACGAATTTCGCCGCCCAGCCGAAGCGCCTGATGGTGTGGCTGAACTGGGTGACGGTGCCGCCGTAGAGCCGGGTGGAGACCACCACGTTGCGCCCCGGCGCCATCAGCGGGAACAGCGCCATGATCTGCGCCGCGTGCCCCGACGAGCAGCACACCGCGCCGACCCCGCCCTCCAGCGTGGCGATGCGCTCCTGCAGCACGGCGACCGTGGGGTTGGTCAGGCGCGAGTAGATGTAGCCCACCTCCTGGAGGTTGAACAGCGCCGCGGCGTGGTCGGCATCGCGGAACACGTAGGCGGTGGTCTGGTAGATCGGCGTCTGCCGCGCGCCGGTGGCCGGATCGGGGCGGGCGCCTGCGTGGATCTGCAGCGTGTCGAAACCGTAGCTGGGGCCGTCGTCGGACATGGAAACCTCCCGTTCGTGTGCTCCCGCAAAGGTGTAGGGCGCAGGCGGGGGCGGCGCAACCCGTTGCCGCTGCCCGCGGGCGGCGCTCCGGGCGCTTGCGCGGGCGGGGGAAAGCTGTGATTCTGCATGGCCGGAGCCTGCCGGAGCCTGCCGGAGGCGCAGAGGAGCACGCACATGCCCACGCCCTTTCACCTTGCCATCCATGTCCATGACCTCGATGCCGCGCGCGCCTTCTACGGCGGCGTGCTGGGCTGCGCCGAGGGCCGCTCGACCGACACCTGGGTGGATTTCGATTTCTTCGGCCACCAGCTCAGCCTGCACCTCGGCACGCCCTTCGCCACCGCGCCCAGCGGGCAGGTGGCGGGCCGGGCGGTGCCGATGCCGCATTTCGGGGTGGTGCTGGAATACCGCGACTGGCGGGCCCTGGCCGACCGGCTCGAGGCGGCCGGCACCGACTGGGTGCTGGCCCCCTCGGTGCGCTTCGAGGGCCGGCCCGGCGAGCAGTGGACGATGTTCTTCCGCGATCCGTCCGGAAACCCGATCGAGGTCAAGGGCTTCCGCGACATGGGCGGCGTTTTCGCCGCCTGACCCCCGCCGCCCACACATTCGCCCCCGGTCCGCGCCCCGGCCCGTTCGCCTCTCCGTTTGCTGCCGGCCCGCTCCTCTGCTGCCCCGGCCCCTGCCGCTGCGGACAGGCTCCGGGCGGGGGCATGCGATTGTGCTTCGGCATGTGCGCCGCTTTCCGGTCAGATCAGCGCGATGACGCGCGCCGGCCCCCCCGAGCCGCCGCGGTGCTTGGGCGCGCCGATCACGAGCGTGGCGCCCGCCGGGGGGACCTTGTCGAGGTTTGCGATGTTCTCTATCCCGAAGCGCCCGCTGGGCAGCCAGGCATAGTGGGTCGCGAAATCCGCGGACTTCCCGTAATCCAGCGAAAGGGTATCGACCGCCAGCGAGGCGGCGCCGGTTTCTTCCATCAGCATCTGCGCGGCCTCCACGTGAAAGCCGGGATAGTGCTGCACGCCGTCGGCATCCTCGCCACGGAACCTTGCGCTGTTCACGTGCTCCGCCCAGCCCGAGTTCATCGCCACGCAGGCGCCATCGGGGATCTCGCCGTTGGCCGCAATCCAGGCGCGGATGTCGTCAGGCGTCAGCTGCGCATCGGCGTTCATCGCAGCCTTTTCTCGGATGTCGATCACGCACAGCGGGGCCACGAGGTTTTCCACCGGAATTTCATCTACCGAATTGCCGTCGGCCGAAAAATGCAGCGGCGCGTCGATGTGGGTTCCGGTGTGTTCGTTGACGGTGAGCACGAAAAGGTTGAAGCCGTTTTCGGCGAAGCCGAACTTCCGCTCGGCGGAAATTCCCGGCTGGCCGAAGTAGGTGGGGAAGGCCGGATCCACCGTATGGGTCATGTCCTGCACCCGGCTGTGGCCTGCGGCCAGCGCGGCGGAACCGGCCATCCCGCTGCCCGCCGCCAGGGCGGCCGCGCCGCCGGCCGAGGCGCTGAAGAATTCCCGCCGCGAGAGCATCCGCTCCTTGACGCGGTTCATCACGCATGTGTCGCACATGTTTTCCTCCCCGTTCTCTCTTTTCCTCTCCGTCTCTCGCGCGCGCGGTTCTGCGGTTCTCTGGTCCTCTCGCGCGCGCGTCTCCTCCCGCGTCGCGCGCGCGTCTCGCGTCGCGCGCGCGTCGGTGGCGCGATGACGGTGGCCCGCTCACGCCGCGACCCGCGGCTGCCGGGGAGGAATGATACTCCGGCCGTCCGGAAATGCACGGATCTTCCGCGCCCGGAGATGCGCGGCTGTTCCGGATGCGCGGATGTCCGCCGGCATCCCGCCCGGCCCGGGGCACGGGAGGGGCGGCAAGCGCACCGGCGGCTCAGCGCATCCAGAAGCCGGCCTTGCGGATGCGGTTGCGGATCAGCTGTTCGCGCGAGGGCAGGGCGTTGCGGTCGAACAGCGCGCGCACCTTCTGCCCGCGCCCCTGATAGACCATGCGCCGGAACGGCTCGTGGCGCTTGAGAAGCTTCTTCAGCCGGTTGGGGGCGGCGATTTCGTGCAGCAGGGCGATCACGCGGTCGCTTTCGCGGGCGTAAAGCAGCGGAAAGGTGCGGTAATGGCAGCTGACCGTGCCGTCCAGGAGCCCCTCGGGCAGGGTGTCGCGCCCGCCGCCGAGGCCGTGGATGACCAGCGGCAGGGCGATCTGGTCGAGCCAGGGGTCCAGGCTCTGGGCCGCCAGTTCGGGGGGCGGGTCGTCGCGGATGGACAGCGCGTAGTCGAGAAAGCGGCGCCCGAATTCGCGCGGGCAGCGGTAGAAGAACCAGCCGGCGTTGAAATACAGGTAGCGCCGCCAGTAGCCGGCGGGGTGGGACGGCTCCAGCGAGCTCTCGAAATCCAGCCCGAAGCGGGCATAGAGAGAGTGCCAGATCTCGCGGTAGCCGGCCCGGTAGGGCTGCGGCTGCGGCCAGCTGCCCTCGACCCGGCGCGATGCGGTGGGGCGGTCGAAGTCGAACGGCACCCGCGAAAGCGCGCCGGTGATCAGCGTGTCGCTGTCGAAGAACACGAAGGGCTCGCCCTCCGGCATGGCCAGCAGCGCCTCGATCTTGTTGCCATGCGGGTAGGACCGGCCGAAATGGCGGGCCGGGAAGGGCAGGATCTCGGCGCCGTATTCCTGTTGCAGGTGCCGGCGGGTATCGGCGTCGGGGCGCATGTCTTCCGGCCAGGCGCCGCCGGGTTCCGGCACGGCGACGATCAGCCGCCCCGAAAACTCCGGGTCGCAATGGCGCAGGCTGGCGGCGAACAGCAGCGCCTCGCAGGACAGCCGCCCCTTCTGGGCGACGATCATGACGTTGAAACTCCCCGGAGCCGTTGCCGCACCGCTCATTTCCGCCTGCCGCTCCTTCCCGCCGCGGGTTCTGCTCCGGGAACTATAGGCCGGTGCGGCGGCGGGGGGAACGCCTGTTCTCGCGGATCATGCAAGGGGAGCCGGAAGGGGTTCCGCCGGCGGGGCGGATACACGGGCGCGCAAGGAGGAAGGAGGAGAGGGGGAGGAGGGAGGAGGGAGGAGGGAGGAGGGAGGAAATCGGCGCCGGCGGCCGGAAGCCCCGCAGGGCGCAGGCGGCATCGGCGCGATGACCTCGTGAGCGGGCCGGATGTGACGCCGGATGTCATGTGGCAGCCGCCTTTCCGGGCCGGTCCCCGAGCTGACGCAAGGAAAGGCTTGCGTTGGGGGTGCAGGCTCTGAGAGACTGCATGCCATCCGGATCGGGGCGGCTCCTGCGGGGCTCAACTGCGGGGCGAGTTCCGACCCGATCCGAAAAAAAAGGGAAAGAAAGATGGAACAACCTGACAGGAAAGGAAAATTCATGACCGGGATGCCAAGGATCCTGATTGCCGGGCTGATGGCCGGAACGATTCTGGGTTCAACCGCTTTTGCCGCCAACGTGCCCGCCGGCACCAGGCTGGCCGACGATCAGACATTCACCTATTCGATCATCGACGAATTCACCTCGGTCGATCCGCAGCTGGTCGAGGATGTCTCCGGTTCCGACGTGATCCGCGACCTCTTCGAGGGGCTGTTCAATCAGGACGCCGAGGGCAACCTGGTACCCGGCGTGGCGCTGAGCTACGAGGTGAACGACACCAAGGACGTCTACACCTTCAAGCTGCGCCCGGAAGCGAAATGGTCGAACGGCGACCCGGTGACCGCCAATGATTTCGTCTACGCCTGGCGCCGGCTGGTGGACCCTGAGCTCGGCTCTCCCTATTCATGGTTCGGCGAGCTGATGTCGATCGAGAACGCGGGCGCGATCATCGCCGGCGAGAAGCCCAAGGAAGAACTGGGCGTGCGTGCCATCGACGATTACACGCTGGAGGTGAAGCTTTCGGCCTCGCTGCCCTACTTCCCGCTGATGACGACCCATGCTTCGACCTTCCCGGTGCACAGGGCAACGGTCGAGAAATACGGCAAGGAGTGGACGCGGCCGGGCAACATCGTCTCCAACGGCGCCTATGTGCTGACCGAGCACATCCCCGGTGAACGTTCGGTGCGCGAGCGCAACCCGATGTACTGGGACAACGAGAACACGGTGATCGAGAAGGTCGTTGCGCTGGTGATCAACGACGAGAACGTGGCGCTGACCCGCTATTTCGCCGGAGAGCTTGACCGCACCGGCATTCCCACCGGGCAGTATCCCAAGCTGAAGGCGGAATACCCCGACGAGGCGATCAGCGCGCCGCGGCTGTGCTCCTACTACTACATCCTGAATCTGGGCGAGAACGGGCCCGACTACCTCAAGGATGTGCGGGTGCGCCAGGCGCTGAACCTTGCGGTGGACCGCGAGGTGATCACCGACAAGATCCTGCAGGGCGGGCAGATTCCGGCCTATACCTTCACCCCGGCGGCGACGGCCGGCTTCCAGGTGCCGGACGTGCCGATCGCCTCTATGAGCCAGGCCGAGCGCGACGCCCGGGCCAAGGCGCTGCTCTCCGAGGCCGGGCTCGGCGACGGGCTTGACGTCAAGCTGATCTACAACACCTCCGAAGGCCACAAGAAGATCGCCATCGCGATCAGCCAGATGTGGAAGACCAAGCTGGGCGCCAATGTGGAGCTGGCCAACCAGGAATGGAAGACCTTCCTGCAGACCCGTGGCAACGGTGACTATGAAGTTGCCCGCGCCGGCTGGTGCGGCGACTACAACGAAGCCTCGACCTTCCTCGACCTGATGAACTCGAAGTCGGGCTACAACGACTCCAGGTACAGCAACCCGAAGGTGGATGCGCTTCTGGAGCAGGCCAAGACGGCGGACGACCCGCAGCCGCTCTACACCGAGATCGAGCAGATCATCGCCGAGGACGTGCCGATCATTCCGATCTACCACTATGCGATCAACATGATGCTCAAGCCCAACCTGAAGGGCTGGCCGATCAACAACGTGGAGCAGAACTGGTATTCGAAGGACTTCTACAAGGTCGCCGAATAGCCGGTCGGGCGGAAACGGGCGCCCCGGCCCCCGTCGCGGGGCCGGGGCGGTTTGCACGGGTGCTTCCTCATGTTGCGCTTCATCGTCAGGCGGCTCATGGTCGCGGTGCCGACGCTGCTGATCCTGATCGTGATCAGCTTCTTCCTGATGCAGCTTGCCCCCGGTGGTCCGTTCACCTCCGAACGCCCCCTGCCGCCGCAGGTGCTGGCCAACATCGAGGCGAAATACGGGCTCGACAGGCCGCTGTGGCAGCAGCTGCTGATCTACCTCGAGGGGATCGTGCTGGAGTTCGACTTCGGCCCCTCCTACCAGTACAAGGACCGCACGGTTAACGACATCATCGCCCAGGGGTTCCCGATCACCCTGAAATACGGCTCGATCTCCTTCGTCGTGGCGGTGGTGGTGGGTGTGTCTCTGGGCGTGCTGGCGGCGGTCCGGCACAACGGCCCGCTGGATTACGCGGCCACCGGCACCACCTTTCTGGCCCAGAGCCTGCCCAACTTCGTGATGGCGCCGGTCCTGATCATCGTCTTCACCTGGTGGCTGGGCTGGCTTCCCGGCGGCGGTTGGCACGGCGGCCAGTGGCAGTATCTGGTGATGCCGGTGATCGCGCTGTCCACCTCCTATTTCGCCTCGATCGCGCGGATCACCCGCTCGTCGATGCTCGAGGTGCTGAATTCCAACTTCATCCGCACCGCCCGCGCCAAGGGACTGCCCGAGCGCACCATCATATGGCGCCACGCCATGAAGCCGGCGATGATGCCGGTGGTTTCCTATCTGGGGCCCGCCTTCGTGGGGCTGATCACCGGCTCGGTGGTGATCGACCGCTATTTCGGCACCGGCGGGATCGGCAATTCCTATGTCAATTCCGCGCTCAACCGCGACTATTCGGTGATGCTGGGCATCACCATCCTCTATGGCGGGCTCACCATCATCTTCAACCTGGTCGTGGACGTGATCTACGCCTGGCTCGACCCGAAGATCAGGTATTGAACGATGGGGATGGTCAGGGATACCGACCGGCTCGAACGGATCGCCGAGAAGCTGGCCGAGGCGGAGGAAATCCGCGGGCGTTCGCTGTGGCAGGACGCCATGCGCCGCTTCCTGCGCAACCGGGCGGCGGTGGGTTCGATGATCGTGCTGGGGCTGATCGTGCTGTTCACCGTCATCGGGCCGCTCTTCGCCCAGTGGTCGAACGAGGAGATCGACTGGGACCGGATGGGCGACATTGCCTCCCTGGGCGCGCCATCGCTTGAGAACGGCCATTACTTCGGGCTCGACGACCTGGGGCGCGATCTTTATGCCCGCACCATCCAGGCCACCCGCACCTCGCTGATGGTGGGCATCATCGGCTCGCTTGTGGCGGTCGTGATCGGCACCCTCTACGGGGCGGTTTCGGGCTTCGTCGGCGGGGTGACCGACGGGCTCATGATGCGCAGCGTCGATGTGCTTTCCGCCGTGCCCTACATGTTCGTGATCATCCTGCTGCTGGTGATCTTCGAGCGCTCGCTGTTCATGCTGTTCGTGGGGATCGGGGTGCTCAGCTGGCTGGACATGAGCCGGATCGTGCGCGGCCAGACGCTGAGTCTCAAGAACCGCGAATTCGTCGAGGCGGCGCGCGCCGCAGGCGTCGGCTGGTTCACCATCATCCTGCGCCACATCGTGCCCAACCTGCTGGGCATCGTGGTGGTCTATGCCACGCTGCTGGTGCCCGGCATGATCATGGCCGAAAGCTTCATCTCCTTCCTCGGGCTGGGGGTGCAGGAGCCCAACACCTCGCTCGGGGCGCTGATCAACGAGGGCGCGGGCACCATCCTGCGCGGCACCCTGTGGCAGCTGGGCAT
>JALSKC010000011.1 GCA_026989055.1 Paracoccaceae bacterium
CAACGGCTGGACGCTCTACACCACGCTGCAGGACTACATGCGCCGGGCACAGCGGCGCGGCGGCTATGTGGAGGTGAACACCCCGCAGGTGGTGGAGCGCAGCCTGTGGGAGGCCTCCGGCCACTGGGAAAAGTTCCGCGAAAACATGTTCATCGTCGAGGTGGACGAGGAACACGCCCGCGAAAAGGCGATCAACGCGCTCAAACCGATGAACTGCCCCTGCCACGTGCAGATCTACAACCAGGGGCTGAAAAGCTACCGCGACCTGCCGCTGCGCATGGCCGAGTTCGGCGCCTGCAACCGCTACGAGCCGTCGGGCGCGCTGCATGGCATCATGCGGGTGCGCGGCTTTACCCAGGATGACGCGCATATCTTCTGCACCGAAGAGCAGATCGAAAGCGAAACCGCCCGGTTCATCGAGTTCTTATCCGGTGTTTACAAGGACCTGGGCTTCGACAGCTTCAAGGTGAAGTTTTCCGACCGGCCCGAGGCGCGCGCGGGTTCCGACGAGACATGGGACAAGGCGGAAACCGCGCTGATCAACGCCACCCGCGCCGCCGGCTGCGCCTTTGACCTGAACCCCGGCGAAGGCGCCTTCTACGGCCCGAAACTGGAATTCGTTCTGACCGACGCCATCGGGCGCGACTGGCAATGCGGCACCCTGCAGGTGGACTTCGTGCTGCCCGAGCGGCTCGATGCCGGCTACATCGGGCAGGACGGCGCCAGGCACCGTCCGGTGATGCTGCACCGGGCGGTGCTGGGAAGTTTCGAGCGCTTCATCGGCATATTGATCGAACAATACGCCGGCAGGTTCCCGCTGTGGCTGGCGCCGCGCCAGGTCGTCGTTGCCTCGATCGTGTCGGATGCGGACGATTTCGTGCATGAGGTCGTGGCCGAGCTGAAAGCCGCCGGGCTGCGCGCCGAAGCGGACACGCGCAACGAGAAGATCAACTACAAGGTGCGCGAGCATTCGCTGGCCAGGGTGCCGGCGATCCTGGCCATCGGCAAGCGCGAGGTCGCCGAGCGCACGGTAACGCTCCGCCGGCTCGGAGAAAAGCGCACCGAGACCCTCAGCCTGGAGCAGGCGGTGGCCGGGCTGCGGGAAGAGGCGCGACCGCCGGACATGCGCTGACGGCCGGCAACGCGCATTCCGGCCCGGAGCAGCCCCCAAGGCCAGGCCCCAAGGCCCAGAATTTCCCCCTTGATGCCCACAAGTCGACAGAAACCGGCGGCATAAACCCGACCGCAAGAATCGGATGTCAATGCTGATGTGAAAATGAGTCGGGCTGCCGCATGAACCCTGTCCATGAATTTCTCGCCTGGGAGCTTTCCGCCATCGCCGCCGCGCCTGATGCGCTGCGCGCGCATCTGCGCGCTCACGAGTCGGCCGCGCTCCCGCCTGCACGGGAACGAACTGCACGGGGGTGCAACGGCACGCTTGCCCTGACGGTGCAGGCCCGCCCGCTCACCCTGCGTGCTGGCGACCGGATGATCGGCGCGGCACCCGCAGCGTCTGTTCTGGAGCGCCCGCTTCGCCTTGCCGACTGCGTTTTCGAGGCCGGTTCGGAAATCATCCCCGAATTCGTCATGCCCAGCGCCGAAGTGCCCGGGCTCAGCTTCCTCGTCGGGCAGATCAGACCGGCCGGGTCGACCGGCGGCCCGGCGCGGCGGCTGCTGTTTTCCACCATGGCGCTGCACGGCGGGCAGGCGCATGCCATTGCCGGGGCACGCCCGGTGCAGGATGCCCGTCCCCGGAACCGCTTCGTGCGCGGCACCATGATCGAAACTCCCCATGGCGAGGTCGCGATCGAGGATCTGGAACACGGAGACGAGGTGCTTTCCCGGGACGGCGCGGTGCAGCTGGTCGCCTGGCGCGGGAGCGAACGGATTTCCGCCCTGGAGCTGGTGCTGGCGCCGGCACTGCGGCCGATGCGCATCGGCGCCGGCGCGCTGAACGGCGGACGGCCGGGGCAGGATCTGCTGGTGGCCCAGGAACACCGCCTTGTCGTGGATGATTGGCGCGCAACCTACCTGTTCGGCGAGGATGCGATCCTGGCGCCGGCCCGCTCCCTGCTGAACGGGCGCAACGTATCCGTCGAGTGCCCCCTTTCCGGGGTTGAGTATTTCCACCTCCTGACCACTTCCAGCAGCCTTGTCTGCGCCAACGGCCTGTGGGCGGAAACCCTGCCGGGAGATGGCGAAAGCCTTGCCCTGCTGGAACCGGATCTGCGCGAGGAGGCCTGCCGGATGCTCGAAGCCTACTGCCCGCAGGGGAGCACCGAACGGGCCGGGGCTGCGATCCCCGGGCCTGTCCCGCATGACGCGACAGGAATCCTCGCCGCCTGACGGTCATGCCGGCGCCGGTCGCGCCCTCCCGCCGCAGTTCGCCCAGTTCGCCCGAAGCCGGCTGCCCGGGGCCAGGCCGACGCCTGCTGCCCTCTGCTGCCCTCTGCTGCCCTCCCGTGCCGGCCTTCCTCCCGTGCCGGCTCTTCTGGCCGCCGCCCGGCCTTCACCGCCGCCCCCCGCGGGCGGCTCCCCGCGGATGACATCTCACGGGCGGCGGAACCGGCGCGCGCCGCCGGGCGGCACTCCGGCCGCCACCCCCTGCCGGAAGACGCGATAAAAGACGCGATAAAAAAGGAAAGGGACAAAGGCGAGAAAGGCCCCGGCATGGCCGGAGCCCGCGCCGGGCGGCTCATTTCCGCGAGCGCCGCCTCCCCGCTCGGACTGCCTCGTTCAGGCCATGGCCTCGATGGCGGCGGCAAAATCCGCCACCACCTTGGCCGTCACGTCCTTGTTCTCCGGCGCGGCCTCCTCATGCACCCGCGTGGCCTGCGCGTGCAGCTCTTCGAGCATTTCCCGGCTCACCTCTTCGCGCGGGATCGCCTGTTCGGCGAGCACCGAGGTGCTGGTCGCGGTGATCTCCGCGAAACCGCCGGTCACCAGAAATTCCCGACTCTCCCCCGCGCTCACGGCGCGCAGGAAGCCGGGGCGCAGGGTCGTGATCGTGGGCGCGTGGTCGGGCATCGCCGTCATGTCGCCCTCGGTGCCCGGAAGCAGGACTTCGCTGGCCTCGAAGGAGGCCAGCATCCGTTCCGGCGAGACCAGGTCGAATTGCAGCGTGTCTGCCATGTGGCACCTCGTTTGTCAGGCGGCTTCCGCGGCCATTTTCTCGGCCTTGGCCACCACGTCCTCGATTCCGCCGACCATGTAGAAGGCGGCTTCGGGCAGGTGGTCGTATTCGCCGGCCACGACCGCCTTGAACGAAGCGATCGTGTCCTCGAGCGGCACCTGCACGCCGGGCGAGCCGGTGAACACCTGGGCCACGTCGAAGGGCTGGCTGAGGAAGCGCTGGATCTTGCGCGCGCGGGCCACCACCAGCTTGTCCTCCTCGCTGAGCTCGTCCATGCCGAGGATGGCGATGATGTCCTGGAGCGCCTTGTAGCGCTGCAGGATCGCCTGCACGTCGCGGGCCACGGTGTAATGTTCCTCGCCCACGATCGCCGGGTCGAGGATCCGCGAGGTGCTGTCGAGCGGGTCCACCGCCGGGTAGATGCCAAGCTCCGAGATCGCGCGGCTCAGAACGGTGGTGGCGTCGAGGTGGGCGAAGGAGGTCGCCGGCGCCGGGTCGGTCAGGTCGTCGGCGGGCACGTAGATCGCCTGCACCGAGGTGATCGAGCCGGACTTCGTCGAGGTGATGCGTTCCTGCAGCGCGCCCATGTCGGTGGCCAGCGTCGGCTGGTAGCCCACCGCCGAGGGGATGCGCCCGAGCAGCGCCGACACCTCGGAACCCGCCTGGGTGAAGCGGAAGATGTTGTCGACGAAGAACAGCACGTCGGCGCCGGTTTCGTCGCGGAACTGCTCGGCCACGGTCAGGCCGGACAGGGCGACGCGCATGCGCGCCCCCGGCGGCTCGTTCATCTGGCCGTAGACCAGGGCGATCTTCGACTCTTCCAGGTTGTCGGGGACGATAACGCCCGATTCGATCATCTCGTGATAGAGGTCGTTGCCCTCGCGGGTGCGTTCACCGACGCCGGCAAAGACCGACAGCCCCGAGTGCACCTTGGCGATGTTGTTGATCAGTTCCATGATCAGCACCGTCTTGCCCACGCCGGCGCCGCCAAAGAGGCCGATCTTGCCGCCCTTGGTGTAGGGGGCCAGCAGGTCGATGACCTTGATGCCGGTGACCAGGATCTCGCTTTCGGTGGACTGTTCCGAGAAATCGGGGGCCTCCTGGTGGATCGGGCGGCGTTCCCTGGCCTTGACCGGCCCCTTCTCGTCCACGGGTTCGCCGATCACGTTGAGGATCCGCCCGAGCGTCTCCTTGCCGACGGGAACCGAGATCGGGCCGCCGGTATCGGTCACCTCGGCGCCGCGCACCAGCCCCTCGGTGCCGTCCATCGCGATGGTGCGCACCGTGCCCTCGCCCAGGTGCTGGGCCACTTCCAGAACCAGCGTCTTGCCGCCGTTGTCCACATGCAGCGCGTTCAGGATCGGCGGCAGGTCGCCTTCGAACTGGACGTCCACAACGGCGCCGATCACCTGGGTAACCTTGCCGGTCGCTTTCGCTTTTGCCATGTCGTTTCTCCGGTTGTTCCTAGAGCGCCTCGGCGCCCGAAATGATTTCGATGAGCTCGTTGGTGATCACCGCCTGACGCGAGCGGTTGAACTCGATGGTCAGCTTGTCGATCATCTCGCCGGCATTGCGGGTGGCGTTGTCCATCGCGGTCATCCGCGCCCCCTGTTCGGAGGCTGCGTTTTCCAGCAGCGCCGAGAAGATCTGGGTTGCCACCGCGCGCGGCAGCAGCTCGGCCAGGATCGCGTTTTCATCCGGCTCGTAGTCGTAGAATGTCGGGGCGGCGCCTTCCGCCCCCTCTTCCCGGGCCGCCTCGAACTTCGCCGGAATGATCTGCAGATCGGTCGGGATCTGGTTGATCACCGACTGGAAGCGGTTGAAGAAGATCGTCGCCACGTCGAATTCCCCGCCCTCGAAGCGGGAAAGGATGTTGCGTGCGATCCCGCGGGCATCATCGTAGCCCAGGCGCTTGACCCCGCTCATGTCCACGTGGTCGATGATCAGATCCCCGTACTCCCGCCTGAGCTGCTCGCGCCCCTTCTTGCCCACGGTGAGGATCTTCACCGTCCGCCCGGCTTCCTGCAGCTCCTGCACCCGGGCCCGGGCCAGGCGCACGATCGACGAGTTGAAACCGCCGCACAGCCCGCGCTCCGAGGTCATCACCACCAGCAGGTGGGTCTGATCCGAGCCGGTGCCGCGCAACAGCAGCGGCGCGCTGTCCGAACCCGCCGCCGCCGCCGACAGCCCCGCCAGCACGGCGCCGAAACGCTCGGCGTAGGGCCGCCCGGCCTCGGCCGCGTCCTGGGCGCGGCGCAGTTTCGCGGCCGCGACCATCTGCATCGCCTTGGTGATCTTGCGCGTCGACTTGACGCTCTCGATCCTGTTCTTCAGGTCCTTCAGGCTAGGCATGTCCCTGTCCTTTCAGACCGTTTCAGGCGAAATCCGCGGCGAATTCGTCGATCGCGGACTTGATCTTCTCTTCCAGCTCGCCGGCAACCTTGCGGTCGTTGTCGGTGATGTCGTCGAGCAGGTCCTGGTGCCTGGAGCGCAGGTGGTTCAGCAGGCCCTCCTCGAACCGGCCGACCTGGTCCACCTCGATCCCGTCAAGGTAGCCGTGGGTGCCGGCGTAGATCACGCAGACGATCTCGGCGTTGGTGAGCGGCGAATACTGGGGCTGCTTCATCAGCTCGGTCAGGCGCGCGCCGCGGTTCAGCAGGCGCTGGGTGGCGGCGTCGAGGTCGGAGCCGAACTGGGCGAAGGCGGCCATTTCGCGATACTGGGCCAGTTCCAGCTTCACCGGGCCGGCGACCGATTTCATCGCCTTGGTCTGGGCCGAGGAGCCCAC
>JALSKC010000012.1 GCA_026989055.1 Paracoccaceae bacterium
CGGCGGTTTCGTCTGGGCCTGCAAGAACTACGACGGCGACGTGCAGTCGGATACCGTGGCCCAGGGCTTCGGCTCGCTCGGGCTGATGACCTCGATCCTGATGACGCCCGACGGCAAGGTGGTGGAAAGCGAAGCGGCGCATGGCACCGTCACCCGCCACTACCGCCAGCACCAGAAGGGCGAGGCCACCTCGACCAATTCCATCGCCTCGATCTTCGCCTGGACCGGGGGGCTCAAGCACCGGGCCAAGCTCGACGGCAACGAGGCGCTGAGGAACTTCGCCGAGACGCTGGAGCGGGTGGTGGTGGAGACCGTGGAATCGGGCTTCATGACCAAGGACCTGGCGCTGCTGGTGGGCCCCGATCAGAAATGGCTCACCACCGAAGGATTCCTCGAAAAGGTGGACGAGAACCTGAAAAAGGCGCTCGGCGCCTGAGCGCCGCCATGCGCCCCGCCATGCGCGGACGGGGCAGAAACCGGACGGGGCAGAAAAGCCGCTGCGCCGGAGATGGCCACGCCTCGCCCCTGCATGTGCTGGGCGGGCGGCGAAGCGGGGCGCGCATGGCGGAGACAGAACCGCCGTTGCCCCCCGCGCGCCCCGGCACCCGCCTGCCGGTTTCCCCCGGCCTTCCCGAGCACGCCCGGCCCCGGGCATGTTCAGCGCACCTTCAGCGCACCGCCGCCGGCGGCCTGACGCTCGGGTTCCCGGGCTGACGCGCACCCCGCGCGCGGGCCCGGCCGGAGCCTTCCTCAGCTGCAGCCGGAGGTCGCCCCGCAGGTGTTGCACTTCATGCAGGTGCCGTTGCGCACCAGCGTGTAGTTGCCGCACTCGCCGCAGGGATCGCCTTCGTAGCCCTGCATCTTTGCCCTGCTCCGCGCATCGTCGGCAGCGCCCGTGCCGGCTTCGCCGGCGCCGTCGAAACCGGCCGCAGGCTCGGCGAAACCTCCCGCCACCACCGCCGTTTCCGGGGCCAGCGCCGCCCCGGCCTTCGGGGCGGATCCGCGCCCCCCCCCCTGCAGCACCATCAGCTCCTGCGGCAGGCGCTTGCGCAGATAGCCGGTGGAGGAGATCTGGCGCAGCACCTCGAGCGAACGCGAGGCCGCGGCATCGCTGAGCTCGCCCACGTTCGGCCGGCCCTCCTCGACCCCCCTGCCCAGCTCCTCGAAGGCCGCGCCTTCGGGCTTCACATGGGCAAGGTCGGTGCGGTCGAGATAGCTGATCGCCAGTTCGCGGAAGATGTAGTCGAGAATCGAGGTGGCGTTCTTGATGCTGTCGTTGCCCTGCACCATGCCGGCCGGCTCGAAACGGGTGAAGGTGAAGGCGTCCACGAACTCCTCCAGCGGCACTCCGTATTGCAGCCCCACCGAAACCGCGATGGCGAAATTGTTCATCATCGCCCGGAAGCCGGCGCCTTCCTTGTGCATGTCGATGAAAATCTCGCCCAGGCTGCCGTCCTCGTATTCGCCGGTGCGCAGATACACCTTGTGCCCGCCGACGATCGCCTTCTGGGTATAGCCCTTGCGCCGGGAGGGCAGCTTCACCCGACCGCGCGCCACCTCCCTGACCACCACCTTCTCGACGACCTTCTCGGCCAGCACCGCCGCCTTTTCCGGAGCGCTGCCGGCGGCCAGCGTCTCCTCGGCCTCCTCGTCGTCCTCGATCAGGGCCGCGGCCAGCGGCTGGCTGAGCTTGGAGCCGTCGCGGTAGAGCGCATTGGCCTTCACCCCGAGCGACCAGCTCAGCTCGTAGGCCTCCAGGCAGTCGCGGATGGTGGCGTCATTGGGTATGTTGATGGTCTTGGAGATCGCCCCCGAGATGAAGCTCTGCGCCGCAGCCATCATCCTGATGTGGCTTTCCACCGAAAGATAGCGCCGCCCCCTGCGCCCGCAGGCATTGGCGCAGTCGAAGACACCGTAATGTTCCTGCCTGAGATGCGGCGCGCCCTCCAGGGTCATGGTTCCGCAGACGTGATCGTTGGCCGCCTCGATGTCGCGGCGCGAAAAGCCCAGATGCCGCAGCAGGTCGAAGGACGGGTCGCTCAGCTTATCGGCCGGGATGCCGAGGGTTTTCGTGCAGAACTCCTCGCCCAGGGTCCACTGGTTGAACACGAAGCGGATGTCGAAGGCGGAGGGCAGCGCGGCCTCGATCTTTTCGATCTCGGACGGCCCGAAGCCGTGGCCCAGCAGCGCCGCATGGTTGATGCCCGGCGCGTCGGCCAGCGTGCCGTGGCCCACCGCATGGGCGATGATCTCCTCGATCTGGACGCTCGAATAGCCGAGCTTCTCCAGCGCAGCCGGCACCGAACGGTTGATGATCTTGAAATAGCCGCCGCCGGCCAGCTTCTTGAACTTCACCAGCGCGAAATCGGGCTCGATCCCGGTGGTGTCGCAATCCATCACCAGCCCGATGGTGCCGGTGGGCGCGATCACCGTGGTCTGGGCGTTGCGGTAGCCGTGCTTGCGGCCCAGCTCCAGCGCCTCGTCCCAGACGGCTTTCGCCAGCTCGCCCAGTTCCGCCTGCGGGCAGTTGGCATGATCGAGCGGCACCGGCTTCACCGCCAGCCCCTCGTAACCGTCGCTTTCCCCGTATGCGGCGCGGCGGTGGTTGCGGATCACCCGCAGCATGTGATCGGCATTGCGCGCATATCCCGCAAACGGGCCCAGCTCGGCGGCGATCTCGGCCGAGGTAGCATAGGCCACGCCGGTCATGATCGCACTGAGCGCCCCGCACAGGGCCCGGCCCTCGTCGCTGTCATAGCCGATCCCGAGGTTCATCAAGAGCCCGCCGATATTGGCATAGCCCAGCCCCAGCGTGCGGAAGTCGTAGGAAAGCTGCGCGATTTCCTTCGAGGGAAACTGCGCCATCATCACGCTGATTTCCAGCGTCAGCGTCCACAGCCGCGTGGCATGCATGTATTCCTCGGCCTGGAACTCGCCATCGCGCAGAAAGGCAAGCAGGTTCATGGAAGCCAGGTTGCAGGCGGTATCGTCGAGGAACATGTACTCCGAGCACGGGTTGGAGGCGCGGATCGGCCCGTCCTCGGGGCAGGTATGCCAGGCGTTGATGGTATCGTGGAACTGGATCCCCGGGTCGGCGCAGGACCAGGCGGCATGGCCCACCTGCTCCCACAGTTCGCGCGCCTTCACCACCCTGGCCACCTTGCCGTCGGTGCGGCGGATCAGCTCCCAGTCGGCATCCTCGCGCACCGCCTTCAGAAAGGCGTCGGTGACACGCACCGAGTTGTTGGAATTCTGCCCCGAGACGGTGGAATAGGCTTCGCTGTCCCAGTCGGTATCGTAGGTGGGAAACTCGATCGCGCTGTAGCCCTGGCGCGCGTAATCCAGCACCCTTTTCACGTAATTCTCGGGAATGGCAGCCTTTTTCGCTGCGCGAACCGCCGCCTTCAGGGCCGGGTTCTTCTTCGGATCGACGGCATCTTCGGCCTCTCCGTCCCAGGCGCGCACGGCGGCGAAGATCTCGTTGAGGTGGCGTTCGTGCATCTTCGAGCCGGCCACCAGGCTGGCGACCTTCTGCTCTTCGATGACCTTCCAGTTGATGAATTCCTCGATGTCGGGATGATCCATGTCGCAGATCACCATCTTGGCGGCGCGGCGCGTCGTTCCGCCCGACTTGATGGCGCCGGCCGCGCGATCGCCGATGCGCAGGAACCCCATCAGCCCGGACGACTTGCCCCCGCCCGAAAGCGGCTCGCCGTCGGCACGCAGGGAGGAAAAGTTCGTGCCCGTGCCCGAGCCGTACTTGAACAGGCGCGCCTCGCGCACCCACAGGTCCATGATGCCGCCGTCGCCCACCAGATCGTCGGCCACCGACTGGATGAAGCAGGCATGCGGCTGGGGGTGCTCGTAGGCGCTTTTCGAACGCGTCAGCTTGCCGCTGCGGTGGTCCACGTAGTAGTGCCCCTGGCCCGGGCCGTCGATGCCATAGGCCCAGTGCAGGCCGGTGTTGAACCACTGCGGGCTGTTGGGAGCGCCGCGCTGGCTGGCCAGCATGTGGCGCATTTCGTCGTAATAGGCGCGCGCGTCCTCCTCGGAGGAGAAATAGCCGCCCTTCCAGCCCCAGTAGGCCCAGGCCCCGGCGAGCCGGTCGAAGACCTGGCGCGCGCTGGTCTCGCCGACCAGGCGTTCCTCCTCCGGCAGTTCGGCCAGGGCTCCTTCGTCGGCGACCGAGCGCCACAGGAACTCCGGCACGCCCCTTTCGCGCACCTTCTTCAGCCGCGCCGGCACCCCGGCCTTGCGGAAGTATTTCTGGGCGATCACGTCGCTGGCCACCTGGCTCCAGTGCGCCGGAACCTCGATCCCCTCCAGACGGAACACCAGCGTGCCGTCGGGGTTGCGGATTTCGGAAGTGGTGGTGGTGAATTCCAGATCCGCATATGCGTCCTGACCTGCCCTGGTAAACCTGCGTTCGATTCTCATCCGTCCTGTGCCTTCCGTCCTGACGCGCTTCGCATGCCGCCGCTGCCGGTCGGGTGCCCGGGGCCGTCCGCCTCAGCCGTCCGCTCCTGACGAGCGGAGGTCACGACCCCGGGCGGAACCGCCCTTCGCGGCCGATGACTCGAAACGCCGCCCCGCATCGCCTGCCGGCGCCGTCCGCCTGCCCCGCATCACACCCTATCACAGCCAGCCGCTACATCTCCGCCCGCCTGCCTCGCCTTTCGCACCCTCCCGTCTTTCGCGGAACGGCGCCCTTGCCTGTTGCCGCGGGCCGACCGGAACCGCCCGCGCGACTCGCACCGCCCGGCCCCGTCTGCCGCATCGGCGACACGAAACCGACGATACGGAGCGCGCCTTCACTGCGCTGGTTCGTAGCCTGCCCTCTTGCGGGAACCACTAAATCTTGTGGTTAACCGCCCGGCCCATACAATCTGGAGCAGGAGCCAGCCCCGGTCAACGGATTTTTTTGCCCCCGAAGGCAGATTTCTTCCTTGACCGGAAGGCCACCTCCTGCTCCCCGAAATTAACCTTCGATTCACGCACAGACTCGCACACAGCCCGCCCCGCAGGCCCGCCGCCGCCGGATTTCCGCCTGAAACGGCCCCCTTAGGCTCCACCCTTCAATGCTCGCGTGAAGTTTTCCACAGCCCGGAGCACCCGGCCCGACCGGAACCCCCATCCACCGACACCGTGGCCGACACCGTGGCCGGCAGCATGGCCGACAGCGCCGGGGCTGCCCCGACGCCGGCCGGAAAACCGTTCGGGAAGCGGGGCAGAGGGGTGGTCGGGGCGGCGAGATTCGAACTCACGACCCTCTGTCCCCAAAACAGATGCGCTACCAGACTGCGCCACGCCCCGACCTGCCTCTGACATAATCCCGCATCGCCCGATTGAAAAGCCCCGCAAGATGCGCTGCTCCCACATGCGCTGCCCGGGCCGGCGCGCCCGCGGAGCGGGGTGTGGCGAGGGCGGCCACGCCTGAAACCGCCGCCCCGCGAGCGCCCCATGCAGCGGGCGCGAAACTCGGCCGGACCGGCGGTGCCGGCGGCCTCGCCGCCCCCTTTTCGCGTTCGCCCCGTGCTGGCGTGGCGAACGCGGATCGAGGTGCTGGCCACCGATTGCCCGGATTGCCCGGATTGCCCGGATTGCTCGGAGCCGTCACAAGCCGCTGATACGGCGTCGAATGTCCTGTCCCACACCCCCGGCTTCGCCCATCGGACAAAGCGGTTGCAACAGGTCGTACAGGGCCCTGGCGCTCGGGGATGTCGCCCACGGCGCCCCCGTGCGCAGCTGCCAGCAGATGCCGTTCGGCTC
>JALSKC010000013.1 GCA_026989055.1 Paracoccaceae bacterium
CTGGACGGGCGGACGCCCGATCTGGCATATCATGAGGCGCTGCGACCGGTGCCGGTCGCAGCATGACAGAGCGGGTGATCCACTTATGAAACCACCCGAAACTGTTCAAACGAACCGAGCCACTTCTCTGCTCGGCGTTCATCGGTCCACGGTTTGCCGCTGGGCGGAGCGCGGCTGGATTCGGATTTACAAGCGCTGCAACGTATCGGTGATCCGTTTGGCCGATGTCGAGGCACTGTTCGAAAATACATCGAAAAACGAATGTGGGACCAGTTGTGGGGCTTTGCGCTGGCGCCCCTAAATTTCCCAATGATTTCAAAGGAAGATGGTGCCCAGGAGAGGACTCGAACCTCCACGTCCATACGGACACTAGCACCTGAAGCTAGCGCGTCTACCAATTCCGCCACCTGGGCAGGTGTCGTGAGGCCGCGAAATAATGGCCGACCGGCGGGGTGTCAACGGGTTTCGTGATCTTTTCCGTCGCGGGATCTTCCCGGCGGCAGAACCCGACTCCTGCTGCCCGGCACCCTTTTGCGCCTTGCCTGGATCGGCGCCGGCCGATAAACCACGCAATGTGCTCTCAGGCGGAGGCGGGACATGCCGGGACTTGTCACGATTTACGGCGGATCGGGATTCGTCGGGCGTTATGTGACCCAGCGCATGGCGCATGCGGGCTGGCGTGTCCGGGTTGCGGTGCGGCGCCCCAACGAGGCGCTTTTCGTGCGCACCTACGGCGTTGTCGGGCAGGTGGAGCCGGTCTTCTGCAACATCCGCGATGACGCTTCGGTGCGGGCGGCGATGGCCGGGGCCGATGCGGTGGTGAACTGCGTCGGCATTCTGGCCGAGCATGGCAGGAATCGCTTCGAAGCGGTGCATCACCACGGTGCGGCGCGGATCGCCCGCTTCGCCGCCGAGGGCGGCGTCGGTCGGCTGGTGCATCTTTCGGCGCTTGGCGCCGATCCGGCTTCCGAGAGCGCCTATCTTCGCAGCAAGGCTGCCGGAGAGCAGGCGGTGCAGGAGGCCTGCCCGGAAGCGACGATCATGCGCCCCTCGGTGATCTTCGGCCCCGAAGACAGGTTCTTCAACAAGTTCGCCCGGATGGCCCTGTTCAGCCCGGTGCTGTTCATCGTCGGGGGGGAGACCCGCTTCCAGCCGGTCCATGTGGACGATGTCGCCCGGGCGATCGAGGCGGCCCTGTGCGGGCCGCTCGCGGCGGGGCGTTACGAGCTGGGAGGCCCGGACACATGCAGCCTGCGCGCGCTGGTCCGGCTCATGCTGGGGGTGATCGAGCGGCGGCGGCTGGTCGTGGACCTGCCGTTCCGGGTGGGCGGACTGGGTGCAGCCGTGCTCGATGCCCTGCAGGCCGCGACCCTGGGGCTGTTCCGAAACGGGGTTCTCACCCGCGATCAGCTGCGCACCCTGCGTCATGACATGACCGTGGCGCCGGGGGCACCCGGCCTGGCCGAGCTCGGGGTGGAGCCGGTGGCGCTGGAATCGGTGCTGCCCGAATACCTCTGGCCGTATCGCCCGGCGGGGCAGTTCGCAGCGATCAGGCGTTCCCTGAAGAAGCTCGGGGCGTGACGGCGGTCGCGCGCCGCCCGCCCGTGCCGCGGCGCGGCTGCGCGTCGAGGGCTACGGGGGAGAGGGCCACGGGGGGCTGGCGCGTGGGCGATCAGCCGATGGCGACCGCCTTCACGTCCTCGTCGATGTGCTCGGCATATTGCCCGAAATTCTCGGCGAACATCCGCACCAGCCTGCGGGCCTGCGCGTCATAGGCGGCCGGGTCGGCCCAGGTTTCGCGCGGGTTCAGCAGGCGGTCATCGACACCGGGCACGCTTTCGGGAACCTCGAAGCCGAAGTTCGGATCCTTGCGGAAGCGCGCTTCGGCCAGCGTGCCGTCGAGCGCGGCGCGCAGCAGGGCGCGCGTCGCCCTGATCGGCATCCGGCTGCCGGTGCCGTAGGCGCCGCCGGTCCAGCCGGTGTTGACCAGCCAGCAGGTGGCGCCGTGGCGCGCGATCTTGTCGCGCAGCAGGTTCCCGTAGACCTCGGGGCGGCGCGGCATGAACGGTGCGCCGAAACAGGTGGAAAAGGTCGGTTCGGGCTCGGTCACGCCGCGCTCGGTGCCGGCCACCTTGGCAGTGAAGCCCGACAGGAAGTGATACATCGCCTGCGCCGGGCTCAGCCGTGCGATCGGCGGCAGCACGCCGAAGGCATCGCAGGTCAGCATGACGATGTTCTTCGGGTGCCCGCCAACCCCGGTATCGGAAGCGTTCGAGATGTAGTGCAGCGGGTAGGCGCAGCGCATGTTGGCGGTCAGGCTGTCGTCGTTGAAATCGAGCTCCAGCGTTTCCGGGTCGAACACCATGTTCTCGATGATGGTGCCGAACCTTTCGGTGGTTGCGTGAATCTCCGGTTCGGCCTCCGGGTCGAGCCCGATCGTCTTGGCGTAGCAGCCGCCCTCGAAGTTGAAGGTGCCGCGTTCCGACCAGCCGTGCTCGTCATCCCCGATGAGCACCCGTGCCGGATCGGCCGAAAGTGTCGTCTTGCCGGTGCCGGAAAGCCCGAAGAAGATCGCCGTGTCCACCGGGTTGTTCGGCGCGTGATTGGCCGAGCAGTGCATCGCCATGATCCCCTTGCCCGGCAGGATGTAGTTGAGCAGGGTAAAGACCGATTTCTTGATCTCGCCGGCGTATTCGGTGTTGCCGATCAGGATCAGCCGTTTCTCGAAGTTCAGCGCGATCACGGTTTCGCTGCGGCAGCCGTGGCGTGCCGGGTCGGCTCTGAACGACGGGCAGTTGATGATCGTGAACGCGGGGTGGAAGCTGTCGAGCTCGGCGCGTTCGGGCCGGCGCAGCATGGTGCGGGCGAACAGCGCGTGCCATGCCAGCTCGGTGACGACACGCACATCCAGCCGGTTGGCGGGATCGGCTCCGGCGAACAGATCCTGCACGAAGACCTCGCCCCCCTTCAGGTGGGCCAGCATGTCGGCATGCAGCGCATCGAAGGCGGCCGGGTCCATCGGCTGGTTGTTTTCCCACCAGATGTCGGCTTCCACGTCCGGCGTGCGGACCACGAACTTGTCCTTCGGCGAGCGGCCGGTGAACTGGCCGGTACGCACCAGCAGCGCCCCGCCCCGACCGAGCGTTCCCTCGCCCCGTTTCAGGGCAGCCTCGACAAGGGGCGGTTCGGGCAGATTGTAATGCGCCCTGCCGATGCCGCCGATTCCCTGGTGGCCGAGCTCGCATTGCGGGTTCACCCGTCCGGTTTTCATTTGTCAGCTCTCCTGCATGCGCCGATATGTTGAAACTTCCCGGTGGCGACCGCTCCTGCCGCCGCTCGGCCCGCCTATAACATGCGGTTTCCGGCGCGAAACAGGGCAGTTTCGCCCGTTAGCGCAATCATCTCTCCGTTAGCGCCACCATCGCGCTGCCGCCCCGGCCGGGGCGGATTCGCCGGTCGGATCGATCCGGTTTCCGGTGCGGAATTAGGCCGAATTTACGAATTTTGTCGTCTGATCGGAGGGATCGGGCGCGCTGATTCGCACTTAGCGGTTGATTCCTGGTGCCGGAAACAGGATTATGGCAAAAAATCAAGGATAATTCCGAGCAGAACAAGGGAACCTCATCATGTCGAGGATAGCGCTGGTCGATGATGACCGAAACATCCTGACTTCGGTCGCGATGACGCTGGAGGCGGAAGGCTTCGAGGTCGAAACCTACAATGATGGCCAGGCGGCCCTGGACGCGTTCAACAAGCGGCTTCCGGACATGGCCATACTGGATATCAAGATGCCGCGGATGGACGGCATGGACCTGCTGCAGCGGTTGCGGCAGAAGACCTCGATGCCGGTCATCTTCCTGACCTCCAAGGATGACGAGATCGACGAGGTTCTGGGGCTGCGGATGGGTGCGGACGACTATGTGAAGAAGCCCTTCTCGCAGCGGCTTCTGGTGGAGCGGATCCGGGCGCTCCTGCGCCGCCAGGAGGCGATCGAAAGCGGCGAACGGCCGGATGGCGAGGAAAACAAGGTCATGGTGCGCGGTCATCTGACGATGGATCCGCTGCGCCACGTGGTGACCTGGAAGGGCAAGAACGTGTCGCTCACGGTGACCGAGTTCCTGCTGCTGCAGGCGCTGGCCCAGCGCCCGGGCTTCGTGAAGAGCCGCGACCAGCTGATGGACGTGGCCTATGACGATCAGGTCTATGTGGATGACCGGACGATCGACAGCCACATCAAGAGGCTGCGCAAGAAGATGCGTTCGGTTGACGAGAACTTCAGCGCCATCGAAACGCTTTACGGTATCGGCTATCGCTACAACGAGGAATGATGGCGCCCGCGGCGGGGGCTCTGCGGTGAAGGATTCCGGCAAACCGGCAACCGGCGAGGTCGTCCTGGGCGATGACTGGGTTGCGCCGAACACTTCCTCGGATTCGGAGGTGCGCGCCCGGCGGGCCCGGCGGGGGCTGATTTCCATCAACCGTTCGCCTCTGGCGCGCAAGATCGTCACCTTCAACCTGCTGGCGCTGATCATCCTCGTTGCCGGGGTGCTCTATCTCAACCCGTTCCGCGACAGCCTCGTGTTCCAGCGCGAGCGCGGGATGGTCACCGAGGCGGAGCTTCTGGCCGGCGTGCTGGAAGCCCAGCTGGCGGCGCTGGGCGGCTCCGGTCTGACGGAAGAGCGCATGCCCGATGTCGCCCGGACCCTTGCCGGACTTGACCTGCGGCCCGGCTCGGAGGTGTTCGTCTTCGACCGCGACGGGCGGCTTCTGGCCTCCATGATCGGGGCGGAGCGCCCCGATCCGGTCGTCGGCCTGCTCGACAACGAGCGCCACACGATCATCACCGATTTCCTCAACTGGCTGTGGGAAGGCATTTCCACGCTCGTTGCGCCTTCGGTGCTGCCGGAAGTGGCCTATGATGCCGAAGCCCATGCGCGCGAGATCCTGCCGGAAGCCCTGGCCGGGATGACGCGGGTCAGGTCCGGGCAGGACCCCGCCGGCGGCACGATATTTTCCGTGGCGACCCCGATCATGCGCGAGGGGCGCCCGGTCGGGGCGGTGGCGGTGCTGAGCGCTGCCGGCGAGATCGACGAGCTGGTGCGCAACGAGCGCGAACAGGTGCTCCAGATGTTCGTCATCGCGATCCTGGTGTCGATCGGGCTGAGTCTTGTCCTGGCCTCGACGGTGGCCAACCCGCTGTCGGACCTGGCGGCTGCGGCCGAGGTCGGGCGCGAGAAGAATGCCCGCAAGGTCGGGCCCGGGCGGGTCCGGATTCCCGACCTTTCGGGGCGACCGGACGAGATCGGCCGCCTGTCCAGCGCCCTGCGCGGCATGGTGGCGGCCCTGTACGAGCGGATCGACGCGAACGAGCAGTTCGCCGCCGATGTGGCGCACGAGATCAAGAACCCGCTGGCGTCCCTGCGGTCGGCGGTGGGCACCCTGCGCGTGGCCACGCGCGAGGACCAGCGGGAAAAGCTGCTTGACGTGATCGAGCATGACGTGCGCCGCCTCGACCGTCTGGTGAGCGACATCTCCAATGCCTCGCGGCTGGACAGCGAGCTGGTCAAGGAGGAAGAAGAGCCCTTCGACCTGCTCAGGATGCTGACCAACATCACCGAGCACATGGGCGCGGAGGCGCGCGGCAAGGGGGTCGAGTTCATCACCGACATGCCGAAGAACCCGATCCGGATTCAGGGGCTGGAAGCCCGGCTGGCGCAGGTCTTCGTGAACCTGATCGACAATGCCATTTCCTTCTGCGAGGAGGGAGATGCGATCCGGGTCTGGGCGCGCAAGCGCGAAAACCGGGTTCTGGTGGTGGTGGAGGATACCGGCCCCGGCATTCCCGAAGAGGCGCTTACCAAGATCTTCAACCGCTTCTACACCTCGCGCCCCGCTTCCGAGTTCGGAGACAATTCGGGGCTCGGTCTGGCGATCTCGAAGCAGATCGTCGAGGCCCATGGCGGCGTGATCTGGGCCGAGAACATCCGCCCGACCGATGCCGATGCCGGTTCCGAGCCGCTCGGGGCGCGTTTTGTCGTCGGTTTGCCCGTCTGAGCCCGGCTCCGGGGCGGCCGCTGCGGGGATGGGGCGGTGATGGCTGCATCGGGCGGAAATGCCGTCGTCGGGCCGGGCATCGAGATCCGCCATGCCAGCTGCGTTTCCGTGGCCGGGGCCGGGGTGCTGATCCTGGGCGCGTCGGGGGCAGGCAAGTCCGGCCTGGCGCTGCAGCTGCTGGCGATGGGAGCCGGGCTGATCGCCGATGACCGCACCCGCCTGCGCCGGCTGCCAGCGGGAGAGGTCCTCGCCGACTGCCCGGAGGAGATCCGCGGCCGGATCGAGGTGCGCGGGGTCGGAATTCTCGGGGTTGCGCCCGCCGAGCCGGCCGTGCTGCGGCTTGTTGTCGATCT
This sequence comes from Paracoccaceae bacterium, assembly GCA_026989055.1. Classification (GTDB taxonomy): domain Bacteria; phylum Pseudomonadota; class Alphaproteobacteria; order Rhodobacterales; family Rhodobacteraceae; genus JAJRUE01. The sequence goes on from JALSKC010000013.1 coordinate 6,408, forward strand.
CGACCGGCCCGAGGACGCGCGCCTGCCGCCGATGCGCGAAACCGAAATCCTCGGCTGCCGCCTGCCGCTGCTTCACAATCCCGCCACCCCCCATTTTCCGGCGGCGATTCTGATGTATCTCCGAGGCGGGAGGGTCTTCTGATGGCATCCGGCACCATCGCCAGCACGAGCGGGCTCCGGGCGGAGCGGCAGCGGATCGTGATCGTCACCGGGCCTTCCGGGGCGGGGCGCTCGACGGCGGTCAGGGTGCTGGAGGATGTCGGCTTCGAGGTGATCGACAACCTGCCGCTGTCGCTGCTCGACCGGCTGATCGCCGGCCCGCCGCTCATCCGCCCCCTGGCGCTGGGTATCGATGTGCGCAACCGGGATTTCTCGGTCGATGCCCTGGCCGAGGCCCTTTCCGGGCTGGCGCGCCGGCCGGAAATGCAGGTCGAGCTCCTGTATCTGGACTGCCGGCCGGATGTCCTGATTCGCCGCTACTCGGAAACCCGCCGCCGCCATCCGCTGGCCCGCGCCCAGGCCCCGGCGCAGGGGATCGCGCGTGAGATCGAGCTGCTCGCGCCGATCCGCCGGATGGCCGACATTCTGATAGAGACATCGGAAATGACCCCGCACGAGCTGCGCCGGGAGATCGAACGCAGGCTCGGCATCGATGCAGGCAAGCGGCTTCTGGTTTCGGTGCTGTCCTTTTCCTACCGGCGGGGGATTCCGAACGGGGCCGACATGGTGTTCGACTGTCGTTTCCTGCGCAACCCCTACTGGCAAGAATCGCTGCGCGGGCGCGACGGGCGCGCGCAGGAGGTGGTGCGCCATGTCGAGGAGGATCCGCGCCTAGCGCCGTTCTGCGAACGGGTCGGCGCGCTGGTGGAACTGCTGCTGCCGGCCTTCGCCGAGGAAGGCAAGGCGCATTTCGCGATGGCCTTCGGCTGCACCGGCGGGCAGCACCGGTCGGTCGTTCTGGCGGAAAGATTCGCCAATGCCCTTGCGGCAGCGGGCTGGCGGGTGTCTATAAGGCATCGGGAGCTCGAGCGGCGTTCCGGAGAGGCGCTTGCGGCGGATGCCGGCGGGGAGGATGCCGGCGGAGCGGAAAAAGAGGGCAGGGCGTGATCGGGATCGTGATCGTCGCGCATGGCGGGCTGGCAAGGGAATATCTTGCCGCCGTCGAGCATGTGGTGGGCAAGCAGTCCGGTATCCTGGCGATCTCGATCGAGCCCGATCACGACCGGCTGCGCAAGCAGTCCGAGATCTGCGCTGCGGCCGACAGCGTCGATGTGGGCGACGGGGTGGTCGTTGTCACCGACATGTTCGGGGGCTCGCCGTCCAACCTGTCGATGCCGGCCTGCAGCGTGCATGACCGGAAGATCATATACGGGGCCAATCTGCCGATGCTGATCAAGCTGGCGAAATCCCGCCACCTGAAGGTGGCCCGCGCGGTGGAGCTGGCCAAGGAGGCGGGCCGAAAATACATCGACAGTTTCGAAGCACCCGGAACGTGAATCAGGATTGCATTGCGCCATGCCGGTTCGAAAGCTTAGGATAGTCAACGAGAAGGGGCTGCATGCCCGGGCTTCGGCGAAGCTGGTCGAGGTTGTCGAGGCGCATGACGCGACGGCGGAGATCCGCAAGGGCAGCCTGGTGGCGTCGGGCGACAGTATCATGGGGCTGCTGATGCTGGCTGCGGAGATGGGCTCCGAAATCGAGGTGTGCACCGCAGGCCCCGAGGCGGAAAAGCTGTCGGCGGCGCTGGATGCGCTGGTTGCCGACCGCTTCGGTGAAGACAAGTGAATCCGCCCGCACCGACGGGCAACGAAGGAAAGGCACGAGCTTTGGTGGACCAGCTGCACCACGAGGGGCGGGCAGAGGGAGTTCTGGCGGCGGACGAGCAGGCTGCGTCCGGCCCGGCCCCCTATGTTCCCTATGACAAGCGCAAGCTGTCCTATGCGGGCACCTTCACCGACCCGCGCAAGGTGTTCGTGATCCGCACCCTGGAATGGATGACCGGCAAGATGACCCTGCTGCGGCGGATCCGCCGCTTCGAGCGGGCCGGGGTGCCCGCGGGGGCGCCCTTCTTTCCGCGGGCGCTCGAGCAGATGGGGATCGATCTGCTGACCCCGCAGGAACAGATCGACAACATCCCCCGGAGCGGCCCGCTGATCGTGGTCGCGAATCATCCCAACGGGATCGTGGACGGGATGATCCTGGCCGCGCTGGTGGGCAGCAGGCGCGACGATTTCGTGATCCTGACGCGCTCGCTGGTGGCGAACATCCAGGAGGTCAGGCGCTTCATGCTGCCGGTGCCCTTTCCCCATGAGAAGGATGCCTTCCGCAAGAGCCTCGAAATGCGCAAGCGGGCGATGGCCCAGCTGGCAGCGGGCGGTGCGGTGCTGCTGTTCCCCGCCGGGCAGGTGGCGGCTTCCGAAGGCTGGTTCGGTCCGGCGGTCGAGGCGGACTGGAACCCCTTTACCGCGAAGATGATCCAGCGTTCCGGGGCCACGGTGCTGCCGGTGTTTTTCCCGGGCCAGAACTCGCGCGCCTACCAGATCGCGAACCGGCTGTCCGCGACCCTGCGGCAGGGGTTGCTGCTGCACGAGGTCGCACGGGTGCTGGACAGGCCGCAAAAGCCGGTCATCGGCCGGCCGATTCCGCCGGAGGAATGGGGACGGCATGCCGCCAGCGCCAGCGCCTTCATGGCCTGGCTGCGGGGGCGGACGCTGGCGCTGGCAGAAGAAGGAAACGCCGGCTGAGCGCCTGCGGGCGCGCCATCGGCGGAGGGTTCCGGGGCAGAAGGCGCCCTCTCCCTGCCAGCCGTCTGCCCCGTGCGGCATGCCGCTTCCGGGCGGGCTGCCCGGCCGCTTTTCCACTCCGGTCCACTCCACTCCGGGCGGGTTCGGGCGGGGGCGCATCTTCCGCCCCTGTTCCGCCTCCGGCGCGTTCAGCGTGTGGGAACGGGGGTTTCGCCCCGGTAGTCGTAGAAGCCGCGCTGCGTCTTGCGCCCCAGCCAGCCGGCCTCGACATATTTTGTCAGCAGCGGGCAGGGGCGATACTTGGTGTCGGCCAGACCGTCGTGCAGCACGTTCATGATCGCAAGGCAGGTATCCAGCCCGATGAAATCGGCCAGCTCCAGCGGCCCCATCGGATGGTTGGCGCCCAGCCTCATCGATTCGTCGATCGATGTCACCGAGCCGACGCCTTCGTAAAGCGTATAGACGGCCTCGTTGATCATCGGCATCAGGATGCGGTTGACGATGAAGCCCGGGAAGTCCTCGGCGCTGGCGGCCGTCTTGCCCAGGCGCTTCACCACCGAGAGGCAGGCATCATAGGTTTCCTGGCTTGTGGCGATGCCGCGAATCAGCTCGACCAGCTGCATCACCGGCACCGGGTTCATGAAGTGGAACCCCATGAAGCGCTCCGGCCGGTCGGTTTTCGAGGCCAGCCGGGTGATCGATATGGAGGAGGTGTTCGAGGTCAGGATCGTATCCGTTCCCAGATGCGGCCGCAGGTCCTCGAAGATCGCGTCCTTGACGGTTTCGCGTTCGGTTGCGGCCTCGATGATCAGATCGGCCGGCCCCACCTCGGCCAGGTTCGTCGTCGTCCTGATCCGGGCCAGCGCCGCATCGCGCGCGTCGGGGGTGATCCGTTCCCGCGCGATCTGGCGTTCGAGGTTTCTGCGGATCAGCTGCATCGCGTTGTCCAGCGCTTCGCGGCTGATGTCGTGCAGGGTCACGTCATAGCCGGCCAGCGCGCAGACATGGGCGATTCCGTTGCCCATCTGCCCGGCGCCGACGATTCCGATCGACTGGATGTTCATGGCCTGTCCTTTCCGATGCCTGGCGGAGCATAGGCCCCGGAAAAACCTGGGTGCAAGGGCGAATGCAAGGGCGAATGATCGTCGGGATTTGATGAAAACCGGGAGTTTAGCCGAATCGCAACCAGTCTCGGGAAGAGTCGCCGCCGGGTGAACTGGAAAGGGGGTGGCTGATGTCCTGCGAGCGATTCGCCGATCATGGCATCGACTATCACGCATGCCGTTACGAGGGTTCCGGGCTGTTCTTCAGGGGGCCGAAACGCGAAGTGGGGCCGGACGAGGAGCATGTCGTCGTGCTCGGCGGAACGGAAACCTTCGGGCCGTTCATGGAGGAACCCTACCCGGCGGTTCTCGAAGTCCTTTCGGGACGGAAGGTGATAAACCTCGGCAGCCATCACGCGGGGCTGCAGGCTCTCGAGAGCGACCCGGCCATCGCCGGATTCTGCGCCCGGGCGCAGACCGTGATCATCCAGATCACCAGCGCGGCGGCCATGTCGAACCGCTTCTACGGCGTGCATCCGCGCCGCAACGACCGCTTCACCAGCCCCCGGCCGATGATGCGCCGGATCTTCGCCGATGTGGATTTCACCGGGATCCATTTCGTCGGCCATCTCGTCGCCACGCTGGTGAAGCAGTCGCCGCGCAGGTTCGGGCTTTTGCGCGAGGAACTGTGCCGGGAATGGCTCAGCCGGATGCGGTCCTTTGTCCGGCGGATTCCGGGGCGGGTCATCCTGCTGTGGGTCGGCGAGCGGAGCCCCGAGGAGGCCGCGACCCTGGCCGCCGACTGGCGCGGACCGCATTTCGTTGACCGGGCGATGCTCGAAGCGCTTGCCGGAGACGGGCCCGAGATCGTCGAGATCGTGGCGATGCCGGAGGAGATCGAGGCCGGCCATGCGCGGATGCTGTTCCAGATGCACGAGGCGCCGGCGGCGCACAGCCTGCTCGGGCCGGTCGTGCATCAGGAGATCGCCCGGCAGCTGGCCGGGCGTCTGGGCTGAACCGGGCCGGCGCAACCGGCGGAATCCTCCCCGAGAAGGCGCAACGGCCCGCGCCCGGCGGGCCGTTGCGATGTTCCGCGCTGCTGTTTCGCGCTGCCGCCGGGGCGCCGGTCAGAGCTTTTCGATCAGCTCGGGCACCGCGTCGAACAGGTCGGCCACGAGCCCGTAATCGGCTACCTGGAAGATCGGGGCTTCCTCGTCCTTGTTGATCGCCACGATCACCTTGGAATCCTTCATCCCCGCGAGGTGCTGGATGGCGCCCGAAATGCCGATGGCGATGTAGAGATCGGGCGCCACGACCTTCCCGGTCTGGCCCACCTGCCAGTCGTTCGGCGCATAACCCGAATCGACCGCCGCGCGCGAGGCGCCTACCGCCGCGCCCAGCTTGTCAGCCAGTTTCTCGATCAGCGCGAAGTTCTCCTCCGAGCCCACGCCGCGCCCGCCCGAAACGACAACGCCCGCCGAGGTCAGCTCGGGGCGGTCGCTCTCGGCCACCTTGTCCTCGACCCATTCCGAAAGCCCCGGGTCGGCCGTGGCCGGGATGTTCTCGATCGGCGCCGCGCCGCCCTTTTCGGCGGCATCGAAGGTGGAGGTGCGGATGGTGACCACCTTCTTCGGGTCGCGCGAGCGGACCGTCTGCACCGCGTTGCCGGCATAGACGGGGCGCTCGAAGGTGTCGGCATCGACGATGCCCGAGACATCCGAGATCACCATCACGTCAAGCAGGGCTGCCACCCGCGGCATGACGTTCTTGGCGCTGGCGGTGGCCGGGGCGACGATATGCTCGTAATCGCCGGCCAGCGAGACGATCAGCGCCGCCAGCGGCTCGGCCAGCCCGTGCCCGCAGGCCGGATCGTCGGCGCACAGCACCTTCGCGACGCCCTCGAGCGTCGCCGCCGCCTCGGCGGCCGGGGTGCAGCCTTCGCCGGCCACCAGCACCGTGACCTCGCCCAGCTTCCGGGCCGCGCTCAGCGCCTTGGCGGTGGCGTCCGCGGCCAGTTCGTTTCCGTGAGTTTCGGCAAGCAGAAGAACAGCCATCACACAACCCCCGCTTCCTTGAGTTTCGCCACCAGTTCATCGACCGAGCCGACGATTTCCCCGGCCTTGCGCGCTTCGGGCTCGGTGGTCCTGAGGATCTCCAGCCGCGGTGACACGTCCACCCCGTAATCGGCGGCGGTCCTTTCCTCCAGCGGTTTCTTCTTGGCCTTCATGATGTTGGGCAGAGAGGCATAGCGCGGCTCGTTGAGGCGCAGATCCGCGGTGATGATGGCCGGCAGCTTCACCCGCACGGTCTGCAGCCCGCCGTCCACCTCGCGGGTGACCAGCGCGTGGCCGTCCTCGATATTCACTTCCGAGGCAAAGGTGGCCTGACCCCAGCCCAGAAGCGCTGCCAGCATCTGGCCGGTGGCGTTCATGTCGTTGTCGATCGCCTGCTTGCCGGCCAGCACGAGGCCCGGCTGTTCCTCCTCGATCACCTTCGCCAGAATCTTCGCGACCGCCAGCGGCTCGATATCCTGGTGCACGTCCTCGGCTGCCACCACCAGGATGGCGCGGTCGGCGCCCATCGCCAGCGCCGTGCGCAGGGTTTCCTGCGCCTGCCTGACGCCGATCGACACGGCGACGATTTCATCGGCCTTGCCGGCTTCCTTCAGGCGGATGGCTTCCTCGACGGCGATCTCGTCGAACGGGTTCATCGACATCTTCACATTTGCGAGATCGACGCCGCTGCCGTCCGCCTTCACGCGGACTTTCACGTTGTAGTCGATCACGCGTTTGACGGGCACCAGAACCTTCATTGCGTCATCTCCTCGAAATGGCGGTGCTGCGCTGCAGCACCGGTCCCGGTTTTGTTAGCGGGTCGGGGGTGCGGATAACAAGCCAAAATCGACCTGTTACGTCGCGTCCGGCGGTTCGTTCGCGCTCTCCGGTGCCGTCTGGAAGTTGGCGCCCGGCTGCCAGAGCACGTCGCCGCTGCCGCCGTCATTGGCCGCGCGGGCGGCAACGAAGAACCAGTCGGACAGCCGGTTGAGGTATCGGGCCGCCGCGGGGTTGACGGATTCGCCAGCTGCCAGCGCCACGACCAGCCGTTCGGCGCGCCGCGCCACGGTGCGGCACAGGTGCAGATGCGCGGCCAGCGGGCTCCCGCCGGGCAGGACGAAGCTGCGCAGCGGTTGCAGCGCCTCGTTCATGACGTCGATCTCGGTCTCCAGCCGGGAGACCTGCGATTCGCTTATCCGCAGCGGCGGATGATCGGCGGTTTCCTCTCCTTCGGCCGGCGGGCGGCAGAGGTCGGCGCCCAGGTCGAACAGGTCGTTCTGGATGCGGGCCAGCGCCGCGTCGGTTCTGCCTTCGGCATGGAGACGGGCCAGCCCGACGGCGGCATTGGTTTCGTCCACCGTGCCGTAGGCGGCAACCCGCGGCGCATGCTTGGCCACCCTGCTCCCGTCGCCCAGCGCGGTTTCACCGGAATCTCCGGTGCGGGTGTAGATCCGGTTGAGCACGACCATGTTTCAGCCTCCGCTCCTGCGGAGCAGAACATAGATCAGGATCAGCGCCACCGCTACCGCCTGCGCGACGATCCGCCAGCGCATCATCCGGTTGCCGTGTTTTCTGTTGAATTCTCCGCCCTGGGCAAAGCCGCCCAGCCCGACCATCAGGATGATCACCACCAGGATGGCCGAGCCGGCGACGACGAGAAACAGCGGGTCGTTGAGCATTGTCGCCTCCGATGCGGCATGCGCGGCGTTGGTGGTGGCCGCGGGTTATAGTCCGATGCCCGCTCCCTGGAAAGGGGGAGGGCGAAATGCCGCGACCGGCCCGGGGCGGATATCAGCCGCGCGCCAGCAGCCGGTCCAGCGCCCGGGTGGGCAGGAGGCGCCGCGCCGTTCCCATCAGGCGGGTCGGCACGGTAACGTGATAGCGCGGGCGCGGGCGGCGGCTTTCGAGGGCGCGGATCAGCGCCCTTGTCACCGCCTGGGGCGGCAGTTCGAACGGGTCCGGCCCGCTCCCGTGGTAGAGCCGCTTCAGCAATTCGGCACGATATTGCCCGGCGCGGGGGCTGTTTTCCCAGTCGATCCAGCGCTCGAAATGGGCAACGGCGTTTTCGCGGATGCGCGAGGTGATCGGCCCCGGTTCGATCAGGATGACGCGGATCGGGGTGTCGCGCATTTCGAGGCGGAGCGTGTCGGTCAACCCTTCGAGTGCGAATTTCGTCGCCACATAGGCGCCGCGCCATCTGAGCGCCACGAGCCCGAGCACCGAGGAACAGTTGACGATCCGCCCGTGCCCCTGGGCGCGCATGGCGGGGATCACGCGGCGGGTCAGCTCGTGCCAGCCGAAGAGGTTCGTTTCGAAGATTGCCCGCAGGCCCTCGGTGGGCAGGTCCTCCAGCGCGCCGGGCAGGGCGTGGGCGCCGTTGTTGAACAGCGCGTCCAGCCGCCCGCCGGTGGCCTCCAGAACCTCTGCCAGGGCGGTCTCGATGCTGGCGGGGTCGGTGTAGTCCAGCTGCGGGCTGTCGAAGCCCTCGGCACGCAGGCGGGCGCAGTCTTCGCCCTTGCGGCAGGAAGCGAACACCCGCCAGCCGCGTGCCCGCAGGCCCCGGGCGGCGTCGTATCCGATACCTGACGAACAGCCGGTGATGAGAATCGATCTTTCGGTCATTTGCTCTGCCGGTTCAGCTTGTCCTGCCGGTTGTCCTGCCGGGTTGTCCGTTTTCGCCCGGGGACGCCCTGTCCGTCGGCGTGCCCGGGCCGTTCCGCCCGAAACTAGGGCCGTGCGGTGGAAAGCTCAAACAGGGAAATCGGTGGGCGATTCTTTACGCTTCGCGTCGCTGCGGCTATCACGGCGCCATGACCGATGTCCCCGACAACGACGCGACAGATCCCTCTGCGCTCGCCGAGGTCGCCGAACCGCTGCGTCGCGCGATCGGCGAGCGCTACCTGACCTATGCGCTTTCAACCATCATGCACCGGGCGCTGCCCGATGCGCGCGACGGGCTCAAGCCGGTGCACCGGCGCATCCTTTATGCCATGCGCGAGCTGCGGCTGAACCCGGGCGGGGGCTTTCGCAAGTCGGCCAAGATCTCGGGCGACGTGATGGGCAACTACCACCCGCACGGCGATGCCGCGATCTATGATGCGATGGCCCGCCTGGCGCAGGATTTCAACCTGCGTTACCCGCTGGTGGACGGGCAGGGCAACTTCGGCAACATCGACGGCGACAACCCGGCCGCCAGCCGCTACACCGAGGCCCGGCTCACCGCCGCCGCCGAGGCGCTGCTGGAGGGGCTGGACGAGGACGCGGTCGATTTCCGCGACAACTACGACGGCACCCTGCGCGAGCCCGTCGTGCTGCCGGCCTCCTTCCCCAACCTGCTGGCCAACGGCGCCAGCGGCATCGCCGTGGGCATGGCCACCAACATCCCGCCCCACAACATCGCGGAGCTGGTCGATGCCTGCCTGCATCTGATCCGCAGCCCCGATGCGCGCGACGACACGCTGCTGAAACACGTGCCCGGCCCCGACTTTCCCACCGGCGGCGTCATCGTCGAGCCGCCCGAAAGCATTGCCCGGGCCTATCGCACCGGGCGCGGTTCCTTCCGGTTGCGTGCCAGCTGGAAGAAGGAGGATCTGGGCCGCGGCCAGTGGCAGATCGTGGTCACGGAAATTCCCTACCAGGTCCAGAAGTCGAAGCTGATCGAGAAGCTGGCCGAGCTGATCCAGACCCGCAAGGTGCCGCTCCTTGCCGATGTGCGCGACGAAAGCGCCGATGACATCCGCATCGTGCTCGAACCGCGCTCGCGCAACGTGGATCCGGACATGCTGATGGGGCTGCTCTTTCGCAACTCGGATCTGGAGCTGCGCTTCAGCCTCAACATGAACGTGCTGATCGACGGGCGGACGCCGAAGGTGTGCAGCCTCAAGGAGGTGCTGCGCGCCTTTCTCGACCACCGCCGCGAGGTGCTGCTGCGGCGGGCGCGCCATCGGCTGGGCAAGATCGACCACCGGCTGGAGGTGCTCGAAGGCTTCGTCGTCGCCTTCCTCAACCTCGACCGGGTGATCGACATCATCCGCTATGACGACGATCCGAAGCAGGCGCTGATGTTCGAGGACTGGTCGGCCGAACATCCCCGCGCCACCTCCGAGGCCGATTACCGGCGCCCGGCGCTGCTGGCCGGGGCAGGGCTGCCGGCGGGTGCGGAACCATCCCTCACCGAGGTGCAGGCCGAGGCGATCCTGAACATGCGCCTGCGCGCCCTGCGCCGGCTGGAGGAGCTTGCCCTGCTCGAGGAGCGCGACACCCTGATGGAGGAGCGCGCCGCGCTGGAGGACCTGCTCGAGAGCGACAGCCTGCAGTGGGAACGGATCGCCGACGAGCTGCGCGAAACGAAGAAGGCCTTCGGCCCCAACTACGAAGGCGGCGCCCGGCGCACCCGCTTCGCCGAGGCCGAAGAGGTGGAGGAGGTGCCGCTGGAGGCGATGATCGAGCGCGCGCCGATCACCGTGGTGTGCTCCAAGATGGGCTGGATCAGGGCCATGAAGGGGCACATCGATCCGGGGCAGAAGCTCAAGTTCAAGGATGGTGACGAGGGGCGGTTCGTCTTTCACGCCGAGACCACCGACAGGCTTCTGCTGTTCGGCTCCAACGGGCGATTCTACACCATTCCCGCGGCCAATCTGCCCGGCGGGCGCGGCATGGGCGAGCCGGTGCGGCTGATGGTCGATCTGCCCAACGAGGCCGGGATCGTCGCGCTCTTCGTCCATCGCCCCGGGGGGAAGCTGCTGCTGGCGTCTTCGGCGGGTGACGGGTTCATCGCGGCGGAAGACGAGGTGCTGGCCCAGACCCGCGGCGGCAAGCAGGTGCTCAACCTGCGCGAGGGGGTGCATGCCAGGGTGTGCCGGCCGGTGAAGGGCGATCACGTGGCCTGCGTGGGCGAAAACCGCAAGGTGCTGATCTTCCCGCTGTCGGAACTGCCCGAGATGACCCGCGGCAAGGGGGTGCGGCTGCAGAAATACAAGGACGGCGGGCTGTCGGATGCGCGCACCTTCACCCTGGCCGAGGGGCTGAGCTGGCGCGATCCGGCAGGGCGCACCCGTACCCAGACCGACCTGCGCGAATGGCTCGGCAAGCGGGCCGGCGCGGGCCGCATGGCGCCGCGCGGCTTTCCGCGGGACAACAGGTTCACCTGAGTCATGGAGCCCGGTGAGCTTCAGACCGAATATGTCGGCCGCAGGGGCCGGCTGTTCGGCCTGGCGCTGCGCACCAGCCTCATGACGGTGCTGAGCCTGGGCCTTTACCGCTTCTGGATGAAGACCCGTCTGCGCCGCTTCTACTGGTCGGCCATCCGCCCCGGCGGCCACCCGCTGGAATATGTCGGCCTGCCGATGGAGAAGCTGCTGGGCTTCCTGATTGCGGTGGTCTTCCTCGCCTTCTACATCGGCATTGCGAATCTGGCGCTGATGTTCGTGTCCCTCTCCCTGTTCGGCACCTCCCTGTGGGCCACGGCGCTGTCCTTCCTCGGTATCCTGCCGGTTCTGTTCTATGCCCGCTACCGGGCGCGGCGCTACATCCTCGCCCGCACCCGCTGGCGCGGCATCGGCTTCGGGCTGGAGCCCGCCGCCTGGGGCTATGCCTGGCGGGCCCTGGCGCATTGGGCGGTGACGATCCTCTCGCTGGGCCTGCTGTGGCCGCGCATGACATTCTGGCTGGAAAAATACCGCACCGACCGGACATGGTTCGGAAACGCGCGAATGCATCAGGGCGGGCGCTGGCAGATGCTCTATCGCCCCTTTCTGGTCTTCCTGATCAGCCTGTTCGGCACGGCGGTCGTGATCGCCGTTGCGGTGGCGAGCGTTCCGGCAGGCACGGTCGTTCCGGTCGGGGCGGGCCCTCTCTTCGGGCTGGCCGCGGTATCGGTCGTGGCCTGCGGGTTCATGCACTACCGGATTCAGGCCTTCCGCCTGCTGACCGAGCACAAGCGGCTGGGCGGGCTCGGGTTCCGGGCCCGCCCCCGGCTCTGGCGGGTGCTGCGCATCTACCTGTTCGGCTACGGGCTGGCGGGCCTGGCCATGCTGGCGCTGGGTCTTGCGCTGGCGATCGCGGTTGCGATCCCGTTCGCCGGCGTGCCGGGCATCGTGCCGCCCGGTTCGCCCGGGGAAGATCCGTTCGCCATCGCCTCCGCCCTGCCGCTGTGGGTTTCGCTCGCCCTCGGGGCGGGGGCCTATTTCACGCTGTTCGTCATGTGGTCGGTGCTGCGGCAGGTCTTCGTGACCCTGCCGCTGGCGCGCCACTATGCCGAGACACTGGAGATCCGCAATGCCGGTGCGTTGTCGCGACTCGGCCGGCGCGCGGGCGAGGACGCGGGGCATGCCGAGGGATTCGCCGAGGCGCTGGACGTGGAGGCGGCGCTGTGAGCGAAACCGTGATCAGGGTCGGCGCGGCACCGCCCGTCCTGCGGGGCTCTGCCGATTTTCTCGACGGGGAGCGTGCCGTCGTGCAGCGCGCGCAATTCCGGATCCGCGAGACGCCGGATGGCCCGGTGCTGGAAATCCGTCCGCCGGAAGCCCCTCCGCTGTACTGGCCGCTGGGCGCGCTCCGGGCGCTGCCGGACCAGGCAGGAGACGACATGCTGGTGCTCGCCCCGGCCGAAGGCGGGGCGGCGCGGCTGCTGTTGCGCGATGCCGAGGCGCGCGCCGTGATCTCCGCGCGCTGTCCCGATCTCACCCGCCGCCCGCCGCCCCGCCTTCAGGGACGGCTGATCGCCTGGGCGCTGGCCGCGGTGGGATCGGTTGCGCTGATCGTCTTCCTGCTTGTGCCGGCGCTGGCCGACCGGCTGGCGGATCTTCTGCCACCGGAAGGCGAACGGGCACTGGGCGATGTGACCTACCGTCAGATCCGGTCCGCGTTTTCCGAGGACGGGCTGGAGCCGCTGCCGGTATGCACGGGAGCGGCCGGGCTGGCGGCGCTCGAAGCGATGCAGGCCCGGATCGCCGGGCCGGTGGAGCTTCCGCACCCGCTGCGGCTGGAAGTTCTGGATCACCCGATGAACAACGCCTTCGCCCTGCCCGGCGGGCGGATAGTGCTGTTTCGCGGGCTGATCGAGCAGGTCGCCTCGCCCGAGGAGGTGGCCGCCGTTCTGGCCCACGAGATCGGTCACGTGGCCGGGCGCGATCCGACCCGCGGCGCTCTGCGCGCGGCCGGGTCGGTCGGGGTCGTCGGCCTGATTCTGGGCGATTTCGCCGGCGGCGCGCTGGTGCAGCTGCTGATCGGCCGGCTGATCGAGGCCGGCTACAGCCAGGCGGCCGAGGCGGCGGCCGATGATTTCGCCCATCGGACCCTTGCCGCCGCCGGGGTGCGTCCTTCGGTGCTGGCGGACATCTTCGTGCGCTTGCGTGTCGAAGGCGGAGATGCGCCCGGGATCGCCGCGCATTTCATGGATCACCCGGCGTTGCTTGAACGGATTGCCGCAGCGCGCCGGGCCGATTGGCTCCTGCGCTCTCCGCTGCGGCCGGTTCTGGAGCCGGCGGAATGGGCGGCGCTGCGCCGTATCTGCCGCTGAACCGCACGGAAGAAGAGCGGTGCCGCTCAGCGCAGGGCCCGCCCCTTGACGATGGCATCGGGGCCGAATTTCGCGCGAATCCGGTCGGTGGCGTGCTCGGCGGCGCTGCGCCGCTCGGCCTGCGGGTCCAGCAGGTCGCCCGACAGGTCGGCCTGCGATGCGTCCACGAGGTCGCCGATCCCGACGCCGATCAGCCGGAACGGCCCGCGCGCGCCGGCCTGCTCGAACAGCCCGCGCGCCGTGCGGTAGATCCGGTCGGCCAGCCGGGTTGCATCCGGCAGCGACCGGCGGCGGGTGATCAGCCGGTGATCGGCGTGCTTGAGCTTCAGCGTCACCACCCGCCCGGCAAGGTCGCGGGCCTTGGCGCGGTCGGATACCTTTTCCGACAGCCGCCAGATGTGCCCGTCCAGGATGTCCGGGTCGGAAATGTCTTCGGCCAGGGTGATCTCGTTGGAGATCGACCTTGCCGGCGCCCCGGGCGAGACCGGGCGTTCGTCTTCCCCGCGCGCCAGCTGCCAGAGCCGCGCCCCCATGCTGCCGAAGCGGGCCTGCAGGGCGCGCCTGTCCCAGCGGCGCAGATCGGCGAAGGTGCGGATGCCGGCCCTTCCCAGCGCCTCCTGCGTGGCCGCCCCGACTCCCCAGATCATGCGCACCGGCTTGTCGCGCAGGAAATCCATGGTTTCCGCCCTGCCGATCACCGAAAAGCCCCGCGGCTTGTCGAGATCGGAGGCCACCTTGGCCAGGAACTTGTTGTGGCTGAGCCCGATCGAGCCGGTCAGGCCGAGCTCGTCCTGCATCCGCCGCACCAGCCGCGCCAGCATCACCGCCGGCGGCGCGCCGTGCAGTTTCGTGGTGCCCGACAGGTCGAGAAAGGCCTCGTCCAGCGACAGCGGCTCCACCGCCGGGGTCAGTTCCTCCATCATCGCGCGGATGGCGCGCGAGGCCTCCGCGTAGGCCTGCATCCGCGGCCTGATCACCACCGCCTCGGGGCAGAGTTTCAGCGCCTGGAACATCGGCATGGCCGAACGCACGCCGCGGATGCGGGCGATGTAGCAGGCGGTGGAAACCACGCCGCGCCGCCCGCCGCCGATGATGACCGGCTTGTCGCGCAGTTCGGGGTTGTCGCGCTTTTCGACCGAGGCATAGAAGGCGTCGCAATCCATGTGTGCAACGCTCAGGTCGAACAGTTCCGGATGCGCCACGATGCGCGGGCTGCGGCAGTGCGGGCAGCGCGCGCCGCTGTCGAATGTGGCCAGGCAGTCGCGGCACAGGGAAGGCACGGCCGGTTTTCCCCTGAAATGGTGGATGCCACCTACCCATATATCTGATATGATCGGAAAAGGAAAAAGGAGATAACCGTTGGATATAGAACATATTTTGACAGGGTTTGTGGGGCAGAACGCGGTTTTCCTCGCGCTGGCGGCCTTTGTCGTGGTCGTGATCCTGATGGGCGTTCGGATCGTTCCGCAGTCGGAAAAGCATGTGGTCGAACGCTTCGGCCGGCTGCGGGCGGTGCTGGGGCCGGGGATCAACTTCATCGTGCCCTTCCTGGACCGGGTGCGCCACAAGGTGTCGATCCTCGAGCGTCAGCTTCCCACCCACAAGCAGGACGCCATCACGGCGGACAACGTGCTGGTGCAGGTGGAAACCAGCGTGTTCTACCGGATCCTGGAGCCGGAAAAGACCGTCTATCGCATCCGCGACGTGGATGATGCGATCGCCACCACGGTTGCCGGCATCGTGCGTGCCGGCATCGGCGAGATGGAGCTGGACGAGGTGCAGAGCCACCGCCAGCAGCTGATCGCCAAGGTCAAGGAACAGGTCGCCAATGCGGTGGACGACTGGGGGATCGAGGTGACGCGGGCCGAGATCCTGGACGTGAACCTGGACGATGCCACCCGCGAGGCGATGCTGCAGCAGCTCAATGCCGAACGCGCCCGCCGCGCCCAGGTGACCGAGGCCGAGGGCGAGAAACGCGCGGTGGAACTGGCCGCCGATGCCGAGCTTTACGCCGCCGAGCAGAAGGCCAAGGCGCGCCGGATCCTGGCCGATGCCGAGGCCTATGCGACCTCGGCCGTGGCCAGGGCCATTGCCGACAACGGGCTTGAGGCGGCGCAATACCAGGTGGCGCTCAAGCAGGTGGAGGCGCTGACGGCGGTCGGCCAGGGCGAGGGCAGGCAGACGGTGATCGTGCCGGCCTCGGCGCTCGATGCCTTTGGCGAGGCGTTCGACATGCTGAAGGGGCGCAGGTGATGCCCTGGCAGGAATGGTGGGTCTGGATCGTCGGCGGGATCGGCCTGGCAGTGCTCGAGATCCTGGCGCCGGGCTATGTGCTGCTGGGTTTTGCGGTGGGAGCGCTGGCCACCGGCGGGTTGCTGTGGTTCGGGGTTCTGGGCGGCTCGCTGCCGGTGCTGCTGCTGGTCTTTGCGGTGATTTCGCTGGTGACCTGGCTGGTGTTTCGCAAGCTCTTCGGGCTGCGGCGCGGGCAGGTGAAGGTCTGGAAAGACGACATAAACGAGCGTTGAACAGCGCCGATGGCGACAACGGCCGCCCCGCCCGGCAGGCGGCAGCCACAGGCGGCTCCCGGGCGGTCGCCGGGGCGCGCGGCATGCGGAGCCGGGCGGGGAGAGCATTGAAGGAGCAGGTATTTTCCAAGGTGCCCGCCTGAAGGCGCCCGCCGGGTGCGGCTGGCCGGTGTCGCGCCGAAACCCGGGCCAGCTCACGCCGTTCCGGCCCGGGCCCCGGCGATTTCCGCCTGGATGGCCAGCGCCGCGGCGCGCGGGTCTGCCGCCTGCCGGACGGGACGGCCGACGACGATGTGATCGGCCCCGGCGGCGATGGCAGCGGCGGGGGTGGCGATGCGCTTCTGATCGCCGGCGCCGGCGCCGGCCGGGCGCACCCCGGGGGTGACGATCAGCCGGCCCGCGGCTTCGGGCAGGGCGCGGATGGCACCGGCCTCCTGCGGACTGGCAATGACCCCGTGCGCCCCCGCCTCGAAGGCGCGCCCGGCGCGTTCCAGCACGAGGTCGGCCAACGCGCCCGGCTTGATCATGGCGTCGTCGAGGTCGGCGCGATCCAGCGAGGTCAGGATGGTGACGGCGAGGATCTTCAGATCCTTGCCGCCGGCCCCTTCGCGCGCGGCGCGCACCACCTGGGGGTCGCCGTGGACGGTGAGGAAGTCGAGATCGAAGCGCGCCAGCCCGCGCACCGCGGCCTCGACAGTGGCCCCGATGTCGAACAGCTTCATGTCCAGGAACACCCGCTTGCCGCGTTCGTCCTTGAGTTCGCGCGCCAGCGCCAGCCCGCCGCCGGTCAGCATCCCCAGACCGATCTTGTAGAAGGACACGGCATCGCCCAGCCTGTCGGCCAGTTGCAGGCCGGCATGGGCATCGGGCAGGTCAAGCGCGACGATCAGGCGGTCATCGGCCTGGGGAATGGGGGCCTGGGGCATGGGTTGCGCTTTCCGGTTTCGGCAGGGTCCGGTTGCGGCTGTATAGGTCCGCCGACCCGGTCCGGGCAACCGGAATCGACCGTTCCCCTTGCCGCTGCCGGGAGTTCCGGATCTGGCGCGGCTGCCGGGGGCGGCCGCTGCGCCGGGGCTTCGGGGTGCCCCGAAAGGGGGGCGAAAACCGTTACCGCTCCCTTGCAAGGGGCGGGGTATCTTCCCATCTGAAGGGCAAGGCCCGCATCAGCCGGTGTGCCGCTTCCGGGCACCGGATCGGCCGGGCGCTTCATGAAAGGAGAATACCGATGGACATGGAAAAGTTCACGGAACGGTCGCGGGGCTTCCTGCAGGCAGCCCAGACGATCGCGATGCGCGAGGATCACCAGAAGCTCGCGCCCGAGCATCTGCTCAAGGCATTGCTGGATGACGAGGAAGGGCTGGCCAGCAACCTGATTTCCCGCGCCGGCGGCGCTCCGGAGCGGGTGCGCGAGGCGCTGGACGACTATCTGGCAAGGATCCCGAAGGTGACCGGCGATGCCGGCCAGGTCTATATGGATCCGCAGCTGGCCAAGGTGCTGGACGAAGCCCAGAAGATCGCCAGGAAGGCCGGCGACAGCTTCGTGACCGTGGAGCGCATCCTGACCGCGCTGGCGGTGGTGAGGTCCAACGCCCGCGAGGCGCTGGAGGCCGGGGCGGTCACCGCCCAGAACCTGAACGCCGCGATCAACGACATCCGCAAGGGCCGCACCGCCGACAGTGCCAGCGCCGAGGACACCTTCGAGGCGCTGAAGAAATACGCCATCGACCTGACCCGCCAGGCGGCCGACGGCAAGATCGACCCGATCATCGGCCGCGACGAGGAAATCCGCCGCACCATGCAGGTGCTGTCCCGGCGCACCAAGAACAACCCGGTGCTGATCGGCGAGCCGGGTGTGGGCAAGACCGCGATCGTCGAGGGGCTGGCGCTGCGCATCGTCAACGGCGATGTGCCGGAAAACCTGCGCGACAAGAAGCTGATGGCGCTCGACATGGGCGCGCTGATCGCAGGCGCCAAGTATCGCGGCGAGTTCGAGGAGCGCCTGAAGGCGGTTCTGAACGAGGTGAAATCCGCCGAGGGCGAGATCATCCTGTTCATCGACGAGATGCACACGCTGGTGGGCGCCGGCAAGACCGACGGTGCGATGGATGCCTCGAACCTGCTCAAGCCCGCTCTGGCGCGCGGCGAGCTTCACTGCGTCGGCGCGACCACGCTGGAAGAATACCGCAAGCACGTGGAAAAGGACGCCGCGCTTGCCCGGCGCTTCCAGCCGGTGATGGTCGATGAACCCACCGTCGAGGACACCATTTCCATCCTGCGCGGCATCAAGGAGAAATACGAGCTGCACCACGGGGTGATGATCTCGGACAGCGCGCTGGTGGCGGCGGCGACGCTCAGCCATCGCTACATCACCGACCGTTTCCTGCCCGACAAGGCCATCGACCTCGTGGACGAGGCGGCGGCGCGGCTGCGCATGGAGGTGGACAGCAAGCCCGAGGAGCTCGACCAGCTGGATCGGCAGATCCTGCAGTTGCAGATCGAGGCCGAGGCGCTGAAGAAGGAAAAGGACAAGGCGTCCAGGCAGCGGCTTGAGAAGTTGGAAAGGGAACTGTCCGAACTGCAGCAGAAATCGGCCGAGATGACGGCGAAGTGGCTCGCCGAGCGGGCCAGGCTGGAAAGCGCGCGCGAGCTCAAGGAACAGCTTGATCAGGCGCGCGCGGAACTGGATCAGGTCAAGCGCGAGGGCAACCTGGCCCGGGCCGGCGAGCTGGCCTATTCGGTGATCCCCGATCTGGAGCGCCGCCTGGTCGAGGCCGAGGCCGAGGAGATCAATGCCGAACTGGTGGAAGAGGCCGTCGGCCCCGAGCAGATCGCCGAGGTGGTCGAGCGCTGGACCGGCATTCCCACCAGCAAGATGCTGGAGGGCGAGCGCGAGAAGCTGCTGCGCATGGAAGAGGAGCTGGGCAAGCGGGTGATCGGCCAGGAAGCGGCCGTGCAGGCGGTTGCCAATGCGGTGCGCCGGGCGCGCGCGGGCCTCAACGACGAGAACCGGCCGCTGGGCAGCTTCCTGTTCCTCGGTCCCACCGGCGTGGGCAAGACCGAGCTTACCAAGGCGCTGGCCGAGTATCTCTTCGACGACGAGCACGCGATGGTGCGCATCGACATGTCCGAGTTCATGGAGAAGCACTCGGTGGCCCGCCTGATCGGCGCGCCCCCGGGCTATGTGGGCTATGACGAGGGCGGCGTGCTGACCGAGGCCGTGCGCCGGCGCCCCTATCAGGTGATCCTGTTCGACGAGGTCGAAAAGGCGCACCCGGACGTGTTCAACGTGCTCCTGCAGGTGCTCGACGACGGGGTGCTGACCGACGGCCAGGGCCGCACGGTGGACTTCAAGCAGACGCTGATCGTGCTGACGTCGAACCTCGGGTCGCAGTCGCTGTCGACGCTGCCCGAAGGGGCCGATGTCAGCGAGGCCAGGCGCGAGGTGATGGAGGCGGTGCGGGCGCATTTCCGCCCCGAGTTCCTGAACCGGCTGGACGAGATCATCATCTTCGAGCGCCTGACCCGCGCGCACATGGGCGGGATCGTGGACATCCAGGTGCGGCGCCTGGCCGAACGCCTGGCCCGGCGCAACATCACGCTGGAGCTGGACGATGCGGCGCGCAGCTGGCTTGGCGAGAAGGGCTACGACCCGGTCTATGGCGCCCGCCCGCTCAAGCGGGTGATCCAGAAGGAGCTTCAGGACCGGCTGGCGGAAATGCTGCTGGCCGGCGAGGTGGCCGACGGCGACAGCGTGCATGTCTCGGCCGGCGATGACGGGCTGATCATCACCGCAGTGGCGGTGGAGCCGGAAGCCGAGGCCGCCGAGTAGGTCGCCGGGCTGCGGCCCGGAAATCCGCTGCAAGGGCAGGGGCCCCGCCGGATCGGCGGGGCCCTTATTTGTCATGCCCGCGTCGCATTTCCGCCCAGCTCGGCAGTTAGCGTTTCCCCGACGGAGATGATTCCCGATGCAGACACGTTCAGATTCCGAGGTTTCGACATGAAGGCTGCCGCTGCCAGAGCGAAGGTTTCCGACCCGCCCGCCGACAACGTGATCGTCCTGTTTCCGCATCGTCGCCCCGATGCCCGGTTCCCCGGGCTCTGGAATGTCGTCGAGCCGGTGGCGCTGCGGGTGAATACCGGAGAGGGATGGGCCGAATACGAACGCTCGCTCGAGCTTTTCACCGCCGAACAGCGCCTGGCCCATGCGGTTCTGTCCTATGTCTGCGATGTCTACGAGGGCGGCCACCGCCGGTTCTTCCACAACCCGTCGGGGATCCTCTGGGAGGATGCGATGGTCGGCCTGCGCGAGATCGGCGCGGCGGAAAGCGCGGAAATCCTTTCCGAGGCCGCGCTGCGTGCCGGGGGCTACCCGCCGGCCTCGCGTGCCGAGCGCCAGCGCATCCTGCGCCGGCTCGGGGCGCGTTTCGACGACCTCGACGCGCGTTTCCTGAGCACCGATCCGCTGACGCCGCTCGAAGACTACATGAAGGTCAACCGGGCCGCCTTCTACTTCACCAGGGCCCCGATCTGACCGGGGGCGTTTCCGACCGGGGACGCTCCCGGGGGCGCTCTGAGCGGGAGCAGTGTTTCAGCCGCGCAGCGCCGGCAGGCCCACGCCGGTGCATTCGAAACCGCCGTCCACGGCGATGGTCTGTCCGGTGACGTAGGAGGCTTCCTCCGAGCACAGGAAGACGATCACCGAGGCGATCTCGCGTTCGGTGCCGTAGCGGTTGAGCGGGATCGCATCGTGATAGGCGGCGATGATCTCCGGCGTGTGCACGGCCATCGCCAGCCTGGTGCGCACCGGCCCCGGCGCCACGCAGTTGGCGCGGATGCCGTATTCTCCCAGCTCCACCGCCTGTTGCTGCGTCAGGTGGCATACGGCAGCCTTGGAGGTGCCGTAGGCCACCCGAAGCGTCGAGGCGCGCAACCCCGAGATCGAGGCGATGTTGACGATCGCGCCCCGGCTTTCCTTCAGCGCCGGTATCGCCGCCTGCGAACACAGGAACACCCCGTCCAGGTTGGTTTCCATGACCCGGCGCCATTGCGCGAAGCCGGTTTCCTCGACGGGGCCGAATTCGGCCACCCCGGCGTTGTTGATCAGCGCGTCGATGCCGCCCAGCCGGTCGCGGACCTCGGCGATCATGCCGGTCACCTGGTCCGGTCGTGATACGTCGCAGACGAGCGGAAGCACCCTTTCCGGCCCGTTCCCGGTGGCCAGATCTTCCGCCGCACGGTCGAGCGCCTCCGCGTCGCGGTCGATCATGGCGATCTGCCAGCCGCGCTCGAGGAACAGGCCCGCAGTGGCCAGGCCGATGCCGCGCGCGGCGCCGGTGACAAGTGCGGTTTCCGGCATCGGCTTCTCCATGCATCTGCTGTTTCGCGGCACCGCGCGCAGCTGATACGAGCCGCGCGTGACTGTCAACCGTCACGCCCCTGTCGGCCGTGTGTCAACCGTGGTGGCTGCCCGCTTGCGCCGCTTTCCGCGGCTGGTGTTTCCGCGTCTGGTGCGCTTCGGTGCCGCGGGCAAGGGTTTCGGCAGTCCGGCAAGGTTTCAGCAAGCCAACAGGATTGTGAGATGTGTTTGTTTGGTTTCCCGTGAGGAGGCGGCTAGTGATACGCCAGATTGCAGTTTGGGAGCATGAGACATGGCCGGACGGTGGAAGAATGATTTGAAGTGGTCGGACGTGACCCCGAAGGCGGATTACCTGAACCGCCGGCAGATCATGGCCGGAGCCGCGGCAGCGGCGGCGCTGGCGGCCGGCCCGGCACTGTCCGGCGCGAAGATCCGGGCAGTGCCCAGCGCCTATTCCACCGACGAGGCACCCAACAGCTACGAGGACATCACCAGCTACAACAATTTCTACGAGTTCGGCACGTCCAAGACCGACCCGGCGAAGAACGCCCATCGGCTGACCACCGACCCCTGGTCGGTCAGGGTCGACGGGCTGGTGGACAGGCCGGGGAACTACGACCTGGCCGACATCCTGAAGGGTGTCACCCTGGAAGAGCGCATCTACCGGCTGCGCTGCGTCGAGGCCTGGTCGGCGGTGATTCCCTGGGTGGGCTTCGAACTGGCCGACCTGCTGAACCGCGTGGGCGTGCAGCCTTCGGCGAAATATGTCTATTTCGAAACCCTGGTGCGCCCCTCCGAGATGATCGGCCAGAAATCGCGGGTGCTGGACTGGCCCTATCGCGAGGGCCTGCGCCTGGACGAGGCGATGCACCCGCTGACGATTCTGGCGACCGGGCTCTATGGTGAGGAGATGCCCAACCAGAACGGCGCCCCGATCCGGCTGGTGGTGCCCTGGAAATACGGGTTCAAGTCGATCAAGTCGATCGTGCGGATTTCCCTGGTGGAGAAACAGCCGCAGGCGACCTGGAACATGCAGAACCCGCGCGAATACGGGTTCTATTCCAACGTGAACCCCGAGGTGGATCACCCGCGCTGGAGCCAGGCCAGCGAGCGGCGAATCGGTGGCGGGCTGTTTTCCAGGCGCATCCCGACCCGGATGTTCAACGGTTACGGCGATCAGGTGGCCGGCCTTTATGCCGGCATGGATCTGAGGAAGTTCTACTGAGGATCCTGCCGATGAGCCTGCCGCAGAGCGTCAACGCCCGGTTGCGCCGCGTTCCCGCCTGGCCGGTCTATCTGGTCGGCGTGCTGCCGGTGTTCTGGTTCTTCTATCTTGGCCTGACCGGCGGGTTGGGGCCGGAGCCGATCAGGGCGCTGGAGCAGGAGCTCGGCCGGTTGTCGCTTCAGGTGCTGATCGCGGTGCTGGCGGTGACGCCGCTGCGCAAGTTCACCGGGATTTCGCTTTTGAAGTTCCGCCGGGCGCTCGGCCTTCTGGTGTTCTTCTATGTGGCCGTGCATCTGGCGGTCTGGCTGTTTCTGGATGTCCAGATCTGGAACCAGATATGGAAGGACATCGTGAAGCGCCCCTATGTCACCATCGGGATGGTCGGGCTGGTGCTGATGGTGCCGCTGGCCATGACGTCGAACGACTGGTCGCTGCGAAGGCTGGGCGCGGGCAGCTGGCGCAGGCTGCACAGGCTGACCTATGTGGCGGCGGTGCTGGGGGCGGTGCATTTCGTCATGCTGCGCAAGGGCTGGCAGCTGGAGCCGATTCTGTATCTGCTGGCGATCGTCGCCCTGCTGGCCGCGCGGGTGCGCTGGCGGGAGCTGCGCGGTGCGGCGAAGATGCGGCGAGTCGGCTCCTGAGTCTGCCGTTTCGGGCGGGAATCGGCCCGCTGGGTTCGCAAACGGGGCTCCGGGCGGCGGATTTTCGACCCTCCGGTTGCCCGCAAGTTGGCCGAAGATTTCGGGGGCGACGACCAACCAACTGAAACAAATGGATTTTTTCGCCCGCGCCGAAGGGGGTGAAAAAAAGGCGCCTTTCGCAAAAAAACCTCTTGCACCATCGGGCGTCGGAGCCTAAATACCCCCTCACCGGCGGCGCAGAGGTGCACTGCCGGGGCGCCAGACGGGCCGGCCTGAAGGGCAGGGAGACGAGGCGCAAGGAAAAACCGGAGGTAAGGCAGGCGGGGGCGCGCCAGAGAATTTCGGCGCATCTCAGTTTGTTTTGTCTCACGCTCTTTGAAATCGCTGGTTTCTGAAGAGATATGCGGGCGGTTCGGTTCGTTTCGATGGATCGATCCGGTGCATATCGGCTTCCTAGGGCTCCGGCCCGATGATGGAAGGTCAGCTTCACTGCTTGGCGGCTTTCGGTTTCCGATGAAACCGGAGCACGACAAGCAGAGACTGCCCCGGCGCAGGCCGGGGCGATGTGCAGAGGTTCGAACGTCAAGGATACGCGAGCAATCGCGTTTCAACTTGAGAGTTTGATCCTGGCTCAGAACGAACGCTGGCGGCAGGCCTAACACATGCAAGTCGAGCGCTTCACTTCGGTGAGGAGCGGCGGACGGGTGAGTAACGCGTGGGAACGTGCCCTTCACTACGGAATAGCCTCTGGAAACGGAGAGTAATACCGTATACGCCCTTCGGGGGAAAGATTTATCGGTGAAGGATCGGCCCGCGTCTGATTAGGTAGTTGGTGGGGTAATGGCCTACCAAGCCGACGATCAGTAGCTGGTTTGAGAGGATGATCAGCCACACTGGGACTGAGACACGGCCCAGACTCCTACGGGAGGCAGCAGTGGGGAATCTTGGACAATGGGCGCAAGCCTGATCCAGCCATGCCGCGTGAGTGATGAAGGCCCTAGGGTCGTAAAGCTCTTTCGCCAGGGAAGATAATGACGGTACCTGGTAAAGAAACCCCGGCTAACTCCGTGCCAGCAGCCGCGGTAATACGGAGGGGG
>JALSKC010000014.1 GCA_026989055.1 Paracoccaceae bacterium
GGCCAGCTCATCCCGGACCTGAAGGATGTCGCGGGACTGGCGGGAAAGGATCATGGCAACGCGTTCGATCGTCGCATCATGGAGCATCAGGCGAGGCATGTGCGGTTCGGGGCCCGGATCGCAGTCTTCCGGGCGCGCCGGCGGATCCTCGCCATCCCTGATCGCCTTCCGGACGGCCTCCTTCCATGTCGTTTCCGTGATCCTGGCCAGGTCCTGCCGCAGCTTCCATTCGTCGCGCTCCACACTCGCCGCCGCGCGTGCCTCGCGTTCGAGGCTGCGGACCATCGGCAGAACCGCATCGAGGGCCGGGCTCTTGCCGGCCGAGGGCTGCCGACGATCATCGCCCACAGGATCGGAGGCTCTTCCCATCCCTTCCATGGTGCCGACCACCTTGCATTCCCGATCAACCCGCCTGCGGCCGTCAGAAGGGCCGCGAACACATAGTCGGGGGCGGTTCCCTTCGCCTGCGCCGCAAGCCGGACCCATTTCGCCAGGCGATCCCCGAGCACGTCTTCCGCCGGAAGCCGCGGCGAGGGCTGTATCGCGTTCCCGATCGTCCATGGCGCAGGCTCCGGCCAGCCGTGGCCGGTCTCGACACGTTGCGCGGCGCGCTCGATCCCGTCTGCCGCATTGGTGCCGCCAAGCGGCCCGATCGTTGCAATCTGCTCGTTCATGTGATTCGGTCCTTTCGCATGCCTGTCAGGATGTCGGCCCAGTCTCTCCCCTGCGGTGCGGGCAGGATCATCGCTTCGAACCCCTTTCCCGCCGCCCGTGCCCCGAGAGAGCGGGCCGCTTCCTGCCCCGGCCTGTCCCCGTCTGCCGCAATCCACAGGCGGCAGGGGCGTTCGGGCAGATGAAGGCTTCGCATCCCGGATGTCGAAAGCGCCGCCCAGGCGCGGCACCTGTTCCGGTTGTCCGGCCGAAGCAGGGCGTGGGCGGCAAGGGCCGTCTCGATCCCCTCGGCAACCAGAAGGTCGGGCCGGGCTGGATCGTCAACGAGCTGCACCGCCCCGCCCCGCGCCAGCCCGTAAATCGCCTTCTGCGGATCAACCCCGGCCTTGCCGCTGCCGTCCCGCCTGATCCATGTCAGGTGCACCGCAAAGCCGTCGCCGCCGGCAACCTTGGCCACCATGGCCGGCCCCCGGTCACCGCCGGGATGCCTTGCCAGCGGGTTGAACCGCAGCGCCTTGCCGTCCGGCATCCCGAGACCGCGGGACGCAAGATAGGCCTCGACGATCGAACCGCGCGCCGGAACGGACGCGTCCCATATGCCCAGGGCCCGGCGCTCCCGCCGCTGCCGCTCCCGATCCGCCAGATCCCGCCGGGAATGATCGCGGGCCGGGCCTCGCGACACCTGCGGGCGGGCGCCGCTCACCGCGCCGATGCGTTTGAGCGCATCAAGGATCACCTCGAAATCGCAACCCGCGAAACAATGCAGAAGAAGACGGCCGTCAGGCGCATCCCTCACCGAAAGCGAGGGCGTTCGGTCTTCATGCGCAGGGCAACGGCACACGCCGTAACCGCCAAGCCAGCGTCCGCCCAATGCCCGCACGATCCCGCGCGCATCCGCCATGGGTCAGCGCCCCGCACCGGAAAGACGGTCCACGGCGGCCATCAGGCCATCGCGGTGCGGCAGGGGGGCCGCGTGCATCTTCCTGGCGTTGTCGATCAGCTCCCGCAGGTGCTTCCATGCGGCTAGAAGATCGCGGCTGGAAGAGGAAAGCCCCTCCGACATTTCGCGAACGGCACCGACCGACATGTCATGCCCATTCGCCGCAGCATCGCGGCACATGGCGCGCAGAATGGCAAGCTCGGCCTGTGCCTTGGCCATCTGGCACAGAAGATGCTCTTCACGTTCCATTTCATACCTCTTCGCGAATGTCAGAAATCGTTTCCGGGCGGGTATTCATCGACCCCGGCCCCGGCCGCCGCCCGCCAGATCGCCGCGATCAGCCGGTTGCCGGGGTCTGCAGCATCATCGGCATGGCCGGGCGAACCGGGCAGGAACACGGCGGCTTCCTCGATCCACAGCACATGCGCCATGGCCGCGATCCCCGCCATGGAAGCCGGAACATGGTCGCCCATGGCCCTGTATGCCGCCAGCTTCCTATCCTGGCCGCAATGCTGCGCGGATCGTCGAAATCCTCGTTTCCCGGCAGAGCGGCCAGCCGCGCCCATTCATCCCGCGCAGCCAGATACGCGCGATAGTGAACCAGAACCGGATCACCCTCCGCCACCTGGACGGAAGGGCAAGGCGCAGGTGACGGGAAAGCCATCTCCACCTCTCCCGACCTGCGGGCTGCACTTTCCTGCGTCATTGCTTCAACTTCCGAATGTGGTAGTGATCCAAAAGGATCAATATAGAGGAGCGATCCCTATGGATCAAGACGTACCCATTGAGAAGCGGCAAATCAGAGCCGCCCGGGCTTTGCTTGGGTGGTCCCAAGCGCAACTTGCCGAGGCAGCAGGGGTTAGCATTCCAACCGTCAAGCGTGCTGAAGGAAACGCAGCTATTGCGGCCTCTGCACAATCCCTCACCGCGATCCGTTCGGCGCTGGAGGCGGCGGGGGTGGAGTTCATCGCCGAGAATGGCGGCGGCCCCGGTGTGCGGCTGCGCAAGGATGCGGCCGGTGAGGCTGGAACCCCCATACATGGCCGCTGAGCGCCGCCGTGAGCGGCCTTTCCGATTTCCCGCCCCCCCTGCCGAAGCAATCACGCCGTGAGCAGGCCGCTGAGCGCCCGTTCGGCCTTTTCGCCCGGCCCTGCCCGATGTGCGGCCATCATGCAGCATTCCCGCGACCGGCTTGCCCGACCTGCCGACGGCCGTCCCGGTTCGCGGTGCGTTCGGCCTTGCGGGCCTCGATCCATTCCCGCACCTCGTCTTCGGTCCAGGCCACCGCGCGCGCTCCGATGCGCATGGGGGGCGGGAAGCGCTCCGCTTTCACCATCCGATCAAGGGTTGTCTCGGAAACCCCGATCATCTCGATCAGGTCTGCCTTTCTCACAAGCTTCATCTCGCAGCCTCGTTCCTGTCCCGTTTCGATCCGCGCGCCCAGGCTTGCCGTGCCGGGCGGCGCTTCCTGCGTATGCACAAGCCCGCAGGAACAGGCATGAAGATAACTGCATGGAATCGCCAAATCGCGGTGACCGCTGTTACCCGCGTTTTCCGCTTTAGGGTGTGCGATATCACGAAAATTCCAACCGACGGGCGAAAAACGGCGCCGGTTTCGTCAGTTTTGTCAGTTTTGTCACCTCATGTAGAGGCAACCTGGATACGCCGCCCCAACCGGCTGTCCACTGCGGCGTTTGACAATCGATGCGACGCCTCCCCCATTATTCTCCATGGGTTGTCGGCCATGGCTCCCTCACCCTTGGCCATGCCATGAGGAGGTGACCGGGCGTGCCGACCAGGGCAGCTCGCGTCTCATTTCAATGGGGAATGCTGGTGCCTCCGGAGGGCCTCGCCCCCCCGACCTCCCGATTACAAGGCGGTTGCTCTCCCAGCTGAGCTAACGCCCCTGAACCGATGGATCATGTGATACGCTTGCCGCTTTCGTCAATGCGGTATCGGTCGACGAGGTTGCCGTCTGCATCAAGCTCGATGACTTCCCCCACGAACTCGCCGGCATCGCTCATGCGGGATGGCCGTTGCCGTCTCGGGGCAGCTCGCGTCTCTTGATACGGAAGGTCCGAAAAGGCTACAATGGGCATTGGCCAGCGCTGTCAAGGCGGGCCCTGCCATGCCTGCTGGCATGTACGCGGGACCGGGCGCCACCCGGGGCGCTGGTCACTTTTACCTGATCAAGATAGCCTGTGAGGGCGGCTTCAACCGGCTTGATCGAACAAGAGAAAGCACCCAGCCCCATTTCCCGCTCTTCTCCGCCTTGATTGCCATCCTCATTTCTGACTCTGGCTCCAGAACGAGGAATCTGCCCGGTCTGATCTGCCAAATCATCCCCCGTTCCAATATCATTGGGATCAGCGCATACTCATCCGGTCCGATTTCGGGGTGTTTCCGCAGATGGGCACCGAGCGTCTGGTGCGAGAGCCACAGGATGCGGTTTCGAACGCCGAGCAGGGCCATCAGATCGTCCGACAGCGCCGCGATCGGCCAGATGTCCGGCATGCCGGGAGCGCCGTGCACGAAATCCCGGAAGAGTGTCGTGGCAACGGCCCGCCGCACCGTCCCCTCGCTCTGGTGCGTATAGGCCATGAGAAGCGACAGCAACTCCCCCGCGCGAGCCTCGGTGCACCAGATCGGCTTGCCGGTCGGGTCTGACGTCAGCGCAGCTGCGTCGCACCGATCCCTGACACCTCGGCAAGGGCGGTCCGCCATCGCGAAACATCGCCAACGGCAAGCGCCGGATGGTGCCCGCGCCCGGCCCGACGTTTCAACGCCGCGGGCGGGGGCAGGATTTCCGACAGGTTCCCTTTCCACCGGCCGGATTGTCCCCTTCGCGATAACCGGCCACCATCGCCCAGGACAGCACCGCCTCGATGCGACCGCGAAGACGCGAAGCGGTCTCCGGCTTGTTTTCCCAGATCTGTTCCAGGACGCGCAGCACGTCGCGCAGGCCGATCTTGTCAACATCCATCGGCCCCAGGACGGGGAAGGCATAGGTTTCCAGCATGGACCGCCATTGCCTGCGATGCTTCTCGTTGCCGATCCCCTGCAAGCGCTTGGCAAGAACCCGCTCGCAGGCATCCCTGAACGTGATGCGGGAACGGTCGTTTTCATGCAGAAGCTCCGCGCCGCGCCCGTCCTTGACCATCTTCCTGTTCGCCGCCGCCCTGGCCCTGGCATCGGCAATCGAAACGACAGGGAAGGGCCCAAGGCCAAGCTCGCGCCGCCGGCCGTTTATGGTCACCCGCTGCCCCCAGAACCTGCCGCCCGAAGGTCTGACCAGCAGGAACAGCCCATCGCCGCCCCCGTCATGGTGCCGGCCGGGCGGGCCGTTTCCGCGAACCTCCGGGTTATGCCTCTCTTGCGCCTCGACAAATCGTCCCCTCAATTCGCGCGGGTTTCAGGGGGACTGAATGCTGCCTCTTGATGCCATTTGAAGGGATATATCCTTTTGAATCAAGGCGCTTTATGAGGGCTTGCGAGGACTTGTGAAGGTCTACTATGGCGGACATCGTCTCCGCCACAAACAATTCGAGAACCCAAGGCGAGGCCCCTAGCGGGGCCTTTTTTCTTTTTGTTTCAAAAGGATTTGGCGGGGCTATCCGACTTTCGGAGACCGGCCGCCGCTCCGAAATCAGTCTCCGAACGCACCGCGTCTCTTTCCACCCGCCCTTCATTCAAATCGAGTCGACTCAAAAGTGGCTGGATTTTCAGGGGCTTGGCGAAATCGAATTACGCCGCAGTTGAGGCGGTTTCGTCTGCCGTCGAAGCGAACAGTGACACCCGAAGGCGGCGTGGTTCTGCGCAATCGTGTGCAAGCTAGGTCACACACTCATAAAAGTGCAGCGCGATCTGGAGATCGCCGGTTCGCTCTTCGCGAAGCGGAGAGCAGCATGGCCGGGCGTCGCTACGAGAGCATGTCGCGTTTGATCGCTTTCGGCGCGGCACCGACAAGGGGCAGGCGACTGCCCGGGTGGGCGCGCATGCG
>JALSKC010000015.1 GCA_026989055.1 Paracoccaceae bacterium
GCTCGGCCTGATCAACGCCCTGCCCGGCCTGCGACGCGGCCTGATCCGCGAGGCGGCGGGGCTGACCGGGGAGCTTCCGAAACTGCTCCGGGGAAGACCTGTCTAGCAGGCCGCGCAAGCGCCGGAAGCGGTTTCGAGCCTCCCGGACATGGGGAAACAGGGGCTCGAGCGTTTCGCGCGAATGCGGATGAACGCGACAGGCGCCGGGGCGGAACCCGGTCGGCCTTCCGGTTGGGGGCGTCACCTGCTTCGCCTTCCGAAAGCGCGCCGGGGAGGGTGATGATGGCGGAAGGCTCCCGGCGTTCCGGCGATGCGCGGGCGGTATCGGGAGCGGCGAAAGGCGGCGAAAGGCGGCGAAAGGGTGGCCGAGACGACCGGCAGGCAATGACCGGCGGGCGATCGGTGCGATCAGCCATGTTCCGAAGCCTGCCTGCCGCCGAAAGGGCGCCCGCGCGGATGCGCCCCGCCGGGGACTGCCCGCGCCCGTTTCACCCGCAGGGGCCGGCCGCAGGGGCCGGCGCGGGCTGTGGCGCGGGCTGTGGCGCGGACAGTCGGGGAGCCGGCCCGCCGGGCGGAACTCCCGCCGGGGCCGCGCCTCGATACCGCCGACGGCCAGTCGGAGCGCGGCGGCAGGGAAAACGTCAAGAAAAGATCAAATTGGCGCCATCCTTTCGGATGGTTCCAGTGGCACGAGGAGGCCGTGAACGCAGCACGGAAACCCCATGCCGACCACCTACTCTGATCAGTTCTATCTGATAGACCCCTACGCGCCGCCTCCGGCCGGGACGGCGCTGACGGTTAGCTATCTGGATTACACGGATGCCAATGATGACGGCTGGCTGACCACCTTCGGAGCCGATTCGATCAACGGTCAGGACATCACCGGCATCTACAACGGCGATACGGTCACGGTATCGATCAACGGCACCAACGTGACCATCACCGGGGTCACCTTCTATACCGCAGGTGGAGGGCGGTATTTCACGCCGACGGACGGCACCAACCTTTCCAACGCCACTTTCGTCAGCTCGACCTGGGTCAACTGGCCCAATTTCGTGACCATCACCAACCTGGGTCCTCCCTGCTTCGTGGCGGGCACGATGATCATGACCGACCGCGGAGAGCGGCCGGTGGAAGATCTGCGCCCGGGCGATCTGGTGGAAACGCTCGATCACGGCCTGCAGCCGCTGCGCTGGGTCGGGCGTTCGCCCACCGATGCTTCGGGCCGGTATGCGCCGGTCCTGTTCCGCGCGGGAGCGATCGGGAATTCGCGCGAATTGCGGGTCAGCCCGCAGCACCGGATGCTGTTGCGGGGCTGGCGTGCCGAACTGTATTTCGGCGAGCCCGAAGTTCTGGTTCCGGCCCGGCATCTGGTCGATGGCCGCCAGGTGCTGCGGGCTCCCGCGAAACGGGTGGACTACCACCATATTCTGTTCGACCGCCACGAGATCGTCATCTCCGACGGTGCGCCGAGCGAGAGCTTCTTTCCCGGAGATTACATCCTGCTGACGGATCGGCAGACCCAGGCCGAACTGCTTGCCCTGTTCCCCGAGCTGGCGCAACGCCGGCGCGAGGTTTTTGCCCGCACCGCCCGGCTGACCCTGAAGCGGCGTGAAGCCGCAGTCCTGCGCCCTGCTGCCTGAGGCGGCCGCGTTCGGGGCGGTCTGCCCCGCGCTTGACCGCAGGTTGCAATCGGTGCCAATGCTGCCCCGTGGCACGCAGGACAGGCAGGAAGGCGAAAACCGCGCGCGGGCGCTCGGGACGCAAGCGCCCGGCGCGTCGGCGTGTTTCTGCCCCGGTGCCGTTGCGGGCAAGGCTGCGACGCCTGACGATGCGGGCCGCCCTGGCCGTCGTGGCGGCGGCGGTCGGGATCGTGGCCCTGTTCGGCATCGTCGATCCCCCGGCAACGCCCTACATGCTGGCCGAATCGCGGCGGCTGGGGGCGGTCGATTACCAGTGGGTGGATCTGGAGGAAATCGCACCGGTGATGGCGCGTGCGGTCGTGGCGGCGGAAGATGCCAACTTCTGCCTGCACTGGGGCTTCGACATGACGGCGATCCGCAAGGCGATCGAGGAAGGGGGGCGTCGGGGCGCCTCGACCATCAGCCAGCAGGTGGTGAAGAACCTGTTTCTGTGGCAGGGGCGCAGCTGGCCGCGCAAGGCGCTGGAATCGCTGCTGACCCCGCTGGCCGAGGCCCTCTGGAGCAAGCGGCGCATGCTGGAGCTTTATCTGAACCTGGCCGAGTTCGGCGAAGGGGTCTTTGGCGTAAAGGCTGCCGCGCGGCGCTATTTCGGTGTCGAGCCCGCGGCGCTCGGCCCGCGTCAGGCGGCGCTGCTGGCGGCCATGCTGCCCGACCCGAAGGGGCGATCGGTGCGGCGGCCCTCGGATTTCGTGCTCCGTCGTGCGCGCTCCATTGCCGACGGGGCGGAGACCATCCGCGCCGATGGCCGCGCGGCCTGTTTCGGAAAGTGATTCGGAGTTGAACTGCCCCGCCCTTCGCGGCATTCAGAAACGGGTGTTTTCCGGGCGGTATGCGCGATGATCAGACTTTATCATGTTCCCCTTTCCCCGTTCTGTCGGAAGGTGCGCCTGGTTCTGGCGGAAAAGAAGCTCGAAGTGGAGCTGGTGGAAGAGCCCTACTGGAAGCGCGACACCGATTTCCTGCGCCGCAACCCGGCGGGCAAGGTGCCGGTTCTGAAGATGGACGGGCGGACCATGGCCGAAAGCACGGCGATCTGCGAATACATAGAGGAACGCCACCCCGAACCGCCGCTCCTGCCCAGGGACGCCGGCGCGCGCTACGAGGCGCGCCGCCTTGTCGGCTGGTTCGACGACAAGTTCCATCAGGAAGTGACCTCGAAACTGCTGTATGAGCGGGTCAACAAGAAGGTGATGGGGCAAGGCTATCCGGACAGCACGAATGTGAAGGCCGGGGCCAGGGCGATCAAGTTTCACCTGGATTACATGGGCTGGCTGCTGGACCGGCGGCGCTGGCTGGCGGGCGACGTGATGACGCTGGCCGATTTCGCGGCTGCGGCGCATCTTTCGGCGCTGGATTACATTTCGGACGTGGACTGGAACCGGAACGAGAACGTGAAGGACTGGTATGCCAAGATCAAGTCGCGCCCGGCGTTCCGCTCGATTCTGGCCGATCACGTGCCGGGGTTCCCGGCGCCCGCGCATTATGCGGATCTGGATTTCTAGCGGCGATGCCGGCGCTGGGGGCTGTCTGCCCCCCTTGTCCCCGGAGGGCGCCGGAGGCAATTCACCCCGAGAGTTTTTTGGACAGAAGAAGGAGCTTGGGTGAAGCGCGCTTTGAAGGATCGGCTGCGCGACACGGCGCTTGAGGCGGGGTTTTCCGCGATGGGCGTCATGCGCCCGGGGTCGGTGCCGGAACTGGCGGGGCGGCTGCGGGAATTCGTCGAGGCCGGGCGGCACGGGCAGATGGGCTGGATGGCCGAGCGGATGCACTGGCGGGGCGATCCGGCGGCGCTGTGGCCCGCGGCGCGTTCGGTGGTGATGCTGGCCGAGATGTATACGCCCGCGGCGGATCCGCTGGCCGGTCTGGCGCGGCCCGAGCGGGGCAATATCAGCGTTTATGCCCGTAACAGAGACTATCATGACATTGTCAAGAAGCGGCTTAAGCGGGTCGGGCGGTGGTTGCTGGAGCAGGCGCCGGGGGCCGGGATCAAGGTGTTCGTCGATACCGCGCCGGTGATGGAAAAGCCGCTGGCGGCGGCGGCGGGGCTGGGCTGGCAGGGCAAGCATACCAACCTGGTGAGCCGGGAATTGGGAAGCTGGTTTTTCCTGGGAGCGATCTTCACGACGGTGGAGCTGGAGCCGGACGCGCCGGAAGCCGATCACTGCGGGTCCTGCCGGGCCTGCCTGGATGTCTGCCCCACCGACGCCTTTCCCGCCCCCTATCAGCTGGATGCGCGGCGCTGCATTTCCTATCTGACCATCGAGCACCGGGGCCCGGTGGACGAGGCGCTGCGGCCCGGTCTGGGCAACCGGATCTACGGTTGCGACGATTGCCTGGCGGTCTGCCCCTGGAACAAGTTTGCCGCCACGGCGCGGGAAATCCGCTATGCGGCGCGCCCGGAACTGGTGGCACCGAAGCTGGAGGATCTGGCCGGGCTGGACGATGCCGGGTTTCGGGCGCTGTTTTCCGGCAGCCCGATCAAGCGGATCGGGCGGGATCGCTTCGTGCGCAATGTTGCCTATGCGGTGGGCAATTCCGGGGCAAGGAGGCTGCTGCCGGTGGCGCAGCGGCTGGCCGGCGATGCGGATGAAACCGTGGCCGACGCCGGACGCTGGGCGGCGGCGCGGCTTCAGGGCTGAGCGGCGAGGGCGCGCAGGCCGGTTCTGTAGTCGGGGTATTTCAGTTTCACGCCAAGCTCGCGCTTGATGCGGTCGTTCCTGACCCGCTTGCTTTCGGCGTAGAAGCTGCGGGCCATCGGGCTCATCTGCGCGGTTTCCCAGTCTTCTTCCGGGGGCACCGGCAGGCCGAGAAGTTCGGCGGCGAAGCCCAGCACGTCCTGCGGCGGGGCGGGATCATCGTCGCAGACGTTGTAGATCGCGCCGGGGTTGGGGGCGTTCATCGAGGCGATCAGCGTCCGGGCGATGTCTTCCACATGGATGCGCGAGAACACCTGCCCCGGCTTGACGATGCGCCGCGCGGTGCCGGCGCGCAGCTTGGCAAAGGGGCCGCGGCCGGGACCGTAGATGCCGGCGAGGCGGAAAATGTGCAGGGATAGAGACTGTTCTTCGGCAAAATCCTGCCAGGCGCGTTCGGCGGCGACGCGCCAATGCCCGCGCCTTGTCGCGGGGTTGAGCGGGGTGGTTTCATCGACCCAGCCGCCCTGGTGGTCGCCGTAGACGGCGGTGGTCGAGAGATAGCCGACCCAGCGCAGTCTGGGGGCGGCGGCGATCTGGTCGGCGAGCGCATTCAGCACCGGATCGCCGGCCTCGCCGGGCGCGATGGAGGTGAGCAGGTGGGTGGCCTGTTCGAAAGCGTCTCTCAGATCGTCGCCGGGCCACTGGCGCAGATCCACGCCCTCCTGTGGGGTGTCGGCGCTGCGGCTGGTGGCGACGATGTGCCAGCCAGCCGGCACCAGCTGGCGGGCCAGTTCGCGCGACGTGTAGCCGTGGCCGAGGGAAAGCAGCGTATCTGTCATGCGCCATTTCTGGCCGCTCGGGTGACGCGGCGCAAGGGGGGTTGCGAAAGCGCCCCGGCCGTGGAAAATGGCTCAATGGAACGATCATCATTGAAAACATGGGAAGAATGCGCGCCCCGGCTGATTGCGGTTGCGGCGGGCAGAGAGGCCGCGGACCTTGTGATCCGCGGCGTGAAACTGGTGAATGTGCAGAGCCGAGAGGTGCTGGACTGGCAGGTGGCGGTGGCCGACGGGCGGTTTGCCTATGTCGGGCCGGATGC
>JALSKC010000016.1 GCA_026989055.1 Paracoccaceae bacterium
AACAACCGGCGCCGCCCGCACCAAGCCCGGGTGGCCTGACGCCATGGGAACTTGCCAACCGGTCCATCATGGACCAGAACCCGAACAGAGCTAACCTATAGGCGCGGGCTCTTCGGGGAGCAGGTCAGGCCGAATGCTGATAACAAGCTGATGAAAATAGATAGAAAACCTTGGCGCATTGCCGTCTTGTTGATTGCCTTTTTCGGCGTGGCCGGGTTTTCGGCATTCATGTTTCAATTCCGGGAAGCCCCGGTTGTCGAAAGCCTGCCCGACTCTCCCTTCGCGGCCACCTGGCTGGTCCGCACCCCCGACACCGATCGCGTGACCGCCCATCTGATCATCCAGTCGGGCGAGGCGGACCGGACCGGCCCGCCGGGGCTGATGCATTATGTCGAGCATCTGGCCTGGATGAATGCCATCGGCTCCGAGAGCCGCCCCGAGGGCCGCGATACCAACGCCTGGGCTGCCAGCCTGGCCACCGGCTACTGGCTGAGCGGCGACAGGTCGGACCTGGCGGAGCTGATTTCCACGCTGACCCGCGTGCTCGACCCCATCGACCTGCCGCGGGACTTCATGGAAGAGGAGCGCGACATCCTGCTGCGCGAATACGATCTGCGCCTGGCCGGCCGCATCGATGCCAGGGTGGCCCGCGCCCTGCGCCGGGAGATTTACGCGCCCAACCCTCATGCGCGCCCGGTGCTGGGCACGCGGCCGGGCATTGCCGCCTTCGAGCCGGAGGACGCGGTTGCCCTGCACGCGCAGACCCACAGACGGGAAAACGCCGTGCTGGTCGTCATCGGCGACATCCCGGCCCGGGACCTGCGCGCCGCCCTGCCGGACCTGCCGGCGATCACCGCCGCGCCCCTGCCGCCGCCGCCCTTCGTCCTCGGCCCGGCCGGCGAGACCCGCCTGCGCCTGCGCGAACCCGATGCCGACGCCCACATGGTCTGGCGGCGGATCGTGGCCTTGGAGGAGCCGCAGCAGATGGACCTTCTGGGCGCGCGCCTGGCGCTGTTGCGCGACATTCTCGACACCAGCCTGCCGGGCGGCCTGGCCGGTCCGCTGCGCTTTGAATCCTTCATCACCCGTGCTTTCGACATCGAGCTCTGGCCGCTGGACGAACGCCATGTGGAGATCCGCTTCACGGCCTGGCCGGACGAGGGCGTGAGCCTCGAACGGATGCGCCGGGCCTTCGAGGAAGCCTTCGAGGCGACCGCCCGCGCCGGCATCCCCGAGGAAACCTTCGCCCGCGTGCGCGAGCGGTTCGAGCATTTCTGGCCGGACTGGAGCGACGAGGGGGAGGTCGCCGACTGGATGGCCGGCCATGTGATCGACGCGGTATCGGCCAGAGGCGCGCCGCTCGATGTGGAGCGGATCAGGGCGCTGGACCGCGAACTCGATCTCACGGCCATCAATTCGCTGCTCGGCAGCTACCTGAGGGGCGGGCGCACGGTCGTGGCGTTCGTCGGCAAACAGGGAGACCCCGGATGATCAGACGCCTTGCCATCCTGCTCGCCATGCTCACCGCCCTTGCCGGATGCCGAAACGACGGCCCCGCCGCCACGGCCGAGACCAGCCCGGCCGGCCATGCCTACAGGCTGCTTTTCCTGCCCGGGAACGAAGACGTGAGCATCCATGTCGCCTGGCCGACCGACCGGGCCTATCGTGCCGGTGTCAACCCGGCCGCGCCCCATGTGGGGGTCGATCTGATCCTGGCCGGCGGTGCCGAGGGCTACCCGGCGGGCGAGACGGGCGAGCGGTTTGCCGACCTCGACGCCGAAGCAAGTCTGTATGTGGCGGTGGCCGATCACGTCATTGGCGAACTGACCGCCAAAAAGGCTAATCTGGATGAGGCGATAGTTATCGCCAATGCACATCTGCGCGCGCCAGGCCTTGATCAGGCCTGGTTCGAGCGCATCCGGGGCGGGTTTGCCAAGACTGTCGCCGAGAGCCAGGCGCAGCCCCTGAACGCGGGGTTTGCCGCTCTGCGTTGGGCCGTGCTGGGCGATCAGCCGCTGCGTGCGGCGCTGTCGCTGGACGAGCCCGGCGTCATCGAGAGCTTGACGGCGGCCGATGTGAAGGCCTGGCACAAGGAGGTCATCACCGCACGGCCCGAGGCCATCGTGGTGGCCGGCGCCCTGGATGCAAGGGCCGCCGGGGCGGCGGTGGACGCGCTGCTGGCGGGGCTTCCGGCGACCGGCCGCGAGATGGCGCGCGCGGCGCAGGCCGACTGGACCCCGCGGCGCATCCTGCTGCATCGGCCCGAGGCGGACACGGCGACGCTCTCCTTTGTCGGACCGCTGCCGCCCACCCGAGCGCCCGGCGAGATCGAGGATCTGATCCTGGTCGGTGCCCTGGGCGGCGGGGATCAGAGCGTGCTGTTCAAGGCGGTGCGCACCGAGTTGCGGGCCAGCTACGGTTTCGGAGCGGGGCTGGCCAACTACACCCGTGAACTGCGGGTGCTGGCCCTGAGCGGCCAGGTGGTGCCGGAGCGGCTTGCCGATGTCGAACGGGCGGTGCGCAAGGCCTATGCCGGGTTTCGCGCCGAGGGGCCGGGCGGCGACCTTGCCGCGCGCAAGGCGCCCTTGCTCGAAGCCTTCCGGCAACTGCCCGAATTCGTGATCGACGTGGCCAACGCCGAGTTGCAAGGCAGGCTCGACGGCTACAACCCGGGCCGTGCGCTCGCGCTGCCCGAAGAGCTGGAGGCCGTTGACGCGGACAGCCTTGCGCAGCGTCTGCGCGAGGGCTGGCCGTCCGCCGACGACCTCATCGTCATCGCCGTGTCCCCCGATGCCGACGCTCTGCCCGGCGCCTGCGTGATCACCGCGCCCGAGCAGGCCGCAGACTGCCCGTGAGCCGGGAGAAAAGGGAAAACGCGGGCGAACTGTCCGGGCGCTCCGGCAGGCCCCGTTCGCGGTGTGGGCATCTGCCGCCGGCAGCTCATGCGCCGGCCTGCCCCGTTTGCCGGCGCTGCGATCCCGCTTCCCGGTCATGTTCCGGGCCGGCGTCCAGGGCGCCGAGGATTTCGGCGATCTGCCGGCGCAGCCACTTGTGGGCCGGGTCGGCATTCATGCGCCGGTGCCAGACCATCACGATCTGGGTCGGGGGCACGTCGAGCGGCGGGCGAAAGATGTCGAGCCCGGCTGAAGGCGCCACCTGGCGGGCCAGCGCGACAGGCAGCAGTGCGATCAGCTCCGAGCCCGCAACCACCCGATAGACGCCCGAGAACACCGGCAGCGTCATCACCACCCGGCGTTCGCGCCCGATGCTTGCCAGGGCGACATCGCCCTGGGCCTGCCGCTTGCCGTCGGCCGAAAACAGCACGTGGCCGATATCGCAGAACAGGTCGATCGGAATGACATCGCCCGGCCGGACACCGGCGCGCGCCAGCCTTCGGTGGCCCGCGCGCGCGATGACGCAGAATTCGGATCCGAGAACCCGCTGGTGCCCGGCCCAGTCGGGCAGCTCCATTTCCGGGATCAGCACCAGATCGACATCATAGAGCGTCAGGGCCTCGAAGGGTCTGCGCGGCACCATGTTGACGAGATGCGTTCGCATGGACGGCGCCAGGGCCTGCAGGCGTTCGGTGAGGGGCGGCATCAGGAGTTCGGCAAAGAAATCCGCCCCCGAGATGCGGAAGCTGGCATCCGAGGTCGCCGGGTCGAAGGCATCGGGGCCGGAGATCAGCTCCTCGATCTGTGCCAGCAGGTTGCGCAGCGGCGCTTCGAGCGAGAGCGCGAACTGCGTCGGCTCGAAGGCCCGGCCGCTGCGAAAGAACAGCTCGTCCCCGAGCGACAGGCGCAGACGCGCGAGTGCGGCGGAAACCGCCGGCTGGGAAAGGCCGATCCGCTTGCCGGCCCGGACGGTCGAGCGCTCGCGCAGGAGCGCGTCGAGCACCCGCAGCAGGTTCAGGTCGAAGCTGTTCAGATTTGTCATGCAAATACATTTAATACGAACAATCGATTTTTCGCATGGATATTTTTCTGCCAACGTCGCGCGAAAGCCGGAAGGCGACTGGAGATGCAGACCAGAGATGCAGATGAACGGGTTTTCGCTTGGCCCCGGCGCGATCGAACGGGGCGGGACGTTCTGCAGGACCATCCTGCCCGCATCGGCAACCGGCGGAGCGGTGTCGATCGTCGATTCCGTTTCGCTCCCCGCCGGCGGGCGGCCGCGCCATGTCCCCCATGATCCCCATGATGATCCCCATGATCATGTCTCCCATGATGCGGACGAAGCCTTCGTGATCCTGACCGGGAATTGCGAATTCCGGATCGAGGGCGCGCGCTTCACGCGCGGTCCGGGGCAGTCCGCCTTCATCCCCCGCGGTCAGGAGCACATGTTTCGCGTGGTCGGCACGATCCCGTGCGCCACCGGGTCATCCTGACGATGCCGGCGGCTTCGAAGGGTTCTTCGAGGAAATGGCCGCGGCCGGTATCGCATCCCCGGCGACATGGCGAAAATCGCCGAGATCGCCGGCCGGTTCCACCTGAAATTCACCGGGCCGCCGCTTGGTGCATCCGACGACAACACATGACAACACGAGGAATAAAATGATGAAATCAGTACCCACCATGTTTATTGCAACCGCGGCATTCTTCGTGCTTCTGGGGATGATCTGGGGCATCCAGATGTCGGCGACCGGAAACCATGACCTGTCGCCCGCCCATGGCCACCTCAACCTTGTCGGTTTCGTCACCATGTCGATCATGGGCATCTATTATGCCCTGACCCCGGCCGCGGCCGCCAGCAGATGGGCCAGGATGCACTATTTCCTGGCGCTCGGCGCCGTCGTCATCCTGGTGCCGGGGATCGTGATGGCGCTGAGCGGAAAGGGAGAAGCGCTGGCAAAGGCGGGCTCGGTGCTTGCGGTGCTGTCGGTGGTGACCTTTCTGGCCATGATCCTGAAATTCGGTTTCGGAGAAGAGAAGTAGGCGGCGGTGGCGGAAATGCCCGCGCTTTCCGTGGTTCTGCCGTCCTTCCGTCCTTCCGTTCTCTGCCGCGCCGTTCGTGCCGTTCGTGAGGCGGCGCCCGGAAAGGCGGGCGGTTCACGGGCCGTGGCGGCAGGAACGCTTCGCCACGGCCCGCGGGGGGCGTGGCTTTCGCCGTGCCCGGCATCCTGCCTGCCGGTTCCGGCTCCTCGATGCTGTGCGCATGTTCCGATGGTGCCTCTTGCGGCGGCGCGCCGCCCTGCATGGCCTGATCATTCCTGCATGTCCTGATCGTTTCTGACTCATGTTCTGCCGGTTCCGGCCCGATGCCGTAGGCTGTCAGGAGAGTTTCCGGTTTCCTGAGGCGTGGAATGGAGGATTCCACCAGGGCGCTGGCGCTGGCGCGGGGCCCTTCCCGTAAGGCGTTGTTGTAGATTGATAAAGTATTTCCCGCCTTGCCGGGCGTCTCGACGGGAGAATTGTCCTTTCGCCCTTTTGAGTCTCGTGCCGGTCATTTCATTATCGTGGCAACTCCGCCTTTCGGCCGGGGTCCGCCCGTCCCGAGGGAGGAACGGGCGACAGATGAGGGAGATCAGATGGTCCAGAAAATCGAAACCTTCTACGAAGTGATGCGCCGCCAGGGGATCACCCGGCGCAGCTTTCTGAAATACTGCAGCCTCGCGGCCGGGGCGCTGGGGCTCAGCCCGGCGTTTGCGCCGAAGATCGCCCATGCGATGGAGACCAAGCCGCGCATCCCGGTGCTGTGGCTGCACGGGCTGGAATGCACCTGCTGCTCGGAAAGCTTCATCCGCTCGGCGCATCCGCTGGCCAAGGACGTGATCCTGTCGATGATCTCGCTCGACTTCGACAACGTGATCATGGCGGCGGCCGGCGAGCAGGCGCTGTCGATCATCGACGAGACGGTCGAGAAATACGACGGCAACTTCCTGCTGGCGGTCGAGGGCAACGCGCCGCTGGGCGAAGAGGGGATGTATTGCATCTCGGGCGGCAAGCCCTTCGTCGAGGAGCTGACCCGCGTCTCGCAGCACGCCAAGGCGATCATCTCCTGGGGGTCCTGCGCCAGCTGGGGCTGCGTGCAGGCGGCGCGCCCGAACCCGACCACCGCCACCCCCACCCACAAGGTGCCGGGCATCGGCGACAAGCCGATCATCAAGGTGCCCGGCTGTCCGCCGATCGCCGAGGTGATGACCGCGGTCATCACCTACATGGTGACCTTCGACAAGCTGCCCGAGCTCGACAACCAGGGCCGGCCGAAGATGTTCTATTCGCAGCGCATCCACGACAAGTGCTACCGGCGCGGCCATTTCGACGCCGGCCAGTTCGTCGAGAAGTTCGACGACGAGGGCGCGCGCAAGGGCTACTGCCTCTACAAGGTAGGCTGCAAGGGGCCGACCACCTACAACGCCTGCTCGACCATCAAGTGGAACGGCGGGCTGTCCTTCCCGATCGAGGCCGGCCACCCCTGCATCGGCTGCTCGGAGGAGGACTTCTGGGACAAGGGCGATTTCTATGATCGCCTGACCAAGGTTTCGGGCTTCGGCATCGATGCGAATGCCGACCAGATCGGCGCGGCTGCAGCCGGCGTGGTGGCCGGTGCGGCGGCGATCCATGCCGGTGCCAGCGCGATCAAGCGGATCGCCAGCAAGAAGGAAGACGCATAATGGCTATCGTGACCACACCCAACGGCTTTACCCTGGATGACAGCGGCCGGCGCGTGGTCGTCGATCCGGTCACCCGGATCGAAGGGCACATGCGCTGCGAGGTGAACCTGGACGAGAACAACATCATCCGCAACGCGGTCTCCACCGGCACGCTGTGGCGCGGCCTCGAGGTGATCCTCAAGGGGCGCGACCCGCGCGATGCCTGGGCCTTCGTGCAGCGCATCTGCGGGGTGTGCACCGGCACCCACGCGCTGACCTCGGTGCGCGCGGTCGAGGATGCGCTGGGCATCGACATTCCCGAGAACGCCAACTCGATCCGCAACATCATGCAGCTGGC
Organism: Paracoccaceae bacterium; assembly: GCA_026989055.1. Lineage (GTDB taxonomy): Bacteria > Pseudomonadota > Alphaproteobacteria > Rhodobacterales > Rhodobacteraceae > JAJRUE01. The sequence goes on from JALSKC010000016.1 coordinate 6,951, forward strand.
GCTGCAGGTGCACGACCACCTGGTGCATTTCTATCACCTGCACGCGCTGGACTGGGTGAACCCGATCAACGCGCTCAAGGCCGACCCCAAGGCCACCAGCGAGTTGCAGCAGACGGTCAGCCCGCGGCATCCGAAATCCTCGCCCGGCTATTTTCGCGACATCCAGACCCGGCTGCGCAAGTTCGTCGAGAGCGGCCAGCTGGGCCCGTTCAAGAACGGCTACTGGACCAACCCGGCCTATCTGCTGCCGCCCGAGGCCGACCTGATGGCGGTGACCCATTACCTGGAGGCGCTCGATTTCCAGAAGGAGATCATGACCGTGCGCACCATCTTCGGGGGCAAGGACACGCACCCGAACTGGCTGGTGGGCGGTGTGCCCTGCGCCATCAACATGGACGGGGTGCAGGGCGCCGGCGCGCCGGTGAACATGGAGCGGCTGAACTATGTGCGCTCGGTGACCCAGCGCACCATCGAGTTCGTCAACAACGTCTATATTCCCGACATCCTGGCCATCGGGCAGTTCTACAAGGGCTGGCTCTATGGCGGCGGGCTGGCCAGCAAGAACGTGCTGGCCTATGGCGACATCCCCGACAAGGCCAACGACTACAGCCCCGAAAACCTGATGATGCCGGTGGGCGCGATCATCAACGGCAAGCTCGACGAGATCCACCCCGTCGATGTGCGCGACCCCGAGCAGATCCAGGAATTCGTGCCCCATTCGTGGTACAAATACCCCGACGAGAGCAAGGGCCTGCACCCCTGGGACGGGATCACCGAGGCCAATTACGAGCTCGGCCCCAACCTCGTGGGCACCAGGACCAACATCAAGCGCATCGACGAGGGGGCGAAATATTCCTGGATCAAGGCGCCGCGCTGGCGCGGCCACGCGATGGAGGTGGGTCCGCTGGCCCGCTACATCGTCGGCTATGCCCAGGGGCACGAATATTTCACCGACCAGATCGACCGCACGCTCAGGGCGCTGGACGTGCCGCTCTCGGCGCTGTTCTCGACCCTGGGGCGCACCGCGGCCCGCGCGCTCGAGGCCCAGTGGGCGGCCGAAACCCAGCTCTACTTCGTGGACAAGCTGATCGCCAACATCAAGGCCGGCGACAGCGCTACCGCCAACACCGAGAAGTTCGACCCCAAGACCTGGCCCAGCGAGGTCAAGGGCGTGGGCTTCACCGAGGCGCCGCGCGGGGCGCTGGGCCACTGGATCAGGATCAAGGATACCCGGATCGACAACTACCAGTGCGTGGTGCCCACCACCTGGAACGGCAGCCCGCGCGACAACGAGGGCAATATCGGCGCCTTCGAGGCCTCGCTGATGAACACCAGGGTCGAGGTGGCCGAGGAGCCGGTCGAGATCCTGCGCACGCTGCACAGCTTCGATCCCTGTCTGGCCTGCTCGACCCACGTGATGAGCGAAGACGGCGAGGAACTGGCCACCGTCAAGGTTCGCTGAGGAGGGGGCGTCATGACAGATGCAAGCACGACCACCAGGAAACAGGAAGCGGTGTATGTCTATCAGGCGCCGGTGCGCCTGTGGCACTGGGTGCAGGCCTTCGCGATCCTGGCGCTGGGTGTCACCGGCTATCTGATCGGCTCGCCGCCGCCCTCGCTGGGTGGGCAGGCCTCGGACTGGTTCCTGTTCGGCTGGATCCGCTACATCCACTTCGTCTCGGCCTGGATCGTCATCGTCGGCTTCCTGTTCCGAATCTACTGGGCGGTGATCGGCAACGAACAGGTGCGCGAGATCTTCGTGCCGTCGTTCTGGCGGCCCAGCTTCTGGGGCGGCGTCTGGCACGAGATCCTGTGGTATCTGATGCTCGCGAAGGAGCCGCGCAAATATGTGGGGCACAACCCGCTGGCGGTGCTGGCGATGCATTTCCTCTATGTGTGGGGGATCATCTTCATGATCGTCACCGGCCTGGCGCTCTATGGCGAGGGCACGGGCATGGACAGCTGGCAATACCGGTGGTTCTCCTCCTGGGTGCTGCCGCTTCTGGGGCAGAGCCAGGGGGTGCATACCTGGCATCACCTGGGCATGTGGGTGCTCGTCGTCTTCGTCATCGTCCATGTCTATGTGGCGGTGCGCGAGGACATCATGTCGCGCCAGTCGATCATCTCCTCGATGATCTCGGGCTGGCGCATGTTCAAGGACGACCGCCCGGTGGACAGGGACTGAGACAGGCAGGGGCTGAGCCGGCCTCGCTGCTGTCGGCAGAGGGCGACAGGGCGCCGCGGGAGACCGCGGCGCCCTTTTCGCGAGCGCGACCGGCCCTGCCGAAGCGCGCGCGCCGCCAAACGGGTGGTTACGGAATCACCGGCTGCCGCCACCCCGGCGGAAAGGGGGGGGAGCCTGGAAAGCGGTATTCCACATATGGATGAAACCCTTTCAGGTTCGCGTGAGGCAAGCGGGCGATTCCCTGAAAAAACAGGAAAAATACTTTCCGCCATGCGGAAGGGCAGCGTTCGATTCTTTGAAAAATCCTGCTAGACATTTGCCGAGAGGCGCAAAATGTCGTGATTGCGCGCCGCGCACTGTCAGGGAGGGAACAAGTTGTCCGAACAGGCCGCAACATCCGGTGGCAAGGAACCTGCCGTTCTCGTTCTCGGCATCGGCAATCTCCTGTGGGCCGACGAGGGCTTCGGGGTGCGTGCCGTCGAGGAGATGCACCGCCGCTACGAGGTGCCCGACAACGTGACCCTGATGGACGGCGGCACCCAGGGGATCTACCTGGTGCAGCATGTGCGCGACGCCGATGTGCTGATCGTCTTCGACGCGGTGGACTACGGCCTGCCGCCGGGCACCATGAAGCTGGTCGAGGACGAGGAGGTTCCCCGGTTCATGGGCTGCAAGAAGATCAGCCTGCACCAGACCGGCTTTCAGGAGGTGCTGGCCATGGCGGCGATGATGGGCGATGCGCCGCGCCGGCTGCTGCTGATCGGGGTCCAGCCCGAGGAGCTGGAGGATTACGGCGGCAGCCTGCGCGCGGTGGTGAAGGCGCAGATCGGCCCGGCGATCGAGAAGGCGGTGGAGGAGCTCTCCCGCCTCGGGATCTCCCTGCGCCGCCGCCCGGTGCCGCTGCCTCCCGAAAGCACCATCGCCTGCCCGATCATGCACTCCGAGCGCTACGAGGGCGAGCGCCCCTCCGCCGCCGAGGCCTGCCGGGTGGGCGATCCGCGGCTTCTGGCCGACGCCAATTTCGCTCCGCCCGCCGATCCGGAGGCCGAGATCGAGGCGATTCTCGGCCGCATCCCCGAGGGCCCTTCCGGGGGGCGGGGCTGATGTGTCTCGGGGTGCCGATGCAGGTGGTCGAGAGCGGCCCCGCCTACGCGATCTGCGAGCGCGACGGCGTGCGGCGGCGGATCGACATGATGCTGGTGGGCGAGCAGCCGCCGGGCAGCTGGGTGCTGGTGTTCATAGATGCCGCGCGCGAGGTGCTGAGCGCCGAGGACGCCGCGCGCATCTCGGATGCGCTGAAGGCGCTCGATGACGTGATGGCCGGCGGCGACGGCAATGTGGACGCGCTGTTCGCCGACATCATCGCTGCTGCCGAAGAGCGCGACCGGAGGGAGGGACGCTGAGATGTTTTCACCGCTGATGCAATCGGTGATCGAACGGGAGAAGCTGCCGGTGCTGAGCGCCGACACGCTGGACGATTTCGCCCGCGAGGCCGGCGACATGGTGCTGATGGTGGGCGGCGACTGGCGGCGCCATGTGGAGGTGAACGATCTTGCGGTGATCCTGCCCGAGATCATCAAGGCCTCCAACGGTCACCTGACCGGCGCCGTGCTCGAGCGCGACAGCGAAAGGAAGATCCAGACGCGCTTTCGCTTCAACCGCTACCCGGTGCTGATCTTCCTGCGCAACGGTGGCTATCTGGGCCATATCCAGAAGATCCTCGACTGGCAGGACTACATCACGGAGATCAACGCCATCCTCGCGCGCGAGCCGCATGATCCGCCGCCCTACGAATTCCCCGCAGGCTGCGCTCCGGCGCAGGCCTCCCGCTGACAGGAGAGACGCGCATGACCAGTGACTTCCAGATGCCACCCCTTCCGCCCGGCCTGGGCATCGGTCCCGGCAGCCAGCCCGAAAGCCCCGACGGGGTGAAGCTGGAAACCATGGAAATCCCGCGCGAGATGTTCACCTTCCACATGCCGGTGGCGCCCGAGCCCGAGGACACCCTGGGCATGGAGGAGGCCAAGCAGCGCCTGCGCGAGATCCGCGACCTGCTGGCGCGCTGGAAGGTGGGCGAGCCTGCCGGGGTGGTCGATCTGAGCGACCTCGATCAGAAGAACCTGGGGCTGGTCAACCAGATCCTGGGCGAGGGCGAGGTCTCGATGGTGTCGGGGCCGCGCATCCAGGTGCAGGAAAGCGTCTTTGCCGGCCTGTGGCGGGTGGTGCATTTCGACGAGGACGGCACCATCGCCCGCGATACCGTCGAGGTGGGCGACTGGCCCTCGGCGGTGGCCGGGCGGGTGTTCGAGGGGGCGGCCGATCTGCCCGAGCCGGCCTCGGACCCGTTGCCCGAGGGCGTGTTCAACGCCCCGCCGCTTCTGACCGAGATCGCCGAGAAGGTGCCCCAGGCCGGCCCCGGCGTGCCGGTGCACACGATCAACCTGTCGCTGCTGCCCCATTCCGAGGCCGACCTCGACTATCTGGCAAGGAAGCTGGGGGTGGGCGATACCATCGTGCTGTCGCGCGGCTACGGCAACTGCCGGGTCTCGGCGACGCGCACCCGCAATGTCTGGTGGGTGCAGTATTTCAACTCGCAGGACACGCTGATCCTCAATTCGCTCGAGATCATCCCGGTGCCCGAGGTGATCCTCGCCGCGCAGGAGGACATCGACGACAGCGCCAGGCGTCTGGCCGAGGTGATGAGGCTCTACGATGAGTGATTTCAACGGCTCCTTCGGGGGCGACCTGTCCAAGCTGAAGGACGACGACGTGCTCGAATGCAAGATCTGCTGGTGGCAGTATGATCCGAAGAAGGGCGACGACTACTGGCAGATCCCGCCGGGCACGCCGTTCTCGAAACTGCCCGAGCACTGGACCTGTCCCGAGTGCGACGGCCGGCGCGAGGATTTCATGGTGGTGGAATGACCCGGCAGCCGCAGCAGCAGCATCAGGAGGAGGCCGCCGCGATCCGCGCCCGGCTCGAGGCCCGCTTCGAGGAAATCGCCCGCACCCGGATGGAGGGCGTGCCGATCCTCAACCCGGCGCTGGGGGTCGAGGCGCTGGGCTTCGAGCCGCTGGAGGAGGGCGGCGGCGACCGGCTGGGCGTGCTGATCACGCCGTGGTTCCTCAACCTGGTGATCCTGCCGGCCGGGGCGCACGAGGGCTGGGCCACCGGCCACAAGCTGCGCCGCCGCCTGCCCGCGGGCGAGGTGGAGTTCATCGTCACCCTCGACGAGGAGCTGGGTCCGCTGCTGATGTGCTCGCTGTTCTCGCCGGTGTTCGAGTTCGCCGACCGCCAGGCCGCCCATGACACCGCCGCATCGGCCCTGGCCGAGGTGATGAACCCCGATTGCGAGGGCGAGGGCGACCGCGAGCGCCGGGCGCTCGAGGAATGCCGCCCCATCCCCTTCATGGAGGAATTCGACCACGAGGCGGCCGCCGCGGAGGAAGCCGCTGAAAGGGCAGCCGCAGAGGCTGCCCCGGAAGCTGCTGAGCGGACCGCCGCCGGGGGCGCGGAGGGCGCCGATGCCGCAGCGTCTGCCGAAGCCGCGGCTGCTGCCGCGGCCCCGCGTGCCGGGCCGCTTGCGGCGCAGGGCGGCGAGAGCGTCCCGGCGAGCGATCCGGCAAGGGCGGCCGAGGTGCGGGTTGCGCCGCGTCCGCCGATCGGCCAGGAGCGCAGCCCCGAGGCGATGCTCGGCCGGCGCGATCTCCTGCGCGGCCGGCCCCGCGGGCGGAGAAGTGCATCATGAACCTCGAAGGCCGGCTGGTGATCGACCTTGACGCGCACCCGGCGCGCATCGCCTCGACCCGCCCGGCCGGCAGGGTGGGGGCGCTGCTGCGCGGGCGCGCTCCCGAAGAGGTGCCGGCGCTGCTGTCGCGGCTCTTTGCCCTGTGCGGCGAGGCCCACGGCGCGGCGGCGCGGATGGCCCTTTTCGGGCGGATCGACGCGGCACGGCACCGGCTGGTGCTGGCCGAGGCCGCGCGCGAACACCTGCTGCGCATTCTCACCGGCTGGCGCCTGCCCGGCGCGCCGCCGCTGCCCGCCCCGCCGGTGATGGCGCTGGTCGAAACCGCCCGCGCCGGCGGCGATGCGGGGGCGGCGCTGGCCGGGTATCTGCGCGCCCGGGTGCTGGGCTGTGCGCCCGGGGCCTTTCTGGCGCTTTCCGACATGGAGGCGCTGGCGCGCTGGCTGGCCGAGGCCGGCACCGCCCCGGCCGCCTGGCTGGCCGGGGTGGTGGAGCGGGGGCAGGCGGGGCTGGGGGCCGTGGCTCCGGCCTTTCTGCCCGAGCTCCCGCCCGGGGCCCTGGCGCAGCGGTTGCGCGACCCGGGCTTTGCCGCCGCGCCGCACTGGGACGGGCCGCGCGAAACCGGCCCGCTGGCCCGCCGCCACGCCCATCCGCTGCTGGCGGCGGTGATCGAGGCGCACGGGGCGGGGCTCCTGGCCCGGCTGCTGGCGCGCCTGGTGGAACTGGCGGCGCTGCCCGGCGAGATCGCCGCCGCCGGGGCGCAGGCGGCCGCCGCGCCGGGTCTGGGGGTGGTGGAAACCGCCCGCGGCCGGCTGGTGCACCTGTGCCGGCTGGAGGCGGGCCGGATCGCCGATTACGCCATCCTCGCCCCCACCGAGTGGAACTTTCACCCGCGCGGGGTGGCGGCGCGGGCGCTGTCGGGGCTGGCGCCGGAGCCGGCGCGCGCCCTGATCGAGGCCATCGATCCCTGCGTGGACTATGAGCTGAGGGCCGCCTGATGCACGAGATGAGCATCTGCGAGAGCATCCTTTCGGTGATCGAGCGGCAGGCCGCCGCGCAGGAATTTTCGCGGGTGCGGCGGGTGCGGCTGGAGATCGGCCCGCTGGCCGGGGTGGAGCTGCAGGCGCTGCGCTTTTCCTTCGACGTGGTAACCCGCGACAGCATCGCCGAGGGCGCGGCGCTGGAGATCATCGACATGCCGATCACCGCCTGGTGCATGCCCTGCGCCCGGTCGGTCGAGGTGCGACAGAGATACGATGCCTGCCCTCGATGCGGCAGCCATCAGGTGCAGATCACCGGCGGCGAGGAGCTGCGGATCAAGGACATGGAGGTTGACTGATGTGCAATGTGTGCGGCTGCGCCAGCGGCGAGGTGACGATCGGGGGCCATGCCCACGATCACGGCCATGACCATTCCCATGCGCAGGATCACCGCCATGGCCACGGTCACGATCACCACCGCGATCACCACCACCCGCGCCGCGACGGGCTGACCCATGACTACGGGCAGGGGCCGGCCCATGCCCATGCGCCGGGGCTCAGCCAGGCGCGGATGGTGCGCATCGAGCAGGACATCATGGCCAAGAACGCCGAATACGCCGCCGCCAACCGCGCCGCCCTGGCCGCGCGCGCCACGCTGGCGCTGAACCTTGTCTCCAGCCCCGGCTCGGGCAAGACGACGCTCCTGACCGCCACGCTGGAGCGGCTGAAGGACCGCCTGCCGCTGGCGGTGATCGAGGGCGATCAGCAGACCGACAACGATGCCGCGCGAATCCGCGCGACCGGAGTGCCGGCGGTGCAGGTGAACACCGGCAAGGGCTGCCACCTGGATGCCCACATGGTCGGCCACGCGCTGGAGCATCTGGAGGTGAAGAACGGCGTGCTGTTCATCGAGAACGTCGGCAATCTCGTCTGCCCCGCCGGCTTCGACCTGGGCGAGGCGCACAAGGTGGTGATCCTCTCGGTCACCGAGGGCGAGGACAAGCCGCTGAAATACCCCGACATGTTCCATGCCTCGGATCTGATGCTGCTGACCAAGACCGACCTGCTGGCGCATCTGGATTTCGACGTGGAGGCCTGTATCGCCAATGCCCGCCGGGTCAACCCGCGGCTGAAGGTGCTGCAGCTGTCGGCGAAGAGCGGCGCCGGCATGGAGGGCTGGCTGGGCTGGATCGAGGCGGCCCGCGCCATGCAGACGATCGGACAGGAGGGCTGAAGCATGTGTCTGGCAATACCGGCCGAAGTGGTCGCCATCGGCGATGACGGGCAGAGCGCCACCGTCTCGCTCGACGGGGTGCGCAAGGAAATTTCCCTGGCGCTGGTCGAGGGCGTGCGCCGGGGCGACTATGTGCTGGTGCATGTGGGCTATGCGCTCAACGTGGTCAGCAAGGAGGAGGCGGCGGCGACGCTGGCCCTGATGGCCGAGATGGCCGAGGTGGCCGAGATGGCCGAGGTGGCCGGGGTGGAGCAGGCCGGGCCGGAGGCCGCCGCGCCGGCGCGCGAGGAGGCTGCGCAATGAAATACGTGGATGATTTCCGCCGCAAGGACATCGCGAAGACGCTTGCCGCGCGCATCGCCGCCGAGGCCGACCCGGCCCGGCAATACAACGTGATGGAGTTTTGCGGCGGCCATACCCATGCGATCTTCCGCTACGGGGTGCAGGACCTGATGCCCGGCAACGTGCGCTTCGTGCACGGCCCCGGCTGCCCGGTCTGCGTGCTGCCGATCCCGCGCATCGACAACGCCATCGAACTGGCCGAACGCCACGGCGCGATCCTGTGTTCCTATGGCGACATGATGCGCGTGCCGGCCTCGAAGAAGCGCTCGCTGATCCGGGCCAAGGCCGATGGCGCCGACATCCGCATGGTCTATTCCACCCAGGATGCGCTGAAGATCGCCCGCGAAAACCCCGACCGCCAGGTGGTGTTCTTCGCCATCGGCTTCGAGACCACCACCCCGCCCACGGCGGTGGCGATCCGCCAGGCGCGGGCCGAGGGGCTGGATAACTTCACCGTCTTCTGCAACCATGTGCTGACGCCGGCGGCGATCCAGCACATCCTGCAGAGCCCCGAGCTGCGCGAGCTGGGGCAGGTGCGGATCGACGGCTTCCTGGGGCCGAGCCATGTCTCCTCGATCATCGGCAGCGCGCCCTATGACTATTTCGCCGAGGAGTTCCAGAAGCCGGTGGTGATCGCCGGCTTCGAGCCGCTCGACGTGATGCAGGCCACGCTGATGCTGATCCGCCAGATCAACGAGGGCCGCTTCGAGGTGGAAAACGAATATACCCGCGTGGTCACCCCCGAAGGCAACCTCAAGGCGCAGGCGCTGGTCAGCGAGGTGTTCGAGCTGCGCCCCGCCTTCGAGTGGCGCGGCCTGGGCGAGGTGCCCTGGTCGGCGCTGAGGATCCGCGCGGAGTTCGCCGAATTCGATGCCGAGCGGCGCTTCGCGCTGGAGCAGGGCTCCGGGCAGGACGTGAAGGGCTGCGAATGCCCCGCCATCCTGCGCGGGGTCAAGAAGCCCACCGACTGCAAGCTGTTCGGCACCGTCTGCACCCCGGACAACCCGCAGGGGTCCTGCATGGTGTCCTCGGAGGGCTCCTGCGCCGCCTACTGGAGCTACGGGCGCTTCCGCATCGACAGGGCCCGCGCCCGGACGAAGGAGGCCGCGGCATGAACGCTCCCAGACGCTTTCCCACCCGCATCAACATGCGCACCGGGCGGGTGGACATCACCCATGGCGCCGGCGGGCGCGCCATGGCGCAGCTGATCGAAGAGCTGTTCGTAAGGCATTTCGACAACGCGCTGCTGCGGCGGATGGACGATCAGGCCGTCTTTGCGGTCGAGGCCGGGCGGATGGTCATGGCCACCGACGGCCATGTGGTCAGCCCGCTGTTCTTTCCCGGCGGCGACATCGGCTCGCTTTCGGTGCACGGCACGATCAACGACGTGGCCATGTCGGGGGCGCGGCCGCTCTATCTTTCGGCGGGCTTCATCCTGGAAGAGGGCTTTGCCCTGGCCGATCTGGAGCGGATCGTGAAATCCATGGCCGCGGCGGCGGCGCAGGCCGGGGTGCCGGTGGTCACCGGCGACACCAAGGTGGTCGAGCGCGGCAAGGGCGACGGGGTGTTCATCACCACCACCGGGGTGGGGGTGGTCCCGCCGGGGCTCGACATTTCCGGCGCCAATGCGCGGCCGGGCGATGCGATCCTGGTCAGCGGCCACATGGGCGATCACGGGGTGGCGATCATGTCGAGCCGCGAGAACCTTGAATTCGAGACCGAGATCCGCTCGGACAGTGCCGCGCTGCACGGGCTGGTGGCCGAGATGGTGGCGGCGGTGCCGGAAATCCGGGTGCTGCGCGACCCGACCCGCGGCGGGCTGGCGGCCACGCTGAACGAGATCGCCCATGCCTCGGGGGTGGGGATGCGCCTCGACGAAGAGGCGATCCCGATCCGCGCCGAGGTGGAGGCGGCCTGCGAGCTCCTGGGGCTCGATCCGCTTTACGTGGCCAACGAGGGCAAGCTGGTGGCGATCTGCCCGGCCGGGCGCGCCGAGGCGCTGCTGGCGGCGATGCGCGGCCATCCGCTGGGCCGGGACGCGGCGATCATCGGGGAGGTGACCGAGGACGACATGGGCTTCGTCACCATGGAGACCGGGTTCGGCGGCACCCGGATCGTGGACTGGCTGGCGGGAGAGCAGCTCCCGCGGATCTGCTAGGGGGCGGGCATGGAAAGCTTTCTTCTTCTCGGGTTCCTGGTGGGCATGGCCCATGCCTTCGAGGCCGACCACCTGGCCGCCGTCGGGGCGCTGGCCTCGGAGGGGCGGGCCACGGGGCGGCGGCTGGCGGTGCTGGGGGCCAGCTGGGGGCTGGGGCATACCACCATGCTGGTGCTCATCGCCACCCCGGTGGTGGCCTTCGGCTATGTGCTGAGCGCGCGCATGGCGGCGGGGATGGAGTTCTTCGTCGGCATCATGCTGGTCGTTCTGGGGGGCATGGTGCTGTGGAAGATGTGGCGCCAGAAGGTGCATTTCCACCTGCATGACCACGGCGACGGGCCGCATCTGCACGCCCATTCCCATGCCGCCAGCAGCCTGCCCCATGACAGCGACCCGCATGACCATGCTCACGCGCGCTTTTCGCCGCGCGCCTATCTGGTGGGGCTGGCGCATGGGGCGGCGGGCTCGGCGGGGCTGGTGGCACTGGCGGCGGGGGCGGCCGGCAGCGCCTGGGCGGCCGCCGGCTACATCCTGATCTTCGGCATCGGCTCGATCCTGGGCATGGCCACGCTGAGCTGGGTCGTCTCCTGGCCGCTGCGCCTGGCCGAGAGGGCGGCGAACCGGCTGTTCCTGACGCTGCGGCTCGGGGTGGCCGGGGTGGCGATCTGGCTGGGGGTGTCGGTGGTGGCGGAAACCGGGCCGCTGGCGCTGTTCGGGGCCGGCTGATGCGGATCCTGCTGCTCATACATGCGTTCAACTCGCTCTCGCAGCGGGCGCATGTGGAGCTGCGCGCGGCCGGCCACGAGGTGAGCGTGGAATTCTTCACCAATGACGCCCTGGCGCGCGAGGCGGTGGCGTTGTGGCAACCCGATCTGATTCTGTGCCCCTATCTGAAGCGCGCGGTGCCCGAGGACATCTGGCGCGCCACCCGCACCCTGATCGTTCACCCCGGCCCGCCGGGCGACCGGGGGCCGGCGGCGCTGGACTGGGCGATCCTGCGCGGCGCGCGGGAATGGGGCGTCACGGTGCTCGAGGCGCGCGCCGAGATGGATGCCGGCCCGATCTGGGCCTGGCGGCCCCTTGCCATGCGCGAGGCGACGAAGTCGAGCCTGTATCGCAACGAGGTCGCTGAGGCGGCGATGGCGGCGATCTTCGAGGCGCTTGAGAAGGTCGCGGCCGGTGCCGCGCCGGTGCCGCTGGAGCGGGCCGATTTCGCCACCGGCCGCCTCAACGGGCCGGTGCGCCAGTCCGACCGGGCGATCGACTGGGCGCGCCACGGCGTGGCCGAGGTGCTGCGCCGGATCCGCGCCTCCGACGGGGTGCCCGGCGTGGCCGACGAGATCGCCGGGCGGCGGCTGTTCCTGCATGACGCGCGGCCCGCGCCGGGGCTTTCGGGGCCGCCCGGTGCGCTGGTGGCGCGCTCGGGGCCGGCGGTGGCGCGGGCCTGCGCCGACGGGGCGGTGTGGATCGGCCATCTGCGCGACCCGGAGGCCGAGGCGCCGGTCAAGCTGCCCGCGGTGCAGGTGCTGGGTGCCGCGGCCGGGGAACTGCCCGAGGTGGCGCAGGAATCCTCCGGCGGTTATCGCGAGATCGCCTGGCGCGAGGAGGGCGATGTGGGCTACCTGTCCTTCGCCTTTCTGAACGGGGCCATGTCCACCGGCCAGTGCCGGCGCCTGCTGCGGGCCTACCGCGCCGCCTGCGCCCGCCCGGTGCGGGTGATCGTGCTGGAGGGCGGGGAGGATTTCTGGTCCAACGGCATCCACCTGAACCGGATCGAGGCCGCCGCCAGCCCGGCCGACGAAAGCTGGGCCAACATCAACGCCATGGACGATCTGGCCGAGGCGATCATCCGCACCGAAAGCCACCTTACGGTGGCGGCGATGGCCGGCGACGCGGGGGCGGGGGGCGTGTTCCTGGCCCGCGCCTGCGACCGGGTCTGGCTGCGCGAGGGCGTGATCCTGAACCCCCATTACAAGGACATGGGCAATCTCTACGGCTCCGAGTTCTGGACCTATCTTCTGCCGCGCATCTGCGGCGCCGACAACGCCCGCGCCATCACCGAGGCCCGCCTGCCCATGGGCGCGGCCGAGGCGCGGGCCCTTGGGCTGGCCGATGCGGTGCTGGCCGGTTCCCGCGCTGCCTTCGCCCAGGCGGTGGCCGAAGGCGCTGCCGCCCTCGCCCGGCAGGCCCCGGCGCTGCTGGAGGAAAAGCGCGCCCGGCGAGCCGCCGACGAGGCCCGAAAGCCGCTTTCCGCCTACCGCGCCGAGGAGCTGGCGCAGATGCGGCGCAACTTCTACGGTTTCGACCCCAGCTATCACGTGGCGCGCTACAATTTCGTGCGCAAGGTGCCCAAGTCGCGCACCCCCGTCACCCTTGCCCGCCACCGCGACAAGCGACAGATCCCCGCAGGGAGGGCCGCCTCATGAGCAAACCCACCATCCTGATCGTCGATGACGAGCCGCGCTCGCTGGAGGCGCTGGAGCGCACCCTGTTCGACGAGTTCGAGATCCTCACCGCCGAAACCACCGCCGAGGCCGAAAGCCTTCTGGCCGACAACTGGGTGCAGGTCATCCTGTGCGACCAGCGCATGCCCGGCGAGAGCGGGGTCGAGTTCCTGGCCCGGGTGCGCGAACGCTGGCCCGACGTGATCCGCATCATCATCTCGGGCTACACGGAAGCCGAGGACATCATCGCCGGGCTGAACGAGGCGGGCATCTACCACTACATCACCAAGCCCTGGCAGCCCGAAAAGCTGATCCTGACCCTGCGCGGCGCGCTGGAGATGTTCGAGCTCCAGCGCCAGAACGAGCTGCTGGCCATCGAGCTGCGCCTGTCCGAGGAGGGCGCCCGGCGCAAGGTATCGGAAAACCGCCGCAAGCTGCAGAAGCGCTATGATTTCGACGACGGCATCGTGCGCGCGTCCAACTCGCCCATGAACCGGGTCTGCGCCACGCTGGCGCGGGTGGCGCCCTATGACCTGCCGGTGGTCTTCCAGGGCGAAAGCGGCACCGGCAAGGAAATGGCCGCCCGTGCGATCCACTACAATTCGCTGCGCTGGAACAAGCCCTTCGTCGTGCAGGCCTGCCAGGCGATGGATCACGACATGCTCGAGCGCGACCTGTTCGGCGAACGGCGCGGCGATGCCCGCACCGACCGCCCCGGCCTGCTCGAGCGCGCCTTCGGCGGCACGCTGTTCCTCGACGAGGTGGCCGAGATTCCGCTGTCCTTCCAGGCGCGGCTTCTGCGGGTGCTGCAGGAGGGCGAATACCGCCCCGTGGGCTCGAACCAGACGCGCAAGCTGGACATCCGCATCATCGCCGCCAGCAGCTGCGATCTGGAACAGGCCTGCGCCGAGGGGCGCTTCCGCAAGGATCTCTACTTCCGCCTGGCCGGGGTGACCATCACCATCCCGCCGCTGCGCGAGCGGCGCGAGGACGTGCCGATCCTGGCCAGCTACCTGCTCAAGCAGGCGATCTCCACGCTCGGCAAGGAGGCCGCCGGCTTCACCCCCGAGGCCATGTCCTGCCTCAAGCGGCACGACTGGCCCGGCAATGTGCGCGAGCTGCGCAACGAGATCGAGCGGATGCTGGTCATGGGCCCCGAGGGAGAGCTCCTGGGGGCGGACCTGCTCTCGGCGAAGGTGCTGACGGGGATGCCCTCGCCGGCCGGGGGCGGCGGGGCGGAACTCCTGCCCGGCGCCGATGACGGGCGCAGCCTGAAAAGCCGGATCGAGGAGATCGAGGGCCGGATCCTGCGCGAGGCGCTGATCCGCCACCGCTGGAACAAGAGCCGCGTCGCCCGCGAGCTGGGGCTGTCGCGGGTCGGGCTGCGCAGCAAGCTCGAACGCTACGGGATCGGGCGCGAGGATGCTCCCGACCGCCCGGCCGAGACGGCCGGCTGAAGGGAGAGGTCCCATGCCCCGCGCGCTCCGGCCGCCACGCAACGACAGCCCCGCGCCCGCCGCGCTGCCCGGCATCGACCGGCTTGCCGAAGGGGGCGGGGGCGAGGAGGTCTGGCTCGACGTGATCCGGCAGATGGACCGGGTCTATGCCGAACTGGTGGAAAGCCAGGTGGCGCTGGAGGAAAAGAACGCCGAGCTGGAGAACGCCCAGGAGTTCATCGCCTCGGTGATGCGTGCCATGAGCGATCTGCTGATCGTCGCCGACGCCGAGGGCCGGATCGTGCAGGTCAACGACGCGCTGATCCGGCTGAGCGGGCTGGCACCCGGCGATCTGGAGGGCCGGCCGCTGGCCGAGGTGCTGCGCCCGGCCGATCCGGCCGAGGGGCCCGCCTTCGAGGCCGATCTGCGCGCCCGGCGGCCCTTTTCCGACCGCGAGGTGACGATCCGCGCCGCCTCGGGCGAGGCGGTGGCGCTGTCGGTCAACGGCTCTCCCCGCCGCGACCGGCGCGACCGGCCGGTGGGGCTGGTGCTGATCGGTCGCCCGGTAGGCGAGCTGCAGCGTGCCTACCGCGAGCTGGATGCGGCGCTCAGGCGCTTCGAACGGGCCCAGCAGCATCTGGTGGCCTCGGAAAAGATGGCGGCGCTGGGCCGGCTGGTGGCCGGGGTGGCGCATGAGCTGAACAACCCGATCAGCTTCATCTACGGCAACATGCACGCGCTTCAGAAATACGAATCCCGCATCACCCGCTACCTGGCGGCGGTGGAAGGGGGCGCGCCGGGGCGCGATCTGGCCGCGCTGCGCGAGGAGCTGGGCATTGCCCGCATCCTCGACGACATGCCGCGGCTGATCGAGGGCACGCTCGAGGGGGCCGAGCGGGTTTCGGCCATCGTCCAGGACCTGCGCCGCTTTTCCGGCACCCAGAACGAGCCGGACGAGGAGTTCGCGCTGCGCCGGGCGCTGGAAACCGCCGTCAGCTGGGTGGCGCGCGGCCAGGCGGTGATGCCGCAGGTAGTGCTCGACTGCCCCGAGGGTCTGCTGGTCCACACCCGGCGGGGGCATCTGCACCAGATCATCGTCAACCTGCTGCAGAACGCGGTGGACGCGCTGGCCGGCACCGGGCGGGCGCGCATCGAGATCACCGCCCGCGCCGGCGATGCCGGCCCCGAGGTCGAGCTGGCCGACAACGGCCCCGGCATCCGTCCCGAGGCCGCCGACCGCATCTTCGAGCCCTTCTTCACCACCAAGCCGGCGGGCAAGGGCACCGGGCTCGGGCTCTACCTTTCCTGGCGGATGGCCGAGGAGCTGGGCGCGCGGCTCGAACTCCTTCCCGCCGCGCGCGGGGCGCGCTTCCGGCTGCGCCTGCCGGCCAGCCCGCCGGAGCGGGCGCCATGAGCGGGGCGGGGTCGAACCGGCGCACGCTGCTGTGGCTGCAGTCGGGCGGCTGCGGCGGCTGCACGCTGTCGCTCCTGTGCGCCGAAGCGCCTGACGTCCTGACCGCCTTCGAGGCCGCCGGGATCGAGATCCTCTGGCATCCGGCGCTGAGCCTCGAAACCGGGGCGGAGGTGCGCGAGATCATCGACGACATCCTGCAGGGGCGGCGCCGGCTGGACATCCTGTGCCTCGAGGGCGCGGTGATGACCGGCCCCGACGGCACCGGGCGCTTTCACCTGATGGCCGGCACCGGCACCCCGATGATGGAGCACATCCGCGCCCTTTCCGAGCGCGCCGCCCACGTGGTGGCGGTGGGCAGCTGCGCCGCCTGGGGCGGGGTTACCGCCGCCGGCGACAATGCCGCGGGCGCGGTGGGGCTGGCCTTCGAGGGTCCTCGCCCCGGCGGGCTCCTGGGCGGAGAGTGGCGCGACGAAAGCGGCCTGCCGGTCATCAACATCCCCGGCTGCCCGGTGCACCCGGACTGGGTGAGCGAAACCCTCGCCCAGCTGGCCGGCGGCGAGATGACGGGCGAGGACCTGGACGATTTCGCCCGCCCGCGCGCGATCACCGGCACGCTGGTGCACCACGGCTGTTCGCGCAACGAATACTACGAATACAAGGCCAGCGCCGAGAAGCTGTGCGAGATCGGCTGCATGATGGAGAACCTCGGCTGCAAGGGCACCCAGGCGGCGGGCGACTGCAACCGGCGTGCCTGGAACGGTTCGGGCTCGTGCATCACCGGCGGCTACCCCTGCATCGCCTGCACCGAGCCGGGCTTCGAGGAGCCGGGCCACCCCTTCGTGGAAACCCCCAAGGTGGCCGGAATCCCCGTCGGCCTGCCCACCGACATGCCCAAGGCGTGGTTCGTGGCGCTGGCCTCGCTCTCCAAGGCGGCGACGCCCCGGCGGCTGCGCGAGAACGCCACCTCGGACCGGGTGCGCATCTTCCCCCGGCGGCGGGAGCGCAAGCCGTGAGCCGCCTGGTGGTGGGGCCGTTCAACCGGGTCGAGGGCGACCTGGAGGTGCGCCTCGACATCTCGCAGGGGCAGGTGCAGCGCGCCGAGGTGGTCTCGCCCCTCTACCGCGGCTTCGAGAACATGCTGCGCGGCAAGGACGTGCGCGACGCGCTGGTGATCGCCCCGCGCATCTGCGGCATCTGCAGCGTCAGCCAGTCGGTGGCCGCGGCGCAGGCCATTGCCGAGCTGCAGGGGCTCGTCCCCGCCCGCAACGGCCGGCTGGTGAGCGACATCGTGCATGCGGTCGAGAACCTCGCCGATCACCTGACCCATTTCTACCTGTTCTTCATGCCCGACTTCACCCGCGAGGCGCATGCCGGGCGGGCGTGGTTCGAACCCCTCTCCGAGCGCTTTTCCCCCAGGGGCGGCAGCGCGCCGCGCGACATGCTGGGGCCGCGGGCCGAGTTCATGCATATTCTCGGCACCCTGGCCGGCAAGTGGCCGCATACGCTCACCCTGCAACCGGGCGGGGTGGCGCGGGTGGCCGCCGCCAACGAGATCCGCCACCTGCTGGGGGTGCTGGCCGGCTTTCGCCGCTTCGTCGCCCGCCACCTGCTGGGCGGGCCGCCCGAGGAATTCGCCGCGCTCGAAAGCGCTGCCGCGCTGCTGGAGTGGGCCGGGGCGCGCCCGCGGGCGGATCTGTCGCTGTTCCTGCGCGCCAGCCGCGATCTGGGGTTGCACCGGGTCGGGCGCGGCAACGACCGCTATCTCAGCTTCGGCGCCTATCCGCAGGACGAGGGACACCTGTTCCCCCGCGGGGTATTCAACGGCGCCGGGGGCGGGGCGCTCGATCCGGGGCGGATCACCGAGGACGTGGCCTCGGCCTGGGATCTGGACAGCGCCCCGGCGCGCCACCCCTATGACGGGCGCACCCGCCCCGACGGCGAGATGCGCGCGGGCTATACCTGGTGCAAGGCGCCGCGCCTTGACGGGATGCCGGCCGAGGTGGGGGCGCTGGCGCGCCAGCTGGTCGCCGGGCACCCCCTGATCGTCGATCTGGCCCGCGAGGGCGGCAATGTCGAGGCGCGCATCGTCGCCCGGATGGTGGAGGTCGCCCTGCTGCTGGCGGCGATGGAACGCTGGCTGAAGGAGATCGCCCCGCGCGCGCCCTTCATCGCGCATGGCGAAACCCCGCAACGGGGTCGCGGCGCCGGGCTGTGCGAGGCCGCCCGCGGCGCGCTCGGCCACTGGCTGCGGGTCGAGGAGGGGCGGATCGCCAATTTCCAGATCATCGCCCCGACGACCTGGAACTTCTCGCCGCGCGACAGCGCCGGCACGCCGGGGCCGCTGGAGCAGGCGCTGGAGGGGCTGCCCGTGGGCCGGGACGAGCGCACGCCGGTCATGGTGCAGCATGTGGTGCGCTCCTACGACCCGTGCATGGTCTGCACGGTGCACTGACGGAGGCACCGACTGACGGAGGCACCGATGGGCAGCGCATCGCAGGAGAGGCGATCGAAGGGTGGGCAATCGCGGGGCCGGGCGGGCGAAGGCTGGCAGATCCGGGTGCGCGGGCTGGTGCAGGGGGTGGGGTTCCGCCCCGCCGTCTGGCGCCTGGCGCGGGGGCGGGGGCTGGCCGGAGAGGTGCTCAACGACGCCGAAGGGGTGCTGATCCGGCTGGCCGCCCCGCGCGCCGTGGCCGAGGAACTGGCCGCGGCGCTCGCCGGAGCCTGCCCGCCGCTGGCGCGCATCGACGCGATCGAGATCTCTCCCTGCCCCCGGCCCCCCGCCGGGGAGTTTTCCATTGCCGCCAGCGCCGGCGGGGCGCCGCGCGCGGCCGTCACCCCCGATGCCGCCACCTGCCCCGCCTGCCGGGCCGAGATCTTCGACCCCGGCAACCGGCGCTTCGGCTACGCCTTCGCCAACTGCACCAACTGCGGCCCGCGGCTGAGCATCACCCGCGCCATTCCCTATGACCGGGCCAGTACCTCGATGGCCGCCTTCGCCATGTGTCCCGCCTGCCGGGCCGAATACGAGGATCCGGCCGACCGGCGCTTTCACGCCCAGCCCAATGCCTGCCCCGCCTGCGGCCCGCGCCTGTGGCTGAAGGATGCGCGGGGCCGGCCGCTGCCGGGCGAGGCGCTGGAGCAGGCCGCAGAGCTGCTCGGGGCCGGGCGGATCGTGGCGATCAAGGGGATCGGCGGCTGGCAGCTGGCGGCGGATGCGCACAGTGCCGAGGCGGTCGAAGAACTGCGCCGGCGCAAGCGCCGCCCGCACAAGCCGCTGGCGCTGATGGCCCCCGACATCGCCGCCATCCGCCGCCTGTGCCATGTGGACGAGGCCGAGGCGCGCGAACTGCACGGCCCCGCGGCTCCGATCGTGCTGTTGCGCCGGCGCGCGGCGGCGGGCGAGGCGCTGCCCGAAACCGTGGCGCCGGGGATGAACCGGCTGGGCTTCATGCTGCCGGCCACGCCGCTGCACCACCTGCTGATGGCGCGGCTCGGGCGGGTGGTGGTGCTGACCTCGGGCAATGCCTCGGGCGATCCGCAGATCACCGGGGACGACGAAGCGCTGGAGCGGCTCGGCCCGGTGGCCGATGCCTTTCTCGGCCATGACCGGGCGGTGGTGCAGCGGGTTGACGACAGCGTGGTGCAGCTGGGCGCCGACACCGGGCGGCAGGTGCTGCGCCACGCCCGCGGTCTGGCTCCGGCGCCGCTGCGCCTGCACGAGGGCTTTGCCGGCCTGCCGCCGGTGCTGGCCATGGGAGGCGACATCAAGAACGCCTTCTGCCTGCTGGGTGACGGGCAGGCGATCCTCTCGCCGCATGTGGGCGACATGGCCACGGCGCGGGCCCGGCGCGACCTGGGGGCGCGGATCGGCTTCCTGCGCGGCCTGCTGGGGCGCGCGCCGGCGCGCATCGCGGTGGACCTCCATCCCGGTTACTACGCCAGCCGCCTGGGGCGCGAGATCGCCGCCGCCGAGGGGCTGGAGATCGTCGAGGTGCAGCACCACCATGCCCATGTGGCGGCGGTAATGGCCGGGGCCGGGCTGGCGCCGGACGCGCCGCCGGTCCTGGGGATCGTGCTCGACGGGCTGGGCTGGGGGGCGGACGGCAGCATCTGGGGCGGCGAGTTCCTGCGCGCCGATTTTAGCGGCTTCGAGCGGCTGGCCCGTTTCGCCCCGGTGCCCATGCCCGGCGGCGATGCGGCCAGCCGCGCGCCCTGGCGCAACCTGCTGGCGCATCTGCACGCGGCCTTCGGGGAAGCGGGGGTCGAAGGGCTGATCCGCGATTACCCGGGGCTCGCCGGCATCGGAGATCTGGCGCAAAGGCCCTGGAAGACGCTGCTGCGGATGATCGCGCGGGGGGTGAACGCGCCGCCGGCCTCCTCGGCCGGCCGGCTGTTCGACGCGGTGGCCGCGGCGCTGGGGCTGTGCGTGGGCGAGCAGAGCTTCGAGGGGCAGGCGGCGATGCTTCTGCAGGCGGCTGCCGAGCGGGCGCCGGACGCCCCCGCGCCCGAGCCCTGGCCCGTGGCCTGCACGGGCGGCGTGATCGGCTGGAAGCCGCTGTGGCTGGGGCTGATCGAAGGCCTTGCCCGCGGCACTCCCACCGCGGATCTGGCCGCGCGCTTCCACGCCACGCTGAGCGCCGCCCTGATCGCCACCGCGCTGCCGCTGATGCGCGAGGGCGGGCTCGCGCAGGTCGCCCTGTGCGGGGGCGGCTTCCAGAACCTGCTGCTGCTGGAAGATGTCGCGCGGGCGTTTCGCGCCCGTGGCGTGGAGGTGCTGCGCCAGGAGACGGTGCCGCTCAACGACGGGGGGCTGGCCCCGGGGCAGGGCGCCATCGCCGCTGTGCGGGGCGGGCAGGGGGCATGCCCCGGGTGAGAGGCGGGAAGGTGGCAAGACGCACCAGATCAGCCGTCCGCAGGCGTTGATCGCATGTGCTCCGGCCTTCTTGTGGCAGGAGAGAGGAGGGTTCCGACAACTCCGCCGGCCGATGTTCCGATGCGCTGGTTCGCGGGCGCGGGCAGCCCGGGAGCCTGCTGCCGGGGGCGGCAGGCGCACCTGTACACGGAACCGGCGCGCATATGCCCGGGCCACCGGCAACACGGGAGCAGCGGCAAGTGATGGAAGACGGGGCAAGTGGCGGAGGCGACGGGGCCGGTGTCGGGGGTCTTTGCGACCCGCCGAAACTGCGCTGCATCTCGCCTTTCGCACCGGCAGATCGCGCGTTCACGCGATTTCCCGCCTTTGGCTTTGCACGGTGCGGGGCGGGTGAACGGGCGCGCCGCTCATGCCAGCGCACAGGCGCCGATCCTGGCTGTTTTCGCACCCATGCGCACCAGGCCCTCGGCCAGCGCCACGCCGGCGGGAACGCCGTCGATCACCTGCCCTCGAAGGCCTCGGAGAGCCGAGCTTCATGTGTCTGTTCACGTCCTTGTAGGTGACCTTCCCCCAAGGACCCGGGCCATTCGAAAGGAGAGTTTGTTCTCGTAACGTCCGCGTTGACCTGCGACGGGATTTTTCCTCCAGATGAGATTAGAGTCCGACCCAAGGAAGGAACGGATGACCTGCTCCCCGAAGAGCCCGCGCCTATAGGTTAGCTCTGTTCGGGTTCTGGTCCATGATGGACCGGTTGGCAAGTTCCCATGGCGTCAGGCCACCCGGGCTTGGTGCGGGCGGCGCCGGTTGTT
>JALSKC010000017.1 GCA_026989055.1 Paracoccaceae bacterium
CCGCGATACCGCGGCAGCTCCCGCGCGCAGGGCAGAGCCGGGCAGCCGGCCGAAGGCTTCAGCCGCGCCCGACGAAGGGCATTTTCGTCGCCATGACCGTCATGAACAGCACATTGGCCGAAAGCGGCAGCTCCGCCATGTGCATGACCGAGGCCACGGCATCTTCCACCGCCATCGTCTCGACCGGCGGCGCATCGGGCGCGGCATGCTTCTGGCGGGCGATCAGATCGGCGATCATGTCGGTGCGGGCATTGCCGATGTCGATCTGCCCGCAGGCGATGTCGAACGCCCGCCCGTCCAGGGCAAGCGATTTCGTCAGCCCGGTGACGGCATGCTTCGTCGTGGTGTAGCAGACCGAACCGGGGCGCGGCGCATGGGCCGACACGGACCCGTTGTTGATGATCCGCCCGCCCTGCGGGCTCTGCCTGCGCATCTGGGCGAACGCGAGCCGGGCCGCATGGAACATGCCCGAAAGGTTCAGGCCCAGAACCCTGTTCCACTCCTCCGGCGAAACCTCGTCGATCGTCGCCGTGGGGCCGAACATGCCGGCGTTGTTGAACAGCAGGTCCAGCCGGCCGGCCACCTGCACGAAACGGCTGAAGGCCGCCTGCAGCGCCTGCGGATCGGTCACGTCGGCGGCAAGCGCCACGGCGCCGGGAAAGCGGGCGGCGATTTCGCCGAGCCGCCCGGCGCGCCGGGCGATCAGGCCCACCGTCCATCCTTCGGACAGCATCCTTTCGGCCACCGCCCGACCGATTCCCGAACTGGCCCCGGTCACGATCGCGCATCGGCTCATGGTGCCGTCTCCCCCGTTCCCCCCGCCGCGCCGCCCGGCGCCCCAGCAGCCGGTTCCTCCGCGCCCGGCCCGCCCGTCAGCCGGAAATCGGCCGCCGACGCCTCCAGATCCGCGACCGACAGCGACCGCGTCGGGCGGGCCAGCCGGTAGCGCGTCACCCAGCGCAGCCGTGTCTGCGCCCGGGTGATGGCCACATAGGCCAGCCGCTTCCACAGCGCAATGCCGGCCTCGACCCGCCCGCTGCGGCTGGCGGCGCGGATGTCGGGGGCAAAGACCTGAACTTCCGGCCACTGCGAGCCCTGCGCCTTGTGGATGGTTACCGCCGCACCATGCAGGAAGGCCGCCCCCATGCGGGCGGCGCAGGGGATGAAGGGCTCTTCGGCCTCCGGGGTCTCTATCTTTATGATCGCGGCAACCGAAAGCTTCGGCTCCTCGGCCCCGAGCAGATGCAGGCGCGCGAATCCCGGCCTGTTTCCGGGCCCCAGATAGATGGCCTGCGCCCCCCTGATCAGGCCGCGTGCCTCCAGCTCGATGCGCCGGCGACGGTGCTTCAGCGGCAGTTCGAGCCCGTCGCAGATCAGCGGTTCCCCGGGCAGAAGCGCCTCGGCTGGCGCCCCGCAGGCATCGCGGAAGGCCCGGATCAGCCGCACCCGGGTCGCGTTGCGCCAGACCAGGACGGGCGAGCGCGCCATCAGGTCGCTTTCCACCCGGCCGGTCAGGACGACCCGCTCATCCCGGCGGGCGGCATCCGCGACCAGCGCCTCGAAACCCTCGAACTCCAGCGCCGGATCGCCGAGCGCATGCGCCAGATCCAGGATCGGGTTTCCCCGGGCCTGGCGATGGACCCGCCGCAGCGCCAGCACCTGCGGCGCCGGCAGGCTGTCGAAGACCATCGCGCCGGGCTGTTTCACCGGCGGCAGCTGAGCCGGGTCGCCGAACAGAACCAGCGTGGGGAAGATCGCCCCGAGATCGTCCAGCCGGCTTTCGTCAAGCATGGAGGCCTCATCGACAAAGCCCACATCGAGCGGACTTTCCCGCCGTTTCCAGCCGGTGATGAAATCGGACCCGCGCAGCCCCGCCGCCGCCAGGGCGCCGGGCACCGAGCGATGCTCCCGATAGAAGGCATGGGCCCGCTCCAGCGCGCCCTCGTCCAGGCCCGCGACCACGGGGCGCGCGCCGCCGCCTGCCAGCCAGTCGGCCACCTTTTCATATTCGGGGTCATAGACCGGCGTATAGAGAACGCGATGGATGGTGGTTGCCGGCACGCCCCGGGCGCGCAGCACCGCCGCCGCCTTGTTCGTGGGGGCGAGCACCGCCAGCTGGCGCCCCGCCTTGCGGTTGCGGGGCTCGTGATCGCCTGAAACGATCTCGACCCCGGCTTCCCGCATCGCCGCGCAGAGCCGCGCCAGCAGCATGGTCTTGCCCGAGCCGGCCCGCCCGGTGATCGCCAGCATCCGGCCACGACCGGCGCCGGCCGGCCGGGTCGTGCCCGTTTCCAGGTCGATCCCCGCCGCCCGCAGCAGCGCGCTCACCCGCTCGAAGGCCTCGGCCTGATCTTCTGAATACTGGAATGCCGCCTCCCCCATGCGGCGAGACTAGCCGCCGCTCCCGGCGGTTTCCACCCCGGGCCGCCCCGCGCCCGGGAGCCGGCCGGAAACGGCTCAGGCGCAGGCCGCGCGCCGTGCCGCGGGAGCCCCGAAGGAGGCCGCGAACCAGGCCCGCGAGGTGGCCCGCCCGATCCCGACACGGGCCAGAACGCGCGGCCAGGCCTCGGGTTTCATTTCCCACAGCCCGACCCCGATCATCCCGGCACCGCTCCCCTGCGTGCCGATCACGTCGGGCACGACACCGTGGATCCGGTAGATCCGCTCCATCCGGTGATCGAAGACCCCGACAAAATGCGACAGGTGGAAGTTTTCCATGATCTCGCCCGCCCCCAGCACCAGCGCCGCCGCCACCCTTCGATCGCTTCCCGGCGCCAGGCAGAAACGCGTGCACTCCCAGATCAGCGGGCTTTCGATCCGCACCCCTCCGCTCAGGTGGCCGAAATGATCGGCCACCATCGTCGGCCCCAGCGTGGGCAGGAAACGCATCGAACCGCCATGGCTGCCGTCGGGGAGCTGCCAGATCACGTAGAGCGGGTTCAGCGCGTCATACGCATCGCGCTCGTACCCGCGCGAATCGACCGTCACATCCCACTTCAGGCGCCGGGCGAACTGTTCGGCGCGGTGGCGGAACATGCTGTCGAGCAGCCGGGGGTGGCGGACAAGATCCTTGCCATAGAGATAACGCAGCATTCGCCTGCTCCTGGTTTTGCGACCGGCAGGAGGCTAGGAACGAATGGTTAGCGGAATCCTGACGGCCCGTTCCGCCCGGCCCGGTTCAGACGATGATCAGCCCCGCGCTCAGGGCACGGGCGACCGCATGGGTTGTATTGACCGCACCAAGCTTGTGCCGGGCGGCCTCGATGTAGACCCGCAGCGTGTGTTCGGAGATCTCCATTTCCTCGGCCGCCCTGGCCCGGCTGTATCCCTTGGCCAGATAGGTCATCGCGCTGAGCTCGCGCGGCGAGAGGGCGGGGGTCCGGAGCAGCGCGCTGGCGGACTCGAATTCGAGCGCCTTCCTGTTGAACTCGTGCGCGATGATCATGAGGTCGCGCCCGTTGGCCGCGATGAAACGGGTCCAGGTATCATCGTTGCAGTCGTGATTGGCGGTGAACAGCGCGAACTGCCCGCTCGGCCCGCGCACCGGAATCGTGTAGCCCTGATTGCCGACTCCATACCCGATCGCCTCGCGGAAGAACTCCTGCGCCGCCCTGGAGGACCAGTCGAGCTGCTTCCAGTCAACGGGGCTGAACCTCTGGAAACAGCCGACAATCACGGGGTCGATGCGCAGGTAGCCCTTCTCCAGGTAGCGATCGACCCATTCGGAACTGTAGGTGCCAGCGCCGAAGCGCTCGCCCACGCTGTTGACCCAGTGATAGACGACATGGGAAATGCCGTAATGATCGCGCAGCCTTTCGGTGGCCGTCTGCAGGTGCGCCAGTTCCTCAGCGCGTTGCAACTCCTCGATCAGGTATTCCAGCGTCTTCAACGTCCCAACCCGCCAAGAGCCGGCCTTGCCCCTCCTCGCCCGAAGACGACATCTCCGTTGCCGCGACCAGAAGCGCCTGGTCGAGCTGGGCGGCAAGTTCGGAAAGCCCGTTCTGCCGTGCAAAAGACTTCAGATCCGCGAGCACGTGGAGTATCCAGTCATTTGCCATGTCAGTCTCTTTAAGCTTGGTTAACGAGTGGTTAACACAACCTTAGCATGTGCCGAAAAAATGGGAAACTCACGGATATAAACTCCCCATTAATGGGGAGGCTGGCCGCTGCAACCCCGCAAATCTGCCCACTTTCTACACAGTGCAGACAAATTTGACAGATTGTCTTCGTTTGGTGAACAATCGGCGAATCATCCGGCGCCGCCTGCCTCCAGAACGTCTTCCAGGGTGCGCAACCCGGCGCGCGGTGTTTGCACCAGAACCGCCATGTTGCCGGGCTTGTGCTCGTTCCTCATCATCTTCATGTGCGCGGCCGGAATCTCCTCCCAGGGGAAGACCTCGCTCATGCACGGGTCCAGCCGGCGCTCCACCATCAGCCGGTTGGCGGCAGCGGCCTGTTTCAGATGGGCGAAATGGCTGCCCTGGATGCGCTTCTGGTGCATCCAGACGTAACGCGCATCCATCGTCAGGTTGTAGCCGGTGGTCCCGGCGCAGATCACCACCATGCCGCCCTTCTTCACCACGAAGGTGGAAACGGGAAAGGTGGCCTCGCCGGGGTGCTCGAACACCATGTCCACATTCACGCCCCTGCCGGTGATCTCCCAGATCGCCTTGCCGAAGCGGCGCACCTCGGCAAACCAGGTCTTCCAGGCGTCGGAATTGACCTTTGGCAGCTGGCCCCAGCAGTCGAAATCCCTGCGGTTGATGACCCCCCGGGCCCCCAGCCCCATCACGAAGTCGCGCTTGTCCTCGTCCGAGATCACCCCGATCGCATTGGCCCCGGCGGTGTTGATCAGCTGGATCGCGTAGGAGCCGAGCCCCCCCGAGGCCCCCCAGACCAGCACGTTCTGCCCCGGCTTGAGCTCATGCGGATGATGCCCGAACAGCATCCGGTAGGCGGTGGCCAGCGTCAGCGTGTAGCAGGCGCTTTCCTCCCAGGTCAGGTGGCGCGGGCGCTCCATCAGCTGCTGGGCCTGCACCCGGGTGAACTGGGCGAAGGAGCCATCGGGCGTTTCGTAGCCCCAGATGCGCTGGCTGGGCGAGAACATCGGGTCGCCGCCGTTGCATTCCTCATCATCGCCGTCGTCCTGGTTGCAGTGGATGACCACCTCGTCGCCCACCTTCCAGCGCGTCACCTTTTCGCCCACCGCCCAGACGATGCCCGCGGCATCGGAACCGGCGATGTGATAGGGCGCCTTGTGGACATCGAACGGGCTGATCGGCACCCCCAGACCCGCCCAGACGCCGTTGTAGTTGACCCCGGCCGCCATCACCAGAACCAGCACCTCGTGGCTGTCGATGTCGGGAACATCGACTACCTCGAGCTGCATCGACCTGTCCGGCTCGCCGTGGCGTTCGCGCCGGATCACCCAGGCGTGCATCTTCTTCGGCACATGCCCCATCGGGGGGATTTCTCCGAGCGCATAAAGATCTTTTCTCGGCGCGTCATAGTCAGGAACCCTGTCCTCGGCAGCAGTCACGGCGTTCGTCTCCCAGCTCATGCCGCGCCGCAGAATCGCGGCGCAAGCCGTGACCTACAACCCGAAGGGAAACTTTGCAACCGTTTCGATGTTGTTTTTGTAATTTTATAACTTTCCCACCCCTGCGCCGCGCCGCCGGGGGCGCACTCACCGTGCATCCCCTCCGCAACAGGCGATCGAGGCGGCATAGTAACCGAGCAGCGGCCGCTCCTCCTCCACCACCCGCAACCCTTCCGGCCCCTCCCGGACAAGCCGCCGCATCAGCAGGTGGCCGATCGCCACTTCCACCTCCCCGCGCGGAGGAGGAGCGCCGAAACACACCCCCTCGCCTTGCGGCGGCGGACATCTTCGCGCACGCACCCGCGCGATCACCTCGTCGCGGCGCAGCGGCCCCTCGGCCGCAAGCAGGCATTCGGCCACCAGCGGCACCGGCAGGACCGGCATCACCGCGCGGATGCGCGCCATCAGCTCCTGCCCGAGACGCCCGGCCGTCAGCGCGCCCCCGCCGCTCCCGGCGAACTCCGACAGCGACAGCGGCCTCCCGAAGTTCACCGCCGCATGCCCGTAGCGCAGGAAACGCCCGCGCAGCCGCAGCCAGAGATGTCTTGCAAGATAGCGCAGCGCGGAACGCCAGCGCGGGCGGAACCGGCGCTTCCCCCGGCGCCCGGCCGCCAGAAGCATCCGGTCTTCCAGCACCCGGTCGTAATTCAGCGCCACCGGCACGAAGACCACATCGCGCCCCCGCCCCTCCTCGAAGGCGGACAGGATGTAGCTGATCACCCCGAGCTTCGGCGCCCCGACCCGGCCGTCCAGGCTCAGCCCGCCCTCGGGAAACACCGCCTGGGCGACACCGGCGGCGGTGGCCATCCGGACATAGCGCGCCAGGACCCGGCGATACAGCGCATCGTCCGAACGGCGGCGGATGAAATAGGCCCCCATCGCCCGGATCAGCCAGGACAGTGGCCAGACCCGCGCCCATTCCCCCACCGCATAGGACAGCGCCGCACGCTCGGCGATCAGGTAGGTCACCAGCACGTAATCCATGTTCGAGCGGTGGTTCATGACGAAGACCACCGTCGCATCGGGGCTTATCCCTCTCAGCGCCGCCTCGTCCGCATGACCCAGCCGGACCCGGTAGAAGGCCCGGCTGAGAAGCCGGGCCATGCGGATCGCAACGCCGAAATAGAGCGTCGCCGAAAAGGAGGGGACGATCTCGCGGGCATAGCGCCTGGCCCGCTGGAAGACGACCTCCTCGGGGGTGCCAGTTGCGCGGGCGTGTTCGGCCACCGCCTCGATCACCCCGGGGTCGTAGATCAGCCTCTGGATCATGTCGTGCCGGCGCAGCAGCTTGAACGGTTCGATCGGCCGTTCCAGGCGTTCGTTGAGCCTGGCCACGACCCGCTCCATCCGGCGGCGGAAGAACCAGCGCACCGAAGGGAACAGGAAATGCGAGGCGAATGTCACCGCCGCAAAGGCCAGAATCAGGATCAGGAGCCAAAGAGGCAGTTGCACGCTCTGCGTCATGGCCGCAGCCTGACAGCTATCGGCCATTCGGTAAATCCTTAACTGAATGCCCGAATACCGCCGGAATCGCTGCCCATTGCCGCCATCCCGAAGGCTCAGGGAAACCGGTGGAAAGCGGAAACGGGCAGAAAGGGAATGGCGGAAAGGGAATGGGCGGAAAGACAAGGATGCGCCGCAACCGTACTGCCGCCCGCCTTGCGCTGGCGGCCTGCTCCGTGCTCCTGCTGGCCGCAGGCGTCCCGGCGGCCGGGGCCGGAGAAAGGGTCGTGCGGATCGTCAACCGGACCGGATATGCGATCGTGCAGTTCTACGGCTCGAACGTGGGCACGCGCTCCTGGCAGGAGGACATCCTGGCCTCCAGGATCATCATGCCGGGCAGCTCGGTCGCCATCGACTTCGACGACGGCACCCGGTATTGCGCCTTCGACTTCAAGGCGGTGTTCAGCGACGGCGACGTGCTGATCCGCGAGAACGTCGATGTCTGCCGGATCACCACCTTCACCTACGAATAGTCCCCCCTGCCGGCCTCCCCTGCCGACCTCCCCTGCCGGCCTCCCCTGCCGGCCTCCCCTGCCGGCCTCCCCTGCCGACCTCCCCTGCCGGCCTCCCCTGCCGGCCTCCCCTGTCGGCCCCCTCTGCGGGGCGGCAGGGCACCGGCTGTCGGAGCGCTGCACGAGCGGCGGGCATGACGCGCGGGCGCTCTTGCCGCGGCGCAGAAAAAGTGATTATAACCTTGTTGCGTCAACCGATTCATCAATGAAACTATATTGCGCAAGGGAAAGCCATGCCCGCCGCCACCAGAGATCGCCCCTGGCTGTTTCGCACCTATGCCGGCCACTCCACGGCCCAGGCCTCCAACGCGCTTTACCGCGCCAACCTGGCCAAGGGGCAGACGGGGCTTTCGGTGGCCTTCGACCTGCCCACCCAGACCGGCCATGACAGCGATCATCCGCTGGCACGCGGCGAGGTGGGCAAGGTCGGCGTGCCCGTCTGCCACCTCGGCGACATGCGCGCGCTGTTTCAGGGCATTCCGCTGGAGCGGATGAATACCTCGATGACGATCAACGCCACCGCCCCCTGGCTGCTGGCGCTCTATGTCGCCCTGGCCGAGGAACAGGGCGCCGACATCGCCGTGCTCCAGGGCACGGTGCAAAACGACATCATCAAGGAGTATCTCTCGCGCGGCACCTATATCTGCCCGCCCGAGCCGAGCTTGCGGATGATCACCGATGTTGCCGCCTGGACGCGGGCGCAGATGCCGAAATGGAACCCGATGAACGTCTGTTCCTACCACCTGCAGGAAGCCGGCGCGACGCCCGAGCAGGAACTGGCCTATGCGCTGGCCACGGCCACGGCGGTGCTCGACGACCTGCGCGCCAAGGTGCCGGCCGAGGATTTCCCGGCCATGGTCGGGCGGATCAGCTTTTTCGTGAACGCCGGCATCCGCTTCGTTACCGAGATGTGCAAGATGCGCGCCTTCACCGAACTCTGGGACGAAATCGCGCGCACCCGCTACGGGGTCGAGGATCCGAAATACCGCCGCTTTCGCTACGGGGTGCAGGTCAACAGCCTCGGGCTGAGCGAACAGCAGCCGGAAAACAACGTCTATCGCATCCTGCTGGAAATGCTGGCGGTGACGCTCAGCAAGAACGCCCGCGCCCGCGCCGTGCAGCTGCCCGCCTGGAACGAGGCGCTCGGCCTGCCGCGGCCCTGGGATCAGCAGTGGTCGCTGCGCATGCAGCAGATCCTGGCCTACGAGACCGACCTGCTGGAATACGACGACCTGTTCGACGGCAACCCGGCGGTCGAGCGCAAGGTCGCGGCGCTCAAGGAAGCGGCGCGCGCCGAACTGGCCCGGATCGACGCCATGGGCGGGGCGGTGGGCGCGATCGAGCACATGAAATCGCGCCTGGTCGAATCCAACGCCGAGCGCATCGCCCGCATCGAATCGGGCGAAACCGTGGTCGTCGGGGTCAATCGCTGGCAGGAGGGCGAACCCTCGCCGCTCACGGCGGGGGAAGAAACGATCATGACCGCGGACCCCGGGGCCGAGGCCGACCAGATCGCCCGCCTTGTCGCCTGGCGCGAAAGCCGCGACGAGGCTGCCGTGGGCCGGGCGCTCGCCGCCCTGCGCGAGGCGGCGGCAAGCGGTGCCAACATCATGCCGCCCTCGATCGAAGCGGCACGCGCCGGCGCCACCACCGGCGAATGGGGCGAGGTGATCCGCAGCGTCTTCGGCCGCTACCGCGCCCCTACCGGGGTGGCCCGCGCGCCCTCCAACCGCACCGAGGGGCTGGAAGAGCTGCGCGCGGCGGTCGATGCGGCCTCCGACCGGCTGGGCCGGCGGCTGAGCTTCCTGGTGGGCAAGCCGGGGCTCGACGGCCATTCCAACGGCGCCGAGCAGATCGCGGCGCGCGCCCGCGACTGCGGGATGAAGATCACCTACGAGGGCATTCGCCAGACACCGGAGGAAATCGTCGCCGCAGCCCGGCACGCGGGGGCGCATGTGATCGGGCTGTCCATCCTCTCGGGTTCGCATCTGCCGCTGGTGCGCGAAACCCTGGAAGGGCTGCGCGGCGCGGGCTTGGCTCATGTGCCGGTGGTGGTGGGCGGAATCATCCCCGAAGGCGACGTCCGCAAGCTGCGCGCCATGGGCGTTGCCCGGGTCTATACCCCCTCCGATTTCAGGCTTGACAGGATCATGCAGGACATCGTTTCCCTTGCCGGCGGCAAGGTCCGGCAACCGGCCTGAGCCGCAAGCCTGCCCGCTTGCCTTTGCCCTGCGGGCAGGACAGAAAGGGCCGATGTCGGAACTGCCGGAAAGGACGGATGCAGAAGGCCGGGGAAAACTCCGTCGCCGGCTCTTTCTGCTGGCCGCATCCCTGCAGCTGGGGTGCGGGCTGATCTTCGTCAACGACCTGCGCTCGGAATGGGCTGCGCTCGACCCGCACATCCTGAGCGAGATCGCCGGCATCCTGGCCCTTGCCTTCGGCGCGGCCCTGTCGCTGCACGAATACCGGCGCCTGCTGCGGCGCAACGCGCGGATCGAACGCGCGCTGGACACCGCCGTCGGCGGCTTCCAGCAGAGCATCGAACGCCATTTCGCGGAATGGGATCTCACCCGGGCCGAGCGCGATGTGGCGCTGCTGACGATCAAGGGGCTGGGCATTCCCGAAATCGCCCGCCTGCGCAATACCGCGGTGGGCACGGTCAAGGCGCAGAACGCCGCGATCTACCGCAAGGCCGGGGTCAGCGGCAGGGCCGAGCTGATCAGCGCCCTGATCGAGGAGCTGATCGCCGGAATCGACATTTCCGGCCAGACGCCCGAGGTGGTTCGAGGCGACGATTCGCCCTTGCGCGCCGGCGCGAAGCGGGGTTGATTCCGGCATCCGGCAAGACAGGAGGCCCCATGACCTTTCACATCGGTGCAGAAAAGGGCGAGATCGCCGAAACCGTGCTGCTGCCCGGAGATCCGTACCGGGCGAAATGGGCGGCAGAGAACTTCCTGCAGGGTGCACGGCTCGTGAACGAGGTGCGTGGAATGCTCGGCTTCACCGGCAGCTGGAAGGGAAACCGGGTCACGATCCAGGGCTCGGGCATGGGGATGCCGAGCCTGTCGATCTACGTAAACGAGCTGATCAGGGATTACGGTGCCCGCACGCTGGTGCGGATCGGAAGCTGCGGAGCGATGCAGGAAAGCGTGGCGCTGCGCGACGTCATCGTGGCGATGAGCGCCAGCTCGGTCTCGACACCCTCGAGCACGATCTTCCGCGAGCTGAACTTCGCCCCCACCGCGGACTACGGCCTGCTGAGCGCGGCGGTGGCAGCGGCAGAGCGGCGCGAGGTGGGCGTGCATGTGGGCGGAATCTATTCCTCCGATACCTTCTATGACGAGCGGCCCGACCTGAACGAGCAGATGACACGGCACGGGATTCTCGCCGTCGAGATGGAGGCGGCCGAGCTCTACACCCTGGCCGCGCGCCACGGGCGGCGCGCGCTGGCGGTGCTGACGGTTTCTGACCACCTGATCAGCGGCGAGGCGCTGCCGGCAGAACAGCGCGAGCGCTCCTTCGGCGACATGATCGAGATCGCGCTGGAAGCCGCCTTTTCCTGAGCCGGGCCGGGGGCTGTCTGCCCCCGGACCCCCGAGAGTATTTCCGGCAAGATGAAGTCAGGCCCCGTGGCTGCGGTCATAGGCGTTGACGGGAGGCGTCCGCCAGCCGGCGGGCCGGGCGGCGGGGGCGAATATCTCGACCAGCAGCGGGTGGCAGGTTGCCGCGTCGCTCGAGTGCTCGCTTGCGCAGTCACCTCCCGGGCAGGCGGACAGGGCGCCGAGCAGGTCGATCTCGGCGAAGAACTCGATATGGTCGCCGGCGCGCGCCGGGCTGGCCTTCATGATGTAGCGGCCCTCGGGGCTGAAGCCGGTGCACATGAAAACGTTGAGCACATCGTGGATGTGGCGTTCGGCCTCGGGCAGCGGCAGCCCGGTTTCGGCCGCCAGCGCGCGGGTCAGGTTGGAGTGGCAGCAGCGGTGGTAGTCGGCCCCGGCGAGCAGGCGGTTGGTGTAGGGGTCGCAGCGGGTGCCGATCACGTCATGCACCCGGCAGCCATGCGCGTCGGTGCCGTACCAGGCGAGCGTGTCCTCGGTAATGGTGGCCAGCGGCCGCAGATGCGGAAAGGCCGACCACAGCCGCGCCCCGGTGCTCAGGTGGGTGCCGTGCAGGGCGCGGGTCTTGCCGGAATGGAAATGCTCGGACAGGTCGGCGCCGTTCCACAGGTCGAGATCGCCCACCTGAGTGCCCTCGGGGCAGGAGATGCGGAAGAAATGGCCGGCCGGAACCCGGAAACAGCGCCCCTCGCGCGGGGGCACAAGGATCCGGCCCGCCTTTCGGGCGATGCGCCGTGCGGCGCGCAGCGCGGCCATGTCCACCGCCGGCAGCCCCTCCGGCGGATAGCAGACGACCGGCCTGATGGCGCGGCGGGCACCTGCGTCATCGGGTGCTCCGGGTCCGGGCATTCGTGCCTCACATGTTTCTCAGGCAAGTATCGGGCGTCCGGCCGTCCCGCGCAACGGTTCGCGCGCCGCAGAACGCGCATTCATGCGCGCCGCCCTCCCCGAGCCTGCGCCAGCGGCAGTTGCGCGTCAGCCCCGAGTTGCGCCAGCGCCAGTACATCAGCGCCAGCGCGACGATGGCGATGACAAGAACCAGCGGCACCGGCTCAGACCATCCGCTCGATCATCATCTTCTTGATCTCGGCAATCGCTTTCGCCGGGTTCAGCCCCTTGGGGCAGGTCTTGGTGCAGTTCATGATGGTGTGGCAGCGAAAGAGCTTGAACGGGTCTTCCAGCTGATCCAGCCGCTCGCCCGTGGCCTCGTCCCGGCTGTCGACGATCCAGCGATAGGCGTGCAGCAGCGCCGCCGGGCCAAGATACTTGTCGCCGTTCCACCAGTAGCTGGGGCAGGAGGTCGAGCAGGAGGCGCACATCACGCATTCATACAGCCCGTCGAGCTTCCTGCGGTCCTCGATCGACTGGCGCCATTCCCTTTCGGGGCGGTTGGTCCTGGTTTCCAGCCAGGGCATGATCGAGGCATGCTGGGCATAGAAATGGGTCAGGTCCGGGATCAGGTCCTTCACCACCTCGGTATGCGGCAGCGGGTAGATCTTCACATCGCCCCTGATCTCGTCCAGCCCGCGAATGCAGGCCAGCGTGTTCACCCCGTCGATGTTCATCGCGCAGGAGCCGCAGATGCCCTCGCGGCAGGAGCGGCGGAAAGACAGCGTCGGGTCGATCTCGTTCTTGATCTTGATCAGCGCGTCCAGGACCATCGGTCCGCAGCTGTCCATGTCGACGAAATAGGTATCGACACGGGGGTTCTCGCCATCGTCCGGGTTCCAGCGATAGATCCGGAACCTGCGGATGTTCTTCGCGCCCTCGGGTTTCGGCCAGGTCTTGCCGACCCGCACCCGGCTGTTCTTCGGGAGTGTCAGTTGAACCATCCTCGTCTCCTCAGTAAACCCGCTTCCTGGGCGCAATCTTCTCCGGGTCGATGCCCCCCTGCTCCGCCGGCGTCAGCGGCTCGGTGTGCACGTCGCGATAGCTGAGGCTGACCGCGCCGTTCCCGTCCAGCCGCGCGATGGTGTGCTTGCGCCAGTTCTCGTCGTCACGCTCGGGGTAGTCCTCGCGGGCATGCGAACCGCGGCTTTCCGTGCGCGCCTCGGCCGAATAGACGGTGGTGATGGCATTGGCCATCAGGTTGTGCAGCTCCAGCGTTTCCATCAGGTCTGAGTTCCAGATCAAGGAACGGTCGGTAACCCTGATGTCCTGCATCTCCTTCCAGATGGCGCTGATCGCGGCGCAACCCTCCTGCAGGGTTTCGGCGGTGCGGAAGACGGCGGCATCCTTCTGCATCGCCTTCTGCATCTTCAGCCGCACCTCGGCCGTGGGATTGGCGCCATCGGCGTGGCGGATGGAATCGAAGCGGTCGAGGATCTTTTCCACCTCGGCCCCCGGCCCCGCGGGAACCGCCCCCTGCCGATCGACGATCTGCCCCGCCCGGATCGCCGCCGCCCGCCCCAGAACGACGAGATCTATCAACGAGTTGGAGCCCAGCCGGTTGGCCCCGTGCAGCGAGGCGCAGGCCGCCTCGCCCACCGCCATCAGCCCCGGCACCACCGCATCGTGATCATCGGCGGTGGGGTTGAGCACCTCTCCCCAGTAGTTGGTGGGAATGCCGCCCATGTTGTAATGGACGGTGGGCAGAACCGGGATCGGATCCTTCGTCACATCGACGCCGGCAAAGATGCGCGCGCTTTCGGCGATGCCGGGCAGACGCTCCTCGATCACCTCGCGCGGCAGGTGGTTGAGGTTGAGGTAGATATGGTCCTTTTCCGGCCCCACCCCGCGGCCTTCGCGGATTTCCAGCGTCATGCAGCGCGAAACCACGTCGCGGCTGGCCAGATCCTTGTAGGTGGGGGCGTAGCGCTCCATGAAGCGCTCGCCTTCCGAATTGGTCAGATAGCCGCCCTCTCCGCGCACCCCTTCGGTGATCAGCACCCCGGCGCCATAGATCCCGGTGGGATGGAACTGCACGAATTCCTGATCCTGCAGCGGCAGGCCGGCACGGGTGACCATGCCGCCGCCATCTCCGGTGCAGGTGTGCGCCGAGGTGGCGCTGAAATAGGTGCGCCCGGCCCCGCCGGTGGCCAGCACCACCAGCTTGGCGTTGAAACGGTGCAGCGTGCCGTCATCGAGCTTCCAGGCCATGATCCCGGTGCAGGCGCCATCCTCCGACATGATGAGATCGAGCGCGAAATGCTCGATGTAGAATTCCGCGTTCTGCTTCAGCGACTGCCCGTAGAGCGTATGCAGCATGGCATGCCCGGTGCGGTCGGCGGCGGCACAGGTGCGCTGCACGGGGGGGCCCTCGCCGAACTCGGTCGTGTGGCCACCGAAGGGGCGCTGATAGATCTTGCCCTCTTCGGTGCGCGAAAACGGCACCCCGTAATGTTCCAGCTCGTAGACGGCGCGCGGCGCCTCGCGGGTGACGTATTCGATGGTGTCGATGTCGCCCAGCCAGTCGCTGCCCTTCACCGTGTCATACATGTGCCACTGCCAGTTGTCGGGCCCCATGTTGCCCAGGGATGCGGCAATCCCGCCCTGGGCGGCCACGGTATGGCTGCGGGTGGGGAACACCTTGGTCACGCAGGCGGTGCGCAGCCCCTGCTCGGCCATGCCCAGCGTGGCGCGCAGGCCCGCGCCCCCGGCGCCGACCACCACCACATCGTAGTTGTGCGTCTCGTATTCGTAAGCGGCCATTGGTTCGGATATCCCTCAGAGCGCAAGCCTGGCGATGGCGAAAATTCCGGTGGCGGCAGCCGCATAGGAAAGCCAGGCCATGACGATGATCGCCACCTCGCGCGCCAGACCCTGCACGTAATCCTCTATCAGCACCCGGACCCCGTTCCTGAAATGCAGGAAGCCGACAAGGAGCGTCAGCACCGCCACGATCGCCGGGAAGGGGCGGGCGTAATATGCCACCACCTCCTCGTGGGGGCGCCCCAACATCGGCCCGAAGGTGAAGACGAACAGCGGCACCAGAACCAGCAGGCCGGCGCTGCTCACGGTCTGCGCCCAGTGCCGGTCTGCCCCGCGCCGGGCCGATCCGGCCCCGGCCGCGCGCTTGTATGCTGTCAGGAACGACATTGCCCCCCCTCAGATGATCGCAAGCGTCAGGATGGTCAGCAGGACCGAGCCGATGATCACGCCCCAGCCCAGCCGCTCCGCCGTCTCGAGCTCCAACCCGAAGCCGGCATCCCAGATCAGATGCCGCAGCCCGGCCAGCGCGTGATACCACAGCGCCCAGAGCGAAAGCAGCATCACCAGATCGCCCGCCCAGCCGGTCATCAGCCCGTCCACCGCGCCAAAGGCCGCCGGGGAAACCGAGGCCGCCAGGAACCAGGCCACGACCAGCAGCGCGCCGACCAGCAGCGCATTGCCGGTGATCCGGGTCAGGATCGAGGTGACCGAGGTCAGCTGCGGCCGGTAGATCGTGAGATGGGGTGAGAGCGGGCGCTTGCCCGGAGTGCTGTCCGCCATATGCATCCCCTTCGGAAGAGTCGGGTTATCTGCGACAATCTGTTACTCCGATTTCGCCCCGGGCAACAGGCCCCGCCACGACAAGCCCCGGGTTTCCCCCGCGGAAGACCAGAATTACGGCA
Organism: Paracoccaceae bacterium; assembly: GCA_026989055.1. GTDB lineage: Bacteria > Pseudomonadota > Alphaproteobacteria > Rhodobacterales > Rhodobacteraceae > JAJRUE01. Next base: position 15,785 of record JALSKC010000017.1, read on the forward strand.
TATGTGATCACGTTATGGAAATTCGTGATCACATCAACTGTTCCGCTGATACCGCTGCACCGGAGACCCGGCAGGTTCGCTACACATGGCGATACACACGGCAATCGCACCCTCGCGGATCGAGAAAGGCATCGGCCGCGCCTCTCCGCCCGCACCTCGGCGGCGCATCCGCCCGAACAGCCCATCGAGCACCTGCGCCCCCGAGACCCCGCGCAACCTCTCCCCGGCTTGCGCATCGGCAACCGCCAGGACCGCCGGAACGGTGTGATCACGCACTCCGGACACGGAGGTCAGCACGGCGCCAGCGCCCAGAAGTCCAGATCGAGCAGCACTTCGGGCAGGTATCTGCCGTCGGGTCCGCGCAGGGCGAAGGGCGCACCGGTGGTCGCCACAAGGCGCAAGCGCAGCGCCCCGATGCCCGGCACCGGGGTTTCCGCCTTGTCGAGCACCTCGGACCAGGCGCGCAACGTGTCCCCGGCGAAACAGGGGTTGGCGTGGCTGCCAGCATTCAGGGCAACCAGCGGCTGCGCATTGGCAAGCCCGTTGAAACTGAGCGCCCGCGCCATCGAGATCACATGCCCGCCATAGATCAGCCGCCGCCCGTCGTCGGGCCGCTGCGTCACGTCGAAATGCACCCGGGCGGTGTTCTGCCACAGCCGGGTGGCCATCATGTGTTCGGCCTCGCTGAGAGTCACCCCGTCAACATGGTCGATCCTTTCCCCGACCTTGTAATCTCCCCAGCGGTGGCGCTCCCCGGCCCCGGCAAAATCATAGGAGGAGAAATCCAGCCCCGCCGGCACCACGAGATCCCCGGGAGCCACCGCCGGGGCGAGTTCGGGCACTGCGGTTTCCGGCGCCGCCGCCTGCGGGTCGCGCTTGCGCACCATTACCCAGCGCACATAGCTGAGCACCGCCGCGCCGTGCTGGTTGAAGCCGGTGGTGCGCAACCAGACGATCCCCGACCTGCCGCCGGAGTTCTGCTTGAGTCCGATGATCTCGCTTTCGGCGCGCAGCGTGTCGCCGGGCCAGACCGGCGCCAGCCAGCGCCCCTCGGCATAGCCGAGGTTGGCCACCGCGTTCAGCGATATGTCGGGCACCGACTTGCCCAGCACCATGTGGAAGACGATCAGATCATCCAGCGGCGCGCCGGGCAGGCCGCAGCGGCGGGCGAACTCGTCCGACGAATACAGCACATGCCGCGCCGGATACAGCGCATGATACAGCGCCCGTTCGCCCGGTCCCACCGTGCGCGGCACCGCATGGACGATCACCTCGCCCAGGCGGAAATCCTCGAAAAAACGCCCCGTCGTCGCCTTCATCCTCACAGTTTCCCCAGCTCTGTTTCCGGCGAACGGCCCCCCTCGACCTCTTTCACCACCGCCTGTGCACAACGCATCTTCCCGGTGGCGGCGTCGAACCCGCAGGCCGGGCTGCCGCAAGGCGCCCACCCCCGGCCGGGACTTCGCTCACCTTGTGGCAGAAGACCGAAGTGTCGTCTTCGGTCGGCAAGCGACAGGCTTTCATCTTTCAGACTCCGAATCGTCAGGCGCCGAACGGGTTCACGCCCAGCCAGATGTGCAGCGCCGAGATGGCGCCATAGAGCACGATCGTGATCACGGCGAGGCGGATGTCGCCCGCGCGCGTGCCCCCGGAAAAGCGCTCGGGCGCGGCTTCGGCCCGGTTGATGAGCGCCATCGAGATCAGCGCCCACAGCCCCAGCCCGCCGAACAGCACCAGCGAACGCAGGTCGCCGTTGGCGATCAGATGCGCCAGAGCCCAGAGCACCGCGCCCCACAGCATCGGATGGCGCAGCGCGCCGCGCAGCCGGCTCTTCGAATGCGCCGCCCCCACCAGCGCCAGCGCCGGGATCATCAGCAGGTTGTTCACCCCCTTGCCGGCCGCGCCCAGATCCCACAGCACGGTGGGGTCGGCCTGCCCGTAGCCCCGCACCATCAGCCAGATCGCCAGCAGCGACAGCAGCGCCACCACCCCCTTGCCGGCCCGGCCCATCCCGGCCCGCAAGCCGGGCGCCAGCCGCCCGAACCAGTGCGCGACAGCCCAGAGGCCGAGACCCGATATCAGCGTTCCCATTCCGATTCCCTTTGCGTTATTGCTTCCGCCTTCGCCAGCGTGGCCCGGGCATCCGCCACATGCAGGTTTTCCACGATCCGCCCATCGACAACCGCCACCCCCCGGCCGGCGGCCTCGGCCTCCTCGAAGGCGGCGATCTGACGGCGGGCCAGCGCCACCTCCTCTTCCGACGGCGCGAACAGCTCGTTGGCCGCGGCCAGCTGCGCCGGGTGGATCAGCGTCTTGCCGTCAAAGCCGAAATCGCGCCCCTGGACGCATTCGGCCCGCAGGCCGGCCTCGTCGCGAAAGGCGTTGTATACCCCGTCGATGCAGATGATCCCGGCCGCCCGGGCCGCCAGCAGGGCATGCTGCAGAGCCGTCTGCAGCGGCACCCGCCCGGCACCCGCCCGGCAGCCCAGCTCGCGCGCCAGATCGTTCGTGCCGAGAACGAACCCGGCCAGCTCCGTATGCCCGGCGATCTCCGCGGCCGCCAGCACGCCGCGGGCGGTCTCCACCATCGCCCAGAGCGGGTGCCTGTCGCACAGTTCCAGCACCGCATCCAGATCGGCCGGCCCGTTGACCTTGGGGATCAGCAACCCGTCGATCCTGGCTTCGCGAAAGGCACGCGCATCATCCGCGCCCCAGGGCGTGTCAAGCCCGTTGATCCGCACCAGGCAGGCCCTGTCGCCGAAGCCGCCCCGCTCCAGAGCACCGCGCAGCGTTTCGCGCGCCCCCGCCTTGGCTTCGGGGGCCACCGCATCTTCCAGATCGAAGATGAAACCGTCCGCCGGCAGGGTGCGGGCCTTGTCCAGCGCGCGCCGGCTCGAGGCCGGAACATACAGCAGGCTGCGCCAGGGCCGGTGAAGCTGTTCCGTCTGCATTCTGCTCTTCTCTTCCTGATCCGCGCACGTCGCTCGCGCAGGAAAGTTCCACGAACCGGGCCGGAGGCGCAAGCATTTTTCGCCGCAGGGCAGAAACCGCGGCGGCGCCCGTGCCTGCACCGCCCGCGTCCTTCCGGCCACGGCGCCTTCCTGCCGGATGCGCCCGCACTGCCCGCATGTTCACGTCACTTTTTCTTCTCTCCTTTTCTTCTCTCCTTCTTCTCTTCCCGGTTTCCCCCGGCGCACCGGCGGCGGGCGCCCGCGAGCCGGAGAACCCGGATGCCGCGCCGCAGCGCCCTTGCGCAAATGCCGCCGAATGGCTAGGCAGCAGAGCGGGACATGCGCGCGACCCGGAACGCAGGAAGACGGAGACAGAAAATGGCCAGACCCAAGATCGCCCTGATCGGCGCCGGACAGATCGGCGGCACGCTCGCCCACCTCGCCGCGATGAAGGAGCTCGGCGATGTCATCCTGTTCGACATCGCCGAGGGCATCCCCCAGGGCAAGGCGCTCGACATCGCCGAGGCCGGCCCGGCCGCGGGTTTCGACGCCGCGCTCAGGGGCACCACCGATTATGCCGACATCGCCGGCGCCGATGTGTGCATCGTCACCGCCGGCGTGCCGCGCAAGCCGGGGATGAGCCGCGACGACCTGCTGGGCATCAACCTCAAGGTGATGAAGGCTGTGGGCGAAGGCATCAGGGCCCATGCCCCGAACGCCTTCGTGATCTGCATCACCAACCCGCTGGACGCGATGGTCTGGGCGCTGCGCGAATATTCCGGCCTGCCGCACAACATGGTCTGCGGCATGGCGGGCGTGCTGGACTCGGCCCGATTCCGGCATTTCCTGAGCCTGGAATTCAACGTGTCCATGCGCGATGTGACCGCCTTCGTGCTGGGCGGGCATGGCGACACGATGGTGCCTCTGGTGCGCTACTCGACGGTCGCCGGCATCCCGCTGCCCGATCTGGTGGAAATGGGCTGGACCACGCAGGAAAGGCTCGACGCGATCGTGCAGCGCACCCGCGACGGCGGGGCCGAGATCGTCGGCCTGCTGAAGACCGGCTCGGCCTTCTACGCGCCGGCCACCAGCGCCATTCAGATGGCCGAGGCCTATCTGAAGGATCAGAAGCGCGTGCTGCCCAGCGCGGCCTGGGTAGATGGCCCCTATGGGCTTGACGGCCTTTATGTGGGCGTGCCCACGGTGATCGGCGCAGGAGGGATCGAGCGAATTGTCGACATCCGCCTGAGCGGAGACGAACAGGGGATGTTCGACAAGTCGGCAGAGGCCGTGCGCAGCCTTGTTGCTGCCTGTCGCAAAATCGATTCCAGTCTGGGCTGACAGTCGCAGAGGCAGGGAAAACCCGACTTGCCCCCCGGAAGCCCCCGGATCTCCGGGGGCCTTCGTCTTTTTCATGCAGTTGCCTCACGCAGTCAGCGGAGTATCCGCAGTCACCGGAGTATCCAATGCGTATTCTTTCCGTTCTTGCCGTTGCTCTTGCGCCCACGCTGGCCCTTGCAGGTGCGCAGAACGTTTCAACCGCCATCGCCGAAAAGGGGCTGGCCGCCACAGAAAGGGATCTGGCAAGCATTGCAGAGCCGTCGCCCGATGATCTGTTCGCACTTGGTGGCGTACGCTTCCTGCGCGGTATCGAGAAAACCATGCAGATCCGATGGCAGCACAATGCAACGCTCGACGAAGCCGGCAGATTTCCGAACCTGCCCGTGCTGCGTCTGCCGGTGGCCCCGAATCCGGCAGCCAGGCCGTTTCGCGCAGATCTGATAACCGAAATGTTCGCCACCCTCGGCGCCGACATGGAGCAGAGCCGCGCGGCGCTGGCCGCCATTCCCGAAGGCAGTGATCCGGCACTGGAAATCAATCTGCGTGATCTGTGGTTTGACGTGAACATGAATGCCAGGCGCGACGAAGGCGAAGACCTGATGATGATCGCCGCAACCTCGGTCCTGCCCCGCCGGGGCGGTGGCGCCGGGGCAGACATGCAGCCCGATCCCGTGGTGCGTTTCGACACCGCCGATGTCGCCTGGCTTTCGGCCTATACGCATCTGCTCTCGGGGCTGTCCGAACTGGTGATCGCCTTCGAACCCGCAACGGCCATCCAGGCCGTCATGGACAGCAATGCAAGACTGGCCGACCTGCGCGGCAACATCCCCCCCGGCAATGCCATGGAAATGCAGATGGGGCGGTTCGTGGATCAGTTCGCAATGGTCTATGGCGCGCTGAACCGCAGGCCCGATGCGGCCCACACCCGGGCGGCACGCGAGCATTTCCTGGCAATGATCGCCGACAACCTGGTGTTCTGGACGAAACTGGCCGAGGAAACCGACAACGACCGCGAATGGATTCCCAATGACGATCAGCAGGCAGCACTTGGTTTCGAGGTGCCGCAGGGTGCCGGCGAGGCCTGGCTGGCGGTTCTGAAAGACGGAGAAGACATCCTGAACGGCAAGCTGCTTGTCCCGTACTGGCGGATTGCGCCGGCGGGCGGCGTGAATGTAAGGAAGATGTTCGATGATCCGCCGGCGGTGGATGTCGTTACCTGGGTTCAGGGCTCGGGGCTTCTGCCCTATCTCGAGCGCGGCCCGGTTGCCTCGTCCGAAAGCGTGCGGTCATTCGAACGGCTGGTATCGGGCGAAACGGCCCTGTTCGCCGTGCTTTTCAACTGATCCGACGAATCCCGCGATGCATGTGATCACGCACCCGCAAGGCGTGATCACATACATGAGCAACATCGGTCGTTTTCCGGCGTTTCGGCGAAAATTCATTTGTCTTCCACCTTTTCTCGGGCTTACTGCGCCAGACTGAATCAATACGGGACAGGCTCGTGAACATACATGAATATCAGGCCAAGGCCCTGTTGCGCGAATGCGGCGCGCCGGTTTCCGACGGGCGGGTCGTCATGCGCGCGGAAGACGCCAAGGCGGCGGCCGGCCAGCTCGATGGTCCGGTCTGGGTGGTCAAGGCGCAGATCCACGCCGGCGGCCGCGGCAAGGGGCACTTCCGGGAAGCCGACGCCGGCGAAAAGGGCGGCGTGCGGGTGTGCCGTTCGGTCGAGGAAGCCGCCGAAGAAGCCGCCCGGATGCTGGGGCGCACCCTCGTCACCCGGCAGACCGGCCCCGCCGGCAAGCAGGTCAACCGCGTCTATATCGAGGAAGGCGCCGACATTTCCCGCGAATTCTACCTCGCCCTGCTGGTGGACCGGCAGAGTGGCCGCGTCTCCTTCGTCTGCTCCACCGAGGGCGGGATGGACATAGAGGAGGTCGCGGCCGAGACGCCGGACAGGATCCTGTCGTTCAGCGTCGATCCGGCCACCGGCTACCAGGGATTTCACGGCCGGCGCATCGCCTTCGCCCTCGGGCTCCGGGGGCGGCAGGTCAAGCAATGCGTGTCGCTGATGGGCAGGCTCTACGGGCTGTTCGTCGAAAGGGACTGCGAAATGCTGGAAATCAACCCTCTGGTGCTGACCGCCGAGGGCGATCTGCTCTGCCTGGACGCCAAGATGGGCTTTGACGACAACGCGCTCTGGCGCCACCCCGACATCGCCTCCCTGCGCGACGAAAGCGAGGAAGACCCGAAGGAGCTGGCCGCCTCCAAGTTCGACCTGAACTACATTTCGCTCGATGGCGAGATCGGCTGCATGGTCAACGGCGCCGGGCTGGCGATGGCGACGATGGACATCATCAAGCTCTACGGCTCGTCCCCTGCCAACTTCCTCGACGTGGGCGGCGGCGCCACCCGCGAAAAGGTGACCGAGGCGTTCAAGATCATCACCTCCGACCCGAACGTGAAGGGCATCCTGGTCAACATCTTCGGCGGCATCATGCGCTGCGACGTGATCGCCGAAGGGGTGGTCGCCGCGGTGAAGGAGGTCGGGCTGAAAGTGCCGCTGGTGGTGCGGCTCGAAGGCACCAACGTGGAAAAGGGCAAGGAAATCATCCGCGACTCGGGCCTCAACGTGATTGCGGCCGATGACCTGGCGGACGCCGCCGAGAAGATCGTCAAGGCGGTGAAGGGGTAGGAACATGGCCATTCTCATCGACGAAAGCACCCGCGTCATCTGCCAGGGCTTCACCGGCAGCCAGGGCACCTTCCATTCCGAACAGGCCATCGCCTACGGCACGAAGATGGTCGGCGGCGTGACCCCGGGCAAGGGCGGGCAGGAGCACCTGGGCCTGCCGGTGTTCGACTCGGTGCACGAAGCGGTGGAAAGGACCGGCGCCGATGCCAGCGTGATCTACGTGCCGCCGCCCTTCGCCGCCGATTCGATCCTGGAAGCGATCGATGCGGAAATTCCGCTGGTGGTGGCGATCACCGAAGGCATCCCGGTGCTCGACATGATGCGGGTCAGGCGGGCGCTGGAAGGTTCGCGAACCCGGCTGATCGGCCCGAACTGCCCCGGCGTGATCACACCCGATGCCTGCAAGATCGGCATCATGCCGGGCCACATCCACAAGCGTGGCAGCGTCGGGGTGGTCAGCCGCTCGGGCACGCTGACCTACGAGGCGGTCAAGCAGACCACCGACGTCGGGCTGGGCCAGTCCACCTGCGTCGGCATCGGCGGCGATCCGATCAAGGGCACCGAGTTCATCGACGTGCTGGAGCTGTTCCTCGCCGATGCCGAGACCCAAAGCATCATCATGATCGGCGAGATCGGCGGCAGCGCCGAGGAAGACGCGGCGCAGTTCCTGCGCGACGAGGCGAAACGGGGCCGCAGGAAGCCGGTTGCCGGTTTCATCGCCGGGCTGACGGCGCCGCCGGGGCGGCGGATGGGCCATGCGGGAGCCATCGTCGCCGGAGGCAGGGGGGATGCCGGCAGCAAGATCGAGGCGATGAAGTCGGCGGGCATCGTCGTCGCCGAAAGCCCGGCGGGGCTGGGACAGGCCGTGCTGAAGGCGATCGGATAGCGGGGGATAAGGTGCCGCTCTTCCGGCATAACGGTGCGCTGTATCATTTCGCCCACGTCCCCAAGGCTGGCGGGCAGTCGGTCACCCGATATCTCCAGCAGCGATTTGGCCCGCTGGCATTTCTCGACAACGAGCACGGTCTGCAGCCGCCTGCGACGAGATGGACGCGCGCCTCGCCGCAGCATGTGCCCTGGAAGAACCTGCGCCGCCTGGTTCCCGCCTCCTGGATCGCCGGCAGCTTCGCCGTGGTCCGTCACCCGGTGGCGCGTTTCGCCAGCGCCTACAACTTCCTGTCGGTCCGGGCCCGGGCGCTCCCCGCCGGGCTGAGCCCCGAAGCCTGGTTCGAGGAATACATCGCTCTTCGCAGGCGCCTGCCCTTCTTCAACGACGGGCACCTGCTCGCCCAGTGCGAGATCGTCCCGCCGGAGGCCGCGGTTTTCCGCTTCGAAGACGGGCTGCAGGCGCTCGTGCCCTTTCTCGACCGTCTGGCCGGCGATCGCGCCGGCCCGCGCGAGATCCCGCATGTCAATGCCGCGCTCCGGCCGGAAAGCGCCGGTTTCGAGGCCCGTCCGCTCGGAGCGGCCTTCGTCCGCAAGCTCGAAATCCACTACAGCGAAGACTTCGCGCGCTTCGGCTATACCCCGCTGCCGGCAGATTCCTGCCGCGTCTGCATCCCGCGCGAACGTCCCCGGGCGCATGAGCTCCGCCCGCTTGTCCAGCGCTCGCTGCTGGCCCGGCGTGCCTTTCGTTCCATCGTCGTCAGGACAGGGTGGAGCAAGACATGAACGCCCCCGGAAACATCGCCCCGAACTTCACCCCGCCCCAACCCAGGAGCAGGCAGGACGCCTGAAGGAAGCATGACCGAACCCGCCCCGAACACCCGCCCTGGCGCCTCATCCGCCCTTCAGGGGCACAACGCTGCCTATATCGAACAGCTCCACGCCCGTTACGCCACCGATCCGAACGCGGTTGACGAAAGCTGGCGCGAATTCTTCCGCCAGCTGGGCGACAGCCCGGTGGATGCGCGGCGCGAGGCCGCCGGCCCCTCCTGGGCCCGTGCCGACTGGCCTCCGCAGCCTTCCGACGAGCTGACCGCCGCGCTCGATGGCCAGTGGCCCCCGGAGGCGTCGGAAAGGGAGGCCCGCGCCGCCGGGGAGAAGATCCGCGCCAGGGCCGCACGGTCGGGCGTCGAACTGTCCGATCAGGCGGTGCGCCGGGCGGTTCTGGACAGCATCCGCGCCCTGATGCTGATCCGCGCCTACCGGATCCGCGGCCATCTGGCCGCCGATCTCGACCCGCTGGGCCTGCGCCCGCACAGCGACCACCCCGAGCTGAACCCGGCCTCCTACGGCTTCACCGAAGCCGACATGGACCGCCCGATCTTCATCGACAACGTGCTCGGGCTGGAAATCGCCACCATGCGCCAGATCGTCGATATCGTGCAGCGCACCTATTGTGGCACCTTCGCGCTGCAATACATGCACATCTCGGATCCGGAGCAGTCGTCCTGGCTCAAGGAGCGGATCGAGGGCTACGGCAAGGAAATCCAGTTCACCCGCGAGGGCCGCAAGGCGATCCTGAACAAGCTGGTCGAGGCCGAGGGCTTCGAGAAGTTCCTGCATGTCAAGTACATGGGCACCAAACGGTTCGGCCTGGACGGGGCCGAAAGCCTGATCCCGGCGATGGAGCAGATCATCAAGCGCGGCGGCGCGCTCGGGGTCAGGGAAATCGTGATCGGCATGCCCCACCGGGGCCGGCTGAACATCCTGGCCAACGTGATGGGCAAGCCCTACCGTGCCATATTCAACGAGTTCCAGGGCGGCAGTTTCAAACCCGATGACGTGGACGGCTCGGGAGATGTGAAATACCACCTGGGCGCCAGCTCCGACCGCGAATTCGACGGCAACAGGGTGCATCTTTCGCTCACCGCCAACCCCTCGCACCTCGAAGCGGTCAACCCGGTCGTCCTGGGCAAGGCCCGCGCCAAGCAGGCGCAGCTGGGCGATGCCGAGCGCAGCCAGGTTCTGCCGCTGCTGCTGCATGGCGATGCCGCCTTCGCCGGCCAGGGGGTGGTGGCCGAGTGCTTCGGGCTTTCCGGGCTGGTGGGCCACCGAACCGGCGGCACCATGCATATCGTGATCAACAACCAGATCGGCTTTACCACCGCGCCGCATTTCAGCCGATCCTCGCCCTATCCCACCGATATCGCGCTGATGGTCGAGGCGCCGATCTTCCACGTCAACGGCGACGATCCGGAAGCGGTGGTGCACGCCGCAAAGGTGGCCACCGAGTTCCGCCAGAAGTTCCACAAGGACGTGGTGATCGACATCTTCTGCTACCGCCGCTTCGGCCATAACGAGGGCGACGAGCCGATGTTCACCAATCCGCTGATGTACAAGCGGATCAAGAAGCACAAGACGACGCTGCAGCTCTATACCGAGCGGCTGGTGCAGGACGGGCTGATCCCCGAGGGCGAGATCGAGGACATGAAGGCTGCCTTCCAGGCGCATCTGAACGACGAATTCGAGATCAGCAAGGACTACCGCCCCAACAAGGCCGACTGGCTGGATGGCCGCTGGTCGCACCTGGACCGGCACGGCGAGGAATACCAGCGGGGCCAGACGGCGATTCCGCCCGAAACCATGGCCGAGATCGGCCGCGCGCTCACCACCCTGCCCGAGGGCTTCCCCGTGCACCGGACGGTCGCCCGGCTGCTCGAGACCAGGAAGAAGATGTTCGACAGCGGTCGCGGTTTCGACTGGGCCACCGCCGAGGCGCTGGCCTTCGGCTCGCTGCTGCTGGAGAACTACCCGGTGCGCCTGGCCGGGCAGGACAGCACGCGCGGCACCTTCAGCCAGCGTCATTCGGGCATCATCGACCAGGAAAACGAGGAACGCTACTATCCGCTGAACCACATCCGCGACGGGCAGGCCCGCTTCGAGGTGATCGATTCGATGCTCTCGGAATACGCGGTTCTGGGCTTCGAATACGGCTACAGCCTGGCCGAACCCAACGCGCTGGTTCTGTGGGAGGCCCAGTTCGGCGATTTCGCCAACGGGGCGCAGATAATGTTCGACCAATTCATCAGTTCCGGCGAACGCAAGTGGCTGCGGATGTCGGGCCTCGTGGTGCTGCTGCCGCATGGCTACGAGGGCCAGGGGCCGGAGCATTCCTCGGCCCGGCTCGAGCGCTTCCTCCAGATGAGCGCCGAGGACAACTGGATCGTCGCCAACTGCACCACGCCGGCCAACTACTTCCACATCCTGCGCCGGCAGCTGCACCGCACCTTCCGCAAGCCGCTGATCCTGATGACCCCGAAATCTCTCCTGCGCCACAGGATGGCGGTATCGGCGGCCGAGGATTTCACCACCGGATCCAGCTTTCACCGGGTTCTGTGGGACGACGCCCAGAAGGGCAACTCCGACACCCGGCTGGTCCCGGACAACAAGATCAGACGGGTGGTGATGTGCTCGGGCAAGGTTTACTACGACCTGCTGGCCGAACGCGACGCCCGCGGCATCGACGATATCTACCTGCTGCGCATCGAACAGTTCTACCCCTTCCCGGCGCTGTCGATGGTCAAGGAACTGTCGCGCTTCAAGCAGGCCGAAATGGTCTGGTGCCAGGAAGAACCCAAGAACCAGGGCGCCTGGAGCTTCATCGAGCCGAACATCGAATGGGTGCTGACAAGGATCGAGGCCGAGCGTACCCGCCCCGCCTATGTCGGCCGTCCGGCCGCCGCCTCGCCGGCGACCGGGCTCGGCAGCCAGCACAAGGAACAACAGGAAGCGCTGCTCAACGCCGCGCTGAGCATCGAGGGATAACGGATCATGTCCACGGAAGTTCGCGTGCCCACCCTGGGAGAAAGCGTCACCGAAGCTACCGTCGCCACCTGGTTCAAGCAACCGGGAGATACGGTAGCGGTCGATGAAATGCTGTGCGAGTTGGAAACCGACAAGGTGACGGTCGAAGTGCCGGCGCCGGTTGCCGGCGTGCTCGGCCGGATTGCCGCCCCCGAAGGCGAGACGGTCGCCGTCGATGCCCTTCTGGCGGTGATCGAGGAGGGCGCCACCGCCCCTGCCGCCGAGGCCGCCACCCCGGCGCCCGGGCCGGCCGCATCCCCCGCCTCCCCGCCGGGAGGGGACATCGAGCATGCCCCTGCTGCGCGCAAGGCGATGGCCGAGGCCGGGTTGAGCCCGGAGCAGGTGCAGGGCACGGGCCGCGACGGCCGGATCATGAAGGAAGACGTGGCCCGGGCCGTGGCCGCCGGAGCACCGGCCGCAGCGCCGGCCGCCGAAACCGCGCCACCTCCCCCCGCCGCGGCGCCGCGCCCCCCGGTTGCCGCTGAAGACGAGGCCCGCGAGGAGCGGGTCAGGATGACCCGCCTGCGCCAGACCATCGCGCGGCGCCTGAAGGAGGCTCAGAACACCGCGGCGATCCTGACCACCTACAACGAGGTGGACATGTCGGCGGTGATGGAGCTGCGCGACAGCTACAAGGAGCTGTTCCTGAAGAAGCACGGGGTGAAGCTCGGTTTCATGTCCTTCTTCACCAGGGCCTGCGTGCACGCGCTCAAGGAAGTGCCCGAAGTCAACGCCGAGATCGACGGAGACGAGATCGTCTACAAGCACTATGTCCACATGGGAATCGCGGTGGGCACGCCCTCGGGGCTGGTGGTTCCGGTGATCCGCAACGCCGACCGGATGTCCTTTGCCGAGATCGAGAAGGCGATTGCCGAAAAGGGCGCCCGCGCCCGCGACGGCAAGCTGTCGATGGAGGAAATGACCGGCGGAACCTTCACCATCTCCAACGGCGGGGTTTACGGCTCGCTCATGTCCTCGCCGATCCTGAACCCGCCGCAGTCGGGGATCCTCGGCATGCACAAGATCCAGGATCGCCCGGTCGCCATCGGCGGTGAAGTGGTGATCCGGCCGATGATGTATCTTGCGCTGAGCTACGACCACCGTATCGTGGACGGCAAGGGCGCGGTGACCTTTCTGGTGCGGGTGAAGGAGGCGCTCGAAGATCCGCGCCGCCTGCTGATGGATCTCTAGGCGCGGCGAAAGGGCAGACCATGTTCGACAACGAGCTTGCCATTCTGGGCCTCTACGGGCTGCTGGTGGCACTGACCATCCTGCTGCAGGCCTCCGGGGCCTTTGCCCAGCTGGGCATGGGCTACCTGCTGTCGGCCCGCGACGAACGGCGCAGCCTGAGCGGCATCACGGGGCGGATCGAGCGGGCAGTGAACAATTCGGCCATCGCCATGGCCCTGTTCGCGCCGGCGGTGCTGATCCTGGCCGCAAAGGATTCCTTCAGCGCATCCAGTCTGCAGGCGGCGCAGCTGTTCCTGATCGCCCGGCTCGTCTACCTGCCGGCCTATGCCTTCGGCATCACCGGCCTGCGCACGCTGGCCTGGCTGGCCGGCTTCGGCGCGACCGTCGTCCTCTACCTTCTCGGCCTGTGACAGGCCACAACGCAACGGGCGGGCAGCGGGCGGCATGATGCATCGGGCACTCCATTCCGCCCGCTCCGCCGCAGGAGATATCAATGGCCAATTATGACGTGATCATCATCGGCGCCGGCCCCGGCGGCTATGTCTGCGCCATCCGCTGCGCCCAGCTGGGTCTGAAAACCGCGGTGGTCGAGGGGCGAGACACGCTCGGCGGTACCTGCCTGAACGTGGGCTGCATCCCCTCCAAGGCGCTTCTGCACGCCACCCACAGCCTGCACGAGGCCGAGCACAACTTCGCCAGGATGGGGCTGAAGGGCAAATCCCCCTCGGTGGACTGGCCGCAGATGCAGGCCTACAAGGAGGAAGTCGTCGCCCAGAACACCAGGGGCATCGAGTTCCTGTTCAAGAAGAACGGGATCGACTGGCTGAAGGGCTGGGGCTCGATCCCGGCGCCGGGCCAGGTGCAGGTGGGCGAGGAGGTGCACGAAGCCAGGAACATCGTCATCGCCACAGGTTCCGAACCGGCCACGATCCCCGGCGTCGAGATCGACGAAAAGCGGGTGGTCTCCTCTACCGGCGCGCTGTCGCTGGCGAAACCGCCGCGCAGGATGGTGGTGATCGGCGCCGGCGTGATCGGGCTGGAACTGGGCTCGGTCTATGCGCGCCTCGGGGCCGAGGTGACGGTGGTCGAATATCTCGACGCGATCGCTCCGGGCATGGACAGGGACGTGCAGAAGACCCTGCAGAGGATCCTGAAAAAACAGGGGCTCCAGTTCATCCTCGGCGCCGAGGTCCAGGGCGTGAGCAGCACCAGGACCAAGGCCAGGGTCACCTGCCGGCTGAAAAGGGACGGCTCGGAAACGGTGCTGGATGCGGATGTCGTGCTGGTCGCCACCGGGCGCAGGCCGTTTACCGACGGGCTCGGGCTCGATGCGCTGGGCGTCGCCATGAGCGAGCGCGGCCGGATCGCCACCGACGCGCACTGGGCCACCAACATCCCCGGCATCTACGCCATCGGCGACGCGATCGAAGGCCCGATGCTGGCCCACAAGGCCGAGGACGAAGGCATGGCGGTGGCCGAGGTGCTGGCCGGCAAGGCGGGCCACGTGAACTACGCGGTGATCCCCGGCGTGATCTACACCACCCCCGAGGTCGCCAGCGTCGGCGCAACCGAACAGGCGCTGAAGGACGCGGGCCGCGCCTGCAAGGTAGGCAAGTTTTCCTACATGGGCAATGCGCGCGCCAAGGCCGTGTTCCAGGCCGAGGGCTTCGTGAAGATCCTCGCAGACGCCGAGACCGACCGCATCCTGGGCGCCCATGTCATCGGCCCGGCGGCGGGCGAGATCATCCACGAGATCTGCGTGGCGATGGAATTCGGCGCCTCGGCCGAGGATCTGGCACTGACCTGCCACGCCCACCCCACCTGGTCGGAAGCGGTGCGCGAAGCAGCGCTCGCCTGCGGCGACGGGCCGATCCACGCCTGATCTCAGCCCCCGATCGCCGCCCCGATCCGCCGCCCCGGACGCTCGGCACCGGCGCGCACCCTCCGGGGGGCCGCCGGCCAGAGGCGGGCGGGCGGCGCCGAGAGCCTCCGCTCCGCTCAGGCTACCAGCATCCGCAGCCCCTGCGTCACATCCGTGCGCACGGCCAGCCGCAGCCCCGGTTCGTCGCCGGCCCGCAGGGCGGCCACGATGGTGCGGTGATGCCTCGGCACCGCAGTGCGCTGCAACCGACCGTAGAGATGCCGCATGGTCGGCCCCAGCTGCAGCCAGACGGTTTCCACCATCGCCAGCATCGCCGGCGCCTGGGCGCGCAGGTAGAGCGTGCGGTGGAATTCCAGATTGGTCCGGATATAGCCGATCGCATCGCCCTTGGCGATAACCTCGGCCAGGGTCCGGTTGATCGCCTGCAGCCGGTCGTTCAGGGCCATGTGCGCCCGGGGCAGGGCACGCCCGGCCAGCTCCGGCTCCAGCAGGGCCCGGATCGCCGCCAGCTCCTCGATGCGCTCGTTGCTCAGTTCCGGGGTCGCGACCCGGCCGGAGACGCTCATCGTCAGCGCCCCCTCTGCCACCAGGCGGCGCACCGCCTCGCGCGCCGGCGTCATCGAGACACCGTATTGCCCCGCCAATCCGCGCAATGTCAGGGAATGACCGGGAGGCAGCTCGCCATGCATCACCCGCTGCCGCAGGCTGCGGTAGATCCGGTCATGAGCGAGGCTTGCGGTTTCCGGCGGACGCGGCGTGGCGAGCATGGCCCAATGTGATCACGGCCGGGCCGGGCTGTCAACCGCCCGCCCCTGCTCCCGGTCCTCGAACCGATAGGCATGCAGCAGTGCCGCGTTGTCGCGCAGCCAGCGGCGCGACGCCCGGAAGCCGGGGCTGATCCGCTCCACCAGGGCCCAGAAGGCCGGAGAATGGTTCATCTCGCACAGATGCGCCATTTCATGGGCGGCCACATAGTCCAGCACCTCGGGCGGCGCCATGATCAGGCGCCAGGAGAACATCAGCCGCCCCCGGTCCGAGCAGGAGCCCCAGCGCGAGCGGGGATCGCGCAGGCTGATCTGCGCCGCCCGGCGCCCGAGCAGGGGGGCGTATCCGTCACATGCCGCCACCAGCCGACGGCGCGCCAGATCCCGGAACAGGGCCGCCACCCGCATCCCCGCCCGCCCGGAGCGCTCGGGCACCAGCACCGCCCCCTCCCGGATGCAGGCCGCCTCCACATCGACTGCCAGAACCGGCAGCATCCTGCCTTCGAAGGGGATCTCGGCTCCGATTCCCACCCGGATCGGTGGCGGACAGCGGGCAATCTGGCGCCTGATCCAGCCCTCCCGTTCGCGGGCGAATTCCAGAGCCGCACGACGCGGAGCCCAGCGCGGCATCGACAATGTAACCGTGCCGTCCAGCCTCGACACCCGCAGCGACAGCCGCCGCGCCGAAGCGCTCCGGCGCAGCCGCACCTCGAGCGGCGGATTGCCCTCCAGTATCAGCGGCTGCATTCCCTATACCGTCTCTTTCCCTCTTTCCCCGCCCGCTGCGCCGGCCCCCGGGCGGAGCGGCCGCACCCCATGCGCCCTGCGCGCCGGCGTGTTGCCGCATGACATTGGCCGCCCCCTCCCGCGCTGTCAAACCGGATCGGAGCGAAAGGCTTTGACAGCCGCCTTCCGGTATGGCAGAGGCAGCCGGTCACGTGACAGACGACTGGCAAAAGAGGTTTCACATGCCCAAGGAAGAATGGGGCGTCAAGCGGGTCTGCCCGACCACCGGCAAGCGCTTCTACGACCTCAACCGGACCCCGATCATCAGCCCCTATACCGGCGAAACCGTCGAGCTGGACGCCAATACCGGCACCCGGGTGGCGATCGCCGAGAAGGTGGAGGACAAGCTCGTCGAACCCGATGCCGTGGAAGCCGATGTCCTGCTGGAAGAGGATGAGGTGGTCGATCCCGACATCGCCGACGACATCCTCGAGGAGGACGACGACGACACCGTGCCGCTGGAGGAAATCGCCGACGTGGCCAAGGACGACGAGGAAGGCTGAGCGCGCGTTTTTCGCTTGATCTGCCTTTTCCCTTTCCCTAGATACACCGGGCGTGCGGCGCTCGCGCCGCGCCGAAAGGGGCCATAGCTCAGCTGGGAGAGCGCTTGCATGGCATGCAAGAGGTCGGGGGTTCGAGCCCCCCTGGCTCCACCATCCCGCCGCCCGGAAGACCACCGCCCGAAAGACCACCGCCCGGAAGACCACGGCACGGCACCCCACCGCCCGGAAGGCCACCGCACGGCACCCCACCGCGCCGGATCAGCGTTTTGCGCGGAAAGCGCCATGTGCCCCCTGCCCCCACCCGATGCGGCGCCGCCCTCTCGGGCACAGCCCGCCGGAGAGCGCCCCGAACATCCGGCCTGCGCTTTTTCTTGAATTTCCGGCCATGTTTTCCCAACATGCCGGAGTGGGCAGCGACCGGGCGAAGCGGCGATGCCCGGAAGCGAGACGGGAAAGACGGATGATCGAACGCCGCAAGGTTCTGGCAGGCGGGCTTGCCGCCGCAGCGGGGGCGGCCCTGCCGGTCGGCGCGCATGAGCGCGGGGAAGGATACGAACTGCCGGAAGAGTTCATGCCGCGCCTGGTCAGGCTGAAAACCCGCCTCGAACCGGGCGAGCTGCATGTGGAACCGAACATCTTTGCCCTGTACTGGACCCTTCCCGGAAACCGGGCCGTCCGCTACGCAGTGGGGATCGGCCGGAAGAATCTCTATCATCCCGGCACCTATTTCGTCGGAGACCGGAAGGAATGGCCCCCCTGGCGCCCGACGCCGGCGATGCTGGAGCGCGACCCGCAGGCCTATGCGGATTTTCTCGAAGGCGGAAAATACGAAGACGGCTGGATGCCCGGAGGAATCGACAACCCCCTGGGCGCGCGGGCGCTCTACCTGCATCAGCCGGGACGCGGAGACACCTTCCTGCGCATCCACGGCACCAGTGATCCGCGCACGATCGGGGTTGCCGTTTCCAACGGATGCGCACGCCTGATCAACGAGCATGTGATCGACCTCTACGAAAGGGTCCCCCTCGGCACCAGGGTGGTCCTGCACCCGAAGGCCGGCGCCGGCCCGGCGCATTCCTAGCACCTGCCGGATCCATCCGCATTCGGGCGAAACGCCCGGGCCGCCTGTTTTCGGGCCGCCTGTTTTCGGCATGTCCGAAAAGCCAGGGCCGGTTCCCGCTCCCAGGCGGCATGTCCAGGGGCGCGTTCCCGGGCACACCGCGTTCGGCGGGATCCCCCGTCCCCGGAACGCGCACACCGGAACGCGCATACCGAAACCCCGGATGCGGCGCCCTGCCGGAAGGGCGTGGCCGCGGCTTTCGGCAGGCGGCGACGGCACGGCGCGCCGATCATGCCCCCGGGCGACAGCGCCAGCCCCTCCCGCGCCGGGGCACCGAAATTCTCCCTCGGCACCGCCCCGACCCGGCGGAACACGCCGCCTTGCGAAGCTACGGTGACGGCTGCCCGCACGCCACCGGGGTATCGGGCGGGGTAGCGGGGTAGCGGGGTAGCGGGGTAGCGGGCCACGAGACCCCCGCTCGGGGCAAGGCGCGAATCCTGCCTGCGGAACCGGAAAGCGCAGCGCGGTGATGATCTGCCCTTCTTCCAGCGCGGCCTCGACCGGCCCGGGGAAGAAACCATCGGCAGCATGCTCACGCCGGTCGCGGCGCGGTTGCGCGCCCCCGGGGCGCCGCTCTCGCCCCCGGCGCCGCACGATCCACCTCGCCCGAGGCCTCGGCGGCGCGGATGCGATCACCTGTGCCGGAAAGTTCCACGCGCAAACGGCACCGGAGACATCCAGCCCCCCGCGGCACTGCGACCGGATCAGCCGCCGGCCCGGTTCTCCGGCCAGCGCCCCGGCGGTCTCGGTCCTGCCGGACCGCAGCGCCAGGCACACCACCGTCGCCAGCCCCGCCCGGTTACCGGCGCGACCCGCCCGGCAGCGCACTCATGCGCCCGCCCCGGCCCAGCTCCAGTAGAGTGCGCGGGCCTCGCGGGTCACCGGGCCGATCGGGTATTCGCGCTGCTCGAAGCGGGTGACAGGGGTCACCTTGGACAGGTTGCCGGTCATGAACAGCTCATCGGCAGCCTCGAAATCGGCGAAGCTCAGCGTCTCCTCGCGCAGCTCGTGGCCGGCTTCGCGCAGCAGACGGATGATCCGCTGCCGGGTGATCCCGTTCAGGAAGGTGCCGTTGGGCACCGGCGTGCGCACGATCCCGTCCTTCACCATGAAGATGTTGGCGGTGGCGGTCTCGGCGACATTGCCCAGCGCATCGGCCACCAGCGCATTGTCGAAGCCGCGCGCGCGCACCTCGCGCAGCATCCGCCCGTTGTGCGGGTAGAGACAGGCCGCCTTGGCATCCACCGGCGCCATCGACAGGATCGGCCGCACGAAGCGGGTGCGCCCCAGGCTCTGGGCGGCATCGGCCGGCGGCATCGGGATCTGCTCCAGACAGAGGCAGAACACGGTGGACTCCGGATCCGGAATCACCACCCCCGCCCCGCCCTCGGCAGACCAGCACATGGGTCGGATATAGACCGCGGCCCCCGCGTCGAAACGGGAAACGCCCTCTTCCACCAACGCCCGCATCTCGGCCACGGAAAGAACCGGCTTCAGCCCCATCGTCTCCGCCGAACGGTTGAAGCGCTCCAGATGCGGAACGAGATCGGGCATCACCCCGTCGAAGGCCCGCGCGCCGTCGAATACCAGAGACCCCAGCCAGGTGCCGTGATCGGCCGCCTTCATCACCGGCAGGTCACCCCGGTGCCAGCTGCCCTCGAACCAGGTCCATACAAGCTCGCCTGCTGCCATGTCTCTTCCTTTTTTCGTTCTTCGCCCTTTCCGCCACCACCCCCGCCCTCGCGGAGGCGCAAAGGCGGCCCCCTGCGCGCGTCTGCGCTTCACGATAGCGCCGATCGCGCCGGAGCTTCAACGCCGGAATGGCGCCGGGATCCGGCGGCTGAACGGCCGGCGAGTGCCCGGCGGGCACCGGCAGGCGCGAAGGGCGCGAAGGGCGGGCATCGCGAAGGGGCGGGAAAGGAAGCGGCGAGAAAGCCACCGGCAGGCCGGCGGCCGGTTCCGAAGGAGACGCCCGCAGGAAGGGGAGCGGCGAATGTCGAAGGCCGGGCGGCGTGAAAGGGGTGGTGAAAAGGGGCGGTGAAAAGGGGCTGAGGGGTTCCGGCCCGTGCACGCGGCCCACCGGGCGGCGCGCCGGAGTGGTAGCGGAGGAGGGACTCGAACCCCCGACACGCGGATTATGATTCCGCTGCTCTAACCAGCTGAGCTACTCCGCCAGAAGCGCCTGCGTCCTAGGCCAGCCCATCGCCCCGGTCAAGGGGTAAAATGCCCCTGGCCGGCACGCACCCGAGCCGCCTTCGGGCCGCGCTACTCCCGCGCCCGCAAAATCGCGGCCGGTCGCGCATTCAGCGCGGGCCGCAGGAAGAGCCCGCCGGCAAGAACGTTCAGCAGGGCTCCCCCGCCGACGATCAGCAGCGCCGGGCCGGGCGCGAGGCGGAAATCGCCATCCATGACCAGCGTGACAACCGCCCACGCCGCCCCGCTCCCGACCAGAAGCGCAACGACGGCAGCAGCCGCCCCCGGCAGGGCCGCGCGCAGCAGGAAGGCGGCCAGAATCTGCCCCCGGGTAGCCCCCAGCGCCCGGAGCACCGACGCTTCGTGGACGCGGGCCCGCACCCCGGCCGCCGCCACCCCGATCAGCACCAGCGCGCCGATGGCCAGCGTCGCCAGCGCGCCCAGGGTCAGCGCGGCGGCAATCGCGCCCAGGATTTCCGACAGCTTCCCGACCGCGTCGCGCACGCTGATCGCCGTGACATTTGGAAAGGCCCGCCCCAGGGCGCGCAGCAGCCGCGCCTCTGCCTCGGGGGCGGCCCGGATCGTCGAGATGTACCCATGCGGCGCGCCGGCAAGCGCATCGGGGCTCAGCACCAGCACGAACCCCATCGCCGCACCGGAAAAATCGACATCGCGAAAGCTCGTGATCGTCGCCGTTATGTCGCGCCCCATCACGTTCACGGTCAGCCTGTCGCCCAGCTTCAGCCCCATCTCGGCGGCCTCCTCGGCGGAAAAGCTCGCCTCGGGCGGGCCGGCGTGGTCGGCCGGCCACCAGCGCCCTGCGGTGATCCGGCTGCCATCGGGCGGAGTCACGGCATAGGTGACGCCGCGATCGCCGCGCAGCACCCAGTGATCGCCGGCAACCTCGCGCGCCGGACGCCCGTTGAGCCGGGTGATGATCCCGCGCAGCATCGGCGCCACGCGCACCCCCTCGACGGCAGGATCGTTCCGCAGCAGCGCCTCGTAGCGGGCAAGCTGATCGGGCTGGATGTCGAGCACGAAGAACAGCGGCGCGACCGAGGGCAGATCGCGGGCGATGGCATCGCGCAGGTTCCGGTCGATCTGGCCGATCGCCGCCAGCACCGCCAGCCCCAGCCCGAGAGAGAGAACCGCCACCCGGACCTCCTGCCCCGGCCCGGCAGCCGCGCGCAGCGCCAGCCGCAGCGCCGCCGGCCAGCGCCCGGAACCCCGACGGGCAAGCGCGCCGGCGAAGACGCGCACGAGCCGTGCCGCCAGAACCAGCACGAGCGCGGCCAGCGCCAGCCCGCCCGTCACCCAGAGGGTCAGCCGCGCATCGCCGGACAGGCTGGCAGCCGCGGCCACCAGCAGGGCCAGCAGCAATCCGCTCGCCGCCATGTAGCGCAGGCGCGGCCAGCCGCCGGAGCCCAGAGCCGCATCGCGGAACAGGGCCGCCGGGCGGATGGATTCGGTCCGGGCAAGAGGCCAGAGCGTGAACACCCCGGCGGTGAGGGCCCCGTAAAGGGCGGCCGCGGCAAGCGGCGCCGGATGAAACCCGAAGTCTGCCGGCACCGGCAACCGGACCCGCAGCGGCGCGGCCAGCAGCAGCGGCAGGAGCGCACCGAGCGCCAGCCCCGCGGCGATCCCCGCCGCCGCCATGGCACCCACCTGCAGGGAATAGATCAGGAAGATCGTGCCCCGTTCCGCCCCCAGCGCCTTGAGCGTGGCGATGGTGGTCAGCCTTTCTTCCAGATAGCTGCGCACCGCGGCCGATATGCCCACCCCGCCGATGATCAGCCCGGCGAGGCCGACAAGGGTCAGGAAACTCCCCAGGTGCCGGATAAAATCGCGCACTCCCGGGGCGCCGTCGCGCCGGTCGCGCCAGCGGAAGGCTCCGCCCTCGATCGCCCCGACGGCCTCGGTGCGCAATACCTCCAGATCTGTGCCCGGGGGCAGCGCCAGGCGGTATTTCGTCTCGAACAGGCTGCCCGGCTCCAGCAGCCCCGCGCGTTCCAGGTCGGCGGTGCGGACGATCATGCGCGGCCCCAGAGCGAACCCGGCGGCCGCGTCATCCGGCGCGCTCAGCAGGATCGCCCCGAGGCGGAAACCCTGCCCCCCGAGGCTGAAGCGCCCGCCGACATCCAGCCCGAGCCGTTCGGCCAGCGCGCGCTCCATCACCGCCCCGGGAAGTCCGCCGTCTCCGGCAAGCGCCTCGGACAGCGGCATCGGCGGCGACAGGGAGACGCTGCCGAACAGCGGGTAGGCCGGATCGACCCCCCTGACCTGCGTCAGGGCGCGCTCGCTGTCGCCGCCGCGCCCTGTCCCGGCCATGGAGCGCAGCGCCACCACCTCGGATACCCGCTCGGCGCGGCTTTCCATCCAGGCGCGCTCGTCCGCCGTGGCGAAGCGATAGGGCAGTTCGATCTCGGCATCGCCGCCGAGAATCGTCCGGCCTTCCCTGGCCAGCCCGGATTCGAGCGCGGCGCGGGTGCTCCCGACCGCGGCGATGGCGGCCACCGCAAGAGCCAGGCACGCCAGGAAGACGCGGAACCCGGCAATGCTCCCGCGCAGCTCGCGCCGGGCGAATCGGAAGGCAAGGCGCAGTCTCATCCCGCGCGCTCCCCGGCTCCGGCAACGGGAGCAACCCGGCCGCCCTTCATCCGGATCACCCGGTCGCAGCGCCGGGCCAGCTCCGGGGAATGCGTCACCAGGATCAGCGTCGTTGCATGGCGCGCGCGCAGCTCGAACAGAAGATCCATGATGCGCCGGCCCGTGGCCTCGTCCAGGTTGCCCGTCGGCTCGTCGGCAAGCAGGATGTCCGGGCGGCTCACCCCGGCGCGGGCGATGGCCACGCGCTGCTGCTCGCCCCCCGACAGCTGCGACGGGTAATGCCGCGCCCGCCCTGCCAGCCCGACATCTTCCAGCGCCTGCAGCGCGCGCGCCGCCGCGTCTCCCTCACCAGCAAGTTCGAGCGGCGTTGCGACGTTTTCCAGCGCCGTCATGGCCGGAATCAGATGGAACGACTGGAACACCACCCCGAGATGCCGCCGGCGGAAGCGCGCCAGCGCATCCTCGTCCAGCGCGCCCAGGTCGCGCCCCAGCACCCGGACCTGCCCCGCGCACGGCCGCTCCAGCCCGCCCATGATCATCAGCAGCGACGACTTCCCCGAACCGGACGGGCCGACCACCCCGAGCGAACGGCCGCGCTCGACATCCAGCGTCACATCGCGCAGGATCTCCACCGGCCCGGCATTGCCCGCCAGGGTCAGCGATACGTTCCGCAACGAGATGATGTTCACTGCCATGCCTCCTAAACCGTGCCCCGAGGCGAACACAGCACAGGATCGGCACCATGTCATCACCGGGCTCGTCAGCAAGCTGCCCCCCGCCGCTCACATGTCGGCGAGACCGCGGCGCGGCCTGCTTGCCGCCCTGCTCGCGGTCCTTCTCCTGACGGGCATCGCCACCGCGCCGCCGGCGCAGGCCGACACGGCCACGATCGTCGCCCTCGGCGACAGCCTCGTGCACGGCTACGGCCTGGCGCCGGAGGAAGGGCTGGTGCCCCAGCTGCAACGCTGGCTCGATGCGACCGGGCTGGCGGTGACGCTCGTCAACGCCGGCGTGTCGGGCGACACCTCGGCCGGCGGGCGGGCCCGCGCCGGATGGGTTCTCGACGGTGGGGCGGACGGGCTGATCCTTGCCCTCGGCGGCAACGACGCGCTGCGCGGGATCGACCCGGAGGTGACCCGGCAGAACCTCGACGCGATCCTCGCGGAAGCGGGCCGGCGCGGGACAGAAGTGCTCCTCGTCGGCATCCGCGCCCCCGGGAATTTCGGGCCGGAATATGCCGAAGCCTTCAACCGTATCTTCCCCGAGCTGGCCGCGCGCCACGGGGTGACACTGCACCCGGACCTGCTGGCCCCGCTGACAGGCCGGGCTGACCGGGCCGAAACGCTGCGGCGCCATTTCCAGCCCGACGCGCTGCATCCCAATGCCGCCGGCGTGGCGCTGATCGTCGAGGACATCGGCCCGGCGGTGGCCGAAATGGCCCGACGCATCCTGGCCCGCCACGCCGCGGACGCAGAAGCCGCGGACGAAAGATAGGCGAAAGACGGGACGGGGCGACGGCCTCCAGGACATCCCGCATTCGGCCGGCCCCGCTTCACCCGGGGCGCGCCGACGGCCGGGCGTGCGCCGCCCCCGGAGCGGATGCCTCCGCAGCCGGCCTGCTCCGCGCCTGCCTTCCGTCGGCACGTGCCATTTCCATCGTGTCCGCCCCGACGCGGCAGACACGGAACCGGAGCGCCGGGGGGCTGCCGCCCGCCCGTCGGCGGCGCTATTCCCTCGGCGCCTTCGGCCGCTCGTCGTAATCGCGGGTCAGGATCCGCCGAGCATCGCCCTCCGGATCTTCGAACTGCCGGTTGCGCAGCGCCCAGAAGAAGGCCGCAAGCCCGCCCGCCCCGAGCAGCAGGGAAACCGGGATCAGGATCACCAGGACATTCATCGCCGCACCAGCCTCAGCGCATTGAGCGAAACCATGATCGAGGAGCCCGACATCGCCAGCGCCGCCGCCAGGGGGGTGGCCAGCCCGGCCAGGGCGACCGGCACCGCGATCATGTTGTAGAGCGCGGCTATGGTGAAGTTCTCCTTGATCCGCCGGGTCGCCGCGCGGGCCGTCGCCAGCGCCTCTTCCACCGGCTCCAGCGAGGCCCCCAGCAGCACGATGTCCGACACCACGCGCGCCGCCTCCAGCGCGCTGGCCGGCGAGATCGAGACATGCGCCGACGCCAGCGCCGCCGTATCGTTCAGCCCGTCGCCGACCATCAGGACCCGGCGCCCGGATTTCGCCAGCATCGCGATTCGCGCCGCCTTGTCGGCCGGCAGCATCTCTGCCTCCCAGGCCTCGATTCCGGTCCGCACCGCCACATCGGCAACCGCAGCCGGCGCATCCCCCGACAGCAGGATCACATCCAGGCCACGCCGCTTCAACCCCTGCACGAGCGCGGCTGCGCCCGGGCGCAGCCGATCGGAAAAGGCGAAGATCACCGGCGCCTGCCCGTCGATCGCGAGATATGCCGCCGTTCCGCCCGCCGGCGCGGCCCCGACCCAGTCGGCTCGCCCGAGACGGACCCGCCGCCCCTGCCAGACGGCCTCGACTCCGTGGCCGGGCACCTCGCGGATCTCATCGAGCGCGGCCGGCGCGATCCCTGCCGCGCGGATGGCCCCGCACAGGGCCTGCGACAGAGGATGCCCCGAGCCCTCTGCCAGCGCCCTGGCCACCGCCAGATCCGTGCGCCGGTGCTCCTCGATCCCCACCGGCTCGGGCTGGCCGAGGGTCAGCGTCCCGGTCTTGTCGAACACCACCGTGTCCGCCTCGGCCAGGCGCTCCAGCGCGGTCGGGCTCTTGATCAGCATCCCGGCGCGGAACAGCCGCCCCGAGGCGGCCGTCGTCACCGCCGGAACCGCCAGCCCCAGCGCGCAGGGGCAGGTGATGATCAGCACCGCCACCGCGATATTGACCGAAAGGCGGATGTCGCCGGTGGCCGCATACCATCCGGCAAAGGCGAAAAGCGCCAGCAGATGCACCAGCGGCGCATAGACGGCAGCCGCCCTGTCGGCCAGCGAGGTGTAACGGTTGCGCGAGGTCTCGGCCAGCGCGACGAGCTCGGCCATCCGGCGCAGCGAACTGTCCTCTCCCGCGGCCTGCACGCGCAGCACCAGCGGGCCGGTCAGGTTCATCTCGCCGGCATTCAGCCGCTGCCCCGGCCCGACGGCCACCGGCAGGCTCTCGCCGGTCAGCAGCGAGCGGTCGAGCTCGCTTTCGCCCTCTTCCACCTCGCCATCCACCGGCACCCGGGTGCCGGGCAGCACCCGCACCCTGTCGCCCGGGCGCAGATCGGCCACCGCGACACTCTCGCCACTCTCCAGAAGCGCGCGGGGCACCTCCAGCGCCGCCAGCTCCTCGGCGGCCGAACGCGCCACAGAGCGCGTCCGGTAGTCCAGGTAGCGCCCGGCCAGCAGGAAGAAGGTCAGCGAAAGCGCCGCATCGAAATAGGCGTGCTTCCCGCCCAGCGATGTCTCGTACAGCGACATGACCGTGGCCAGGATGATCGCCAGAGAAATCGGCACATCCATGTTCAGCCGGCGCACCCGCAGCGCGCTCCAGGCATTGTCGAAGAAGGGGCGCGCCGCAAAGATCACCGCCGGCACGGCAACGAAGGCGGATACCCAGTGGAACAGGTCCCGGGTCGTGTCCGAAGCGCCCGACCAGACCGCGACCGACAGCATCATCACGTTCATCATCGCGAAGCCGGCCACCGCCAGCCGCATCAGAAGGTCGCGCCCGCGCCGGTCGGTTTCGGTGGCCGCCAGGGTGGTGGAATCGAGCTCATGCGCCTCGTAGCCGATGCCGGCAAGCACATTCACCAGATGGGCCGGGCTCAGCGTTTCCTCGGCATCGATCGTGACCCGCCTGAGGGTCAGGTTGACCCGGGCCGCGCGCACCCCCGGCTCCTGCTCGAGGCGGCGTTCCACCGCCGAGATGCAGGCCGCGCAATGGGCCGTGGGCAACGACAGGATGATGTTGCCCCCGATCTCCCCTGCTCCGGCCCTGTCCCGTGCGGCCGGAGCGGCCACGCAGGCCGGACAGGCGGAAGGTGCGGCCGGTCCGCTCATCGCGCTACTCCACGTAAAGCCGTATCCGCTGCCGGAAGGCGGTGCCGTCGGGCGCCACCGCCTTCAGACGCAGGTGCCAGTAGCCCGACGCCAGATCGACCGGCGCCACATAGGCGCTGCCGTCGAAGGAGAAGGCCAGGATGCGATCGTCCCTGACGCTGGTGGCCCGCCCCAGCGTGCCGCCGATCTCGCGCACCCGGACCGGCGCAGCATCGGGGCCGAGGATGCTCAGCACCAGCCGTTCGCCCTCGATCGCGGCCGAAACCTCCCAGCCCAGCGCCTGCTGGGCGGCACGCTCGCGGTCGAAGCTCTGCGAGGCGACATAGGAATTTCGCACCTCAAGCCCCGGAAAGGTGCTTACCGCCTGCCAGGCCAGAACGAGGTTGACCGCGATGATCACCGCAAAGGCCGAAACCGTCAGGACCAGCATCTTGCGTCCCGTGAATTCCTTTCCCATCATCTGACCCTTCCGTTGAACACGCTGTCATTGTAAGCCTTTTCGCCGGTCTCCAGATCTTCCGCCACAAGCCGGAATCCGACCCGGTCGGCCCGGTCCGCACCGCTGCCCTCGGGCGCGATCACATAGACCCGCTGCAAGTAGGTCGTATCGGCCGGAACCCGCACCACCAGATCGTCCTCTCCCTCCAGGGCAAGCCGCAGCGGCGCGTCGGCCTCCAGCGACAGGCGAAAATCGTGATCCGCGCCATGCTTGTTGAGCAGCCGCACGTCGTAGGTATTGCGTACCGAACCGTCGGACAGAACCACATATGTCGGGTTGCGCACCGGCGCCACCGACATCCCGATCCCGGAGCGCAGGAACAGCGCGGCAAGCAGCGCAAGCCCGACCCCGGCCCACAGCACCGTATACAGGATCGTGCGCGGGCGGAACACATGCTTCCAGACGGGCAGCGGCGCCTTGCCGGAGCGTTCCCTGGCCTCGTCTGTCAGCGCCATGTAATCGATCAGCCCGCGCGGCTTGCCGATCCTGTCCATCACCTCGTCGCAGGCGTCGATGCACAGCGCGCAGGTGATGCATTCCAGCTGCTGGCCGTCGCGGATGTCGATCCCCATCGGGCAGACGTTGACGCAGGCCATGCAGTCGATGCAGTCGCCCAGCCTGTCGGCGCCCTCCTTCTTGCGGTGCCGGCCCCGCGGCTCGCCGCGCCAGGAGCGGTAGCCGACCACCAGCGTGTCCTCGTCCATCATCGCCGCCTGGATGCGCGGCCAGGGGCACATGTAGATACAGACCTGCTCGCGGGCGAAGCCGCCGAACAGCACGGTCAGCACGGTCAGCAGCCCCATGGTGGTATAGGCGATCGGGTGGGCCTGCCCGGTCACCAGATCGCGCAGCAGGGTCGGCGCATCGGTGAAATAGAACACCCAGGCTCCGCCGGTGGCCAGCCCGATCAGCGCCCAGAGGAACCACTTCGTCAGCCGCAGCCGCCACTTGCGCAGATCCCATTTCGCCTTCCACAGCCGCACCCGGGCGTTGCGGTCGCCCTCGACCCAGCGTTCAACCAGGATGAACAGGTCGGTCCAGACCGTCTGCGGGCAGGCATAGCCGCACCAGACCCGCCCCAGCGCCGAGGTGAACAGGAACAGCCCCAGCCCGGCCATGATCAGCAGCCCGGCAATGAAGTAGAATTCATGCGGCCAGATCTCGATGAAGAAGAAGTAGAACCGCCGGTTCGCCAGATCGACCAGCACCGCCTGATCCGGAAGATTGGGGCCGCGGTCCCAGCGGAGCCAGGGCGTGATGTAGTAGATCCCCAGCGTGAGCGCCATGATCCACCACTTGAGCCTGCGGAACCGACCGGACACCCGACGCGGAAAGACCGGCTCCCGGGCGGCATAAAGGGGCGGCGCATCTTCGGAAGAGGACATATCGGAGGTCTTCGGTCTGTTCACGTTGCGGCCTTATGGATCCCGCCTGCCCGGGCGGCATTGACCTAGGTCAAGATTCACCCCCGCCGAAGGAACCGCGTCAAAACGCCGCCACCGGGCTGCGCAACGCCCGACCCGGCGCCGCGCCGCCTCATCCGGCCGGCGCCCGCCCCTTTTCCGTCCGGGCGGGGCCGGCGGCGCGCCTTCTCCCGAGCAGCCGCGCCGAAAGGCACCAGAACACCACGGCCAGAAGGGCCCCGGCATAGCCGTCAACCGCATAATGCCAGCCCAGCTGGACCGAGCCGACCATGATCGCCAGTGCGAACAGCCCCGATGCCGCCCCCCACCACCGCCCGCGCCGGGCACCGTAAAGCGCGATCAGGGTCGCGCTGGCGACATGCATGCTGGGCATGGCCGAAATCCCGCTGAGCGGGCCGCCGGCCACGTGGCCCCGCCAGAGGGCCTCCTGCACCTCCAGCGCCCAGACCGGGCTGATCCGGTCGAAGGCGGCCAGCATCTCCATCAGCGGCACGAATTCTTCCCCGAAACCGAGCCGCGCGTAATAGACCGGCCCGGCCGAGGAAAACAGCACCGCCAGGAGATTGCCGCCGACGGCGAAAGTCAGCACGAAGGCCAGCAGGAACACCGGCCCGACCGTATCTTCCCGGGGAGAGAAACAGGCGAGCACCACGACGAAATAGATGAGGAAGAACCAGAAGTGATAGGCCGCGTTGAGCAGCGTGGTTGCCAGCGGCCTCGCCAGCACCGTCATCTGCAGCCATTCGTGGGGCGCGCGCCCGAAATGCAGCTTGCGGTCCCAGGCGGCAAAGACCGCATCCCAGGAAAAGGGGTTGAGATGGGGCACGAGCGACTTGAGATGGGAAAAACCGCCGATGAACAGCACGATCAGCAGCAGCGCCAGCATCCCCCGCCCGATCCGTTCCGTATCACCGGCAAGCGCCTTCAGGTCGTCCAGAAAGCGGGCGAGCGGCCGGGCGGGGCGCAGCACGAAGGCAAGATACAGGAAATGCCGGACCACCAGCACGAAGCCGAACAGGGGCAGCAGGATCGTGAACAGCATGCCCAGCGTCCGGCTCATCGCCGGGTCGAAGGGAACCCCGCTCGCCATGCTGATCGAGACCACCGCCAGAAGATGCAGCCCGACCAGGGCGGCCAGCGGCCACAGCCTGCGCAAGAGCCCGCTCAGACCGCGGCACGGAAAGCGCAGCACCCGGGATATTCCCTCCATCACGAACATGCCGCCCCGGCTAGCAGCGCAATGTGCCCTCAATTGGGCACTTCCGCGGAAGCGGAAGAAAAACGGCACCGGCCCCGAAGAAACGCGCGAACAGGATCAGGGGCCGGTGCCTATCCGGGAGCCGGCGGCCCCCGGAACTCCGTGTGTCGCTCAGCTCATTCGCCGCCTCCAAGCTGATGCACATAGGCCGCAACCGCATTGATCTGGGCATCGCTCAGGCGCCCGCCCCAGTCGGGCATCTCGACGTTGCGGGCGTATCGGACCGAATAGGTGATGTCTTCGGGGCTGTCGCCGAACAGCCAGATCGCATCGGTCAGGTTCGGAGCGCCCTGATCGCGATCGCCGCTGCCGTCCGCTCCATGGCAGGAGGCGCAGTTGTCGGCATAGACGATCTGCCCCGGCCCGGCCAGCGCGGGGTCGTGGTCGAGCCCGGCCAGAGACTGCACATAGGCCACCACCTGGGCGATCTCCTCATCCGACAGGAATTCGCCGAAGGCGGGCATTTCCGAATAGCGGGTCTCGTCGCTGCGCGAGCGGATGCCGTGGCGCACGGTGTAGGCGATGCTCTCGATGTCGCCCCCCCAGAGCCAGTCGTCATCCAGCAGGTTGGGGTAGCCCTTCGCCCCCGCGCCCCCCGACCCGTGGCACTGCGAACAGTAGGTGCGGAAGACCGCGGCGCCGGAATTGACGGCATACCCGTAAAGCTCCGGATCGTCGCGAAGCGCGGTCAGGTCGGCCGCGGCCAGCCTGGCCTCGACCTCGGCGTTCATCTCCTTGAACGCCTGGATCTCGCGCGCAACCTCCTGACGGGTGGAATAGCCCAGAAGCCCCGGAGTCGCCCGCTCCAGCAGCGGCCACGCCGGGTAGAGGATCGTATAGCCGATCCCCCAGATGATGGTGGCATAGAAGGTCCACAGCCACCAGCGCGGCAGCGGGTTGTTGTATTCCTCGATCCCGTCCCAGCTGTGGCCGGTGGTCTCGACTTCCTGCGGTTGTTCTGGCTTCTCCGCCATTACTTGGCCTCCTCTGCCGGAGTGCTCCGCTCCGTGGCCGGCTCCGCGGCCGGCCCGTCCTCGTGGCGGAACGGGATCTGCAGGGTGTCCTCGTAGATCCGGGTGCTGCCGGGACGAAACGCCCAGATCACCGAAGCGATGAAGAAGGCAAAGATGGCCAGCATCGCCCAGCTGTCGGCAAACTGGCGCAGAACCGTGTAGGTGTCCGTCATGCTTCCCTCCCTCAGCGGCTTTCGTCCGGCGTGAAGGTCGAGAAATCGACCATCGTGCCCAGGATCTGGAGATAGGCCACCAGCGCATCCATCTCGGAAATTCCGGGCCGGCGGTCGAAATTGCGCGTCTGCGCTCCCGGGTAGCGCTCGAGCAACCCTTCGTGGTCGGCATCCGGGTCCGCCTGGGCCAGGAAATCGGCGCGCGCCAGCTCGATCATCTCGTCCGTGTAGGGCACGCCCACCAGGCGATGGGTGGCCAGAAGCTCGTCGATGTATTCGCCATCCATCATCCGGTCGAGCAGGAAATCATAGCTGGGCATGACCGATTCCGGCACCACCGACTGCGGATCGACCAGGTGATCCACGTGCCAGTCATCCGAATAGCGCCCGCCGACGCGGGCCAGGTCCGGGCCGGTCCGCTTGGAACCCCACTGGAACGGGTGATCGTACATCGACTCTGCCGCCAGCGAGTAGTGGCCGTAGCGCTCCACCTCGTCACGCATCGGGCGGATCATCTGGCTGTGGCAGACATAGCAGCCCTCGCGGATGTAGATGTCGCGCCCGGCCAGCTCCAGCGGCGAATAGGGCCGCACGCCTTCCACCTCCTCGATGGTGTTTTCCAGGTAGAACAGCGGCACTATCTCCACCAGACCGCCCACCGTCACCGCCAGGAAGCTGAAGATCAGCAGCAACGTCGGGCTCTTTTCCAGCGCCTTGTGCTTGTCGAGAATTGCCATTCTTCCGCCCCCTTACTCGGCAGGCGCCACGGCGGCGGCCGCGGCCTTCGCCGGCACCCTGCGCACGGTCATCCAGAGGTTGTAGGCCATGATCGAGGCCCCGGTGAGATAGAGCAGCCCGCCAGTGGCACGCACCACATACATCGGGTACTTGGCGGCCACGGTGTCGGCGAAGGAGTTCACCAGGAAGCCGTTGGCATCCACCTCGCGCCACATCAGCCCTTCCATGATGCCGGTGACCCACATCGAGGCCGCGTAGAGGATGATGCCGATGGTCGCGAGCCAGAAGTGCCAGTTGACCAGCGCCAGGCTGTAGAGCCGCTCGCGCTTCCACAGCTTCGGAACCATGAAGTAGAGCGCCCCGAAGGTGATCATGCCGTTCCAGCCGAGCGCGCCGGAATGGACGTGGCCGATGGTCCAGTCGGTGTAGTGCGACAGCGAGTTGACCGCCCGGATCGACATCATCGGCCCTTCGAAGGTGGACATGCCGTAAAAGCCGATCGAGATCACCATCATCCGGATCACCGGGTCGGTGCGCAGCTTGTCCCAGGCGCCCGAGAGCGTCATCAGACCGTTGATCATCCCGCCCCAGGAGGGCATCCAGAGCACCACCGACATCACCATCCCCAGCGTGCTC
The DNA here is from genome assembly GCA_026989055.1 of Paracoccaceae bacterium. Taxonomy (GTDB): domain Bacteria; phylum Pseudomonadota; class Alphaproteobacteria; order Rhodobacterales; family Rhodobacteraceae; genus JAJRUE01. The sequence continues at coordinate 48,373 of JALSKC010000017.1, forward strand.
GCCCAGTCGGGCAGCGCCGTGTAGTGCAGGTGGTGCGGGCCGGCCCAGATATACAGGAAGATCAGCGCCCAGAAGTGGATGATCGACAGCTTGTAGCTGTAGACGGGGCGCTCGGCCTGCTTGGGCACGAAGTAGTACATCATCCCGAGGAAACCCGCGGTCAGGAAGAAGCCCACGGCGTTGTGGCCGTACCACCACTGCACCATCGCGTCCTGGACCCCGGCGAAGACCTGCACCGACTTGGAGCCGAAAACCGAAACCGGAATCGACAGGTTGTTGATGATGTGCAGCATCGCGATGGTCACGATGAAGGACAGGTAGAACCAGTTGGCCACGTAGATGTGCTTTTCGCGGCGCTTGAAGATCGTGCCGAGAAACACCGCCAGATAGGCGACCCAGACGATCGTCAGCCAGATGTCCACATGCCATTCCGGCTCGGCATATTCCTTGGACTGGGTGGCGCCCAGCAGATAGCCGGTGGCCGCCAGCACGATGAACAGCTGATAGCCCCAGAACACGAACCACGCCAGATTGCCGCCCCACAACCGGGCCGCGCTGGTGCGCTGGACGACATAGAACGAGGTGGCCAGAAGGGCGTTGCCGCCGAAGGCGAAGATCACCGCAGAAGTATGCAGAGGCCGCAGCCGACCGAAGTTGGTGTATCCCTCGAAGGCGTCTATGTTCAGCACCGGCCAGGCCAGCTGGCTGGCGATATAGACTCCCACGAAGAAACCGACCAGCCCCCAGAACACGGTGGCGATCACCCCGGCACGGATGACCCCGTCCATGTATTCATGCTCAAGCTCCGCGGGCCGGGCCGGTTCGTCGGTGTGGCGAAGCGTCCACAGGAACAGACCGCCCGTGACCAGCATCACGATGATAGCCTGCACCTGATAGGCAAGATCACGCGCGTAGTTGGCGGCGATGGCGGCTGCCAGGGTCAGCAGACCGTATACCACCAGTTTCACGTAGTTCCCCATATCGCGTCCCTCTGCTCATTGCCGGCCACGGGAAATGCCGCCGCCGGTTCGCCTAGGCTCTCTTGACGGGCCGGAGGCGACAAAACCTTGATCCATGTCAAAACGGCGCCCCGCCCGACATGCGATTTCCCGGGCCGAGCAAGGTCAATACGTCGCACCCGCCCGCGCTGCACGGTGGGCGCACCGGCAGGAGTCATGAAATGGGTTACAAGAACGTCACCTCGGTCATCACCGACATGGAGACCGACCGCTTCGCCCTTGCGGCAGCGATCGATCTGGCCCGCCGCGAACACGGCCACCTCGACGTGATCTGCCTGGGCGTGGACCGCACCCTGCCCGGGTTCTACTACGGCGGGGCAAATGCCGTCGCCCTCCGGGAAGGGCTGGCCGAGGCGCAGGAGCGTGCCCTGGAACTCGAACGCGGGGCGCGCGCGACCCTGGAAGGGCGCGACCTGACCTGGACCCTGCACGCCGTGGCCGCTCCGATGTCGGGGCTGGCTCAGATGCTGGCGCATCTGACGCGCCTGTCCGACATCATCGTGCTGCCGCGCCCCTATGGCGAAGGGCGCCGCCATGAACACGAGGCAATCGTCGAATCGGAGCTGTTCGATGCCTCGGTGCCGGTGCTCGTGATCCCCGACGGGGCCGGACTGCCGGACCCGATCGGCAGGATCGTGATCGCCTGGAACGAAAGCCACGAGGCACTGGTCGCGGTGCGCGCGGCGCTCCCGTTCCTGAAACAGGCCGGGGACGTCAACATCGCCATCGTGAACCCGCCGCCCCATGCCCCCGACCGCTCCGACCCGGGCGGCGCGCTGTCGCAGATGCTGTCGCGCCACGGGGTCAAGGCCGATGTCTCGATCCTGGCCAAGACCCTGCCGCGGGTGTCAGAGGTGATCGCCCGCCATCTGACCGACCAGGGCGCCGACCTTCTGGTGATGGGTGCCTACGGCCATTCGCGAATCCGCGAATCCGTTCTGGGCGGAGCAACCCGGCACATGCTGCAGACGGCCCACATCCCGATCCTCATGGCACATTGAATGGCGCACCGAGCCGAGCCGCAACGGCTGCAGCAGCGCCTTGCCGTTGGCGGCGTGGCGGTGCACCAGCGCCTTCTGGCGGCGCCCCGGCGGCAGGAGGGCGGCCGGCGGCATCGGCGAGAAATCCGCATCCGCCCCCAGAAAGGGAAACAGCTCCCCGACCTCGGCCCTGGCCCGAGGCGGCAGGGATGCAAGCGAACGCGGCGTCAGCAGGAAGCTCTCGGAGGGCGCGCCCTCGGCAAGGATCAGCGCATGGCGCGCCAGCAGCAGGTGATGATAGCGGATCGCCCCCCGCGGCCGGACGACATCGATCCCAGGCATGGCGCACAGATGGGCCGCCGCCACCAGCACCTCGGCGCAGCCGAACATCCGTTCCGCGATCCGCGACCGCACCAGCATCCGGTGCTGGCGCGACAGCAGAAGATCGCGCCGCGGCAGCCCCTGGCCGAGCGCGCCGGCGGCGATGCGCACCGGAGCCAGCTGCGGGCAGGCGCACATCTCCTGCGGGGAGACCTCGCGCCAGAGCACCCGCTCGAGGCGGCGACTGCCCCCGCCGGCAAGCAGGATCCGGTCTCCGGCGCGCAGCTCCTCCACCGCGATCTCGCCGCGGGAGGTCGCGATCAGCGTGCCCCCGACAAGACAGGGCGGCGCCATGTGATCCTCGTATTCCCAGCCGATCTCGTGGCTCCGGTAGCTGCCCAGCCTGGCCCCTTCGGTGAAGGCGGATTCCGGACCCGGGAGGAAATACCACTCACCCCCGGCATTGAAGAAATCGAAGGTCTCCACATGTTCCTCGCCGTCGGTATCGGTGAAGGAGACCTTGATCGCATAAGGCGAGCCCCAGGTGGACATCTGCGGCCCGCCGTCGATGCTCACCCGCTCGTCCGAATCGCCCCAGCCCTCGTATTCGTCATCGTCATCGGTGAAGGTCACCACATGGGACGTGTCATAGACATTGTTGTAGTAGTTGCCGCTCCACTTGAAGGCGATGAAACTGTGCGAGGCCAAGGCCCGACCCTCCGTTGCCGACAGTCGTTCAGCGGGCGCCGCGCCCGGCCATCTCCGCGCCGGCCCGAGGGCAGCTCACATCGCAGGCGGACGCCGCGCACGGCACGAAACGCCGCACCGTGCATCCTGCGACGGAGTCGTTGACAAAACGCAAATGGCGGCAGGGCGGCGGCCGCGGCCCCGTCAGGCCGCCACCCCCCCGTCCGAATCGTCCCCGGTCTCGGCGGTCAGCCGGGCGTAATCGGGCACCCGCACCCGGCGGTTGCCCTCGAGCCGTATGATGCCGTCCCGCCTGAGTGCCGACATCTGCCGGCTGACCGTCTCCAGCGTCAGCCCGAGATAGTCCGCCATGGCTTCGCGCGTCAGCGGCAGCAGGAACTCGAACCCGTCGGGGGAGGACAGCTGCTGCAGGCTCGATTCCCGCCGGGCGATGATCGCCAGCAAGGAAGCGATCTTCTCGCGCGCCCGCTTGCGCCCGAGCACCAGCATCCATTCGCGTGCCGCGTCCAGCTCGTCCAGCGTCTTTTCCAGCAGGCGCTGGCCGATATGCGGGGTCGTGCGCAGGAGCTCCTCGAACGGCTTGCGCCGGAAACAGCACAGGGTCAGGTCGGTAACGGCATTCACGTCGTAGCGCACCGTCTCGCGACCCGGACGCCCCAGGAAGTCCGACGGCAGCAGCAGCCCGATCATCTGGGTGCGCCCGTCTTCCATCGTCTGGGTCAGCGAGGCCACCCCGACCACCACGGTGGCCACGAAATCCATCGGATCGCCGGCCCAGACGACCGGCTGGCCGGCCTCGTAGCTGCGGTAGTATTTTATCGAGTCGAGATAGGCGAGCTCGTCCGGTTCGCAGCGCGAGCAGATCGCCTGATGCCGGATCGGGCAGCTCCCGCAATCGCGGTTCTTGAAGACGGGAGCGTTCATGGTGGCCATTTCCGCGATTGACATGGATCAAGGCGTCGAGTCTCGCCCTGCACCAAGGCTAGCGCCATGACGATCCGTGCGCAACTCGGCCGGCTGGGCCTGTTCGATGCTCGTGTGCCCCGCTACACCAGCTACCCCACGGCCGCCCGCTTCACCGATGCCGTCGGCCCCGCCGACAGCAGCGCCTGGCTGGAGGAGATCCCGCCCGGGGCGCGAATCTCGCTCTATCTGCATGTGCCGTTCTGCCGCAGGCTGTGCTGGTTCTGCGCCTGCCGCACCCAGGGCACGCACAGGCTCGGCCCCGTTGCCGCCTATGTCGAAACCCTGAAGCGCGAACTCGATCTGGTGGCGGCGTGCCTCCCCGCCGGGGTCAGCATCGGGCAGTTGCACTGGGGCGGCGGCACCCCCACCCTGCTGCCAGCGGACCTGATCGCTTCGCTCGCCGCAAGGATCAGGCAACATCTTCCGCTGGCGCCGGGAGCACGGTTTTCGGTCGAGATCGACCCGAACGAGATCGACCGGGCGCGGCTGGAAGCGCTGCGCGAAGCGGGCATGAACCGGGCCTCGATCGGGGTTCAGGACTTCGACCCGGAGATCCAGAAGGTCATCGGCCGTACCCAGAACCATGAAACCACCGCCGGCGTCGTCCGGGCGCTGCGGGAAAGCGGCATCGCCAGCCTGAACATCGACATCCTTTACGGCCTGCCGCATCAGACGGAGGAAAGGATCGCCCGCAGCGTCGGCCAGGTGGTCGCCCTGGAACCGGACCGGGTGGCGCTTTACGGTTATGCGCATGTCCCCTGGATGGCCCGCCGCCAGAATCTGATTCCGGCCGAGGCGCTGCCCCCCCCGGAAGCGCGCCTGGAACTGTTCGAGGCGGCCCGGCGGATCTTTCTGGATGCCGGCTATGTGGAAATCGGGATCGATCATTTCGCCCGCCCCGACGACGAGCTGGCCCGGGCGCTGGCAGAGGGCAGGCTGCGGCGGAACTTCCAAGGCTATACCGATGATGACTGCGAAACGCTCGTCGGAATCGGCGCCTCGGCGATCTCGCGCCTGCCCTCGGGATACACGCAGAACGCGCCGGCCACTTCGGAATATCGGCGCGCCATCGAGTCCGGTCGGCTGGCGACCGCCCGCGGCCATCGGTTCCGGGGCGATGACAGGGTCCGGGCACGGATGATCGAGGCGCTCCTGTGCGACTTCCGGCTCGACTTCGCCCGCCTCGGGCGGGAAACGGGCATCGCGCCGGACAGGTTGAAAGCGCTCACCGAAGGGCTGGGCGAAGCCTTCCCCGGAATGCTCGACATCGGGGCGGAGCAGCTCGCCATCCTGCCCCATGCCCGCCCGCTGGCCCGCATGATCGCCCGCCACCTGGACGCCTACGAGGCGCCGGCAGAGCGCCACAGCCACGCCATCTGAGCGCGCCGCCCGCGCCCCCCCGACACAGGCATCGCACGCACCGCGCTCGGGCCGGTGCGCGGCGTGACACCCGCCGGGCGATCGGCGATACTGCATCCGCCCCCGGCCGCCGGCCGCCAACCGGCCCCTGACAGGCCGGACGGAAAACCGGACAGGAAGGCGCCGGTGCGGTCGTCGTGCGGCCGCCTGCGGGTGTCCGGCGGGAGGAAAGGAGGAAGGACGGGAGGGAAGGAAACCGCCATGGAAATACTGGAGCGGCTGGCCGGAATCGTCGGCAGCGCCCATGTCCTGACCGGAGCCGATGCCCTGCCCTACGGCACGGACTGGACAAGGAGCTACGCCGCGCCCCCCCGCGCGGTGGTGCGCCCGGCCGATACCGGCGAGGTTTCCCGCGTCCTGCGGCTGGCGCATGACTGCGCGCTGCCCGTGGTGCCGGTGGCCGGCAACACCGGGCTGGTGGGCGGCACCCACGCACCGGATGCGCTGATGCTGTCGCTGGAGCGGCTGAACCGGATCCGCGCCATCCGCCCCGAATCCCGGGTGGCGGTGGTCGAGGCCGGGGTGGTTCTGGTCCGGCTGCACGAAGCGGCCGAGGCGGAAGGGCTGATGTTCCCGCTGCATTTCGGCGCCCGCGGTTCGGCCATGATCGGCGGCGCGCTGTCAACCAATGCCGGAGGCTCGAACGTGCTGCGCTACGGAAATGCCCGCGCGCTGTGCCTCGGGCTGGAGGTGGTCCTCGCCGACGGGCGGGTGCTCGACCTGATGAGCGAACTGCACAAGGACAATTCCGGCTACGACCTGAAGGATCTGTTCATCGGGGCGGAGGGAACGCTGGGCGTGATCACCGCCGCGGTCCTGCGGCTCGTGCCGCGGCCCAGGGCCCATGCCACCGCGATGGTGGCTGCCGCCTCGCTGCCGGCCGCACTTTCCCTGCTGAACCGCCTGCAGGAGGCCACCGGCGGCATGGTCGAGGCCTTCGAATACATGCCGCGCCGCTACATGTCCCGGCTGCGGACCGTGCGCCCCGATCTGGTTCCCCCGCTCGGCCATGCACGCGAGACCACCATCCTGGTGGAGCTGGCCGCCACCGCCCCGCGCGATGCCGCCCCGCGCGAGGATGGCACGGTGCCGCTGAGCGAACTCCTGGAACGGAGCCTGGCCGAAACCATCGAAGCCGGGCTGGCCGAGGATGCGGTGATCGCCCGTTCTCTGTCCGAACGCCGGCGGATGTGGGCGATACGCGAGGCAGCGGCGGAAATCACCTTCGGCCGCGAACCGCATGTGGACTTCGACGTGGCCCTGCCGCTGGACAGGGTAGCCGAATTCCTCGACCGGGCGCAGGCGTTCCTGCAACGGGCCGACCCCGGAGCCGAAACCAACGCTGTGGCGCATCTGGGCGACGGGAACGTGCATTTCACGGTCTGGCCGGGGCGTGACGAACCGGCGCTGATCGGACGGATCCGCACCGGCATTGACGACCTGACGCTGGCGCTCGGCGGCTCGTTCTCCGCCGAACACGGGATCGGGCTGTCGAAGCTGGAGCCGATGCGGCGCGGCAAGGATCCGGTGGCGCTCGAGGTGATGCGCGCGCTCCGGGCGACGCTCGACCCGAAGGGGATTCTGAACCCCGGCAAGCTCCTGCCGCCGGCCTGAGAGCGACGCTGCTGCCGCCATGGGCAGGACGAAGGGCGGCGGGGAGCGGGCCTCCCCCGGCGCTGCCCGGCGCGCCGGTCCGGCAAGGCCCGGCAAGGCAGCCCCGGCCCTGCCCGTCAGCGCCAGTCGAAGAACCCCGCCCCGGCACGCGCCAGCAGCCTGTCCGCCATGGCGCAGCCGAGCTCGGGGCCGTCCTCCGGCGGGCAGCTACCATCATCCGAATGCGCATCGGAACCGTCGGTGCGCAGGATCTCGCCGCGCAGCCGGAGCCTGCCGTCCTCCAGCTCGGCCAGCCCCGCGATCGGCGTCCGGCAGGAACCGTCCAGCCGCGCCAGGAAGGCCCGCTCGGCCGCCAGCCGCAGCGCGGTCGGCGCATGGTGGATCGCCTCCAGCAGGGCCGCGACCCGGCTGTCGCCCTGCCGGCGCTCGACGCCGATCGCGCCTTGCGCCACCGCCGGCAGCATGTCTTCCGGAGCGACCGGCGCAGCCGGGACATCCTCCAGCTTCAGCCGGGCGAGCCCGGCCATCGCCAGAAAGGTAGCCCCTGCCACCCCTTCCCGCAGCTTGCGCAACCGGGTCTGGACGTTGCCGCGAAACTCGACCACGCGCAGGTCGGGGCGGCGGTGCAGCAGCTGTGCCCGGCGGCGCAGGCTGGAAGTGCCGACGGTGGCCCCCTCGGGCAGTTCCCCCAGAGCACCGTGGCGCGCCGACACGAAGGCATCGCGCACATCGGCGCGCGGCAGGAAACAGTCGAGCACGAGCCCGGCCGGCTGCTCCACCGGCATGTCCTTCATCGAATGCACGGCGATGTCGATGCTCCCCCCCAGCAGGGCCTGCTCGATCTCGCGGGTAAACAGCCCCTTGCCGCCGAGTTCCTTCAGCGGGCGATCCTGCACCCGATCACCGGTGGTCGAGATAACAACAATTTCAAAAGCTTGCGCGGGGAGGGAGAAGGCCTCCGCCAGCCTTTCCCTGGTCTCGTGCGCCTGCGCCAGCGCCAGCGGCGAGCCTCGGGTGCCGATCCGCAACGGCATGTCGGGAGAGGGAAGGCGGCTGCTCATGCCGCCCTGATACCCGGGGCGCTCCGGGCTGGCAACCGCCTGCAGCCTTGACAAACCGGCGCAGGCACAGGACCACCGGCAGGCGCGGGGCACGCCGGCCGGGATGAGGGCGAGGGAAGAAAGGACGAGAACCATGAAACGGGGCGAACAGGGCAAGAGGCTGCTGCGGGCGCTGGCCGGAGAACCCCTGCAGCCGCCCCCCGTCTGGATGATGCGCCAGGCCGGGCGCTACCTGCCGGAATACCGCGCAACCCGGGCCGAGGCCGGCGACTTCCTGTCGCTCTGCTACACGCCGGAACTGGCCGCCGAGGTCACGCTGCAGCCGATCCGCCGCTACGGCTTCGATGCCGCGATCCTGTTTGCCGACATCCTGCTCCTGCCACATGCCCTGGGAACGGATCTGTGGTTCGAAACCGGAGAAGGCCCCCGGCTGTCCACCACCACCACCCCGGAAGGGCTGGCCCGCCTGAAGGGGGCGGACGACATCCACGAGCAGCTTGCCCCGGTTTACGAAACGCTGCGGATACTCGCCCGCGCGCTGCCGCGCGAAACGGCGCTGATCGGCTTTGCCGGCGCGCCCTGGACGGTGGCGACATACATGATCGCCGGGCGCGGCACCCCGGACCAGGGGCCGGCGTTCCGGCTGATGTCCGAAGACCGGGCGACATTCGACGCCCTGATCGACGCCGTCACCGAAGCCACCATCGCCTATCTTTCCCGACAGATCGAGGCCGGGGCCGAGGCAGTCAAGCTGTTCGACAGCTGGGCCGGCGCGCTCGAAGGCGCCGATTTCGACACCTACGCCCTGAAGCCGGCCCGGAAGATCATCGCGGCGCTGAAGCGGCGCCACCCGGAGGTGCCGGTGATCGCCTTTCCGCGCGGGGCGGGGCCGCGCTATGCCGGCTTCGCCCGGGCCACCGGGGCCGACTGCGTGGCGGTGGACAATTCCGTTTCGGCCCGCTGGGTTGCCGAAAAGGTGCAGGTTGACGGCTGCATCCAGGGCAACCTGGACCCGCGGCACATGGTCAGCGGCGGGCAGGCGCTGGTAGAGGAAACCCGGCGCATCGTCGAGACCTTCCGCAACGGGGCGCATGTCTTCAATCTCGGTCACGGAATCACCCCCGATGCCGATCCGGACAACGTGGCGCTGATGGTCGAGACCATCCGCAACGGCTGAACGGGCGGGCCGGGCAGAGCCAGGCCGCCCCCGCCGGTGGCGGAAACGCCGACGGGGGAACGCCGACGGGGGAACGCCGACGGGGGAAAGCTCGAGAGGAGCGCAGGAAACGGCCGCCGGGCAAGGCCGGGCCGGCGACCGGACCGCGCGGGGGCACGATGGCCACCGGCGGCTCGGGCCCGCGCTTCGCCCCACCCGAAAGGGCCGGCTATACCCACTTCGCCAGCGGCGGCAGGCTCATCAGCACGGCATCGGCGTCATGGCCGGTTTCCAGCCCGAATTTCGTGCCCCGGTCATAGACCAGGTTGTATTCGGCATAGAGCCCGCGGTGGATCAGCTGGACGTCCCTGTCGGCCTCGCTCCAGGGGGAGGCGCAGCGCCGTTCGGCCAGCGGCAGGAAGGCCGGCAGGAAGGCCGCGCCCACATCGCGGACAAAGGCGAAATCGGCCTCCCAGTCGCCGCTGTTCAGATCGTCGAAGAAGATCCCCCCCACCCCGCGGGCCCGCCCTCGGTGGGGAATGAAGAAATACTCGTCTGCCCAGGCCCTGAAACGTTCGTAATACCCCGGATCATGTGCAGCGCAGGCGGCCTTCAGCCGGGCATGGAAATGTGCCGTGTCCTCGCCGTATTCGATGCAGGGGTTCAGGTCGGCCCCTCCCCCGAACCACCAGGCGCGCGGTGTCCAGAACATGCGCGTGTTCATGTGCACCGCAGGAGCGTGCGGATTCTGCATGTGCGCCACCAGAGAAATGCCCGAGGCCCAGAAGCGCGGATCGTCCTCCATGCCGGGCACGCCGCGCGCGGCCATCGCCGCCTGCGCCCGCTCGCCCAGCCTGCCATACACGGTGGAGACATTCACCCCGACCTTTTCGAACACGCGACCGCCGCGCATCACGCTCATCAGACCGCCGCCGGCATCGGTGCCGTCACCGGCGGCGCGCCGGGTCTCGCGCAGCTCGAACCGGCCTGCCGCCCGGTCGGCGAAGGGGCCGCTCTGCCGGCTGTCCTCCAGCGCCTCGAAGGCGGCAACGATCCGGTCGCGCAATTCGCGGAACCAGGCGGCGGCGCGGGCCTTGCGCTCGTCGAATGTCTCGGCCATGGGATCCTCGTGGCTGCCGGGTTGCGGGGCTGTTATCCGATAACACGCCGATTTGCTTCCCTTTAAGGGGGATGCGACGTATTTTAGCAATCACGCAATTGCTTGAGGTGTCCGATCCATGCGAAAGACCCTTCTCGCCCTGCCGCTGCTGCTGGCCGCCTGCGCCACCCCGTTCGAGCTTTGCGTGGCCGATGCCAGCAAGGACATGCGGGTGCTCGACAAGCTGATCGCACAGACCCGCGAAAACATCGCGCGCGGCTACGCCATCGGGACCGAGACATATTTCGAAACCGAAGAACAGGTCTGCGGCACGCTGAACGACCAGCCTGTCTATTGCGAGGTGCCGGTGGCCAGGACCCGCGAGGTGCCGGTGGCGATCGACCTGGCGGCGGAACAGGCCAAGCTGCAGTCGCTGCTCGACCGGCGGGCCAGAGATTCGGCCAACATGGCAGCGATCATCGACCAGTGCCGGGCCCGCTACCCGGACGCCTGACACTTCTGCTTCTGTCCCGAAACGCTCCTGTGTCCTGAAACGCTCCTGCCGGAGGCCTCCGAGCGGCTCTCGAAAAAGAGCCACGCGACAAAAGCGTTCCGCCGCAAGGCGCACCCTTCGAGCCATCGCTCAGTGGGCAGCGGTATCCACCGCATCCAGCAACGTGCGCCCGCCATCGACGATCAGCACCTGTCCGGTAATGAACCCCGAGGCCTCGGAGGCCAGGAACTGCACCGGCCAGGCCAGCTCGCCCGCCGCCGCGATCCGCCCGAGCGGGGTGTGGCCGATGATGTCGGCACGCGCCGCCTCTCCCTCGGCCAGGGCATCGCGCAGGCTGGCGCTCATCACCGAGCCGAAGGCCACCGCGTTGACCCGGATCCGCTGCGGCGCCAACGCCACCGCCAGCGCCCGGGTCATCTGTTCGAGCGCCGCCGTCGAGACCGAATAGGCCAGCAGCTCCGGATGCACCCGGTGCGCGGCGATCGACGAGATGTTGATGATGCTGCCGACCGGCTCGTCATCCGGGCCGCCGCCTTCCCCGGCCTGCCGGATCATGCGGCGCGCCACCGCCTGGCTGAGCCGGAAGCCGGTGGAAAGGTTCTGCTCCAGCAGCGCCTCGAAGGAGCGGTCATCGAGCGCCAGCGGATCGCTGCGCAGAACCTGGCGGGCCGCGTTCACCAGGATGTCGATCCGCTCGAAGGCATCGACCGTGGCCGAGATCAGGTTCGCCTGGGTCAGCTTCCGGCGCAGGTCTCCGGCGAAATAGCGCATCGCGCCTGCCCCCTGCTCCCCGTTGTCGCCCACCTCGTCGGCCAGCCGTTCCTCGTCCTTGTCGGCGAGCATCACATTGGCCCCCTGGGCGGCGAAATGGCGCGCGATCGCAAGCCCGATGCCATTGGCGGCGCCGGTCACGATCGCGGTTCGGCCAGAGATGGAAAACGACATGTCTGCCCCTGTCTTTCCTGCTTTTCTTTCCCGCTTTCCTGCACCCGCTCCCCGGGCCTGCCCACCCGCCTGCCCATCCGGCGGGCCTCTTCACCGCTGTACCGGGCGCGGCGCACGGGCCCGGAAAAGCTTGAACGAGGCGCTTCCCGCAAGCTGCGAAACCTCGCGGAACGCGGCATCCAGTTCCCTTTCATACGGCAGATGCCGGTTCGCGACCAGCCAGAGCACCCCGCGGCGCTTCAACAGGCGGGCTGCCGCTCGGATGAAGCCGCGGCCGATACCCGGGTCGGCCACCCGCCCGAGGTGAAAGGGCGGATTCGTCACCACGTGATCGAAACCGCCCGCTTCCCGCGCGGCAAAGCTCTCGGCATCGATCCAGTGGAAACGGGCGCGCCAGTCGGTGATGTTGCGCCGCGCGCATTCCAGCGCCGCGTGGTCGATCTCCACCAGATGGCATTCGTCGGGCTGCTCCGAGCCCAGAATCCGGTGCGCAAGCCAGCCCCAGCCGGCACCCAGATCGCACAGCCGCCCCGACAGCGGCGGCAGCGCCTCTGCCAGCAGCGCCGAACCAGGATCGACCCCATCGGCCGAAAAGACACCCGGCGCGGTGACGAATTCGCCCTCGATTCGGGTTTCTTCCGGGCCGGACCAGGCGGAAAACTCCCCGCCGGAAATCGCGAATGTCCTGCCGTGGGCCCTGGAGACGACTCCCTCTACCGTCGCCCCGGCCCGGCGGCAGGCCTTCAGGAGGGAATCGACCCCATCGGTCTTCTGCCCGTCGATGATCACCGGCCCGCCCCCCGTCGCGGCAGCGGCGCGGGCCACCAGCGCGCGCGCCAGTGCTCCGGCGCGCGGCAGAAAGACCACGGCGGCGGCATAGCGTCCCTGCTCGCGCACCACGGTATCATATCCGCGCCCGGCCCAGGCCCGGTGCTCGGGAAAGATCCCGTGGATGATCTGCACCCTCTCGCACGGCAGGGCCGAGATGTCCTGCCCGGCAGGAGGATGGAACACCGCCACCCGGCCGTTTCCGGGAAGGGGGGGCAGCGCGCCTGCGAGGGCGGTGGTCAGACGGGAGGCTCGCATCGGGCTGACATCGGGCCGGCACGGTGAAAGGCCGGCGCGCTATTCCCTTTCCATGGTGCACTGCAGAGGGTGCTGGTGGCGACGGGCGAATTCCATCACCTGGTTCACCTTGGTTTCGGCCACCTCGTAGGAAAACACCCCGACCATGGCCACGCCCTTCCTGTGAACCGTCAGCATCACCTCGACCGCCCGGGCATTCGACATGCCGAAGAACCGTTCCAGGACATGAACGACGAATTCCATCGGCGTGAAATCGTCGTTCAGAAGCAGCACCTTGTAAAGCGGCGGGCGCCTGGTGTGGGGGCGTGTCCTGGTCACCACCCCCAGGTCCGTCCCGGGGGAGGCGTCATCGCCCGACATGACTGTCCTGGTCATGGCCTAGTCCTGGTGCTCCGGATCTGTCCCGCGGGTTTTCCGCCCGGAATATATAGGCTGAGCCCCAGCCCTGAAAAGGGGGCTGCGGGCATTTGACCGATTCGCCGCCCCCACATGACGAAAGCGCATGACGAAAGCGCATGACGGAAGCGAAGGGCGCCGGAGGCTGCCCCGCCCGCAAGCGGGCAGGCGACGGGGCGGAGGAAGGCCGGCGGCCGGCGATGCGCACGCCCGTCGGCCGGCCTCCCCTGCCGGCCGCGCATCTGGTGGGCGGAATGCAGAGCACCGCAACATCTGGTGGCACCCCCCCGCAAAGCCCGGAAATTCTCTTGAAAATAAGGTGTTTTCCGATTCATCCCCCTGTGCTAACGTCGCACGGAGAACGAGATGCCCGGGGCGCGAAAGATCCCGGCGGTCGAGGCAGTACAGGTGAGCGACGTGGAAAAACGTCTGGGGCAGATCGCCCGTTTCGGGCTGTTTCTTCTTGCTGTGACCGTTCTGGCGCTGCTGCCGCCCCTGCAAGCCAATTCGGCGCCCTATGCGGCAATGGTGATCGATGCACGCACCGGCGAGGTGCTGCATTCGCGCAATGCCGACACGCGGCTGCACCCGGCATCCCTGACCAAGATGATGACACTCTACATCGCCTTCGAGGCGGTCGAGAACGGCGAGATCTCGCTGGACAGCATGGTGACGATCTCGCGCAAGGCGGCAAACGAACCCCCGTCCAAGCTCGGCCTGCGGGCCGGCCAGAAGATCAAGCTGCGCTACCTGATCCGGGCAGCGGCGGTGAAATCGGCCAATGACGCGGCCACCGCCATCGGCGAGGCGATCTCCGGCTCGGAAGCGGCCTTCGCCCGGCGCATGAACCGCACCGCCCGGGCGCTGGGAATGACGCGGACCACCTTCCGGAACGCAACCGGGCTGACCGAGCGCGGGCATCTTTCCACCGCCCGCGACATGACGATCCTGGGCCGGCACCTGTTCTACGACTATCCGCAGTATTACAACCTGTTCTCGCGGTTGACGACCGATGCCGGAATCCGCCGGGTGGCGAACACCAACCGCCGCTTCCTGAACAGCTACCGCGGCGCCGACGGGATCAAGACCGGCTACACCAGCGCCGCCGGCTTCAACCTTGTGGCGTCCGCCCGGCGCGGCTCCAAGCGGATCATCGCGACCGTGTTCGGCGGCGTTTCGAGCGCCTCGCGCAACGCGAAGGTGGCCGAGCTGCTCGATCTCGGCTTCCGCCGGGCCCCGGCGCGTGCGCCGGTCAACCGGCCCGCCCCGCCGGTCTATGCCGGAAACGAAGGCCGCACGGTCAACCTGGCGCGGGCGCTCTCCCGCTCGCCCCGGCCGCTGCCCCGGCCGGAACTGCCCGTTCCCCAGCCATCCGATCAGCTGCTGACGACCATGAGCCGGGAAATCCGGAACGCGCTGGCCGAGGTCGCACCGGCGCCGGGCACCCCTGCGCCCCCGCCCCCGCGCCCCGGCACGGCGGCCCTGGCCGCGGCACTCCCCGACAGCATGCCGCAGGAGCTTGCCGCCCCCGAGGTGGTGACCCGGATCTCCACCTCCGGCGGCCGCCTCTGGGCGATCAACGTCGGCCATTTCAACAGCCGGTTCGAAGCCGAACGGATTCTGCTGAAGACCGCACTCCACGAACTGGGCACCCTGGACGAGGCCCTGCGCAAGGTGGTGAAAAGCCGGCGCGGCTACGAGGCCAATTTCGTCGGGTTGAGCAAGGATCTGGCGGAGCTTGCCTGCCGCCGCCTGCAGGCCCGCTCCCTGCCCTGCACCCCGATCGGCCCGGGCTGATCCCCGCCCGCTCGCTCCGCCCGCGCGGCCGCGCACCGGGGGCAGCCGCGCACCGGGGTCAGCGGATGAAGGCCGCCCGCATCAGGCTGCGGGTATAGTCCGAGCGCGGGTTGGAGAATATCTCGTCGACGCTGCCCTCCTCCACGATGTCGCCATCCTTCATCACCATGACCCGGTGGCTGAGAGCGCGCACCATCTTCAGGTCGTGGCTGATGAACAGATAGGCCAGCCGGTGGCGGGCCTGGAGCGCGCGCAGCAGCTCCACGATCTGCACCTGCACCGTCATGTCGAGCGCCGAGGTCGGCTCGTCCAGGACCACCAGCCGCGGGCGCAGGATCATCGCGCGGGCAATCGCGATGCGCTGGCGCTGGCCGCCGGAGAACTCGTGCGGATAGCGGTGCATCGTGGCCGGGTCGAGCCCGACCTCTTCCATGATCTCGGCGACCATTGCGCGCCGGTCGCGCCCGGGGTCGATGGCGTGCACCCCCAGCCCCTCGGCGATCACCTCCTCGGCCGTCATGCGTGGCGAGAGCGAACCGTAGGGGTCCTGGAACACGATCTGCATGTGCCGGCGCAACGGCCGCAGGCGCTTCGACTTCCAGCCCTGGATGTCCTGCCCCTGAAAGACGATCGGCCCGTCGGAGGAGATCAGCCGCATCACCGCCAGCGCCAGCGACGTCTTGCCGGAACCGCTTTCGCCGACGATGCCGAGCGTCTCGCCCTCGCGCACGGAAAGCGTCGCCGCGTTCACCGCCCTGACGTGGCCCACCGTGCGTTTCAGCAGCCCGCGCTGGATCGGGAACCAGACGCGCAGGTTTTCGGTGCGCAGCACCTCGGCCGCATCGGCGGGCACCGGACCGGGGCCGCCCGCCGCCTCGGCGGCCAGCAGCTTGCGGGTGTAGGGGTGGCGCGGGTTGGTGAAGATCCTTTCGGTCGGCCCCTGTTCGACGATCTCGCCATCCTGCATCACGCAGACCCGATCCGCGATCCGGCGCACGATGGCAAGGTCATGGGTGATGAACAGCATCGACATGTCTTCCGCCGATTTCAGATCGGCCAGCAGGTCGAGGATCTGGGCCTGGATGGTGACGTCCAGCGCCGTCGTCGGCTCATCCGCGATCAGCAGGTCCGGGCTGTTGGCCAGCGCCATGGCGATCATCACCCGCTGGCGCTGGCCGCCGGAAAGCTGATGCGGATAGGCGCCGAGGCGCGATTCGGCATCCGCTATGCCCACCTTCTGCAGCAGGTCGACGATCCGCGCCCGCGCCACCGTCCCGCGCAGCCCCTGGTGCAGCGCCAGGCTTTCGGCCAGCTGCTTTTCCAGCGTGTGCAGCGGGTTGAGAGAGGTCATCGGCTCCTGGAAGATGAAGGAGATGTCGTTGCCGCGCACCTTCATCAGCTCTCTTTCCGGTGCGCCGATCAGCTCGCGCCCGCCATAGAGCACCGAGCCCGACACCCGGGCGTTGTCTCCCAGCAGGGAGACGGTGGAAAGCGCCGTCACCGACTTGCCCGAACCGCTCTCGCCCACCAGCGCCACGGTTTCGCCCCTGCCGACGGAAAAGGACACGTTGCGCACCGCCGGGTGCTCCGCCCCGTCCTGGCGGAAGGACACCGACAGGCCCCGCACCTCGAGCACGTCATTCATTGAAAGGTCTTCCGCGGGTCGAAGGCATCGCGCACGCCTTCGAAGATGAACACCAGCAGCGACAGCATGATCGCATAGGTGAAGAACGCGGTGAAGCCGAGCCAGGGCGCCTGAAGGTTCTCCTTGGCCTGCAGGGTCAGCTCGCCGAGGCTGGGCGCAGAGGACGGCAGGCCGAAGCCGAGGAAATCCAGGCTGGCCAGCCCGCCGATGGCGCCGGTGATGATGAAGGGAAGAAGGGTCAGCGTGGCAACCATCGCGTTGGGCAGCATGTGGCGGAACATGATCACCCGGTTCGACACCCCCAGCGCCCGGGCCGCGCGCACATATTCGAAGTTGCGCGCGCGCAGGAACTCGGCGCGCACCACGCCCACCAGCGCCGGCCAGCCAAAGAGGATGGTGACGAAGACCAGCACCCAGAAGCTGCGTTCGAGAATGGCGAACAGGATGATGATCACGTAAAGCGAGGGCGTCGAGCCCCAGATTTCCAGCGCCCGCTGGAACAGCAGGTCCAGCCGGCCGCCGAAATAGCCCTGCACCGCGCCCGCGGCGATGCCGATGATCGAGGTCGAGACCGTGACGATCAGCGCGAATATGATCGACAGCCGGAAGCCGTAGATCACGCGTGCCAGCACGTCGCGCTTGGTGTCGTCGGTGCCCAGGAGATGCACCCGAGAGGGCGGCCCCGGCGCCACCCCCGGCTCGTTCGAGAGCGTCCGGTAACTGGAGCGTATCGGCGGCCAGATCATCCAGCCCTTCTCGATGGGCTCTCCGGCCACCTCGCCGTCCCGGGCGTCCCGGATGAGGGTCTCGGGATCATCCCAGCATTCGGGCAGCCCGCCGGTGACGATCAGGCACTGGACCTCGGGGTCGCGATAGATCGCCTCGGTCCTGAAGTCGCCGCCAAAGGCGGTTTCCGGGTAGAAGGTGAAGATCGGCATCCGAAGCTCGCCCCGGTAGCTGACGAGGATCGGCTTGTCGTTGGCGATGAACTCGGCAAACAGCGACAGCCCGAACAGCGCCGAAAAGATGATGAGCGACCAGAAGGCGCGTCGGTTGTGCCTGAAGTTGCGCCAGCGGCGCCGGTTGAGCGGCGAAAGCCACGGCCGGCGACGCGGCGGAGAGGCAGAGCGGGCCGGCGCAGCGGGGGCGGGGGCGGGGCGGCCGGCCATCAGGTCTCCCTCGTCTCGAAATCGATGCGCGGATCGACGAAGACATACATCAGATCCGAAAGAATGCCGACCAGAAGGCCGATCAGCCCGAAGAAGAACAGCGTTCCGAAGATGATCGGATAGTCGCGCGCCAGCGCCGCCTCGAAGCCGAGCCGGCCCAGCCCGTCAAGCGAGAACAGGGTCTCGATGATCACCGAACCACCGAAGAACACCCCGATGAACAGGGCCGGAAAGCCGGCGATGACGATCAGCATGGCGTTGCGGAACACATGCCCGTAGAGCACCCGGCGTTCGGACAGGCCCTTGGCGCGGGCCGTGATCACGTATTGCTTCCTGATCTCGTCGAGAAAGGAGTTCTTGGTCAGCAGCGTCATCGTGGCAAAGCCGGAAATGGAACTGGCCACCACCGGCAGGGCGATGTGCCAGAAATAGTCGGCCACCTTGCCCAGCAGCGAAAGCTCTTCCCAGTTGTCCGAGGTCAGCCCGCGCAACGGGAAGATCTGCCAGTAGGAGCCGCCGGCAAACAGCACCAGCAGCAGGATGGCGAACAAAAAACCGGGGATCGCATAGCCGACGATGATCAGCGCACTGGTCCAGGTGTCAAAGCGCGAGCCGTCCTTCACCGCCTTGCGGATGCCCAGCGGGATCGACACCAGATAGGCCAGCAGCGTGGACCACAGCCCCAGGGTGATCGACACCGGCAGCTTGTCCCAGACCAGTGCCAGCACGCGCTCGTTGCGAAAGTAGCTTTCGCCGAAGTCGAAGCGGACATAGTTCCACATCATGTTCAGGAAGCGCTCCAGCGGCGGCTTGTCGAAGCCGAACTGGCGCTCCAGTTCGAGGATGAATTCCTCGGGCAGGCCGCGGGCGCCGATGTATTTCGAACTGACCGATCCCTCGCGCGCGGTGGTGACGTTCTCGCGGGTTTCGCTGGCCCCCCCGGCGATGGTCTCGAACACGTCGCCCTCGCCCTGCATCTGGGCGATGATCTGCTCGACCGGACCGCCGGGAACGAACTGGGTCAGGGTGAAGTTGATGATCATGATCCCCAGCAATGTGGGGATCACGAGCAGCAACCTGCGGACGATATAGGCGCCCATGCGCTGCGACCTTTTCCCGGCTGCGTTCTACTGGAAGGCGCCCGCCTCCTTCAGGGCGGCGGCCTTGTCGGCGTTCACCCACCAGAAGTCGAGATGCCCGAGCGCATAGGGCGGCAGGTTCTCCGGGTATTCGAACATGTCGTAATAGGCCACGGTGTGCACGTCCTTGTACCACTGCGGCACCCAGAAGCGCAGGGCGCGCAGCACCCGGTCGAGCGCGCTCACGGCCGGGTCCAGCTCTTCCTTGGTTTCGGCACGCCGGATCACCTCGATCAGCGCATCGACCGCCGGATGCTTGAGCCCGGGAGAGTTGAACACCGACACGTCGGCGTCTTCCGAGCCGAACATCTGCGCCAGCCCCGAGCCGGGCTCGTAGCCCAGCGCCAGGTTGTCGTTCACCGTGTCGTAGTCGAAGGCATAGCGGCGGTCGATCCATTGCGCGGGATCCACCCGGTCGAGCACCGCATCGACGCCGATCTTGCGCAGGTTGTCCACATAGGGGTTCACGATCCGGTCAAAGGCCGGAGAACGCTGCAGGAATTCCACCCGCAGGGTTTCGCCCGCGGCGTTGCGGCGCATGCCGTCATCGCCCACGGTCCAGCCGGCCTCGTCCAGCAGCTTGCCGGCCTTGCGGGCATTGGCCCGGTCGAAAGCCTGGTCGGCGCGCGACACCGGCGCCATCACCGGGTCGCTGTCCAGAACGCCGGGCGGCAGCAGATCGGCGATCGGCTCCAGCACCCTGAGCTCGGCCTCGGAGGGCGGGCCTTCGGGCTCGAGATAGCTGTTCTCGACGAAGGAATGAATCCGCTCGTAGAGGCCGTAGAACAGGCTTTCGTTGGACCATTCGAAGTTGAACATCAGCCCCAGCGCCTCGCGCACGCGGGGATCCTGGAACCTTTCGCGCCTGAGATTGATCACGAAGGACTGGCCCGAGGCCATGGTACCGTCGGGCAGCTCTGCCTTGACCACCCAGCCCTTTTCCAGCGCCGGGAAGTCGTAGCCCGTGGCCCATTGCTTGGACGAGTTTTCAATGCGGAAGGTATAGGCGCCGGCCTTGAAGCCTTCGAAGGCGGCGTTGCTGTCGGCGAAATATTCCACCCGGATGGTGTCGAAATTGTTGCGTCCGACATTGATCGGCAGATCCTTGCCCCAGTAGTCGTCGCGACGCCGGTAGATCACGCGCTCGTTGATGTCGAAGCTCTCCAGCACATAGGGGCCGGTGCCCATGAAGGGCTCGTCGCTGGTTTCGTCCAGCCGGAGGCCGGTCCTTTCGAACCAGGCCCTGGACAGGACGCCGGTAGAGCCGGCCTGGTCGATCCGGTCGAATTTCGGGCTGTCGGGAACGAAGGTGAATTTCACGGTGCGTTCGTCCAGCGCCTCGACGCTCTGGATGATCCGCGACACGCCTTCGCGGTAGGAGGGCAGGCCCTGTTCCATGAACAGCTCATGGGTGAACACCACGTCATCGGCGGTAACCGGGGTGCCGTCGGAGAAGGTCACCCCGTCGCGCAGGCGGAAGATCACCCAGGAATGATCCTCGGGGTATTCCAGGGTTTCGCAGATCAGGCAGTAGCTGGCGCCGATCTCGTCGGCGGTGCCGGTCATCAGCCGCTCCAGGGAGAGGCCGGCGCCCCAGGCGGAAACGCCCTTGCGGGCATAGGGGTTGAAGCTGTCGAAGGTGCCCTGCGACCAGATCGCGATTTCCCCGCCCTTGGGGGCGTCCGGGTTCACATAGTCGAGATGCTTGAAATCGGCCGGATATTTCAGCTCTCCGAAGCGCTTGAAGCCGTGCGCGATCGTGGTTTCCTGCGCCACGGCCGCCGCTGCCCAGAATGCGGCGACAAGCAGCATCGCCAGACCCGCAACCGGAAGCCGCAGCGATACGGCACTCCGCTGCCGGGCACGGGCGATGGCCTGGGGGCGACGATCATTCATCGAGGGTTCCTCCGTGCTTGCGTGCGCATCGGCCGCGGCGCGGCCTGTTCTGCCGGCTCCGAGCGTAAGGGCGGGTGCGGCGGCAGATCAAGATGTTATTGCCGCATGAAGCGGGATTCGGCCGGCCCTGCGATCATTTCCCTGCGATCATTTCTTCGTGCATGTGCCGTCGTGCATGTGCCGCCCCTTGCTGATGCGGCATCGGCGCGTCGCCCGGCACGCGCTTCCGCCGCCCGGAAGAACGGCCGGCCGTCCCCTTTCCGGCGCAGCAGCGCCCGGCCCCGCAGGCCGCGCCCGGCCCCGCAGCCGGCGCACGACCGCTACGCGACCGATGCGACGGGCTCAGCCGCCCAGCGATTCGAGATAGGCGATCAGGTTGGCCCGGTCCTTCACCTTCTTCAGGCCGGAAAAGGTCATCTTGGTGCCCGGAGCGAAGCCCTTGGGGTTTTCCAGGAAGGCGCTCAGCAGCTCCGGCGTCCAGCTGCCTTCAAGCCCGCTGAGCGCACCGGAATAGCCGAACCCCTCGACCGAGGCGATATCCTTCCCGACGATCCCGTAGAGGCTGGGGCCGGTGGAGTTGTCGCCCGGCGTGACCTTGTGACAGGCCTTGCACTTGGCGAACACCTTCGCCCCCCGTTCCGGATCGGCCGCCGCGAGCAGGGCTGCGAAATCTTCCTCCTCGGCCGCCTCCTGCGCAGGGGCGCCTTCTTCCACCTCGATCGGATAGGCCTTCGCGGCCTCCTTTTCCTCGCCATGTCCGCTGCCGAAATACAGGCTCTGCGCCGCCCAGTTTCCGAGCAGGAAGATCAGAAGGGTGCCGCAGAGGGCGCCGACGGTCTTGGTCATTGTCATTGTGTCGAACATGTCGCGTTCCGTCTCATCGGGAATTTCCGCGCTATCTACCCGCTTCCCCGCACAAGTTTCAAGCTATAAGAGGCGCGACCAAACGCCCATGCTGCCCGAAACGGACGAAACCGAAAGATGCACGCACGAATAGCCTTCCAGGGGGAACCCGGTGCCTATTCGCACCAGGCCTGCCGCGATTACCGCCCGGAGATGCAGCCGGTGCCCTGCCCTTCCTTCGAAGAGGTGATCGAGACCGTGCGCCGGGGCGAGGCCGATCTGGCCATGCTTCCGGTGGAGAACACCACCTACGGGCGGGTGGCCGACATCCACCGGCTGCTGCCGGCCTCGGGGCTGCATATCGTGGACGAAGCCTTCGTGCGGGTGCATATCAGCCTGATGGCCAGGCCGGGCGCAACGCTGCGCGACATCCGCCTGGTGCGCGCCCACCCGGTGCTGCTGCCGCAGTGCCGCGATTTCCTGCGCGAACACGGGATCGCCGGCGAGGCGGCGGCCGACAGCGCCGGGGCGGCGGCGGCGGTTGCCAGGAGCGATGATGCCTCCGTGGGGGCGCTGGCTTCCGATCTCGCGGCCGAGATCCACGGGCTGGAAATCCTCGCCCGCCACATCGAAGATCACGGCCACAACACCACCCGCTTCCTGATCATGGCCCGCGAACCGGACCTGAGCCGGCGGGGCGAGGCCGGGATGATCACTTCCTTCGTCTTCCGGGTGCGCAACATCCCGGCCGCCCTCTACAAGGCGCTGGGCGGGTTCGCCACCAACGGCGTGAACATGACCAAGCTGGAAAGCTACATGGTGGACGGCTCGTTCTCCGCCACCCAGTTCTATGCCGACATCGAAGGCCACCCGGACGATCGAAACGTCCGCCTGGCCCTGGAAGAGCTGGACTACTTCACCTCGGAGATGACGCTGCTCGGGGTCTATCCGGCCGACCGGAAACGCTGAACCGCGCGCACGGAGGAACGGAGCGGGATCACCACGCAAAGGCTGGCGCTGCCCGCGACGGGCCGGCGATCCGGGGCCGCCGGGGCCGGCTGCGTCGCCCCCGATCTGCGCGCCCCCGGGAAACGCCCCCCGGGAAACGCCCCCTCGGGAAATGCCCCCCGGGAAACGCCCCCGATCCCGACATGGCGAAGACCCTGCCGCTGCTCAGGAAACGCCGTCGCCGAAAGGGCCGGAAAACCGCGCCTCGACCTCTTCGGCGAAGTCGGCGACCCGCCGGGCGAAACGCGCACTCAGGCGGGCCTTTCCCAGCTTCATGGACTGGATCAGCAACCGCGCGGAAATGGTTCTCGGGCGCAGCTCGAGCCCGACCCGCAACCGCGTGTGCCGGCGCGAAAGCGCCAGCAGCCCGATCTCGAAATCGCTTTCCACCCCGCCCGACACGGTATGGATGCAGAACCCCTCGGGAGGTTCGAAGCGCGCCAGGCGGCTGCTCAGCCGCCGCTGCCGGCCACGGAAGCGGAAGCCTGCGTCCCAGCTCATGCCCTCGGCGATTCCGGGCAGGGAATCGGTGCGCACGATCTCCACGCCGCGGCGCAGGAACTGGCGCATGTGCGCCTCGAAATCCGCCGCCTGGCGGAACACGAAGTCGATCGGCGCGGCAATGTCCCGTCGGGTCGAAAACTTCATCCTCGCTCCACCATCGATCCACTGCGCGCCGGCCCGCCCCCCTGCGCCCCCTGCGCGCGGGCACCCGGTGCAGGCTACCGTCGAGGGGCGCAAGGCGCTGCCCTGCGCGCGGGCACCCGCTCCGGGCCGTGCGGGCAGGGCCCGATCCGTCCTGCTATAGCGGCAGCCCGCCACCGCCCGCAAGCCGTTCCTCCCTGCCGACCGGGCGAGCGCGCACCGCTCCGGCGCGGTGCCCGGAAGGGCGCTTCAGGATGCGGCGGCCAGCAGCGAGGCATTGCCGCCGGCGGCCGTGGTGTCGATGCAGAGGTGGCGTTCGAGCTGGCACCAGCGATCGAAATGGCGGGCGCAGATCAGCGGCAGGATCGGCCCCTCGCGGGCGGCCAGCGCCCGGCGGGCCGCGCGCCGGTCGTCCCGGTCGCTCCAGAGCACCGCGCCGGCGAAACCGCGCAACCGGCCCAGCGCGGCCCGCTCCAGAACGCCGTCAACCGCGTCCGGGCCGCGCGCGCCGGGGGCCACGATCACCGGCGCGCAGCCGTTGCGCCGGACGATCTCGGCCTGTGTCTGCGCATCCTCGATGCTTGCCCCGAGACACAGGATCACCCCGCGCCCGTAGCCGGAAAGCCGGTTGCTTTCTCCGGTCGGCCCCGGCATCGAGCGCTGCCAGAGCGCCGCTTCGGGCAGGCTGGCGGCGGCGGCGTCGATCAGGCGCTGCACCGCGGCCTCGTCGGCCCTGGGACCGCCCACGAAGGCAGGCTGCAGCACGAGCGGGCGCGTCAGCCGCTCCACATAGAACGGACCTCCCGCCTTCGGGCCGGTGCCCGAAAGCCCTTCGCCGCCGAAAGGCTGGCTGGCGACGATGGCGCCGATCTGGTTGCGGTTGACGTAGATGTTTCCGACCCGAAGCCGCGCGGTTGCCGCCGCGATCCGGTCATCGATGCGCGAATGCATGCCGAAGGTCAGCCCGAAACCGCTGGCGTTGATCTGCGCGATCACCTCGTCGAGCCCGGCGGCAGGGAAGGTCGCCACATGCAGGACCGGGCCGAAAACCTCGCGCCTTACCTGCCCGATGCCCTCGACCCGGATCACCGCCGGCCCCAGGAAATACCCGCCCGGCGGCGCCTCGAGCTGCTTCAGAAGCCGCCCCTCGCGGCGCGCTTCCTCCACATGGGCGGCGATCTCGCGCCGGGCCCTCTCGTCGATCAGCGGGCCGATGTCGGTGCTCACCGACCACGGATCGCCGAGGCGCAGTTCGTCCATCGCGCCGAACAGCATTTCGAGGAATCCTTCGGCCACCTCCTGCTGCAGGTAAAGCACCCGCAGCGCCGAACAGCGCTGCCCGGCCGAGCGGAAGGCCGAGGTCAGCACGTCGCGCACCGCCTGCTCGGGCAGCGCGGTGCTGTCCACGATCATCGCGTTGATGCCGCCGGTTTCAGCGATCAGCGGGGCCTCGGGCGGGGCGGCGACGGCCATCGCACGGGCGATCCTGCGCGCGGTGGCGACAGAGCCGGTAAAGCACAGCCCGCCCAGCCGTTCCGAGGCAGTCAGCGCGGCCCCCACCTCGCCGCCGCGCCCCGGCAGCAGCTGCAGCGCCGCGCGCGGCACCCCCGCCTCGTGCAGCAGCCGCACCGCCAGATGGGCCACCAGCGGCGCAGCCTCTGCCGGCTTGGCAAGCACCGCATTGCCGGCGGCCAGTGCAGCGGCCACCTGGCCGGTGAAGATCGCCAGCGGAAAGTTCCAGGGAGAGATGCAGCCGATCACGCCACAGGCCTCGGCCCCGGCCAGCCGTTCGCCCTCGGCACCGTAGTAATGGAGGAAGTCCACCGCCTCGCGCAACTCGGCCACCGCATCCTCGGCGGTCTTGCCCGCCTCGCGCGCGAGCAGGGCGAAGATCTCTCCATGCGCGGCCTCGAACATCCCGGCCGCCCGGCGCAGCACCGCGTGGCGCTCGGCAGGCGATGCCCTCCAGGGCCGGGCTGACGCCGCCGCAGCCTCGACATCGGCCGGAGCGGCCAGGACGACGCTTCCCGGTTCGTCCCGCGGGTCGGCAGGGTTGCGCACCGCCATGACCTCCCGCTCCACCGCCGGCGGCCCGACCGCCAGAAGCGGCCCGGCCTGCCAGCGCAGGTTGCGGAACGGCGCGCGCGCGGCCTCGAACCCGGCCAGAGGAAGCGGGTCGCGCAGCTCGTGGCCGCACGAATTGGCCCGCAGCGGCGCGAACAGCCGCGCCGGCGGCACGATCGCCGGGTTCAGCGGGCCGGGGGCGGCATCCAGCGCCTCGAAGGGATCGGCGCAGATTTCCTCCGGCGAGGCTTCGGGCGACAGGAGCCGGTTCACGAAGGAGCTGTTGGCGCCGTTTTCCAGCAGCCGTCGCACCAGATAGGCCAGAAGGTCGCGATGCGTGCCGACCGGGGCGTAGATCCGGCACCGCGTCCCGGCGCGCTCGCGCACCAGGTCGTGCAGCGCCTCGCCCATGCCGTGCAGGCGCTGGAACTCGAATTCCGCACCCGCTTCCGCGGCCATTTCCAGCACCGTGGCCACGGTGTGGGCATTGTGGGTGGCGAACTGCCCATAGAGGCGGCCGGACATCCCGAGCAGCTTGTGCGCGCAGCACAGATAGGCGACATCTGTCGCCTCCTTGCGCTGGAAGACCGGAAAGCCGGCCAGCCCCTGCACCTGGGCCGCCTTGATCTCGCTGTCCCAGTAGGCGCCCTTGACCAGGCGCACCATGAGCCGCCGGTCGTGCCTGCGCGCCAGCGCATGCAGCCAGTCGAGCACGGCTCCGGCGCGCTTGCCGTAGGCCTGCACCACCATGCCGAATCCGTCCCATCCGGCCAGCGCATCATCGCGCAGCACGGCCTCGGCCACATCCAGCGACAGCTCCAGCCGGTCGGCCTCCTCGGCGTCGATGTTGAGCCCCATTCCCAGCGCCGCCGCCCGCCGGGCCAGCGCGCCCACGCGCGGGACGAGCCCGGCCATCACCCGGTCTGCCTGGGTGGCCTCGTAGCGCGGGTGCAGTGCCGAAAGCTTGATCGAGATGCCGGGGTTGTCGCGGACCCGCCTTCCCCTGCACAGGGGGGCAAGCGCCTCGATCGAACCCATGTAGGCGGCGAAATTGCGCGCGGCATCGGCCGCCGTCATCGCCGCTTCGCCGAGCATGTCGTAGGAATGGGTGAACCCTCGCGCCCGCATCGGAGCACCACGGGCTATGGCTTCCTCGATGCTTTCCCCCAGCACGAACTGCCGCCCCATCTCCCGCATGGCGCGGGAAACGGCGGCCCGGATCACCGGCTCGCCCAGCCGCCGCAGGGCGGCTTTCAGCGTGGCGGCGATCCCGTCTCCGCCGTCGCTCAGCACCCGCCCCGTGAGCATGAGCGCCCAGGTCGAGGCATTCACCAGCGACGAGGCCGAGCGGCCCAGATGGGCGTTCCAGGCCGATGGCGCGATCTTGTCCTCGATCAGCTCGTCCACGGTTTCCGCATCGGGCACCCGCAGCAGCGCCTCGGCCAGGCACATCAGCGCGATGCCCTCGTCGGTGGACAGGCCGTATTCGGCCAGGAAGACCTCCATCAGCCCCGGGCGGGCGGTGGCGCGGATTTCCCCGACCAGGGAAACGGCACGCGCCTGCGCCCGCGCGCGCAGCTCCGCCGAAGGCTCGTGAGCGCGCCGCAGGGCATCGAGAAGCGGCGCATCTTCCGCCAGCCGGAGCCGGCGGATTTCCTCGCGCAGCATGTCGGTCGCCATCGACAATCCTCCCCGCTGGTGACAGCAGAAACCGGGGAAAGGGTAGCAGATTCGGAATGGTCATGTTGGCCGTTATGGATCATTCTGAAGCATGTTTAGGCTATAATAAGGTCAGGATATGGTCGAAAAAACCGAAAGCGAAGGCAATCCGGATATTCTGGACCATTACGACAGGAAGATACTCGCCATTCTCTCGCGCGAGGGCAGGCTGCCGGTCACCGAGCTGGCGCACCGGGTGGGGCTGTCAAAGACGCCCTGCCGCCTGCGGC
Organism: Paracoccaceae bacterium; assembly: GCA_026989055.1. GTDB lineage: Bacteria > Pseudomonadota > Alphaproteobacteria > Rhodobacterales > Rhodobacteraceae > JAJRUE01. Next base: position 75,812 of record JALSKC010000017.1, read on the forward strand.
TGCGGCGGCTGCAGGAACGCGGGGTGATCCTCGGTTTCCGGGCGGTGATCGACCCGGCGAAACTGCGGCTGGAGCATGTCGCCTTTGTCGAGGTCAGGCTGTCGGACACTTCCGAGCGCGCCCTGTCGGCCTTCAACGCGGCGGTGCGGGAACTGCCCGAAGTCGAGCAGTGCCACATGATCGCCGGCGCCTTCGACTACCTGCTGAAGGTCCGCACCACCGACATCAAGGCCTACCGCACGGTGCTGGGCGAAAAGATATCGGCGCTGCCGCATGTGGCAAGCACCTCCACCCATGTCTCGATGGAAGCGGTCAAGGACATGGCGGGCTGAAAAGGGCGCAAGGCGCCCCGGCCTCCGGCAGAGAAGTGCCCGACGGCAGGAGCCGCTGCCCGTTCTTCGTCTGCCCGGAAACATCCTCGGGGCGAGCGGACCGGAGACCCCGGGGGGGCAGGCGGCTCCCTGCCCCCGCTGCAAGGCGCGCCCCGGCGCGGCTACTCTTCCCAGCCGCCCACCGATTTCACCTCGAGAAACTCGTGCAGTCCCCACAGGCCGCCCTCGCGCCCGTTGCCGGACTGCTTGTAGCCGCCAAATGGCGCTCCCTTGCCGCGCGACTGCCCGTTGATTTCCACCATCCCCGAACGCAGACGGCGGGTCAGCCGGCGTGCCCGTTCCCGATCCCGGGTCTGCACGTAGTTGGTCAGCCCGTAGACCGTGCCGTTGGCGATGCGCAACGCCTCCTCCTCGTCGGAAAACTTCATGATCGACAGGACCGGGCCGAAGATCTCCTCCTGCGCGATGGTCATCTCCGGGGTCACGTCGGCGAACACCGTCGGGCGCACGAAATAGCCACGGTTGTGCCCCTCGGGGCGGCCGAGCCCGCCGGCGACCAGACGCGCGCCCTCGTCGATCCCCTTCTGGATCAGATCCTGGATCTTGTCATACTGCGCCTGCGACACCACCGGCCCGATATGCCGCCCCGGCTTCGAGGCGACATCCACCTGGGTTCTGTCCGCTTCCGCCGCCGCCTGCGCCACGGCTTCGTCATAGCGCGGTGCCTCGACCATCATCCGGGTCGGGGCGTTGCACGACTGCCCGCTGTTCTGGAAGCAGTGCCGGACCCCGCGCACGACGGCCTTTTCGTCGGCATCGGCAAAGATCAGGTTCGCCCCCTTGCCGCCCAGTTCCAGGCTGACGCGCTTGATCGTGTCGGCGGCGGACTTGGAAATCAGCCTGCCCGCCCGCGAAGAGCCGGTAAAGGAGATCATGTCGATGTCCGGGTGCGCCGACATCTGGCTGCCCACACCCGGCCCGTCGCCGTTGACCAGGTTGAACACGCCGGGCGGCAGGCCGATCTCGTCCACCATCTCGGCAAACAGCAGCGACGACAGCGGCGCGATCTCGGACGGTTTCAGCACCATCGTGCAGCCGGCCGCGATCGCCGGGGCCACCTTCAGCGCCACCTGGTTCATCGGCCAGTTCCAGGGCGTGATCAGCCCGGCAACGCCCACCGGTTCATACAGGATGCGGTCGTTGGGGGCGTGCGCGCCGAGCATCCGGTCGAATTCGAAGTCGCGCAGCGCGTCGATGGTTTCCTCGATATGCCACGACCCGGCACCGACCTGCGAGCGGCGCGAAAGGTCGATCGGCGCGCCCATTTCCAGGCTCATCGCCTCGGCCATCTCCCCGGCACGGGAGTTGTAGGCCGCCAGCAGTGCCTCCAGCGCCTCCAGACGCTCGGCCTTGCTGCTCCGGCTCCAGCCGTCGAAGGCCCGGCGGGCGGCGGCCACGGCGGCATCGGTATCGGCCTGCCCCCCCAGCGAGATCACCGCGCAGACCTCTTCGCTCGAAGGGTCGATGACATCGAAATCACGCCCTTCCAGCGGCTCCACCCAGGCGCCATCGATGTAGAACCTGCGCTTTTCAAGCATGTCTGACCTCTCCGTGAAAGCATTTCGACGGGCGCAACTTCGGCCCTTTCGCAACCGCGGTCAACGGCAAAACACGCCCGGCGGAGGCCGGCGCCGACGGCACGGCGGCGGGCTCAGCGAGGCGCGGAGATCCTCTTCGCGATGACGACGGCCATCGGAACGGCTGCCGCAAAGCCCAGCCCGGCCGCCGTCAGAATCGGCCCTGGCGCATCGTGACCCAGCGCAAGCGCCACCACGATTCCGGAACCGGCCAGGACAACCCCGGCCATCGAATGGATGATCGAGGCAAGTCGCAGCATCGCAGATCCTCCTCCATGCAGCCTCATGCGGCGTCCGCCACCCCTCTGCCACAACGGCGCGGGCACGGCCTTGACATGGCACAACCCCCGCCGGAAACCGCCACCTGTCGCATCCCTGCCGGCCGCATGGATATTGTGCTTACCGTATCAAGCCCCGCGGCATCTCGGATTTTATACAACATGTAGTTGATCCCATCTTCCGGGCACTATAAGGAGAGGGCACAGGTGCATGGACGCGGTTATGCATGAACTGGCGGCGGGGCTCGTTCGCGCAGGCGGGCGGGCCCCGTTCGTCCTTCCCGGCACCCGTCTTCCCTGGCCGCCGCCGTCTTTCCAGACATTTCCCGGAAGCCGTCCCCCTGTGCCGGGCACCCCCGCCCCGGAAGCCCGGCCTCGCCGCGGCCCGGAACCCGCCGCGCATCGGCCCCGCAGGCAGAGCGACGGCACCCGCGCATCGCTCACTTCCACCCGCATGGGCCGGACCCCTGCCGGCACATGGCGCACGAGCCCCCGGCCGGGAAGACCGCAACCGGAAGAACGGGGACCGGAAGGATGAAGGATGAAGAGTTCGAAACTCGGAAAACCGGCACGGGAAAAGGCGCCAGGTGCTCAGACGCGGTCCTTGCACGTGCCTTGCGGCACCCCTGGCGCCTCCCCGGGCATACCACCCCGGCCCGGGCATACCATCCCGGAGGGTGCCAAGACCCGGATGCCGGAACTCCGCAGAGCTCCGGGCGCCGCGTTCGGCTCGAAAACCGCTCGCGGCCCGTCCGGCCCCCGGAACCCGCACGGAAGGCATGGATTCGCCGAACCCGGCCTTCCCGCGGCTCCCCCGAAACCGCCCCGGACGCTTCCGGCCCCGGAGAACCTGCCCCAGGACCTTTCCCGCCCGGCCCGGCCTCGCTGGGCCTTCACGCACCGCCCGGTTTCCCGGAAGCCCGGTCTCCCCGAGGTCCATTTCCCTCTTGAGGTTTCCCCTTGAGGTCCACTTCGCGAGGTCCACTTCTCCCCCAGGGCCCGTATTCCTCCAAGGCCCGCAGCGGCAGGCTCAGCTTCGCCGAAAACGGGTGAGTCGGGCAAGGAATAAATTGCCGGAATCGACGATTTCTTGTGGACAAGCCATTGGAATTTCTGTTGAAATCATGTGGACAAGTTGAAAATTCCATATCCGGCACGGGGTTGGAGGCCTTTCCCGAGCTGCCTCTCCCGACAGACAGCCCGAACGCCGGGCTGCCCTCCCGGAGACCGCTGCCCCGTCCCGCTCTCCGCCCGACCTGCGCCCGGCGCGGAGTGCGCTCAGATCATCAGCCGGATCCCGTAGGCAACGATCCCCAGAAGCAGGATTCCGCCCAACCAGAGCGCCACGAACCAGAACAGGCGGCGCCACAGGGGGCGGTCCGCCTGCTGCGGCGGCCGCCCCATCAGTGATACCCCTGCTCCGGGTCCACCTTGCCGCGGAATACCCAGTAGGAATAGCTCGTGTAGGCCAGGATCACCGGGATCAGGAACAGCGCTCCCCAGCCGATGAAGGCCAGGCTTTCATCCGGCGCGGCAGCGTCCCAGATGGTCAGGCTCGGCGGCACCATGTAGGGGTAGAAGCTGATCCCGAGCCCCGCGAAGGACAGCACGAACAGCGCCAGCGAGGCCAGGAAGGGCAGCGCGTCGCGGCGCTCGGTCAACCCCTTGTAGAGATACCAGACGGCCCAGAGCACCAGCGCCGGCACCACCGCCGAATACAGGCCGGCCGGCCAGGAGAACCAGCGCCCCAGATAGACGGGGTTGAGGAACGGCGTGATCAGGCTGATCAGCCCGATCAGCCCGACGGTGCCCAGCGCAAGCACCCGCGCCAGCCGGTAGGACTGCTCGCGCAGCGCTCCTTCGGTCTTCAGGATCAGCCAGCCGCTGCCGAGCAGCGCATAGCCAACCACAATCGCCGCGCCGGTGAGCAGCGAGAACGGGCTCAGCCAGTCCCAGTTGCCGCCGGCATAGGCCCGGTCGGCCACCTCGATGCCCTGCACCAGCGCCCCCAGCGCCACCCCCTGGGCGAAGGCCGCCACCAGGGAACCCCCGGCGAAAGACCAGTCCCACACCCGTTTCCAGCGGGTGGTGCGCCAGCGGAACTCGAAGGCGACACCGCGAAAGATCAGCCCGATCAGCATGGCGATGATCGGCGCGTAAAGCGCCGTCAGCACCACCCCGTAGGCCTGCGGGAACACCGCGTAGAGTCCGCCGCCGCCAAGCACCAGCCAGGTCTCGTTGCCGTCCCAGATCGGGGCGACCGAATTCATCGCCGTGTCGCGGTCGCGTTCCCTGCGGATCAGTGGAAAGAGGATCCCGATCCCCAGGTCGAAACCGTCGAGAATCACGTACACCAGGATCGCAAAGGCGATCACCCCGGCCCAGATGAATGCCAGATCGAAGATCATTTCCCGTCCTCCGCGCTTTCCAGAACCGCCGGCGCGAGCCCCGACGTGATGCCGGCGGTGCGCGTCGGGCCGATGTCGTGAATGTCCAGCCCCTTGTCGGGAGGGACGTTCATCAGCCGCAGGATGTAGAAGGTGCCGCTGCCGAACAGCGCGAAATATACCCCGATGAAGATCAGGAGCGAGGTGCCCACGGCCGAGGCCTCGAGCGGGCCGACGCTGTCGGCGGTGCGCAGCAGTCCGTAGACCGTCCAGGGCTGGCGGCCGACCTCGGTGGTGATCCAGCCCGCCAGCACCGCCCCGAACCCCGCCGGCGACATCAGTATCGACGCCCGCAGCAGCCAGGGCGAATCATGCAGCCGGCCGCGCCATCGCGCCCAGGCGCCCCACAGCCCGAGGCCCAGCATGGCAAAGCCCAGGGCCACCATCACCCGGAAGCTCCAGAACACGATCGCCGCCGGCGGGCGCTCGTCCTTCGGGAACTCCTTGAGCCCGGAGATGGAGCCATCCAGCGTCCGGGTCAGGATCAGCGAGCCGAGATAGGGGATTTCCAGCGCATAGCGGGTTTCCTCGGCCTCGTCGTCGGGAATGCCGAACAGGATCAGCGGCGTGCCACCCTCGTAGGTCTCGTAATGCCCCTCCATCGCCGCCAGCTTGGCCGGCTGGTATTTCAGCGTGTTCAGCCCGTGCTCGTCGCCGACGAATATCTGCAGCGGCGCAACGGTGATCAGCATCCACATCGCCATCGAGAACATCAGCCGCGCGCCCTCGCCGCCCCCTCCGTTGCCTTCCCTGCCTGCCCGCGCGCGCAACAGGTGCCAGGCTCCGACCCCGCCGACCACCAGCGCCGTGGTCAGATAGGCCGCCAGCACCATGTGGACCAGCCGGTAGGGGAAGGAGGGGTTGAACACGATCTCCCACCAGTTTTCGGGAACGAACTGCCCGACCTCGTTGATCGAATAGCCCGCCGGCGTCTGCATCCAGCTGTTGACGCTGAGGATCCAGGTTGCCGACATCAGCGTACCCAGGGCCACCATGACGGTGGCCAGCAGGTGCAGCCCCGGCCCCACGCGCTCGCGCCCGAACAGCATCACTCCGAGAAAGCCGGCCTCGAGAAAGAAGGCGCTCATCACCTCGTAGCCCAGAAGCGGCCCGAGCACCGGGCCGGTCTTGTCGGCGAATACCGGCCAGTTGGTCCCGAACTGGTAGGACATCACGATGCCCGAAACCACGCCCATGCCGAAGGTGACCGAAAAGATCGTCTTCCAGTAGTCGAAGACCCGCAGGTAGACCGCTCGCCCGGTCAGGTAATGCAGCCCGTTCAGCACCGCCAGATAGCTGGCCAGTCCGATCGAGAAGGCCGGGAAGATGATATGGGCCGACACAGTGAATGCGAACTGGATCCGTGCCAGTTCCAGCGCGTCAAGGCCGAACATGCGATTTCTCCTTCACTCCGCGCCGCTGCCAGGCGCGATCCTGTCGCCTTCGGGGAACCATAGCACATTCAGGCGGCCGGAACCGTGCCGCATTGTCGCACATGGCAAGTCCCTGCGTCCCCTTCCGGGCCGGCGGGGCGCTGCGCCCGCGCCTCTGCCGTCTCAGCCCGCGATCGGATCGGGGCCGGCCGCCGGAGGCCACGCCTCCGGGAGAGCGGAGGACAAAGCGCCGCATGTGAACGGCCCGGCACGGGCCCTATCTAGCGCCTGACACGAAACCCGCGGGTTTCGGCACGCGTTCGCATCATCCGATTCACATCAGCCGAGGAGCAGAAAGATGGGCCTGAGAATCAACGATACCGCCCCCGACTTCACCGCCAATTCCACCGAAGGCGAGATCCGCTTTCACGACTGGATCGGTGATTCCTACGCGATCCTGTTCTCGCATCCGAAGGACTTCACCCCGGTGTGCACCACCGAATTCGGCGCCGTGGCGCAGCTGGCCGACGAATGGGCCAGACGCAACACCAAGGTGATCGGCGTGTCGGTGGACAGCGTCGAGGACCATCTGAAGTGGAAATCCGATGTCGAAGGCTACGCCGGCAAGCCCGTGAGCTTTCCGATCCTCGACGACAGCGACCTGAAGATCGCCAAGCTCTACGACATGCTGCCGGCCGATGCCTACCTGCCCGACGGGCGCACGCCTGCCGACAGCGCCACCGTGCGCACCGTCTTCATCATCGGCCCCGACAAGAAGATCCGCCTGATGATGACCTACCCGATGTCGGTGGGGCGCAACTTCGCCGAGGTGCTGCGCGCGCTGGACGCGATCCGGCTGACCGACAGCCAGCCGCTGGCCACCCCGGCCAACTGGACCGAGGGCCAGGACGTGATCGTGGCGCTCTCGCTGGATACCGAACGGGCACGAGAAAAGTTCGGCCAGGTCGAGGAGGTGCTTCCCTACCTGCGCACGACCCGCATCTGAACCGCCCCCGGCTCCCCGGGCCGCCATGCGGCATCGGGCGGAAGGGCTCCGCCGCGCCGGTGGAGCCCTTTCCACTGGCCTGCCGGCGGCCGGAGCGCCCGTATTTCCCCATCGCCCCGCGCCGGGCAGGCACGGGTCGGCAGCTTGCCGCTTGCTCCGCGCTTCCCCCGGACGTAGGGTCCGCGCGACCGGAAGGGGCCTTCGACAGTGATCCTCTATCGCGCCATCCAGCTGCTGCTCGCGCCTCTCGTGGCCCTGCGCTTCGTCGCGGCCCTGCTGCGCCGGCGCGAAACCGTCACCACGCTGCGCGAGCGCCTGGCCCTGGATCCGCCGCGACCACGGCCCGCCTCCCGGCTGTGGCTGCATGGCGCCTCGCTGGGCGAGCTCACGGCCGCCCGCCGGCTGATCGAAATGCTGCTGGAACGCGCTCCCGGGCTGGAACTCGTCGTCACCAGCAATACCGTCCCGGGGCGCGACATGGTTGCCGGCTGGGGGCTGGAGCGGGTGCGGGCGCATCTGGCCCCGCTGGACTACCCCCGCATCACCCGCCGTTTCCTCGACCGCTGGCAGCCGCGCGCCTGCGTGAGCCTGGAAAACGAACTCTGGCCCGTGCGCCTCGCGCTCGCCGCCGAGGCCGGGCTGCCGGTGGTGGTGGTCGGCGGGCGGATGTCGGCGCGCTCTGCCCGCGGCTGGTCCCGCCTGCCGGGGCTGCGCCGACGGGCGCTGGGGGCGATCACGCTGCTGCTGCCGCTGGACGCCGCCAACGCCCGGCGCCTCGCCGGGCTGGGGCTCGAAACGCGCCGGATCGGCGCGCCGCTCAATCTGAAGGCCGAGGCCACGACAACACCGCCGGCGCCGGCCGAGCTGGCCCGGCTGCGCCCGGCCTTCCCCCACACGGACACGGTGCTCGCCGCCTCGACCCACCCCGGCGACGAGGCGCTGATACTGGAAGCCTTCGCCCTCGCGCGACGCAGCCGGCCCGCGCTGCGCCTGATCCTGGCCCCGCGCCACCCCGCACGCGCCGGCGCGATCCTGCGGCTGATCGCCCGGGCCGGCCTCACCGCCGCCCGCCGCTCGGATCCGGGCAGCGATCCGACAGGCTGCGATGTCTACCTGGCCGACACGATCGGAGAGATGGCGCTGTTCCATTCCCTGGCCGCGCAGACGGTAATGGGAGGGTCGTTTTCGGATCTGGGCGGGCACAGCCCGCTCGAAGCGGTGCAGTGCGGTTCGGTGGTGGTGCATGGCCCGGACGTGGCCAATCATGCCGACGCCTACCGCGCGCTGGCCGAAGCCGACGCCGCCTTCAGGGTGGAAGACGCCTCCGGGCTGGCGGCGCTTCTGGCCCGCTCCCCCGACCCGCAGGCGCTGGAAGCCACCGCCCGACGCGCCCGCGCGGCGCTGGAGGCGCTGCGCCCGGGCCGACAGGTGCTGGAGGCGCTGGCTGACCGGCTGGCCGGCTATGGAACGTCCCGGGGCGGTCGGAACGGCCGGTGCCCTGACCCGCCGCCCCCTGCGGCCCGCGTTTGATACCCGGCCCCTTCCGGCCTATGCTGGGAAAGGGGACGCCCCTGCGGGGAAGGCAGGCAGGCAGGCACGCAGGCAAGACAAGGCAGTGAAGACATCCAAGGTGAAACAGCGTCAGATCAGGCTGGAGGGCGCCGGCAAGAAGGCGGTTGTCACCCAGTTCGGCGCCCTGTGCTACCGGAAGCGCGACGGTGCGCTGCAGATTCTCCTCGTTACCGGGCGTCGCTCGGGCAAGTGGGGCATCCCCAAGGGCTGGCCGAAGGACAACGCAACCCCGGCCCAGACCGCCGCCGCCGAAGCTTTCGAGGAAGCCGGCGCCGAGGGTCGGATCAGCCCGCTCTGCCTGGGCATCTATACGGATACCAAGCGCCTGGGCGGCCGGCGTCAGCCGGTCGTCATCGCGGTCTATCCGATGAAGGTGAAGCGTCTGCATGCGATCTACCCGGAACGTGGCCAGCGCAAGCGGCGCTGGATGAGCCGCAAGCGCGCGGCCGCGAGTGTCGCCAACCCCGAACTGCGCCAGCTGATCCGCGGCTTCGCTCCGGGCGGCGGCTGACCCCGCGGCTTGCGGCGTGAGAATTGCAGACTGCGGATTGTAAAACGGCAAAAACGGGCTATGCTCCGGCAGGCTCCAAGGCAGGGATGCGCATGATAAAATTCTCCCTGAAATGTCGCGAAAAACATGAATTCGAGAGCTGGTTCGCCTCCAACGCGGCCTTCGAGAAGCTGCAGGCCTGCGGCCGGATCTGCTGCCCGCTGTGCGGCAGCAGCGAGGTCGAAAAGGCGATGATGGCCCCGCGCCTGCGCCCGGCCGGAGCGACAGCCGAAGCGGAGGAGCGGGCGGAAAACGGTGTCGGAATCGGGATGCACGCGCTCAGCGCCCCCTCCTCGCCGGCAGAAGCCGCGCTGCGCGAACTGCGACGCAAGATCCAGGAGCATTCCGAATATGTCGGAAGCGATTTCGCCGACGAAGCCCGCGCCATCCACGCGGGCCTTTCCCCGCAGCGTTCGATCTACGGGGAAACGGATGTCGCCGAGGCGCAGCGCCTGATCGAGGAGGGCGTTCCGGTCGCGCCATTGCCCTTCACCCCCACCCGAAAGACGAACTAGAGACGAACCAGAGACGAACCGGCCCGGCGTCCCGCCCCGGTGCCTGAACGGGCGCTTCTTCTTCGCGCCGGTTCCGCCGGATGCGGCCTTGCCCTTTCCGGCAGCACCGCCTAGGAAGCAGCGGATCGACCGCAAGCGGCAACAGGGCCTCCGTGATGTCAGTTCTCGTGATGAAATTCGGCGGCACTTCCGTGGCCACGCTCGATCGCATCCGCCGCGCCGCCAAGCGCGTCGGGCGCGAGGTCGCCAACGGCCATGACGTGATCGTCATCGTCTCGGCCATGTCGGGCAAGACCAACGAACTGGTCGGCTGGGTGGACGAGATTTCGCCGCTCTACGACGCGCGCGAATATGACACCGTGGTGTCCTCGGGCGAACAGGTGACCGCCGGGCTGATGGCGCTGACCCTGCAGGAAATGGGCATTCCCGCGCGCAGCTGGCTGGGCTGGCAGGTGCCGCTGAAAACCACCTCCGCCCACGGCGCCGCCCGGATCGAGGAGATCCCTGCCGACAACATCGCCGCCAAGTTCGCCGAGGGCATGAAGGTGGCCGTCGTCGCCGGTTTCCAGGGAGTCAGCCCCGAGGGCCGGATCACCACGCTCGGGAGGGGCGGCTCCGATACCACGGCCGTGGCCTTTGCCGCCGCCTTCGGTGCGATCCGCTGCGACATCTACACCGATGTGGACGGGGTTTACACCACCGATCCGCGGATCAGCCCGAAGGCGCGCCGGCTCGAACGGATCGCGTTCGAGGAAATGCTCGAACTGGCCTCGCTCGGGGCCAGGGTGCTGCAGACCCGCTCTGTCGAGCTGGCGATGCGCTACAATGTGCGCCTGCGGGTGCTGTCGAGTTTCGGCGAATATGACGAAGACGCGGGCACCCTTGTCTGCCCCGAGGAGGAGATCATGGAAAGCAACGTGGTTGCCGGTGTCGCCTATTCGCGCGACGAAGCCAAGATGACGCTGATTTCGGTCGCCGACCGGCCCGGGATCGCGGCGGCGATCTTCTGCCCGCTGGCCGAAGCCGGGGTGAATGTGGACATGATCGTGCAGAACATCGCCGAGGACGGGCGCACCGACATGACCTTTTCCTGCCCGGTCGATCAGGTGAAGCGCGCCGAAAAGGCGCTTCAGGCGGCCCGGGAGGCCGGCGACATAAACTACCGCGCCCTGGTGGCCGACACCGAGGTGGCCAAGGTCTCGGTGGTCGGGATCGGCATGCGCAGCCACACCGGCGTGGCGGCGAAAATGTTCGACGTGCTGGCGCGGGAAAACATCAATATCAGGGTCATCACCACCTCGGAAATCAAGATTTCCGTCCTGATCGAGCGGAAATACTTGGAACTCGCGGTGCAGGCGCTGCATGATGCCTTCGAACTGGAAAAGGCCGCCTGAGGGCTGCGCCGGAAGCTGGAACGATGGCCGCAACCGCTAGCGAGACAGACAGCAGGCAGCTGCTGCGGCGCCTGCGCGATGTCCTGAACGAGGAAAGCGCGGGGCAGCTTCGTCTGGACCGGATCACCCGGCTGATCGCCGAAAGCACCGGCTCGGACGTCTGTTCGATCTACCTGTTCCGCGATTCCGAAACCCTGGAGCTCTGTGCCACCGAAGGGCTGAACCCCGAGGCCGTGCACAAGACCCGGCTGCGCATCGGCGAAGGGCTGGTGGGGCGGGTGGCCCGGTCGGGCATGCCGGTGAACACGGCAGATGCCCCTTCGGAACCCGGTTTCCGCTACATGCCGGAAACCGGCGAGGAGGTGTTCTCCTCCTTTCTCGGGATCCCGATCCAGCGCCTTGGCGAAACCATCGGCGTGCTTGTGGTGCAATCGAGGCAGCCCCGCCGCTGCTCGGAAGAGGCCGTCTATGCGCTGGAAGTGGTCGCCATGGTGCTGGCCGAAATGGCCGAGCTCGGCGCCTTCGTCGGCGAGGGGGCGGCACTGGCTCCGCTGCACCGCAAATCGGTGATGTTCCGCACCGGAATCGGCCAGGAAGGCGTTGCCGCCGGCCGGGTCTGGCTGCACGAGCCGCGGGTGGTGGTGACAAACCCGGTGGCCGACGATCCGAAGGCCGAGATGATCCGCCTGCAGCAGGCGGTGGAACAGCTGCGCATCACCGTGGACGACATGCTCTCGCTGGCCGATACCGGCGACAAGGAACAGCGCGAGGTGCTGGAAACCTACCGCATGTTCGCCCGCTCCGCCGGCTGGCTGCGCCGGATGGAGGAAGACATCGCCCGCGGGCTTTCGGCCGAGGCGGCGGTGGAAAAGGAACAGTCCCTGGCCCGCGCGCGCATGGCCCATGCCGCCCCGTATCTGCGCGAGCGTCTGCACGATCTCGACGACCTGTCCAACCGGCTCTTGCGCATCCTGACCGGGCAGGGCCGCGATACCGGCGCCGAGATGCCCGATGACCCGGTGCTGGTCGCGCGCAACATCGGCCCCGGAGAGCTGCTGGAATACGGCCGCAGGCTGAAGGGCATCGTGCTCGAAGAGGGCTCGGTGGGCAGCCACGCGGCGATCGTCGCGCGCGCATTGGCGATCCCGCTCCTGATCCACGCCGAACGCATTACCACCGAGGCGCTCAACGGCGACCCGATCCTGCTCGACGGCGAGCAGGGCATCGTCCACCTGCGCCCGGAAGAGACCGTCGCCGCCGCCTTCCGCGACAAGATCGCCATGGCCGCCAAGGCGCAGGAACGCTACGCGGCGCTGCGCGACCAGCCGGCGGTGGATCTTTCCGGCCAGCGCATCGCGCTGCACATGAATGCCGGGCTGATGGCCGACCTGCCGTCGCTGAAGGGCTCGGGCGCGGAGGGGGTGGGGCTGTTCCGCACCGAACTGCAGTTTCTGGTCCGCAACACCGTGCCGCGTCGCGGCGAGCTGGTGGCGCTCTACCGGCGGGTGATGGATGCCGCCGACGGCAGGCGCGTGGTGTTCCGCACGCTCGACATCGGCTCCGACAAGGTGCTGCCCTACATGAAGCCCCAGGACGAGCCGAACCCGGCCATGGGCTGGCGCGCGATCCGCGTCGGGCTGGAAAAGAAGGGCATCATGCGGATGCAGCTGCAGGCGCTGATCCGCGCCGCCGACGGCCGCCCGCTGGCGGTGATGTTTCCCTTCATCGCCCAGTTCGACGAGTTCAGGGAAGCCCGCGAACATTTCCTGAGCGTGCTCGAACACGAAAGGCGCCTCGGCCACACCATGCCGGAAAAGGTGGAAATCGGCGCCATGGTGGAAACCCCCTCGATGGCCTTCGCGCCGCGCCAGTTCTTCGAGATGACCGATTTCATCTCGATCGGAGGCAACGACCTCAAGCAGTTCTTCTTTGCCGCCGATCGCGAGAACGAACGCGTGCGCCGGCGCTACGACACGCTGAACGTCAGCTTCCTGTCGCTGGTGCACCGCATCGTCGAGCGCTGCCGCGAAGCCGGCACGCCGCTGTCGTTCTGCGGCGAGGACGCAGGCCGCCCGATCGAAGCCACCTGCCTTGCCGCGATCGGGGTACAGAGCCTCTCGATGCGCCCGGCCTCGATCGGCCCCGTGAAGCACCTGATCCGCCGGGTGAACCTGAAGGAACTGCGCGCGGTCATCGAGAGCGCCTGCGGCAGTGGCGTGCAATCGGTGCGCCCGGCGGTGATGGACTACCTGCGCGCCATGTCCTGATCCCGGCGCACCGCTCCGGCGATCCCTTCCCAGGCGCCGGGCTCCAGCGCCAGCCCCAGCACCCGCGCGGGGTTGGTCGGCGGCGGCATCTCGACGCCCCTCAGCCGGGCAAATCCGAACCGGCCGTAGTAGGGGGCATCGCCCACCAGGAGCACCCTTTTCCAGCCCAGCTTGCGGGCCCGCTTCAGGCTCTCGTCGATCAGCCAGCCGCCGAGCCCCTCGCCCTGATGGGTCGGATGCACCGCGATCGGCCCCAGCAGCAGCGCCCGGCCCGCACCCACCCGGACGGGCCAGTAACGGATAGCCCCGATGAGCACCCCGTCTTCGCGCGCCACGAGGCACAGCTCTGCCACCGGCGCCACCCCGTCGCGCAGCCGGTAGGACGAGAGCGCCTCGCGCCCGGGCGCGAAACACAGGTCGAACAGCGCTTCGACCTCCCAGCGGTCCTGCCCGGTCTCCCGCGCCAGCGTGATCACCCCCGCCCCCTTCGCCCCCTTTTTCGACTGGAAAGCCTGCTAGCACGCGGCTAGATGGGGGGCAACGAGAGGACGCGCACGATGTTCTACAAACCTGCCGAAGGCCACGGGCTGCCCCACAACCCGTTCAACGCCATCGTCACCCCCCGTCCGATCGGCTGGATCTCCAGCCGCGGCCGTGACGGACATGACAACCTGGCACCCTATTCCTTCTTCAACGCCGTGGCCTACGAGCCGCCACAGGTGATGTTCGCCTCCACCTCCGGCAAGCAGGATCGCCACTTCGGCAAGGACACGGTGGCCAACATCGACGAAACCGGGGTGTTCTGCGTCAACATCGTCTCCTACGATCTGCGCGATGCCATGAACGCCACCTCGGGCAGCTACAAGGCCGGGGAAGACGAATTCACCCTCGCCGGGCTGGAGCGGGCCGAATGCGAAACCATCCCCTGTTCGCGCGTGGCCGCGGCCCCGGCGGCGCTGGAATGCCGGCTGACGCGGATCGTGAAACTGGAGGGCGCGGAAAACATCGCCGTCTTCGGCGAGGTCACCGGAGTGCATCTGCGCGACGACTGTCTGCGCGAGGGGCGTTTCGACGTGACCGCCTTCCGGCCGCTGGCCCGGCTGGGCTATCGCGACTATTCGGTGATCGACAGGCTGTTCGCCCTGCAGCGCCCCGACGACGGAACCTGAACATGCCGCCCGCCGGCTGCACCCGGAGGGCCGCAACGCCCCGCGGCGGAGCCTGCCCTTTCCCGCGGGCAGGTCCTGGAAAGGCCCCATGAGCGAGCACGACACCCCTTCCCAGCCCCGGGCCACCCTGATCGCCCTGCTCGGAGGCGGCATCGGCGCCATGCTCGGGCAGTGGCTGTCCTTTCCGGTTCCCGTGCTGACCGGCCCGGCGGTCCTTGTCGGGCTGCTTTCCCTGACCGGGCTGCGGCCGGCCATCGCCCGGCCGCTCTGGGACGGCGCGCTTCTGACCATCGGGCTGAGCGTGGGGGCGCGGATCACCGATCAGGCGACCGAGGCGCTCTTGCGCTGGCCGCTGGCCTTTGCCGTCCTGGCGCTGATGCTGGCGGCGATCATGGCCTGTGCGCGGCTGCTCCTCGGGCGCATCTTCGGGCTGAGGGGGCGCGCGGCGGTGCTGGCCAGCGCGCCCGGCCACATGAGCCTGATCCTGAGCCTTGCCGCCGAGCTCCGGGCCGACGTGCTGCAGGTCTCGGCGATCCAGTCGATCCGGATACTGGCGCTGACCCTGGCCGTTCCCTTTGCCGCCCGGGCGCTGGGAATGGACATGGGACAGGTGCTGATCGGCACCGGGCAACCCCTGGCGCCGCTGCAGATCACGGCGCTTGCCGTCGCCGGCCTGCTTGCCGGGCTCGCCCTGAAACGGCTGCGCATACCGGCACCGATGCTGATCGGCGGGCTTGCCGTTTCCACCCTTGGCCATGTCACCGCCTGGACCGAAGGGCCGATGCCGCCCTGGATCACCCTGCCCGGCTTCTTCATCGTCGGAACCATGATCGGCAGCCGCCTTTCCGGCATCACCCCGGCCCGGCTGCGCCGCGACGGGCTGGCCGGGCTGGTGATGACGGCGGTGGCCTTCGCCCTGGCCGCGCTGGCGGCGCTGCCGGTCGCCCGGCTCCTGGACATGCCCCTTGCCCATGTGCTCGCGGCCTTCGCCCCCGGCGGGCTGGAAACCATGGTGGCGATGGGCATGGCAATGGGGGCGAATCCGGGCTTTCTCGTGGCCAGCCATGTGGCGCGGCTGTTCATCCTGCTGCTGCTGCTGCCGCTGTTCCTGCGTCGCGCCCGCACCGACGAACCGGACCGGCACCCCTTCACTTGAACCCGCCGCCCGCATAGGCTGGCGGTGTGGCGCGCAACGAGCGGAGGACAGATGGAAAGCTGCATCGGCATCATCGGCGGTTCGGGAGTTTACCAGATCGACGGGCTGGAGGACGCCCGCTGGCAAGCTGTGGAAAGCCCCTGGGGAACGCCCTCGGACGAGATCCTCACCGGCGTTCTGAACGGGGTGAAGATGGCGTTCCTGCCGCGCCACGGGCGCGGCCATGTGCACAGCCCCTCCACCGTGCCCTACCGCGCCAATATCGATGCGCTCAAGCGGCTGGGGGTGAGCGATGTGATCTCGGTTTCCGCCTGCGGCTCTTTCCGCGAAGAGATGGCGCCGGGCGATTTCGTGATCGTCGATCAGTTCATCGACCGCACCTTTGCACGCGAGAAAAGCTTCTTCGGCAGCGGCTGCGTGGCCCATGTCTCGGTGGCGCATCCCACCTGTGCGCGGCTGTCGAAAGCCGCTTTCGAGGCCGCGCAGGCGCAGGGGGTGAAGGTGCACATGGGCGGCACCTACCTGGCTATGGAGGGGCCGCAGTTTTCCACCCTGGCCGAAAGCAGGATGTATCGCGACGCCTGGGGCGCCGACGTGATCGGCATGACCAACATGCCCGAAGCCAAGCTCGCCCGCGAGGCCGAGCTCTGCTACGCCTCGGTCACCATGATCACCGACTACGACAGCTGGCACCCCGATCACGGCGCGGTGGATATCGCCGAGATCATCGCCACCCTCACCGCCAACGCGGACAACGCCCGCGGGCTGGTCGCACGCCTGCCGGGGCTGCTCGGCGCCGGGCGCGCGCCCTGCGAACACGGCTGCGACAGGGCGCTGGAGCACGCGGTGATGACCGCGCCGGAAAAGCGCGACCCGGCGCTGGTGGCGAAACTGGATGCGGTGGCCGGGCGGGTGCTGGGATAGGCGCCAGGCCGGTCGAAGCCCCGCCCCCGGAGATCGTCCCCGGGGATCAGAGGCGGGGCGGAGTGCTGCCTGCAGGCTTCACTCTCCCAGCCCCTCCACGAAGCGGATGCGCAGCATCTCCAGCGTGCGCTGGCAACCGACGCCGCCGTAGATCCGCTCCAGCGCCTCGGCAAAGACCGGATCGGTTGGCTTCGCACGGGAAAACAGCGTGACCGACGAGTGGAACTTCAGATCGTCCGGCCGGCCGAAGAGCGCCTCCACGTCCTTCCAGTCGTGCGCCTGCGCCATCACCAGGCGCACGCATTCCACCAGCCGCGGCCCCAGCAACGGATGCGCCACATAGGCGGCTGCCTCCGCCTTGCCCTCCAGCCCGTAGAAGGCGGCATTGGCGCTGTGGCCGAGCCCGACAAGCTGCGGAAAGACGAACCACATCCAGTGGCTGCGCTTGCGCCCGGTCCTGATCTCGTGCAGCGCGCGCTCGTAAACCGGCTCCTGCGCGGTCACGAAACGCTCCAGATCGAATCCCGTATCCATGCGCCTATCATGCCACCCCCGCCGGCGTGCACCAATGCGACCATTGGCACCGCAATGGCGGTGCAATTGACAATGGAAACCGCTGCTCCGACGGTCTATTGGAAGGGCAACCAACCATGCGAAAGGCCGCTGCCCATGGCGAACCGAAAGACCGTGAAGGACTACATCCGCACCATCGTGGACTTCCCGCACGAAGGGATCATGTTCCGCGACGTGACCACGCTGTTTGCCGATGCCCGGGGCTTTCGCATGGCGATCGACCAGCTGCTGCACCCTTATGCCGGCGAGCGGATCGACAAGGTGGTGGGGCTGGAGGCACGCGGCTTCATCATCGGCGGCGCCATCGCCCACCAGCTGAGCGTGGGCTTCGTGCCGGTGCGCAAGAAGGGCAAGCTGCCGGGCACCACCATCAGCCAGGACTACAAGCTCGAATACGGCGAGGCGATCATGGAAATCCATGACGACGCGCTGGAGCCCGGCGAAAAGGTGCTGCTGGTGGACGACCTGCTGGCCACCGGCGGCACGGCGGAGGCCGGCATCAGGCTGGTCGA